>JAYODW010000025.1:0-75417 GCA_038116745.1 Gammaproteobacteria bacterium
TCAGCTTTTCCGCGCTCTCCATGGTGCGTAACGCGGCCAAAACGAGGAAAGCGCCACCAGCTGAGTTGCTTCTGCCCGGCAGCCCGCAGGCGCATATCGCGTTTGTCGTTCCGGTCTTTTCTGACACGGACTCTGACGTGACAGACCTGCTGGGGTTCGTGCAGCTCTGTGTCACGGACCGCGCGCTGAAATCCGCATTTTCGGAACAGGTTTCCGATGCCGTCGGCGCTGAGCTAAAGCAGGGCAGGTTTCTTATCGATCGCCTGGGGGCAAAACCCGATGGGGCAGGCAGAGGCTCAGCGCCGGTGGCTGCCACGACACTGTCAGTCATCGTGCTTTCTGACAAGGCGCCAGCGCAGCAGAACGCTTCCGGGGACAGTTCACCGCTCCTGTTCGGCGTCGTGGCACTGGTTGTTGTCGGCGCAGGCGGAATTATTGTCTGGCGCCGACGCAAACAGGCTAACGTGGCGGAAAAGCCGGATGACGCTGTCGTCATTCAAGGGGCGCTGAAAGCGATCATCGATGGAGCTCACCCCGGGCTCGAAAGACTCATTCCTGGTCTCCCGGGAGGAGCGCGAGAAACTGGTGAAGATACTCAGCCGCGTACGATCACGGATGGAGTCGAAGGGCTCAAATTCCGGGTTCGGGCCGACAAGGCGTCGGAAGAACATCAAACCGACGTTCCGGAACAGCCCCTTGCTGAGAAGACAGCTGCGCCAATGACAGATGCAGAGGAGCACGTACCCCTGGAGAGGGTTGCAATCCCCACTTCTATATTCCGGTCCTACGACATCCGCGGGATAGTAGACGAGACCCTGACGGAAGAAGGGGTCTATCACATAGGGCGCGCGCTTGGCGCAGAAGCCGGAGCTCGGGACCAGCAGACGGTGGTGGTCGCACGCGACGGCCGTCTATCGGGTCCGGCTATGCATGCCGCATTGACTCGCGGTCTGCGCGAATCGGGTCGCGACGTGCTGGATATCGGGCTGGTCCCGACGCCTGTGCTGTATTTCGCAACGCACCACCTCGATACCCGAAGCGGTGTGATGATCACAGGTAGTCATAATCCAGCCAACTACAACGGGCTGAAGATCGTGCTTGATGGCGAAACACTGTCCGGCGAAGCAATTCAGGCTATTCGGCGCCGGGTTGAGGAGCAGGATTACACAGAAGGACAGGGTGAGCAGCAGTCTCTCGATATCGTGGGTGAGTATCTGCGGCGCATCAGCGAGGAGATCCCGGTTTCTCTGGGAAACGCCTTGAAGATCGTTGTGGATTGCGGAAACGGGATCCCGGGTCTGGTAGCGCCTGAGGTGCTCCGCGCCATAGGGCACGATGTCGTTGAGCTGTACTGTGAGGTAGATGGTCATTTCCCCAATCACCATCCCGACCCTTCGCAGCCTGAAAACCTTGCAGACTTGATCACGCGGGTTCGGGACGAGGGCGCAGACCTGGGGTTGGCTTTCGACGGCGACGGCGACCGCCTGGGTGTGGTTGATGGGGAGGGGAATGTTCTCTGGCCGGACCAACAGATGATTCTTTTTTCGCGGGACATTCTTTCGCGGAACCCTGGCGCGACGATCATCTACGACGTGAAGTGTTCGCGTCTGCTGGCGGCGGACATCGCCGAAAACGGGGGTAAGCCGGTGATGTCAAAAACCGGTCACTCCCTGATCAAATCGGCCATGGTCGAACAAGGCGCGCTTCTCGCAGGAGAAATGAGCGGCCATATCTTTTTCAAGGAGCGGTGGTACGGGTTTGATGATGCGATCTACTCTGCTGCGCGCTTACTGGAGATTCTCGTAAGCAGTGGGAAATCCCCGGCGCAGCTGTTCGCAGAGCTGCCCAGCTCGGTCGCAACGCCCGAGTTACGCCTAGACATGCCGGAACAAGAACATGCTGAGTTCATGCGCCAGCTTATTCGCCTCGCAGAGTTCCCGGATGGCAAGGTGTCGACGCTTGATGGATTGCGCATCGACTTTGAGGATTCCTGGGGATTAATCCGCCCATCGAATACGACCCCGTGTCTTGTGCTGCGTTTCGAGGGTGTCAATGATGAAGCCTTGGAGGACGTCAAACACAAGTTCCGCAGTCTCTTGTCCAACGTCGAAGCGTCGCTCGAGTTGCCGTTCTGACCAGCAGCTACTACTGGCCCTGATGGGCCGCATTGAAAACCTGAGAAATTTCTGTGAACCAGCATGATGCCCCCACTGTAGCGCGCGTGCTTACAGCAGCGCTGCCCTATATCCAGCGTTACCGAGGCAAAACGGTCGTCATCAAATATGGCGGCAATGCGATGACAGAGGACGCGCTCAAGGCCGGCTTCGCGCGCGACATAGTGCTGATGAAAGCGGTCGGCATCCGACCCATCATCGTTCACGGCGGCGGACCTCAGATCGGCGATCTCCTCAAACGGGTAGGCAAAGAATCCCGTTTTGTGGACGGGATGCGCGTGACGGACGCGGAGACCATGGATATCGTCGAAATGGTTCTCGGGGGGCTGGTCAACAAGGAAATCGTCAACCTGATTAATCGCAGCGGCGGGCGCGCTATCGGGCTGACGGGCAAGGACGGGCCACTGATTACCGCCACAAAGCTACATCTCAAGCCTAATGATGAGCGTGCCACGGCATCGGAAATCATTGATCTCGGTCACGTCGGCGAGGTCGCAGAGGTTCACAGCGAGATCCTCAACCATTTCGGAAGCGGTGATTTCATTCCGGTCATCGCGCCGATAGGGGTAGGTGTGGACGGTGCTTCTTACAACATTAATGCGGATCTGGTCGCAGGGCGGATTGCCGAGGAAATGAAGGCGGAGAAGCTGATCCTCCTCACCAACACGCCCGGTGTTCTGAGCCAGACAGGGGAGCTTCTGACCGGAATATCTGCCGCGCGGATCCGTGAGCTCATGGCAGATGGCACGATCTCAGGCGGGATGCTGCCCAAGATCGGCAGCGCGCTGGAGGCGGTGGAACGCGGGGTCAAGAGGGCTCACATCATCGATGGGCGAGTGGAGCACGCACTCCTGCTTGAGATGTTTACCGACGAAGGCGTGGGAACCCTCATTGAATCCGCGTAAACCAGCGCGTCGCCAGCAGATTCTAGAGGTGCTGGCTGGCGAACTGGAGACACAGGCCGAATCTCGGATTACGACTGCGAGGCTGGCGCGCGCCGTAGGCGTATCTGAAGCTGCGCTGTACCGACATTTTGCGAGCAAAGCGCAGATGTACGAAGCGCTCATCGCGTTTGCCGAGGACAGTGTCTTCATGCTGTTCAATCAGGTCATGACAGAGCAGCGAGATGCCCATGTCCGCTGCCATCATCTTTGTCTGGCGCTGCTCAGATTTTCTGAGCGTAACCCTGGCATTACTCGGGTGCTGGTGGGGGATGCTCTTGCCGGTGAGCATGAACGCCTGCGCGTTCGTGTCGGTCAGTTCTTTGCGCGAGTAGAGACGCAGCTGCGCCAGGTCATGCGCGAACGGCGATTGGCCGACGACACAGTCTCTGATGAGTACGTCCACAACTCGGCACGCTTGCTATCAGCGATCGTCACCGGCCACATGAGCCAGTTTGTGCGGAGCAACTTCGCCGATCGTCCGACCGTGGGTTGGGACGCGCGTTGGCACTTGCTCAAATTGGGCTTGTTTTCCGGGGCTGACTGAAGCTCTCGGTTGTCGGTGACCCCGGCTCAACCCGAATTCACGCGTCAGCGAGCCCCTTTCAGCTCGCGGAATCTTGCGATGTCAGCATCAAACCGCGCCGTGATCTTGGCTTGCTCAGCTTTCTGATTAGCGATGAATTTCTCGTTGTCGCTAATCTGTCCACGTACGCTGTCGATCCCGCGCAGGAGCTCGTCTTTTGGTGTTTCCCCGTTGCGCTCGACTTCCGCCGCCCGTTCCATCATGCGGTCGAGATTAGCCTGCAGTTTGTCAATGTGGCTGCGCGTGAGAGTGATTTGGGATTCCAGCTGCTTAATTTTTCCGTCACGCGTCATTATCAGGTCGTCCTCCGTCGAGAAAGTATCGAGAAGTACCCGGTCGTAATCAGCCTGTTCTTTCGCCAGCGTGGCGGCTTTGCGAGCCTCGGCCGCAGCCTCCCGCTCCGCTGTGAGCTCCTCCATGGTTTTTGCCGCGCCCTGTTCTTCCCTGGTGAGCCCTTGATTGCTCACCGTCTCATGTCCCTGCTGGGCGAATTCCGGCGGCACTGCGTTGCCGCACTCGCGAACGCCTTCGTTATTTTTCCAGCACTTGAAAGCGGCGCTGGCGGAATGCGGAACGATGGTGCAGATGGCCAACACTGTTAGCACCCAGATGGCGGAATAGTGACGCACTTGACTGCTCCTCATTATTTACACCAAGAACAAGTCCGTTCGATATTAACCTGCACAGATTTCTTCTGCGGCCGAGGCGGATTCAATCGTCGACCCCGTAGCTTTCTCGATAGGCCTCTATCCGTCGAACGTCGTTCTCGCTGTTTCTGCGCTCACGTAGAAACGTCAGCATCTCTTTCAGTGACACAATCCGGATGACCGGCATGTTCAGTCCTCGTTCAACCTCCTGCACCGCAGATACCGCTGTTAGCCCGCGCTCCTGCCGATCAAGCGAAATTGCCACCCCGGCTGTCTGGCCGCCAGCGGCATGGATCAGCTCGACAGACTCGCGCACCGAGGTCCCCGCTGAAATGACATCGTCCACAATGAGGACACGGCCACGCAAAGCTGCTCCAAGCACAACACCGCCTTCCCCGTGATCTTTCGCTTCCTTACGATTGAAAGCGACGGGGATATCAAGCCCGTGGTCACGCGCGAAACTGATCGCGACCGCGCTGCCGAGCGGGATCCCTTTGTAGGCCGGACCGAAAAGCATGTCGAAAGGGACGCCATGTGCAAGTATGGCGGCAGCGTATGCGCGCCCGAGCTGGTCCAGAGCGGCGCCACTGTCGAAGGCACCGGTGTTAAAAAAATAAGGGCTGACGCGGCCTGATTTAAGGACGAACTCGCCGAACTTTAAGGCGCCGCGGTCGATCGCAAAGGCCAGGAATTCGCGCTGATAATCGAGCATGGGATGGTTAGGACTCCGCTCCTTCGTAGACTTCTTATGATATCTGGACCTCGCCCTTCGCAGGTTGTTAACACCACCAGTCCTTTTATTCTGTGAGGCCTTCACAGAATGAGTCCGTTCCATCCACGACCCCGGAGGGATCCTGAATGCGCATCATCTCGGCAAACCTGAACGGCATCCGTTCGGCTTACGCGAAAGGCTTTCACGACTGGCTCGCCAAACAAAAGGCTGACGTGGTCTGTCTGCAGGAGACTAAGGCGCAGCTTGAGCAGCTCGAGCCTGCGGTGCATTCCCCGGGCCGCTGGCATACCTATTTCTGCGACGCAGAAAAAAAAGGCTACAGCGGTGTTGCGCTTTTTGCCCGGCGCCCGCCGGATAAGGTCATCTATGGGCTCGGATTCGAGGATTTCGATCGAGAGGGGCGCTACATTCAGGCGGACTTCGGGGCTCTTTCTGTCGCGTCGGTTTACCTGCCCTCGGGATCTTCAAGTGAAGAGCGGCAGCAGATGAAGTTTCGTTTCATGGATCTTTTTCTGCCCTGGTTGCGCGAGCGAATGAACGATGGCCGCGAATATGTCCTGTGTGGTGACTGGAACATCGCGCACAAGGAAATCGACCTGCGAAACTGGCGCAGCAATCAGAAAAACTCCGGGTTTCTGCCGGAAGAAAGGGCCTGGCTCGACCGCGTGTTTGATGAACTCGGGTTTGTCGATGCCTTCAGAACCGTCAATTCTAATGAGGGCGAATACACCTGGTGGTCAAATCGAGGTCAGGCGCGAGAGAAAAATGTTGGCTGGCGCATCGACTATCAAATCACAACGCCGGGTCTCAGAGGACGCATTGAAAAAGCCGCGGTCTACAAACGCTCCTGGTTCTCAGACCATGCCCCCCTGATCATCGATTACAGTGGGGCTGTAGAAGACTTTTGACAAAGACAACGGCGACGCGCGCTGCTGCTCAGTCGCGACCGGTCGCGCGCTTACCTCGCATGATGCGATAAACCGCTATTTCGGCGAGAAGGTTGGGCAGCAGCTGCATGCCTTTTTTCGCGCGGTGCTGCGAATCAACGGTTGCCCGCTGCAGCACTGTAATGTTCTGGCTTGCGCACAAATCGTCGAAGTCTGCGACGGTGCACATGTGAATATTGGGCGTGTCATACCAGGTGTTCGGAAGGTGACGGGTTACCGGCATTCTGCCGCGGGCAAACTGCAGGCGGCAGCGCCAGTGCCCCATGTTCGGAAAAGTCACAATTCCCTCTCGACCGATGCTCAGAATCTCGTCAAGCAGTCGATGCGGAAAGCGCATGGCCTGGACGGTCTGAGTCATGATGACGAAGTCAAACGAATCAGCATCAAAGCCGTCCAGCCCCTCGTCCAGATTGGCCTGGATCACATTAACCTTGCGAGCAATACAGGCAACGATATTGGCGGGTTCGATTTCGATCCCGTAGCCGGTGACTCCTTTTTCCTGATGCAGTGCCGCAAGGAGGGCGCCATCTCCGCAGCCCAGGTCGAGCACGCGGGCGCCGGGGGTAATCCACTCCGCTATCAACCGCTGTTCGGGTCTCAGAGCAGGGTTCACGGACTGGTCTCTACCTGTGCCAGATAAGTGTTCAGTACCTGGTGATACTGCGGTATAGGCAGCAGAAACGAATCGTGTCCCAGGTCGGATACGATTTCGGCGTAGCTGACATCATGATCGCAGTCCAGCAGCGCACGCACTATCTCCCGTGAGCGCGCCGGCGAAAAGCGCCAGTCGCTGGAAAACGAAACGACCAGAAACCGCGCGCGGCAATTGGCGACAGCCGCGGTGAGATTCCCGCCAAAAGCCTGGGCTGGGTCAAAGTAGTCCAGCGCACGAGTCATCAGCAGATAGGTATTGGCATCGAAACGTCCGACGAATGATTCGCCCTGATGCTTCAGATAGGACTCGATCTCGAATTCAACGCCATAGCCGAAATTGATTTTGCCCTCGCGCAGGTCACGACCAAACCGACTGTGGAGTACGTCGTCGGATAGATAGGTGATGTGACCGACCATGCGAGCGAGCTTCAATCCATGTTCGGGAAGTGCGTCATGCTCGTAATAGTGACCGGCGAAGTAACTGGGATCAGAGCGGATGGCCTGTCGCGCAATCTCGTTGAACGCTATGTTCTGCGTGGACAGCTTGGGCGCCGCTGCGATCACCAGCGCGTGCCGTACGCGTTCAGGAAACTCAATTGCCCATTGCAGGACCTGCATGCCGCCCAAGCTGCCGCCCATGACGGCCGCCCAGCATTCGATTCCCAGCGCGTCGGCAAGGTGCGCCTGGCTGACCACCCAGTCATGAACTGTAACCAGCGGAAAATCGGGGCCATAACGCTTACCGGTTCCCGGTCTCGCGGACAGCGGACCTGTCGAGCCACCACATCCGCCGAGGTTGTTCGGACAGACAACGAAAAAGCGCTCTGTATCGAGCGGTTTCCCCGGACCGATACAGTTGTCCCACCAGCCGGGCTTGCGATCGTCGTGATGGTGGTATCCGGCCGCGTGGTGGTCTCCTGACAGGGCGTGGCATACCAGCACGGCATTGTCGCGGGCGGCGTTGAGCTGGCCATAGGTTTCAAAACACAGGTCGTAACCGTTCAGCGTCGCGCCGCTGTCCAGTGCCAGCGCGTGGTCGAAGTGCATCAGCTGCGGCTTGACCAGGCCTACGCTGTTGGCGGGGAACTCTGCTGACATGAATGTATTCGCGAACCGGGAGTACGGACTGCAAGGCGGGTGAGTCTAAGATTTGGAATGCCGCTAGAGCAAACCGGAATGAGTTAATCGAGATCCGTTCAGGCGCGAACCCCGCCAGCGTCGGAAGATGCGTCCAGGGACATGAGTTCGGCGGGTAGTATGACCGGTGCCCGGACCGAAACCCGCTTGATTCGTGTGCGCTGCCCCCGCTCTATCGTGACCTGTCGCGGTGCTACGCCGAAAGTGCGGGCAATAAGCCGGGAGAGGCACTCGTTGGCTTTGCCGTCCCGGGCCGGAGCCGAGATGTCTGCACGTAACCAGGCGTCTCCTCGATACTCCAGAATGTCCCTGCGCGCGCCGGGTCTGACCTTGACGGTCAGCAGCAGCACATCGTCATGCCAGTGGAAGGCTGACGCGGCGGAGGTCTTCTCACAGAAGCGCAAGGCCGATATCCCGGATGGGTGCAACGAGCACGATCTGGGCCAGCTGCAGACCGATGATGACCACCATCGGTGAAAGGTCGAGCGGCCCCAGCGGAGGAATCAAGCGTCGTGCGGGCTTCATCAATGGCGCACAGAGGGCGTCGACCACGCTGAGGATCGGGTTGTAAGCCCCTGGTGCGACCCAACTGGCTATGACCTGAATGAAGATCGCGCCGAGAAAAACCCACAGCGTTTTGCTGATGAGCTCAGCCATTGCTACTACCACCAATCCCGGCAGGGCAACGGAGGCGCCCACCAGGCTGGCAAGGAGAAAGGTATTGATGGTCTGAAGCACGATGAGCAGCAGAACAGAAGAACTGTCCATGCGCCCGAAAGCAGGGATAACCCGGCGCAGGCGTTTCAGCGGAGGGTTGGTGACCGCTACGATTGCCTGGCAAAGCGGATTATAAAAATCAGCTCGAACGAGCTGGAAAAGGAGCCGCAGAAGTACAGCGAATATGTACAGGCCGAAGACCGCATTGATCAGGAAGGCACCAGCGTTTGAGAAATAAGCCTGAGACCCCATCAGTCGGCAACCAGCCTGGCCAGCTCGATGGAGCGCGCGTGAGCAGCATTCAGCGCGTTTTTGACAATGCGTTCAATCCCGTCCTGTTGGAAACTCTGCAGCGCGCGCTCGGTGGTTCCCCCTGGCGAGGTGACCTGCGCCCGGAGCGTGCTTGCGGGGAGATCGCTGGCGCGTGCGAGACATGCCGCCCCGTAGGCAGTTTCTACAGCCAGCCTGCCCGATAGCTCGGGCGGGAGACCCAGTTCCTCGGCTGCCTTGGTCATCAGCTCAATCAGCAGGAAAAAGTAAGCAGGGCCGCTGCCCGACAGCGCTGTAACTGCGTCGAGCTGGGCTTCGTCCTCCAGCCATACCGCACTTCCGACGGAGCTCAGCAGACGGTCAATAACCTGCCGGCCTGCTGCGTCGACGTAAGCATTGGCGCTCAGCGCGGTGGCGCCGGCGCCTACCAGGGCGGGGGTATTCGGCATCGCGCGCACGATGGGGCGCATGACGCCCAGCCATCCCTGGAGTCTGGTCAAGGTGATCCCTGCCGCGATTGACAGGAACAGGACATCGGCCGGCGCGCGGCTGGAAAGTGTTCTGCAGACTTCGCCCATCTGTTGGGGTTTGGTCGCGAGAATGATCAGGTCGCAGTTCAGCGCGTCCGGTAGATCGGAACGCGTGTCAACGCCGAACTGCTCGCGACAAGCCTGTCGTGCGTTTTCGAGGGGGTCGATGACACAGATACTGGCGGGAGATTGTCCGGAAGATAGCAGGCCACCAACAAGAGCGCGGCCCATGTTCCCGCCGCCGATGAACAGATATGAGGTACTCACGCGCGGAACTCCTTGGGGAGACACCATTTTACCATGTGGCCATGAGTCTCACGGGGACGTAACAAGTCCTGACAGCGTGTTGCGCCGTCGGATCTCAATCGATGCGTGGCCCGAAAACTGCGGTTCCCAGGCGTACGAGCGTGGCTCCCTCGTGGACAGCCGCGCGGAAATCATCGCTCGTGCCCATGGAAAGGTGCTTCAGCGGGACGGAGCACTGCTCGGCGAGCGCTCTCAGCATGGAGAAAGGCTTGCGCTGCTGTTCAAAATCCGCGCTTGGAGCAGGTAAAGCCATCAGTCCGCGAAGTCGCAGCCTGGGCAGCATCGCGATTTTC
Organism: Gammaproteobacteria bacterium; assembly: GCA_038116745.1. Classification (GTDB taxonomy): domain Bacteria; phylum Pseudomonadota; class Gammaproteobacteria; genus JAYODW01. The sequence goes on from JAYODW010000025.1 coordinate 9,936, forward strand.
TCAACGAGTTCCTCGAGCGCTGTAGGTTCTACTCCGCCCTTGGACGCTTCGCCCGAGACATTTACCTGGACGAGCACGTTCAAAGGCCCTCGGCTGACAGGTCGTTGATTGTTCAGGCGCTCGGCGGTGCCGGCCCGGTCGACGGTGTGTACCCAGTCAAAGTTGGCCGCTACCTCGGCTGTTTTGTTGCTCTGCAGCCGGCCAATGAAATGCCACTCAATAGAGCGCTCAGCCAACGCTGATTGTTTGACGAGGGCTTCCTGCAGGTAGTTCTCCCCGAACGCAATCTGGCCAAGCGCCCAGGCTGCGCCGATCGCTGCGGCAGGCTGCCGTTTACTTACTGCGATCAGCTGGACGGTAGCCGGGTCCCGCCCGGCCTCAAGAGCGGTGGTGCGCAGGACAGACAGGATCTCGGGAAGACGCTCAGCGACGACAGCGGTCATGGTCAGATCCAGAACGGAAAGTTGGCAGAGCCTACACCCCGTCTCGCCGGAATCAAGCTCGGCCCGCTCAAAAGCGGGCGTTTCGTGGTGCGTCCGAAGAGATCTTGATACAGTTTCGGCCGTTGCGTTGAGCCGCTTTCCACTCTTCGGGATGCACCGGAACGCGCGGACTGTGCACATCGCTGACGACATCGACAGACAGATGGGGATGACTTATGGATATCGGTGAGTTACTGGCGTTCGGCGTGAAGAATCGGGCATCCGACCTGCATCTCTCAGCGGGGCTGCCTCCGATGATCCGCGTTGACGGGGACGTGCGGCGCATCAACGTCCCGCCCATGGATCACACCGCGGTTCACGACCTTGTCTACGACATCATGAACGACAAACAGCAGAAGGATTACGAGGAATTTCTCGAGTGCGATTTCTCGTTCGAGATCCCCGGGCTGGCTCGCTTTCGAGTCAACGCATTCAATCAGAATCGCGGCTCCGGCGCGGTATTCAGAACGATTCCTTCGGAGATCCTGAGCCTTGAGGATCTCAATGCGCCTTCGATCTTCAAAGACATTGCGGACTATCCTCGTGGTGTGGTGCTCGTGACCGGGCCAACCGGATCAGGCAAATCCACCACGCTCGCGGCAATGATCAATCATAAGAACGAGACCGAATATGGGCACATTCTGACGGTCGAAGATCCCATCGAATTTGTTCATCAAAGCAAGAAGTGCCTGATCAATCAGCGTGAGGTCCACCGCGACACACTGGGTTTCAACGAGGCGCTGCGGTCAGCGCTGCGTGAAGATCCGGATGTCATCCTGGTCGGTGAAATGCGCGATTTGGAAACTATCCGACTGGCGTTGTCTGCTGCGGAAACGGGCCATCTGGTGTTCGGTACGCTGCACACGAGCTCCGCCGCCAAGACCATTGACCGCGTGGTCGACGTCTTTCCGGCAGAGGAGAAAGATATGGTCAGGGCGATGCTCTCAGAGTCCCTGCGCGCAGTGATCTCGCAAACGCTGCTGAAGAAAAACGGTGGCGGACGCGTGGCTGCCCACGAGATCATGATCGGGACACCGGCGATCCGAAATCTCATCCGCGAGAACAAAATCGCGCAGATGTATTCGGCTATCCAGACCGGGCAGCAGTTTGGCATGCAGACCCTGGATCAGAATCTGAAAGGTCTCGTGGAGAAGGGACTGGTTTCGCGCCAGGAGGCGCGCAACAAAGCGGCTAATAAAGACAACTTTTAAAATTTTAAGTGCGCCTGCACCGCTCACAACCCAAGCGCGCTTTTACGCCAACGCACTGAAGGAGATCGCTGATGGAGCGAGAACAAGCCATTAAATATATGCGGGATCTCCTGACTTTGATGGTAGAGAAGAAGGCCTCCGACCTTTTTATTACCCGGGATTTTCCGCCGGCGATGAAAATTGACGGCAAGATCACGCCGGTTTCAAAAACCCGCCTGACGGGCGAGAACACCAAAGCGCTCTCATACGCGGTCATGAACGATCGTCAGATCAAGGAATATGAGGCCACCAAGGAGTGCAATTTCGCCATCGCTCCGGCAGGGATCGGACGTTTCCGAGCCAACGCATTCATACAGCAGGGCGCCTGTGGCATGGTGCTGCGGACAATCGAAACCGAGGTGCCGAACCTGGACAAGCTAGGTCTGCCGCCGGTTCTCAAAGAAATCATCATGACCAAGCGTGGTCTGGTCATCATGGTCGGAGGAACGGGTTCCGGAAAGTCCACCTCGCTGGCCGCGATGCTCGACCATCGCAATGCCAACACTTACGGACACATCATCACCATCGAAGACCCGATCGAATATGTCCATCCGCACAAGAACTGCATCATCATGCAGCGTGAGGTCGGGGTAGACACAGACGACTGGGATATCGCGCTCAAGAACACCCTGCGGCAGGCGCCCGACGTGATCCTTCTCGGTGAGATCCGCGACCGGGAAACGATGGAGTTCGGCATTGCTTTCGCCGAGACAGGTCATCTGGCGGTTGCCACGCTGCACGCAAACAGCTCTAACCAGGCGCTCGACCGCATCATCAACTTCTTTCCCGAAGAAAGACGTCAGCAGCTGCTGATGGACCTCTCGCTCAACCTGCGCGCGGTGATCTCGCAGCGCCTGCTGAAGAAAATAGACGGCAAGGGACGGGTTGCCGCGATTGAAATCCTGATGAACTCGCCGCTGATTTCAGACCTTATCTTCAAGGGCGAGGTGCACGGCATTAAAGAGATCATGGCCAAGTCCAATGAAATGGGCATGAAAACCTTCGACCAGGCCTTGTTCGATCTTTTTGAAGCTGACCTGATCACACTCGAAGATGCCATGCGTAACGCCGATTCTCAGAACGAGCTGCGGCTGCGCATCAAGCTTGAGGGTAAAGCTTCCAAAGCGCGCAGCATCCTGGATGAAACGGTGGGGCTTTCGCTGGAAGAAGATGAGGACACCGCAGGCATGGTGCGTTAAGCACCGCCGGTGCAGAGCGGATCATCCCGGAGCATTAAATGGATATCACCCCCTACCTGCAGCTTCTGCGCGATAAGAGTGGTTCAGATCTGTTCTTCACAGTCGGCGCACCGGTCAAAATCAAGCTCGAAGGTTCGATTAATTCGGTCGGCAAAACGACGCTGACCTCGGAGCTCGTTGTGGCGGCGGCCTACGGCATCATGAATGAGCGCCAGATCGCTCAGTTCGAGGCTGATCTTGAGTGCGATTTTGCTATTGCGCTGCCGGACAAGTCAGCGCGTTTCCGGGTGAATGTTTTCCGTCAGCGTGGTGAAGTGGGCATGGTCCTGCGCCGCATTCCGGCTGAGATCCCGGAAATCGAAGACCTCGGCCTGCCGGGGATTCTGCGCGAGCTGATTATGCATAAGCGCGGCCTGCTGTTGATGGTCGGCGCTACGGGATCAGGTAAGTCCACCACGCTCGCTGCCATGATTAACGAACGCAATCGCTCCATGGCGGGACACATTCTCACGATCGAGGACCCGGTCGAATTCTCGCACCCGAACCTCAAGTCGATCGTTAATCAGCGCGAAGTCGGCGTTGACACGCTGTCCTACCGAAATGCGTTAAAGGCGTCGCTGCGAGAGGCGCCGGACGTGATCCTCATCGGCGAGATCCGCGATCGCGAGACCATGGAAGCAGCGCTTGAGCTGTGTAACACCGGGCATCTGGCGATTTCGACCATGCATGCGAACAATGCAAATCAGGCGATGGAGCGCATCATTAATCTGTTTCCCCAGGATCTGCACAAGCAGCTTCTGATGGACCTCTCGCTTAATCTGCGTTCGGTTATCTCCCAGCGTCTGGTCAAGGGCGTAGACGGAAAACGCGTGGCCGCCATCGAGATCCTGGTCAACACGCCACACATTGCTGATCTCATTCTCAAAGGTGAGCTTCACGAGCTTAAGGAAGCGATGGAGGGCAGCGGCACCCGCGGCATGCAGACCTTCGATATGGCCTTGCACAGCCTGTTTTCGGAAGAGCGCATCAGTCTGGAAGAGGCGCTGTCCAACGCGGATTCCCGCACCAATCTCGAGGCGCGGATCAATTTTGGTTGAGGCTCGCGCCGGATCTCGGGCGCACTCTCGCTGAGTGCGTCGAGCCCTGTGAGGCGCCGAGCAGGCTTTCGGCGGGCGCGAAAACGGTGGCTGGGGGCAACCCTTGCGGCCGCAATCGGTACGGCCGGCTTGCCCCTGCCTGGCAGCGGCGCAGGGTCTCAACTTGAATGGTTACCTGCGCGCGGTCTCGATCCCGGCGCGCAACTGCGCCTCGAGCATCTGCGGCGCTCCCGTTGTCTTCCCAAGGCCGGCGATGTGCTTGCACCGGTCTTCCCAGGCGCGCGGGTTGTGGAGATTTCCTGGGGCCGAGAAAAACCGCAATGCCAGCTTCGCTCTGGCTGGGACGACCAGGGTGCGGTGACGCTGCTGACGGAGGCGAATCCCGAGGAAGTGGCGACCTGGTACGCCGGCGCGCTCCCGCTGTTCCGCCGCTATGGTGAAATGCCCCAGGCGCTGTTTATAAATGCCCTGATCAGTGACTTCATATGGGAGCGGGATTACTTCAAGTATCCCAATGTAGCTGTCCGGCCGGCGGACCCCGCCTGGCTGGCGCGTGGCTATCGCAGTGAGATTGCATTGAACAGGCCCGCGGCGGATTCATACTCGGCGTCGGCGAACGCTGCGGGCACACCCTGAAGTATTGACCGGAGGGCAGCTTGGATGTCGCACAATAGACCGAAGGCGCAGCCGACAAGGCAGCTGGAAAACGAGCGTGTCATTGTCACCCGGTGGTCGTTTGCACCCGGTGCGGAAACCGGGTGGCACCGTCATGAGCACGACTACGTTGTCGTCCCGCTGGTAGCAGGAACGCTGCTGCTGGATAACGGCGCCACAGGAACCGCGCAAGCCGAACTGGCCGTTGGGGTGTCTTACACCAGACCCGCAGGTGTCGAGCACAATGTAATCAATGCAAACGACTACGATTTCGCCTTCATAGAGGTAGAGCTCAAACCCTGAGCAGCGGACCTTGTCGTCAGGGTCGACGGTAAGTTGATCGGACCCAGGTGCTGGGGTAGCGTCGCGGGTCTTCGCAAACTGGAACAGCGCTCATGAAAAGCCCGCCTGACGTCTTCCCCGATGTGTTTTCAACCGAGCACATCGTGGATAACTACGACCTCTGTTTTGACCCGGCGGATCCGCGTAATGGCAGCCTTTATGTCTGTACCCCCAGGAATGGAGCAGGCGCGGGGCCGCAGGTCGAGCGTTTGCGCAAGGCCGGCTTGTGGTCCGCGCAGACGCCGAAAACCGTGCCCGACGAGCAGCGGCAGGCCTACAAGGACGGCCTGATTTTCAACGCAGCCAGGGTTTATGGTCAGGGTGATAAACACTGGGTGCTGGCGCGTTTCGACCATCCTAAATTCCCATCCAACGCCGATCAGTGGGCCGCCTGGAACGCACTGTTCGAAGCGGAGAGAGACCATGTTGACTGAGCAATTGCTTTCTCCGCGGCGCGTCGCTTCAGGTTCTGTCGGCAGCGTCATCGGCGCGCGCCGGGCTTGGTTGCGCTTGGCCGTGTGCTGCCTGCTCCTGGTGGGCTGCGGGCGCACGCCGGAGGAATTGTTCTCTGAGTCAGTTTCGCCCGACGGTGCCTGGCGCCTGAGGCTGACGGTGTCGCAGTCGAAGATGCCGCAAGGGCCTTTTTTCGTTACCGCCTACGCAGTGGACGGCACGGATAAGGTGAGCAAACTGCTGGAATCGAAGCTGGAAAATGATGGAGTCCCGTTTACCGTCAGCAATATCGCTGCGCGCTGGACGGGACAGAGTGCCGCCCTGCTGTGTCTGCGCGCGACTGACCGCCCCGATCGAGGATGGCGCATTGAGGTTGGGCCCGAGGTTCGAGCCGTCCCGATTGAAAAGTGTTGAGCCCGTTGGTACGGCCGCGCTGGAAGGCTGCCGCTGCTGCGTCGCAGGCAGCGGTGAAAACAGACGGGGTTCCCTGGCGCAGAAACGAGGCCGTCTGGGCTGTCGTATCCATGATTCCCGCTGGACGGGTCGCAACTTATGGACAGATTGCTGCCCTGGCAGGAATTGAAGGACCTGCCGGTGCACGCCAGGTTGGCTATGCCCTGTCTGCGCTGCCGCCTGGAATCGACGTGCCCTGGCACAGGGTTATCAATCGAACCGGCAGGGTAAGTCCTCGGAAGCACGGGACACGAGACGAGCTGCAGTACGCACTACTGATGCAGGAAGGCGTCTGCCGTAGCGATGCGGAACACATTGATCTGAAAACCTACCGCTGGGCTGCTGGTGACTGAATTCCGCAGGCTGGGCGGCGTGGCGGCGAGATCCGGTCCCTGGATTGCGCTGGTTGCCGTTGGTCTGCTCGTGCTTGTTGTCCGGCAGGCGGAGGCTCCGGAGCCGATCCTGTGCGGCCGCGATGTCACGCCGGGATCCGATACGCTGGTGATGCTGAGCGCCTCCTGGTGTGGATATTGCCGACGCGCGCGTGACTACCTGCAGACGCAGGCGATAGCGCACTGCGAATACGATATCGATGACGACGCTGAAGGGCGCCGGCTGTTTGATACGCTTCCGCAGCGGGTCGTCCCGACGATCAGAATCCACGACGATGTTCTGGTCGGATTCAATCGGGCCGAGATCGAGCAGACGCTGATGGCTCACGGTTTGATGGCGTTACCGGAGTGATACTCCGAGTGGGCGGCAGCGGGCCCAGAGTAGCCCGCACTCGGAACAGCGCATGACCGCTGCGCTGATATTTCCTTTCGAAGGCGCTTAACGGGAGCTCGGGACGGAAGAGCTCCGCGCTGACTTTAAGTCCCGTCCAGCAGCCGATGGCCTGTGCAGACTCGTCGGCGTAAAGCGCCCAGTTGGTCCGCATTTCGAACGCTCCGCCGAGCGCGAGCAGGTCCGCCATCGCCGGGTTGGCGTGCCAGCGCCGGGTCAGATGACGCGGCTTTGGCCACGGGTTGGGATAAAGGAGAAAGTGGTGTAGCACAGGCCATCCGGCGATCCGGGCGTGCGCCCACAGCGCCGGCAGATCAGCGCGGATGATGCGCAGATTGTCGGGTCGAGGAATGTCGCCGGAGGCTTTTCGCAGGCGTGAGGCGCTGCGGTCACAGGCGATCACCAGGCACTTCGGGAACCGTTGGGCGAGAGCCCTGCTGGACAGACCGGTTCCGCAGCCGCTATCCAGCACGACGGGCAGGCCCTGGTCTGCGATCAGCCGATCGAGCGCTGCAAAAAGCCGGGTGAACCTTTCATCTTGAGGACGTCGATGCGGGTTGGCTCGGTATCGACGGATCAGGCCGGGCAGGCGGGGATGCGGCGCCGATTGATCGCTCGCGACTGGACGCGAGGCGTGCTCAGGACGACAGCCTGACACTGGCTGCGTCAAACACGGGGCCGTCGACGCAGGCGCGCTTCATGGCTTCTCCCTCGTCGGTTATGACCGATACACAGCAGCCTGCGCAGCCGCCAACGCCGCACGCCATGTACTCCTCGATGGAGATCTCGCAGCGAACCTCGAATTCCAGGGCAAGCGCCTGAACGGCACGCAGCATCGGCGTTGGGCCGCAGGCAAAGATCTCGACGTCGCCCAAGGCGTCTATGGATTGTTCAAGCCAGCGCCGTGCGAGCTCAGTCACATGCCCGCGATAGCAGCCAGGGAAGTTCTGCTGACTGGCGAGTCTTGAGGCGATCCCCCAGTCGTCCAGCAGAGGCACAGCGGCGATGCATTCAGGGTCCAATCCGTGGACCAGGATCTGTGACGGTCGTGCCTGGAATGGAAACGGCACCTCAGAGCCCATGACAACAAAGGGAGTCACCGGTGCCCTGCTGTGACGCATGTGCTCCGCGAGGAAGATCATCGGCGGGATCCCTACGCCGCCGCCGATTAACAGCGGGCGGGCACGATAACGCTCCAGACGGAAAGTGCGGCCGATGGGTCCGAGAACGCTGAGCGTATCGCCAACCCGCCTTTTGGCGAGCAGGCGGGTGCCGTGGCCGTGAACTTTGAACAGGATGTCGACCCACCCGGCCTGACTGTCCGCGCGCATCAGCGACATGGGCCGTCGCATGGGCAGACTCGGGTCGCATTGAACATGAACGAACTGGCCCGGGAGCGCTCGAGCGGCAAGCGTCGGGCTGGACAGGCGCATGATGACCTGCTCTCCCGCGAAGTGTTCGATGGACACGATCGCCGCCTGCTCCAGATGCAGGGTGTTGCGATGCGGACGCAGCGTAGCCGCGGTATTCATTTCAGCGTTCGAGTTCATAGACCACGCGGCCGCCGACCAGCGTATGAGTGACCCGGCCGCGCAGCGTGTGGCCGAAAAACGGGGAGTTGAGGCCACAACTTAAAGCGGTCGATGCGTTCAGGATCCATTCGTGGCTCGGGTCAAAAATGCAGATATCCGCTCTTTCGCCTTTGACCAGAGTGCCTCCCTGCAGACCGAGAGCTGCAGCCGGCGCCAGAGTGCAGGCCGCGAGCGCCCGGGACAGCGGTACCCTGCCGCGCCCGACGACGTCCAGTAGAAGGGGAATGAAGGTATCGAAGCCGGAGATGCCGGGTGCAGCTGCCGCGAACGGCGCGGCTTTGGCGTCCGCATCCTGCGGCTGATGATGCGCCGAGAGTGCGTCGATGTCGCCCTTTTTCAACGCCGCGACGAGCTGCTGCCGGTCTCGTTGCGAGCGCAGTGGCGGTTGCACATTCGCTGCTCCGCTGTAGTTGCTGACCGCGCTGTCAGTGAGGCACAGATGGGCGAGGCCGACGTCTGCCGTCACGGCCAGGCCGTCGGCGCGGGCGCTGGTAATGTAGGGGACCGCCGCGCCGGTTGAGAGCGTGTGAAAGTGGGCTTTGACGCCGGTAGCCGCAATCAGCATGAGATCGCGGGTCAGACCGATAAGCTCGGCGGCAGCGGGTATGCCTGGAAGTCCGAGGCGGGTGCTCTGAGCGCCCTCGTGCATGACGCCCTTGGCCGACAGCCAGGGATCGGCCGGTTGCAGCACGACGGTCAGGTTGAGCGTGGAGGCATAGGCGAGCGCGCTTTTAAGCACGCTCGTGTCGCGCACGGGATTGTTCGCATTGGACACAGCGACGCAGCCGATATCTTTCAGCGCCTGCATCTCAGCGAGGATTTCGCCTTCCAGCTCGCGCGTCAGCGCGCCGATGCAGTGAACGCGCGCACCGCGCACGCCGCGGGCGCGTTGGTGGATAAGCTCGACGACGGCCGGCGTGTCGACGACCGGATCCGTATCCGGTGTGGCGCACACGGTGGTAAACCCGCCGCTCGCTGCCGCCGCGAGCTCGCTCGCAATGGTGGCTTTGTGTTCCGCGCCCGGCTCGCGCAGGTGGGCGCTGATTTCGATCAGGCCGGGGCAAACTACGAAACCCTGCGCGTTGATCTCCCGCGACGCTTTGAAGCCGCGCGGTTTGCGCCCGATGCCGGCTACCGTTCCATCCTCGACCCACAGGTCGCTTACCGCGTCGAGGTCCTGAGCCGGGTCAATTACCCGGCCATTTCTGATCCGGATATTCATGATGACGCGTGGGAGCCGATCACCATGGACATGACTGCCATGCGCACCGCAATACCATGGGTCACCTGCTGCAGGATGACAGACTGCTGTCCATCGGCGACGGCGGAGTCTATTTCCACGCCTCGATTGATTGGCCCCGGGTGCATCACAATGGCATCGCGGGCGGCGCGCCGCAGTCGTCGCGGGGTCAGGCCGTAAAGGCGGAAATACTCGTGTCCGCTTGGTAGCAGGGCACTCTGCATACGCTCCTGTTGCAGTCGAAGCATGACGATCACATCGACGTCGGTAAGGCCTTCATCGAGATCATGGAATATGGACACGCCTAGCTCTTCGATCCCGTCCGGCAGCAAGGTTCGCGGGCCGATCACCCGCACGTCGGGGACTCCGAGGGTCTTCAGGGCGTGGATTTCTGACCGCGCGACCCGCGAGTGGGCAATGTCACCGACGATCGCTACCCGCAGATCCTCAAAGCGCGCCTTGTGCCGGCGGATGGTGAACATATCGAGCAGCGCCTGGGTTGGATGCGCATGGCGTCCGTCCCCTGCATTTATCACGCTGATCTCCGCTGACACCTGGCGCGCGATGAACTCCGGGGCACCGCTGTCCTGATGACGGACTACGAACATGTCGGCTGCCATGGCTTCGAGTGTCTTCAGCGTGTCTGAGAGTGTTTCGCCCTTGCGGGTCGCGCTGGCCTCGATATTCAGATTCATGACATCTGCGGAGAGGCGTTTTGCGGCGAGTTCAAAGGTCGTGCGTGTACGGGTGCTGGGCTCGAAGAACAGGTTGATGACCGTTTTGCCGCGCAAAAGCGGGACTTTTTTGACGGCGCGCTCGCCAACCACCGCGAATTGTTCAGCGTAGTCGAGGATTTCGAGCAGCAGCGCTCGCGGGATACCTTCGATAGTCAGGAAATGCTTGAGTCGCCCCTGGGCATCAAATTGAATCCCATCGCCGCTCATGTGTTTTCAGGAGTAAAGTCTGACAGGACGCTTTGAGCGCTGGGGAGCGCGAGTGCGTTAGCCGGAGACGTAAAGATCAAGGTCGACTGTCCCAGACTTCGAGCCGCAGTGGGTCGGGGCCGCGAAGCTTAACATGCTCATCGGCAGCGAGTTTCATGCGCATGCCGTAGACACTGGCATCTATGGGCAACTCCCGTCCGCTCCGATCGACAAGAACCACCAGCTGTATTGAGCGCGGCCGGCCGTAGTCAAAAATCTCGTTCATGGCCGCGCGGATGGTTCTTCCGGTGAACAGAATGTCATCGACCAGCAGCAGGTCACGATCGTCTACCTGAATCGGAAGCTGCGAGGGCTCGACGGTGGGATGCAGTCCGATACGACTGAAGTCGTCACGATAAAAAGCGATATTGAGTTCGCCCACCGGCTCTGCGATCCCGAGCCGCAGGCGTAGCCGCTCGGCGAGCCACACGCCGCCCGTCCGGATACCGATCAGGAGAGGATTGTCGACGCCGGTTTCGGCGAGTTTCGCCTGCGTTCGGAGGCACATCTCATCAAGCAGGGCTTCAACATCGATCGCGGGATCTGAGGGCATAGTGCTCCTAGCGCGGTTTGATTGTCTCAAACCAGGTTTCGAGAATGATACGCGCGGCGGCTGCGTCCACCCCCAGGCGTGCTGCGTCAGCCGAGCCTTCCGCCGCATAGGAAGACAGCCTTTCGTCTATGAAATGTACGGGCTTGCCGTAACGTCCGTGCAGCCGTCCGGCAAAGCGATCAATGGCCGCAGCCAGCGAGTGAGGCTTGCCGTCCGCAGTTCCCGGGCGTCCCAGAACAAACAGATCCGGCTGCCACTCGTGGACCAGGCGTCCGATGTCGTCCCAGTCGGGTCTATGCTGCTTGACCTTGATTGTACCTAGCGCCTGCGCGGTGCGGCTTAGATCCTGCCCGACCGCAGCGCCGATCCGGCGCAGACCGAAATCGAAGGCCAGCACCGTGCGGACCGTGTGCATTCAGGCGTGTCCGACCTCGTGTGACAGCGCATTGACATCGATGCCCAGGGCGCTGGCCGCAGCGGACCAGCGCTTTTCGGGTGCCAGCTTAAAAATAACCTCCGGGCTCGCAGGGCCACTCAGCCAGGCATTGCCCGCCATCTCCTGTTCGAGCTGTCCGGCGCCCCAGCCGGCATAGCCCAGCGCAAGCAGGCAGTCAGACGGCCCGGTGCCCTGAGCCATGGCCTCGAGGATATCTCTGGATGTCGATACGCCGATTTCGGGGGTGACCGAGATCGTGGAATCCCAGGCGTTGCCGGGGCGATGAAGGACAAAACCCCGGTCGGTGTGCACCGGACCGCCCCGGTAGACAGGTTGCGCCGGTGAACCCGGCAGGTGATTGCTCAGGTTCATCTGCTCGTAGACCTCTTCCAGCGTAATTTCCAGCGGACGATTGATCACGATCCCCATAGCTCCCTCGTCGTTATGGACGCAGACATAGGTCACGGTTTTCGTGAAATTCGGGTCGTCGAGCGCGGGCATCGCGATCAGAAATTGGTTGGTGAGGTCAAAGCTTTCCATCAGCTGCAGTATTCCCGCCCTGAGGGAGATCCTCAAGTCACGCCTGCTGCGCGTCAGCGCGCAGAAAACTGCTGGTTGTTCAGGAATTTCCAGGTACGCGTGACGTGCAGGATGTCTACCTCTTCCCGTATATCGTCGGGGAAAGGGGCAAAGGGCGCGGCGAGTTCAACGATGCGTACAGCAGCCGCATCGAGGACTTTGTGTCCGGAAGACCGGCGGACGGTGATCTCGGCCACGCTCCCGTCGGGATAGAGCGCGACGTCTAGGAGCAGGTTGCCGGAAAGCTCGCGACGTCGTGCTTCGTCTGGGTAGTTGATGTTGCCGATACGCTCAACTTTTGCACGCCAGGCTTCCATGTAGGCGGCGTAGCGGAATTCCCGCGTGTTGGCTGAGATGTACTTCTGGCGCGGATTGGTCGCGCGCGCGTCCAGACGCTGCTGCACGTCGGCATTCAAGCTGGCCAGCGCAAAGGAGCGAGTCAGTAGCTGAGCCGCGGTTGGCAGCTGCGTCGGCGGGGCCGGCGTCTTCGGGACGGGCTCCGACACAGGTTCTTCGGTCGGATTGCCTTCGAGCAGGCGGTCTGCGGGGCCCTGAGCGGGTAGTGGTGCTGATGTCGGGGTGGCCCTCACCAGCAGCTCCGCGGCCTCGCGGGGTTTCTCTGCCCGTGTCAGCTGACTCTCCTGTTCTACCCGCGCGGCTGGCGGCGCCGGCGCGGGCGCGATAGCGGTCGGTGGCGTTGCGCTCTGCGCCGCAATCTCAGCCTTTTCCGACGGCAGTGGTGCTCTCACCGGCGAAGCGGGAGATGACTCGCTCTGCGCTTTTTTGCCGCCCCCCTGCAGGTTGGTCTGGGCCAGCGCTTCAGCTTTCTCCGGCGCTTGGGATTTCTCTGGAACGAGAAGGATCTCCATCGCTTCATAGCCCGCCGCCGGATCGGGTTCGGGAGCAAAGCTCACCCCCAGAATTACCATTGCGTGCACGATGATGGCGACACACAGGGTCAGGCCAAAGCGATCATCGGGCGTAATGGCGGGCTTCAGCGCGACGCTGCTCATGATGCAGAAATCACGTCTGAGAAATTCCTGTGTTCCGGTCTTTGAGCGCGCTCACCAGACCTGCTCAGATCACAGGCGGGCGAGGATGGCTTCCATCAGCATTGCGCCGATGTCGGTGCCGAACTGGGTCTGGATCTCGCGCGCGCAGGTGGGACTGGTGACGTTGATTTCAGTCAGGCGGTCTCCGATGACATCGAGTCCGACAAACAGCAGGCCTCGGCTGCGCAGCTCAGGGGCAACCCGCCGGCAGATCTCCTTGTCGCTGTCGGACAAAGGTTGCGCAACGCCGCGTCCTCCGGCGGCCAGGTTGCCGCGGAGCTCCCCGGCAGCAGGGATGCGGGCGAGGGCATAAGGCACCGGCTGACCGTCAACAACGAGGATGCGTTTATCTCCCTCGCGAATAGCCGGCAGGTATCGCTGGGCCATGCAGAATCGCTGCTCCAGGGCTGTCAGCGTTTCAAAAATGACACTCGCGTTTTCATCAGAGCGGTGCACCCTGAAGACCGAGGCGCCCCCCATTCCGTCCAGTGGCTTGACCACGATGTCTTCGTGCGCGGCTAAAAAGCTTCTGAGATCCTGTTCACGACGGGTTACCAGGGTGGGCGGACAGACGTCTGAGAACCAGGCGGTAAACAGTTTTTCGTTAGCGTCTCGCACTGACCGGGGATCGTTGACCACCAGCACACCGGCAGCCTGTGCACGCTCGAGTATGTAGGTCGCAAATACAAACTCCATATCGAACGGCGGGTCCTTGCGCATCAGGACACAGTCGAATTCGGTGAGTGCTTGTGCGTCTCCGCCGCTGTCCGGTCCGAGCTCGAACCAGCGCTCCGAGGAATCGAATACGGTCAGCGCGCGGCGGTGAGCCCGCGCCTCGCCATCAAACAGGAGCAGGTCGTCCAGCTCCATGTAATACAGCTCGAACCCTGCGCGCTGTGCGGCGAGTAACAGAACAAGGGTGGTGTCTTTCTTAGGGTTGATCCGAGCGATCGGATCCATGATAACGCCAAGGCGACGAGGCATGGTGGCGAGGCTCACGGCAGGGTCTGGACGGCGCACACCTTACCACAGGAAAACTGCTAGCATGCTCGCGCTTTTGCCTTGATTTACAGCATATTCTTCAACTTTCGCAGGCCACAGCGCATAGCTCGCGAGCGCCTGCGGGCGTCGTCTTCTGGAGGCTTCATGACGCTCTCCGTCGCTTTGAGACCGAGGTAAGGGATCTGCTGTGACAAGACTTTCCACTGTGCGGATTGCGACCCGAGCGAGTCGGCTTGCTTTGTGGCAGAGCGAACACGTAGCGGCGCTGCTGCGCGCGGCGCACCCCGGAGTAGAGATAGAGCTTCTGCCGATGACGACCACCGGTGATCGCATCACCGATCGCGCGCTCGCCGCCATCGGAGGGAAAGGACTTTTCATCAAGGAACTCGAAGTCGCGATGCAGGAAGGCACCGCCGATCTCGCCGTTCACTCCATGAAAGACGTCCCGGCAGGGCTGCCAAACGGCTTCGCGCTCGGCGCGATTCTCGAGCGAGAGGACCCGCGGGATGTTCTGGTTGCCGCGGCGCCCTGCAGCGTGGCCGAACTGGCGTCCGGCGCCCGAGTCGGAACCTCCAGCCTGCGCCGCCGGAGTCAGCTGCTCGCGCTCCGGCCGGACCTCGAGGTGTTGGATCTCCGCGGAAACGTTCCGACCCGTCTCGCGCGGCTGGCTGAAGGGGCGTACGACGCCATTGTGCTGGCCGCGGCGGGCTTGAAGCGGCTGGCGCTGTTCGACGAGCGCTGCACGCTTCTGGAGCCTGACTCATTCCTGCCCGCAGTCGGACAGGGCGCGATTGGTATCGAAATCCGCGCTGGCGATAAAGACGTTGCCGCGCTGGTTGGCGTGCTGCACCATCAGCCGACCGCAGACTGTGTAACCGCAGAGCGCGCGATGAACGAGCGACTGGGTGGCAGCTGCCACGCGCCTGTCGCCGGCTTCGCTCAGCTGGGGCCTGATCTCCTCTCACTTGAAGGTCTCGCCGCAAGTGTCGACGGCGCTGATGTAGTTCGGCAAACTGCGCGCGGTCCGGCAGCCGATGCGGCCGGGATAGGGGAGCGGCTGGCCGACAGCATGCTCAGAGCGGGTGCCGACTCCATTCTGGAGCGGGTAAATAAGGGCTAGCTGAACGCCGCATGATGAACGACCAGTCGCTGGACGGGATTACCGTCCTTGTCACCCGGCCTGAAGGGCAGATTGAAACCCTTGCCACAGCCATAGAGGCGCAGGGGGGAACTGCGATCAACGCGCCGATGCTTGTTATTTCCCCGCTGGTCGATCCAACGGCGGCGCAGGCCGCAGCATCGGCGCTGGACCAAATCGATATCGCGATCTTCGTGAGCAAAAACGCCGCTGAATTCGGCATGGAATTGCTCAACGCCAAGGGCGCGAGCCTGGATCGCGTCCCGGTGTTTGCCGTCGGCCTCGGCACCAGAGACACACTCAATCGTCTTGGGCTGGCCGCGGTGCAGGCCCCGGCGACCGAGTTCAGCTCGGAGGGGTTGCTGAAACTGGAGACCCTGCAGCAGGAAGCGGTCGACGGACGCCGCGTGGTCATCTTCCGCGGTGTCGGCGGGCGCGAAGTGCTGGCTAAAACACTCGAGCGCAGAGGCGCAGAGGTGCGGTACTGCGAGTGTTATGAACGGCAGAAACCGGACGTGGTTCTGGGCACGGTGCTGAAAGCGCATGACGTTCGGGTACCCGACGTCGGTCTGGCAACCAGTCTTGAGAGCCTTACCAATCTGGTTGAGAAAATAGAGGAAGAGGGTATCGATCGGCTGTTCGATATGCAGATGCTCGTAGTGGGGTCGCGCGTTGGACAGGAGGTCGAGTCGCTGGGGTTTACGCAACGCCCTCTCGTGGTCGAAAACCCCTCTGACGAGAGCATTCTACGGCGATTGATCCGCTGGGCTGACGAAGAGTCATGAGTGAGACGCAGACTGATGTGACTGCAGAACCCGCTGTCGGGCCGGCTCAACCGGACGCGCCGCGGCGGTCTTCTCTATGGCCGTTGCTGATGGCGTATCTGTGGCTGCTGGCTTTATCTGTTGGCGCTGCGTACTGGCATCACCACATACTCCCTGCTAACGAGAGCGCAACCGAGGAACGTCTCGAGGCGGCTGAGAGGGCGCCGCGCGATCTCAAAGCCGGCCTGGAGAGCGTGCGCCTGGAGCTTGCCGAAACGGTCCGCGCACAGCAGACGCAACAGCAGGCGCTGGTCACGGTGCAGCAGGATCAGGATGCAGTTGCAGCACAGCTGGCCGATCTGCGGCCCGAGCACGAGGCCGCGGCGGTGGACTGGATCCTTGCCGAAGTTGAATACCTGATACTCGCGGCCACGCAGCGCCTGGCTCTGGAGCAGGACGCAGCAACGGCTGGCGCTGCATTACACGCGGCCGATCTGCGCCTCAGAGGCGGACGTGAACCTGCTTTCCTTCCGCTGCGAGAACAGCTCGCCCGTGACATCGCTTCCCTGCAGAGCGTGGACACGGCAGATGTGGAAGGCCTTGCGCTATCACTCGCGGAGGCCATTGCGCAGGCGGACGCGCTGCCGACGCGTGAAATAGACGGGCTGCACGGTGTTACCGCGGAAAGCACCACGCCAGGGGCGGCTGGCACCGACTGGCAGGCTCTGCTTCTGACCTTGTGGCAGGACCTTAAAAGCCTGGTCGAGGTGAAAGACGGCGAGCTGTCAGACGGCGCCCTGTTCGATCCAAAGCTGCGCTCTGTGCTGCAGCAGAATCTGAAGCTTGAGCTGGCCAGTGCCCGGCTTGCCGTGTTGCGCCGCGACAACGCCAATTTTCGCGCTTCGGCCCGGCTCGTGGGTCAGCTGCTGAACGACTATTACGACACCGGCAGCGCCGCTGTTCGTGCGCTGTCCGCGCAGATGCAGGCCGCTGAGCGGATTGATCTGCGCCCGGCTCTGCCGGATGTCAGCGCCAGTCTGGATCGCGTTCGCGAACTGCGCGCGCGTCAGCATGGGGATGGCGGCGGAGCTCTGCGCTGACGATGAGGCTGTTGCTGATCATCCTGCTTGCGTTGGTCGCGGCGGTGGTTGCTGGGCACTTTGCTGCCGACGACACCGGCTTCGTCGTGATCGGTTACGGGGGCAAGGTCCTGCGCACCAGCTTCACCTTCTTTGCACTGGTGTTGCTCACAGCTGCCATCGCGCTGTATGCCGCCCTGCGTCTGGCGAGTCGCCTGCTGTCCGCCCCGCGTCAATGGCGGGGCTGGTCGCGGGACCGACGTCAGCGACGCGAGATTGACGCGTTGTCCGGTGGCCTGCTGGCGCTGGCCGCGGGAGATGCCGCGCGCGCGGAACGCCAGTTTCTCCGAGACCTGCAGGGTGCGCGCCAGCCAGCGGCACATTACTTCGCTGCAGCGATAGCCGCGCAGGCGCAGCGCTCACCTGCGCGCCGCGACAACTACCTGACGCTGGCGGCGAACATTGAACCCCAGCTGCGTGACGCTTTTATCCAGCGGCGGGCAGACTGGCTGCTGCAGCGAGGTCACGCCGAGGAGGCGGCGCCAATGGTGAAAGCGCTGTCCGGCCGTTCGGTCCGCAGCCCGCAGCTGCTGCAGCTGCAGTATGAGCTGGCGCGTCAGCAGCAGGACCATCGCGCGTTATTCGATTTGTTACCTGCGCTTAAACGTGATCGTGTGCTCGCCCCCGGCGATCTGTCTGCGCTCGAGCGAGCAACGGCGATCGCTGTGATGGAACAACCCGGCCAGACTGAGGCCGGCCTCACCGAGCACTGGCAGGCCCTGCCGCGCGCCCTGCGTGCTGAGCCGCGGACGCTCGCTGCCTATGCTCGCGCGCTGATCGGCTGCCAGGCTCACGCCAGGGCCGAGGCTTGTTTACGCAAACACCTCGATCGTCACTGGGACAGTGCGCTGGTGGCTCTCTACGGAGAGCTCATGGGCGAGCCACGCGGAAGGCAGCTGCGCAAGATTGAAGCCTGGGCGCACAATCACGGCGACGACCCCGGACTGCGTCTGGCGTGGGCGCGCCAGGCGATCCGCAACGAGCTCTGGGGACAGGCCCAGGAACAGCTCGCAGCCCTGCTTGAGACATCGCCCAGCGCTTTGGTGCACAGCCTCATGGCCAAGATAGCGGACGGCCTGGGTGATACTGAAACCGCTGCGGCGCACCGCGCCGCCGGCCTGGCGCTGGTGACGGAATCCGGAGCAACGAGAAATGCCCTGCTGCCGCCGGGAGCCGCCTGACCTGCAGCGAATCTCAAGGCTACGGTTCTTCGCCGTGAGCGCCATGCGCGTGGCACTGTCCTGATGCGTCGCTTCTCGGCTCTGCGCTCAGGCATGTATGCGCGGTTGCTGCGCTACGTCAAACCTTACTGGCGTACTTTCATGCTTTCGGTCGGCGCCATGGTGCTGCTGGCAGGCACGGAATGGATGTTGCCCGCCCTGCTCAAGCCACTGATCGATGAGCACTTTGATCTCGCTGCCACAACGCGGGTCTACACCACTCCGGTACTTCTCGTGCTTCTGTTCCTGTGTCGCGGTGCGCTGAGCTATGTCGGCACGGTCGCGCTGGCCTGGGTGTCGCAGCGGACGATGGCTGACCTGCGCCTGCTGATGTGCCGGACTCTGCTGCATCTGCCGGTGAACTTTTTCGACCATCAGGCCGCCGGCAGGGTGATTTCCAGGTTTACGTTCGATGTGACGCAGGTGTCGCAGGCGACCACCCGGGTCATCTCAGTGCTGGTGAAGGACAGCGCCGTTGTCATAGTCCTGCTCTGCTATCTGCTTTATCTGAACTGGTCGCTGGCGCTGGTATTCGTGCTCCTCGCGCCGATCCTCGGCATGGTGGTGCGCCGGGTTTCGGCGCGTATGCGCCTGATGAGCCAGCGGTTGCAGTCGTCGGTCGGCAGCCTGAATGCCGTCGTGCAGGAAATCATCCGCGGCCAGCGCGAAATCAAGGTATACGGCGGTTATGACTGGGAGGCCGCGCGGTTCGAACGCACCGTCAATGATGCGCGTAAGTTTCATATGAAGGTCGTGCGCACCAGTGCATTGCTGGTGCCGGTCATACAGCTCATCGTGGCTTCCGGCATAGCGGTGATGATCGTTTTTTCTCTGCAGCAGGCAGGCAACGGTTCGATGACCCGGGGCGATTTCATCGCGTTCGTTACGGCGACGGCGTTGCTGATGCCGCCAATAAAGCGCCTGGCCGGGGCGAATGAATTTCTTCAGCGCGGACTGGCCGCGGCGGAGTCGGTTTTCGAGCTGATAGATACGGCCACCGAAGACGATCAAGGGACGCTTGAAAACGTGCCTCGAGGGCGGGTGCGGCTGGCCGGCGTCAGCGTGTCTTACGGCGCCAACCTGGCGCTCGACAATGTCTCCCTTGAGGTGCCGGCCGGCCAGACGCTCGCGCTCGTGGGGCGGTCGGGCGGTGGCAAAACGACGCTGGTCAGCCTGCTGCCGCGCTTTTATGCGCCGGATGCCGGCAAGGTGTTTCTCGATGAGCACGAAGTGAGTGAATATTCCCTGTCTGCGCTGCGCGCCGGCATCGCCTTTGTTGGCCAGAGCGTGGTGCTGTTCGATGACACGATCTACAACAACATAGCCTATGGCGCGTCCGGCGATGTGACTCGAGAGCAGGTCGAGCGTGCCGCCGAGCAGGCTCAGGTCCAGGCGTTTGCGCGCGGATTTCCCGACGGGCTCGATACACAGGTCGGAGAGAACGGGCAGCGTCTGTCAGGCGGCCAGCGACAGCGCATCGCGATCGCGCGCGCCCTGCTGAAAGACGCTCCGGTGCTGATCCTCGACGAAGCGACGGCGGCGCTGGATAACGAATCCGAGCGCTACGTGCAGCAAGCGATTGCCGCTCTGCGCGTGGGTCGCACCTGTCTGGTTGTGGCTCACCGGCTGTCGACCATCGAGCAGGCCGACTGTATTGCCGTGCTGGACCAGGGGCGCGTCGTAGAGACGGGGAATCACACCGAGCTGTTGGCCGCTGGCGGTGCGTACGCTGCGCTGTACGCGCATGGGTTTGAGGGCGCGGGAGCCGCCTGAAGCGCGTTCAGCACATCACGTCGGGTGACGCACCCTGAGCGCGCGGGCGCGCCGGATGAAGGGGCGCGGATCAAGTTTGGCCGGGCCGTAGCGCGCTTGCGTGTAAGCCTCTGCGAGCGCGTGGAATTCCCCGGCGATCTCCCTGCGTTCGGCCGCCACCCGCGCGGCGAAAGCGAGCGCCGGTTCATGCGCTGCGCGGGTCAGGCCGGTACGGGCGAGGCGTGCACAGAGCTGCAGCCAGGCTGCCTGAACGGGGTCCTCAACCTTTTTACGTTCGAAGCGCAGCACGAAAAACGCGAGTATCGCGGTCATCGCGATCAGGCTCACGCCCAGAATCAGGATCAGACTGCGGCGGTTAACGGACACCATGCCAAGCTGCTGCAGCAGCAGCGACTGCTGTTCACTGGAGTAGCCGATCACCCACTGATTCCACTGATGAGTCAGAACGTCGAATGCGCGTCCGAGACCGCGCAGCGCGGCAGGCGTCGCGTCGGCTCGTGCCAGCTGGCGGCCCTCTGAGCGCAGCTCGCGGGCGTCAACGAGGTCCATGGCGATCCGTCCAGGAACAACGCTGCCGGTGGGGTCGACACGGACCCAGCCCTGTTGTTCGTCATAGATCTCAGCCCATGCGTGGGCGTCGTACTGCCGCACTTCGAAGAAACTGCCCAGACCGTTGTATTCGCCGCCCTGATAGCCGGTAACAATTCGCGCTGGAACACCAGCAGCGCGCATCAGCACAACGAACGACGCCGCGAAGTGCTCACAGAACCCTTCGCGAGTCTCGAACAGAAACGCATCCACAGCATCGCCGGCGACAGCTGCCGGGGTCAGGGTGTAGGAAAAGTTGTTCGCGCGGTAATAGGCCAGCGCTTTTGCCGCAACATCCAGCGGCCCGGAGGCATCCCGCGCCAGCTCGGCGGCAAGCGAGCGCGTGCGCGGATGCCACCTCGGCCCCGGTAGCTGCAGCGCGGCGGCGCGCTCCGCCGGCGGCAGGCCGAGCGCGCGGTAGTTGACTGCCGAGGTGGCCAGGTAGCGCCTGCGTTGCTCCACCGGGGATCTCGACCACAGTCGTCCATCCTCGGTCCGGCGGATGTCGCGCTCTGTACTGGTGACTCGATCGAGTCCGAACAGCCAGCGTTTGTTATGCGGTTCGAGTGTCACGTGATAGGCATAAATCTGGCCCTGCTGCTCGAGACGTGTCGCACCGGATGAGCGCAGCTCTTCGCTGCGCCACGTTCTGCCATCGGTGCGCCACAGCACGGGGCCCCGCCAGTAGAGGTCTTTAGCTCGAGGGATAGGCCCGACAAATTCCGCTCGGAACACAAGTTCGTCGACGGCCCCCAGATGCGTAATCTGTCCGAGCGTCAGCTCACCGCTCAGACCCGTCACCCCATTGCGCGCGTCGTGCGGCAGACCCCACAGCGGTCCGGGTAGCCGGGGGAAAAGGATGAACGCAAGCACCATCAGAGGCAGGGACTGCGCCGTGAGGCGCGCGCCGAGCGCCAGCATCTGGCGTGCGTTCCTGCTGGCGACCGGTGTGTTGAATTGGATCAAGACCGTGACGATCAGGACAACCAGCAACAGCGCAAATCCTGCGGTCACCGGCGTCTGAGATAGGAAGAAGCGAGTGGCGACAAGGAAAAAGCACAGGAGAATAACGAGGTAATAATCCCGCCGGGTGTGCATTTCCAGGAGCTTGAGACCGAGGAGTGCGGCCAGAAGCTCGAGCCCGGCTTCCCGACCAATCTGTCCGCGGTGCGCGATATAGACGGCCAGAAAAGCACAGATTGCGAGGAACTGGACGGTCAGCCAGAGCACCAGGCGCCGCCGTTCGGGCAGCGGGAGGATGCCGCCGGCGCCGAGCAGGCGCCACACAGCGGCACCGCCGAAAGCGACGGCGAGATAGCCCGGGATCTGGCCAAGGTGGGGAACCAGGCAGAGCAGAACGGTGGTCCCGAGCCAGCAGACTTCCCGAGTCGACAGGTCCTGACGCGTCATGGCTCAGCTTCGAACAGGGCCAGTGCGCGCAGGCAGCTGTCCCGGTGGGTTGATCCGTGCCCTGCGGGCAGCTCGAGTTCCGGCAGTTCCAGCGCGTAGCGCAGGCCTGCGCGCTCGGCCATCAGCACCCAGCGACACAGTTGCGAGAGCCGGCGCTCCTTGTGGGCATGTGCGGATGTCGCAGCCCAGCTCAGCCGTATTTCTTCTGATCGCTGGCCGTGAAACTGCTTCACGGAGAGTTCCTGCTCTCGCGCGAGCGAGCGCCAGGCGACGGCGCGCAAAGGGTCCCCTGCGCGATAGGGGCGTAGCCCCATGAATTCGTCAACTCCGCTGGCGGCCTGCGCCCGCACACCGACTCGGTCGCTTGCGCCGCGCGGCAGCGGCAGATCCCCGCGAGGTTCGGGATACACCAGTGCGCTCGCTGCGCAGTCAAAGTACGCCCAGGCGTGCAGCAGGCCGAGCGGGTACTCCGTATGGATGACCAGCCGGTCGAGCTTCAGCCATCCACGCCGATGAGCTTCCGCGCGGATCGGAATGCCGTCCGCGGCCTCCGGGCTGAGATCAAACCGGGTTTCGAACTGACGCCAGTATCGACGTTCCTGACGCGACAGGCCGCGCGGCCAGCAGCTCAGGCTGAGCGCTATCCGCCTGCGCTGTGTCGGGTTGTGCACGAAGCAGTGAAACACAGCTTCCCGACCGGCGAAGGTCGCCTGCCCCTGGGCGCGGAGAAAACTGAGTCCGGCGAGGTTGCGGTAGGTATGCAGCATCGCGACCACGAGCAGGCCACTCAGGAGGAAAGCCAGCTGATAGCCGAGCGCATTGTCGTAATTCATTGCGCCCAGCAGGATGAGAAAAATCATCAGGCCGAAGGCGAGGCCGGCGCGAGTGGGAAAAATATAAACCCGCCGGCGGTCGAGTAGCGTCGGTGCCGCGACGGTCGCGGCGTCGTTCACGGGATTGCAACGGCGCCGAGCAGATGGCGGCGCACGAAGTCCACACCGCCGCGCTCACCGTCAGCCGCGGGCTGCAGGCGGTGGGCCGCGACCGCCGGCAGGATTTCCTGAACGTCCTCCGGCGTCACGTGCTGACGTCCATCGGTCAGCGCCCAGGCCTGGGCAGCGCGTACCGCAGCGATCCCCGCGCGGGGTGACAGTCCGGTGACGAAGGCGGGAGAGCTGCGGCTATATGCGACCAGGTCCTGAACATAGTCGAGCAGCGGCTCACTCACGTGCACCTGCTGTGTCGCCCCCTGCAGGCTGAGCACCGATGCGGCGTCCAGCAGAGCCCCGACCGTTTTGAGCTGCTGACGCCGGTCGATCCCGTTGAGCAGCTGTCGTTCGGCGTGGCGGTCGGGATAGCCCAGCGAGATGCACATCATGAAGCGATCGAGCTGAGATTCCGGTAGCGGGAAGGTCCCGACCTGTTCCAGCGGGTTCTGCGTGGCTATGACGAAAAAAGGCGCCGCCAACGGATGGGTCTCGTTTTCGATAGTGACTTGGCCTTCTTCCATGGCTTCCAGCAGCGCGCTTTGCGCGCGTGGCGTGGCGCGATTGATTTCGTCGGCCAGCACGACGTGGGCGAAGATCGGCCCGGGGTGAAAACGGAACTCCGCACGTTCCCGCTCGTAGACATAGGAACCTGTAACGTCGGCGGGCAGCATGTCGCTGGTGAACTGTACACGCCGGTACTCCAGGCCGAGCAGACGGGCGAGCAGCTGGGCCAGCGTGGTTTTCCCCACGCCGGGCACATCCTCGATCAGCAGATGTCCCCCGGCGATGAGGCAACTGACGGCCAGTCGCAATTCGGGTTTCTTGCCCACAACGACGCGCGCTGCGTGGGCGATGAGTTCCTGCGCCTGCTCAGACGCACTCATGCTGCTGACGGTCACGGGCGACAGTTGCTGTGTAGCGCAGGTCGGCGCCAGGCGTATGTAGAAAGATCCACTCCCGCCATGAGATCAGCTACCGGCAATGGCCATGCGGCCGATGCACAGCGATCCCGTCCGGACCGCGAGGCTCTCGTCGACATCGATACCGACTTCGGTGATGTTCATCAACATGTCGCGCAGATTGCCGGCAATGGTGATCTCCTCAACTGCGTGCGCGCGCTCGCCTCGGCTGATCAGGAATCCGGCTGCACCGCGCGAATAGTCACCGGTCACGCCGTTGACACCAAAGCCCATGAGATCCGTGACCAGCAGGGCGCGATCGGTCGCAGCAATGATTTCTTCCAGGGTGCGCGTTCCCGGGGTAAGGATCAGGTTATGGGTGCCGCCGGCGTTTCCGGTCGGCGCTCGGTTTAGCCGGCGCGCCGCATAGGCGCTGAGTAGATACGTTTCCAGCCGGCCGGCGGCGACAATCGCTTTTTCGCGCGTGGCGATGCCGTCGGCATCAAACGGTGCGCTGCCGATGGCGCCGGGCAGATGCGGGGCTTCATGCAGCTCCAGGTGCTCGGGCAGCACCTGCTCTCCGAGCGCATCGAGCAGGAAAGAGGCGCGGCGGTATTGTGCCGAACCGGAAATGGCCGAGATCAGGTGCCCGACCAGGCCGCTGGCCACGCGCGGTTCGAAAATAACGGGCATTTCGGTCGTCGGAATCCTCCTGGCCCCGAGTTTGGCGATGGTTCTGGCCGCGGCCAGGCGTCCTACTTCTTCCGGCACAGTCAGCTGGGTCGGGGAGCGTGCACTGGTGTACCAGTACCCGCGCTGCATGCCGGCATCCTCGGCGCCGATCATGACGGCACTGAGGCTGTGCCGGGTGGCGCGGTAGGCGCCGGAGAAGCCGTGGCTGTTGGCGTAAGCCCGCGCGCCGCGGTAACGATTCACGCTGACGCCGTCCGACTGTTTGATGCGGGGGTCGGCGGACAGCGCAGCGTTTTCGCAGGCCAGCGCCAGGGCGATGGCGGCCTCTCCCTTGATGTCCCAGGGGTGGTCCAGATCGAGATCCGGTACGTCGGCGGCCAGATCCGTGGCCGCGGCGAGACCCGCAAAACGATCTGCTTCGCCCTGTTCGGCGATGGCGTGGGCGGCGCCGACGGTGGCGCGCAGTGCGTCGGCAGAAAAATCAGAGGTCGTTGCGCTGCCTTTACGTCCGTCCAGGTATATGGTGACGGCCAGGGATTTATCCTGCTCCGATTCGAGCAGCTCGCAGGCGCCGCCACGCACAGTTACTGATAGACCGCTACCGGAGGCGAGCGCGACTTCGACCTCCGCCGACGGCGCAATGTCACGCGCTATCTGCAGGCTGGCCTCGGCGCAACGGGTCAGGAGTGTGGGATCAGTGAAGTCGGTTTCTGCAGAGCTACTCATCTGCTGATCCTACCCACTCGAGCGATGGGGTGCGATGCGCTGAGGCACGCGCTTGTTAACCTTCTTCCTCGCTGTGTGCGCTCGCTGGCATGCGGGTACACTATCGACCCCCTGCGGGGGACCTTCAATTCGTTATTCCGATACCTCATGGCAGCAGCCGACGACGATCCGATCCTTGCGCCGCTGAATGATCGCCAGCGCGAGGCAGTCGGCAGTGCGGCGTCCCAGGTGCTGGTCCTGGCCGGTGCAGGCAGTGGCAAAACCCGGGTTCTGGTGCATCGCATCGCCTGGTATCTGCATACTGGCCAAGCCTCGCCACACGGCGTGCTTGCTGTGACGTTCACCAACAAAGCGGCTGCGGAAATGCGCGGTCGAATCGAGCAGCTGACCGGTCGTCCAATTGGTGGGATGTGGGTTGGCACCTTTCACAATATCGCGCACCGCATTCTGCGCGCCCACGCCGCGGATGCGGGGCTGCCCGAGCAGTTCCAGATCATCGACTCGGAAGATCAGCTGCGGGTGGTCCGCCGTGCGGTGCGCAGCATGGATCTGGAAGAGGCCGAATGGCCCGCAAAAGAGGCGCAGTGGTTCATCAACGCGCGTAAAGATGACGGTCAGCGCCCGCAGCACATCGACGACTATGGCGACAGCGCGCTGTCGACGATGATTGCCATCTACCGCGCGTACGAAGAGCACTGCGCGCGGGCCGGCCTTGTTGATTTCGCGGAGCTTCTGCTGCGCGCGCATGAGCTATGGACAACCCGTCCTGAACTGCTGACGCACTATCGCGAACGCTTCTGGCACATTCTGGTTGACGAATTCCAGGACACCAATGCGATCCAGTACGCCTGGTTGCGGCAGCTGGCCGGAGACAGCGGCAGCATGTTTGTCGTTGGCGATGACGACCAGTCGATCTACAGCTGGCGCGGTGCCCGGGTGGAAAACATGCAGCGATTCGGCCGCGATTTTCCGCGCCACGAGCTGATCCGACTCGAGCAGAACTACCGCTCAACCAGCACGATCCTGAAAGCGGCCAATGAGCTCATTGCACACAACCCTACCCGTCTGGGGAAAGAACTCTGGACCGACGGCCGCGCGGGTGAGCCGATTACCCTATACGCCGCTTATAACGATCTCGACGAGGCGCGTTTCTGCGTCGACCGCATCCAGCAGTGGCGTGATGAGGGCGGCGCCCTGTCTGAATGCGCCATCCTCTATCGCGTGAGTGCGCAGTCACGCGTGCTCGAGGATGCCCTGCGTCAGGCGGACCTGCCGTACCGGGTCTACGGCGGTTTCCGCTTTTACGAGCGCGCAGAAATCAAGGACGCTCTGGCCTATGTCCGGCTCGCCGCCTGGCGCGGCGACGACGCAGCCTTCGAACGCATCGTCAATACACCGCCGCGCGGGATCGGCCAACGCAGTCTCGAGGAAGTCCGGGCTCTGGCTCGGCGCGAGCGCGTCACGCTGTGGGAGGCAACCGTTCGCGTTCTTACCCACAAAGAGCTTGCCGCGCGCGCCCTGACAGCGCTGCAGCGATTTGTCGACCTGGTCGACCGCATGAGCCTGCTGCTCGAAGACGAGGAGCTGGCCGGAATGCTCGGCGGGGTTATCGAGATGAGCGGACTTATCGAGCATTACCGCAAAGAAAAAGGCGAACGCGGTCTCGATCGGATCGACAACCTCGAAGAGCTGCTCACCGCGGCCCGCGACTTCACGCCCGGTCCGGATGACCAGGACATGCCGCTTCTGTCGGCTTTTCTATCCCACGCCGCGCTTGAGTCCGGTGAGGGCCAGGCGGACGCTTATACCGACAGCGCCCAGCTGATGACCCTGCACTCCGCCAAGGGCCTTGAGTTTCCGCACGTTTTTATCGTCGGAGTGGAGGAAGGCCTGTTCCCGCATCAGCGTTCATCGGAGGACCCCGCGCAGCTCGAGGAAGAGCGACGGCTGTGTTATGTCGGTATCACGCGCGCTATGCGCAAGCTGGTGCTTACTTACGCCGAATCCCGGCGCCTGCATGGAAATGATTACTATCCGCAGGCCTCACGCTTTATTCGAGAGCTGCCGCGCGATGCCCTCGCCGAAGTACGTCTGGGGGGTGGGATCGCCAGCCCGAGGGGCAGCTACGCGGCCCGTGAGGCGACGTCGGACGCAGACGGTGGACCGCTCCTTGGTCGGCGGGTCCGTCACCGGGTTTTCGGTGAAGGGGTGGTGCTGCGACTTGAAGGACACGGTGACCATGCCCGAGTGCAGGTGAATTTCGAGGCTGAGGGCGTGAAGTGGCTGGTCGCCGGATACGCCGGCCTGGAGGCCCTTTAGAGCCAGCGTTTCGTCAGGGGGCTGTGACGCACACCACTCCCTGCTTGCGACAGAGGTCCGCGGCTCTCGCCTACTGGCCGTTTTCAACCATGTAATCAACCGCGGCCATGACATCCTGATCGCTGAGATCCGGTCGTCCGCCCTTCGGCGGCATCATGCCGGCGCTGCCCATGAGTCCGTTCAGCGCGCTGTGATAGAGCGCATCCTTGCCTTTCTCAATGCGCGGTGCCCATGCGGTGGCATCGCCGAATTTAGGTGCGCCGGCAGCGCCGGGGGTGTGGCACACAAAGCAGGCGCCATCGTAAACGTCTTTGCCGCTGCGGGCCGGGGCGTCAGCTACCGCGGCAGCTGGAGCGGGCGCAGCCGCGACGGCAGCGCTGCCGGTCGCTGCGCCGACCGATACCGCGCTGCTATCCGTGTTGACCTGTCCGACAGGCGCTATCCGGGCTTCAACCGCGGAACTGGTCGCCAGCGAAGCCTGGTAATGGCCGTTGACCAGCTTCGCCAGGACAAACGCCATGATCCCGACTACGGCGAGTCCGACAAGTACCAGTGTGAAATTGCGGACAAAGACCGCATCGTCTTGATTGTTCATGCGTCACTCTCGGAAGGAACGAACGGATTCGAGCTGCGGCGATCACCCCCTGACCGGGGCGGAGCCGCGAGCGCGGCGCATTATAGCGGAACCGCGACGCCGCTCTAGGGTGATAACGGTGCGTGGTGGCGGCAGCTGACCTGAGTCGACAAACCGGACTTCCACCAGCTGCCCTTTACGGTTAGTTTATGCGCCCCGCACGCGCCCGTAGCTCAGCTGGATAGAGTGCTGCCCTCCGAAGGCAGAGGTCACAGGTTCAAATCCTGTCGGGCGCGCCACATCTAAGGTGCAACGGTGATTCCAGCCGGGGCACGCGGCTCACGGTGCGATTGCGCGGATTTCCTCTGAGTCCGTTGGGAGCTGAGATGTTCTCTTTTCCGCCGCAGCGATGGAGCGTTCCACCTGCCGTCCGAGACGCGTCAGCTCGTGTTGCCTCATCAGGTGTTTCAGGGGATTTGCGGGCGCATGCTGTGCGGCATTCCCGACCGTCTCCCTGGCCGCTTCATAGAGACCCGCGCTGATTAATACGGCTGCGGTGAGTCGGGTGGTCGACAGTAGCGGTTGGGCGGCGTATGCCGCCTCTAGGTGGCCCATAGTCATGTCCAGGTTGCGTTTTTCGATCCCGATCTGCGCGAGAATCAAATGCAGCCCACTGCGAGCGTCGCGCGCTCCCAGATATGCAGGATTCTGCAGCAATGCCTCGGCTAGGCCGGTCACCAACGAGGTGTCCAGCTCCCGGCAGTTGCCCTTCCGCACTACCTCGAAAAGCGCACTCAGCGCGTTGACAGTAGCGGTGCGATAGGGCGCCTCAGAGACACCCGTCTTTAGTCCCGCGACCAGCTCCGCACGCTTATCGGCATCAGCGACACTGCAGGCCAGGTGCACGGTCTGAATTCTCAGAGCACTTTCCTCCGGGTGACGCTCGAGGTAACCCTCAGCGAGCGCTATGGCCTCGTCGCTTTTCCCGGCAAGCTGCAGGTGTCGGGCGCGCGTCTGCGTGGCGCGCAGGGAGTCGGGCTGGTTCTCAAGCCAGAGAATGCTGGCGAGCTCGGCATGTCCCCAAAGGCTGCTGACGCTGTGCAGATTAAACAGCAGCAGCGCGAGATAGCAGGGCAAAGCTAAGCAGATGACGCGCCGCGCCCTGGTCGGCAGCTGAGCCAGACCGGCCACCAATGCGAATGCCGGGCCGAAAACAGGCAGGTAGTTTCTATGCTCGAAATAGAGCTCCAGCGGGATCGTAGTTGATTCCAGGCTATGGCCAAGCAGGAACCACACAGTCGCAAACGTGAACAACGGCGCACGCCGGCGCAGCGCAACGGCCAGCGCTGCGGTTCCCAGCAGGGAGCCACAGGCGAACAGGACGGTCGGGTTTATCCAGTCTCGGTAGACGGCGTGCGCATCGTGATAGGGCCCCAGTGCCTGCGGCTGCGGCAGGAACGCCTGCCGCAGGTATTCCCACAGAATGTGCGCTTCAGTCAGCAGGCGATCAGCCCCCGAGAACTGACGGAAGCGGATCGTCCCGCCTGAGTACGGCAGGCGGGTGGCGAGATACCAGGTCAGCGCACACAGCGGCAGCCACAGAAAAACCAGGCGCCAGACCAGCCAGAAACGCGGATATCGGGCGCAGGCGCGCGGCGCGAGGGTGACCTCGAACGCCAGGGCATACAGCGGCAGCAGGGCGCCGTTCTCTTTGGCCAGAATCGACAGCATCCCACCAACTACGAGACTGGCCGTCATGCCGAGCATGGCCAGCAGCGGGCGCGTGTCCAGGGTTTCCCGAGCGGCCAGGTACCCGATCAAGCCGCCCAGCAGAAAAGTGGCTGACAGCAGGTTCATGCGCTGGACCACCAGAAGGGCGCTGGAGGCGAGCAGGGGCAATGACACCCACAGGCAGGCGCAGAGCGCGCTGATCCAGGTAGCTTCAACGCTCGTTCGGCGGAGCTGCCGCGCCAGGCGCAGGCCCAGCCAGGCAACGAGCAGGCCGTTTACAAGGTGCAGTAGGATGTTGGTGCGCAGGAAGACGTTTGGAAAGTCAGGCCAGGCGTACGCTTCCGGTACGAAGCTGGCAAGCGCCAGCGGTCGCCCAAGCGGCCCTGCCCTGCCGCTCATCACATGCGTGAACGCGTCATTTCCCTGTGCGACCTGTCCGAGCCAGGAAAGATTGGGCGCATCGTCGAAGTGCAGGCTGCCGCCAAGCCCCGGCTGGTAAGCGAGCCAGGTCAGAGCCAGGCCGCTGAGCAGCACCAATCCCGCCAGCCATTCGGAGGCGCCTGACTTTCGCAGGATTCCGCGCATGTCTGGCTGCAAAGAGAGGACTACTACGTTAGAAGAGGCAGTGGCGTCGCCGCGGCCGGTCCGGATGGACTTCTGACCAGCGACGTCGCCAGGCAGTATGCCTCAGTCTGCCGCGCTGCGCGCCTGAGTACCCAGCCCCGCTAGAATCGACCATCGTCGCAGCGGCGGAACCGGAGGGGTGTGCATGAGTTCGGAGGACAAGAGCACCGCGCAAAATTGGGCGCTTGAATGGGAACATCTCGATTCCCGCTACGAGCCCCACAACAACCTGATGCTGTTCACCAAACGCATCGACCGCTTGCGTAACCCGCGCAACGCTCAGGTTTTTGAGCGCCTGGTGCTCGAATCCGTGGATTGGGTCAACATGGTGGCGCTCGACCAGGAGCGACGCTGCGTCATGATCCGGCAGTATCGCTTCGGCGTTGGCTACGCGACGCTGGAAACGCCGGGTGGCATGGTTGACCCGGGAGAAGACTCAGGAGCAGCAGCGGCACGTGAACTTCTTGAGGAGACCGGTTATGTCTCTGAGCGCTGGCGATACCTGGGCGCGGTGGAGCCGAACCCGGCTTTCCACAATCATCTTTGTCATCACTGGCTGGCCGAGGATGCCCATGTCGCCCAGCGACCGGCTCAGGATGCGGGGGAGGCCATCGTGGTGGAGCTGATGGACGAGGACGCCGTACGCGCCGCGGTGCAGAAAGGCGAGATCAGACACGCGCTGGCGCTGTCCGTGCTGTCCCGCGTTTATTCCCTGTGGCCGCTGCCCTTCACGCAGGTGGATTTGACTCCGAGCTGACTGATTGCGCGTCGGTCAGGGTTTGTTCAGAGCCGCCAGCGTTTTTTCTACAACGCGAGCGGGGAGCGGAATGTATCCGTCCTTGATCACAACCTGTTGACCCTGCTGCGACAGCACCATAGACAGGAAGGCACCCTCGAGAGGCGGCAGGGGCTCGTTGGGGTGCTTGTTGACGTAGATGTAGAGGAACCGACCAAGGGGATATTGACCGGAGACCGCGTTTTCCGCCGTTGCGGCGATCGCCTCGGCGCCCTCTTTCGGCGCGATGGAGACAGCGCGGACACCCGAGGTGCGGTAACCGATCCCGGAGTAGCCGATCCCGTTCAGCGATTTGGTAATACTCTGCACCACGGACGCCGATCCCGGCTGTTCGTTCACCGTGTTTTTGAAGTCGCCTTTACACAGGGCAACATCTTTGAAAAAGCCGTAGGTGCCCGATACTGAATTGCGTCCGAAGAGCTGCACCGCCCGCCCTTTCCAGTCATCGCCCAGCCCGACGTCGCCCCAGACTGCTATGTCAGCGGGGTGGCCGCACTTGCGGGTGGCGGAGAATAGAGCGTCCACCTGCGGGATGCTCAGGCTGACCAGAGGGTTGTCCTTGTGCACGTAAACCGCGAGCGCATCAATGGCAACCGGTATGGCGGTCGGCTTGTAGCCATGACGGTTCTCGAAAGCCTGAATTTCATTGGCCTTCATTTTCCGGCTCATCGGGCCAAGGTTGGCCGTGCCTTCGGTCAGCGCTGGTGGGGCGGTGGAAGAACCGGCTGCCTGCACCTGAATATTGACACCAGGGTAGAAACGCTTGAACGCCTCCGCCCACAGCGTCATCAGATTGGCGAGCGTGTCTGAACCGACACTGGACAGGTTGCCAGACACTCCGCTGGTTTTTTCGTAGGCAGGAATGCCGGCGTCAACATCCAGAGCGGTAGCGCCCTGCGTGGAAAGCAGCATGGCGGCGAAAATCGCCGGTAGGACGTGATGGCGCAATGTTAATCTCCTCGACTTGGCGACTGAGTCAGAACGGCAGAACTGCCAACGGCGCGCAGTGTGGCTGCCAATTGTTACGGTTTGATGACGGCCGTGTCGCCTGTTTTCCCTTCAGTTTACAGCGCAGAGATCCAACGAGATGGAGATTCACTCGGAAACAGCGGTGGTCGTGATCCTGCTGTCCGGCCTGCTTGCGCAATGGCTCGCCTGGCGGCTGAAAGTGCCGGGGATCGTGCTTTTGACCATCGCTGGTGTCCTGCTCGGACCGGTTAGCGGAATCATCGTCCCCGCGCGTGACTTCGGCGAAGGTCTGAGTACCTTTGTCCAGCTGTCTGTCGCGATCATCCTCTTTGAGGGCGGCTTAAACCTTCGTTTCCACGAGCTTGGCGAAGCGCAGACCGGCGTGCGCCGCCTGGTTGTTCTCGGCCTGCCGTTCAGCTTTCTGATGGGAACACTGGCCGCTGCGAAGATCGGTGGGCTCTCCTGGCCGTCAGCGCTCTTGTTTGGCGCCATCATCGTGGTCACCGGACCCACGGTAATTCTGCCGCTGCTGCGGCAGGCTCGGTTAAAGGCACGCCCGAGCGCTCTGCTCAAATGGGAAGGGATCGTGAATGACCCGCTCGGCGCGCTGTTGGCAGTGGCGGTCTTTGAGTATTTCACCGTGGCGCACGGGGGACAGAGCGACATCGCCCTGCTGGCCGGCTTCGCCCTCTCACTTCTGGCAACAGGCGTGCTCGGCTGGGTGGTGGGTGGTGTGCTGGCGCGGACCTATCGGGCCGGGCTGGTGCCGGAATTTCTTAAAGGGCCGGTGATGCTGGCGGTAGTGCTGGCCTCGTTTGTTGCGGGCAATGCTCTGCTGCCGGAGGCGGGCCTTTTGACGGTCACGGTGCTCGGGATGACGCTGGGCAATGCCCGCCTGCCAAGTATTGAAGAGCTCCGTCGATTTAAGGAAGCGCTGACTATCTTGCTGGTCTCGAGTCTGTTCATCGTGCTCACAGCGGACCTTGATCCGGCTCTGCTCCAGCGTCTCGGTTGGCGGGATACGGCGCTGCTGGCCGCGGTCGTCCTGCTGGTGCGCCCGGTGAGCGTGGGCTGCGCCACAATCCGGGCCGGCCTGACCTGGCAGGAGCGGATGCTGTGCGGTTGGATCGGGCCTCGCGGAATCGTTGCCGCCGCAGTCGCGGGCGCCTTTTCCGCGAGCATGGTTGAGGCCGGCTACAGCGATGCAGAGCGCCTGCTGCCGCTGATTTTCGCGCTGATTCTGCTGACCGTAGTCCTGCACGGTTTTTCTCTCGGCTGGTGTGCTCGCGCCCTGGGGCTGGCTTCGCGGCGGGCCAATGGACTGGTCATTGTGGGCGCTTCAGCATGGAGCGTGGATTTCGCGCAACGCCTGCAGGAGTTGGAGGTGCCGGTCGTGATAGTCGACGGATCCTGGCATCGTTTACGCGCTGCGCGGTTCGCGAGCGTGCCCACTTTCTTCGGCCCCGCGATCGCGGAGGCCAGCGCTGCCGACCTTGATCTATCCAGCATGGGTCATGTCCTCGCGGCGACCGATAACGATGCCTACAACGCGCTTGTGTGCCTGCGGTTTGCACATGAGTTCAACCGTAGCGCGGTTTATCAGCTGCCCTTACCGAAAGCTCAGGCGGATGAACGCCAGGAAATGCCGCTGGTGTTCCGCGGCCGCCCCATCTTTGCTGATGAGGCCATTCATGAGCTGCTGCAGCAGCGCTACTTCGAGGGCTGGCGTTTCCAGCGTACGCGCTTGACCGAAGCCTATGACTACGAGCGTTATCGCAACGACAAAGGGACGGTGGATCTTGCTGCGGTGGTGGTTCGAGCCGGCGGCACGCTTGAGCTCGATCTGCAGCGCTATCGCCCCGGGCCAGGAGATACGGTGCTTAATTTCCTACCGCGTTCCGAGACGTCGGACAGATAGCGGACTGCGCAATCGCCCCGGTTTCACGGATGACTTTCCAGATGGGCCTCGGTGCATACCCGGTTGCGGCCCAGATGTTTGGCGACGTACATCGCCTGATCGGCGCGCTCGAAAACCTGCTCAAGGGTGTCGCCTCGGCGGAAGCTCGCGACGCCGCACGATATGGTCACGGAGACCGGGGTGTCCTTGTGATGAAACGGGCACCGTTCGATCTGCTGCCGCAGTTTTTCCGCCAGGTCCTCGGCGTCCTTCTCGCTCGCGTCTGGCAGCAGCAGTACAAACTCCTCGCCGCCGTAGCGGGCGAGTGAGTCGGACCGGCGCAGCGTCCGATTCAGCTCCTGGGCGATCGTTGCCAGTACCCGGTCGCCCGCGTTGTGGCCGAAGCGATCGTTGATGTCCTTGAAGAAGTCCACGTCAATGACCACGAGACTGAGCTGGCCGCCTTGACGGCTCCAGCGTTCGACTTCGCTCGCGGACTTCTGCATGTAACCGTAGCGATTAGCGATACCCGTCAACGGGTCGACGGTCGCCAGGGTGTGCTGTGTTTCCAGCGAACCGCGCAGATCTTCAGTCTGCGTTTCTAATTCCTGTAGTCGGCGCCGCATCTGCTCCATCGCCTGGTCCCTGGCCGCAGAGCGGGAACTCTGAGCGCGGACAAACGCGTTGAGGCAGTTGTCCAGCCGCTCAAGATGATTGGCGATCAACGTCTGAATGGCATCGAGATTTACTGCAGCCGACGCATCCGTACGCAGGCTGGTCAGATCCCCCCCCATGGTGTTGTTGAGGTCCCGGATGTCATCGTCGGAATCGCGCTGGAGGCCCAGCAGATGTTCGGCGAGCTGATCAAATTCCTGCAGGCGGCGGACGGTATCCGCGAGGAAACCACTCAGCTGCAGGGTCTCCGTCTGCGCCGCGGCATGCAGATCGACGTAAGAAGCGGTAATCGCTTCGCTGGCAGCGGCGAGCGCAGTTGGATCCTCGGCGCCGATGACCTGCTCGCGAAGCGCAGCCAGAGCGGACGCGTTGTCCCTGGTTTTGGGCAGGGCGGTGACCATTTCATGCAGCATGCTCTGCACAGCCGTAACCGGGATCGTTTGTCCGGGTACTGACACGAGATTGGCGGACAGCGAGTTCGCCAGGCGGCGCAGATGCTCTGAACGCTCAAATTCATTACCCGCCAGAGAAAGGCCTTCGCAGGCCCGCGTTATCTCCGCGCGTAAATCCTTCGGGCCCTGCAGGCGCTGCAGAAATTCCAGGAGCAGGCTGTAGATACCTGACTGCGCATGCGTTTCGGCCGCTCCGGCCAGTGATAGATCAAGGGCGTTGATCGTCTCGACTATGTCGTCGATCAGAGGCTGGCGATCGGTTTGAGGGTCGTTGCTGCGGGCCACATCTGTCAGCAGCTGCAGCTTCTCATCGAGCGCAGAGTGGCGCCCGCGGTATTCAAGCGCCAGGCGCAGAATCGCGCGCTGCAAGCGCTGGATCTGCTCGTTAGTGGACGTCGTCGGCAGACCCCGTCGATAGCCGGTAGTCATGAGTTCAGTGGCGCTTCGATCGATATTTACTCAGGGGAGAACTCCATTATCCCCGCTCCGTCGGGAAGTTATAACGCAGACGGGCGCCTCTCAATCAGCTCAGGTAAGAGTGGCCGTCTGTTCGTCTGGGGCCGGCCGGCAAGCTGTCAGCGGATATCCGGCGCGACCAATCTCCGCATCAATCGCGCGCGTCTGCAGCACTCTTGGCAGCGAGGAAATCAGTGACGTTGAGCAGTTCTTCGTAGCTGCCGGTTTGCTGGGTGCTGCTGCGATAACGTCCGTCTACCACAATCGCCGGCACGCCGTTAATGCCATAGCGACGCGTAAGGGCCATCGCCTGGCGTGTCTTGGCGTCCACATCGAACGAGTTGTAGGCTTTGCGGAACGCGTCCTCGCTGACACCGAATCCGGCGTAAAACTCCGCTAGCTGGTCTTCGGTGAACAGCTTCCGGTGGTCTTCGTGGATAGCGTCGAACAGGGCCCGGTGTGAGCGCTCCAGAATCCCAAGCTGTTCCGCCGCGTAGAACGCCCGCGCGTGTACTTCCCAGTTCTTGGCGAAAATCGCTGGAACGCGTTTAAACGCGATCTTCTCAGGCTTTTCCTCAAGCCACTTTTCGATTTGCGGCTCAAACTGGTAGCAATGCGGGCAGCCGTACCAGAACAGCTCGACTACCTCGATGCTGCCAGCGGGTACCGTGCTTTCGACAGCGGGTTTGACTTCCTGGTAGTGCTGTCCCGAGTGGTATTTTTCCTGGGCTTCTGTGCTTGCCGTACCGCACAGCATCACTATAGCGATAAGAAGCAGTGGATGACGCATCAACATGACCTCTCGGGGGCTTCTTCTGGTTGTCCGGCGCTTTGCGGAGGCATCCTGGGCGTTCTTGTAAGCTCGGCCTTATCAGTATGGAACGTGTTATCCGCTCAGTGCAGCGCGGATAAGTATGCAGAAAGCGCTGCGATGTCCTCAGCAGACAGCCGCCCCGCGATAGATCTCATCATGCTGTTGGGGTCCGTGGCCCTGCTGCCGTCGGCATAGGCTTTCAGCTGCGCGGTGGTGTACTCAGCGTGCTGTCCGCGCAGGGAGGGGTAGCGTGCCGCAGCATTGCCTGCGCCATCGGGTCCGTGACAGGCCATGCAGGCCGGAATCCCGCGCTCAGCATCGCCGCCGCGATAAAGACGCTGCGCGGCGCTGTAGTCTTGATCGCCGATCGATGCGACCGTCACCGCTTGTTCTGAGTAGTACTGTGCAAGCTCCTCGATCTCCTGGTCACTCAGCCCGGTTGCCATCGGCGCCATGCTAGGATTCTGGCGCGCGCCGGAGCGGAAGGCATGCAGCTGGGCAGCAAGGTACGGGGCTTTCTGACCGGCCAGTTTGGGCCAGATCGGGGTCGCGCTGTTTCCGTCTGCGCCATGACACGCCGCGCAGGTCGCCGCTTTTGCAGGAGCCTCGGCATATCCATTGGTCATCGTCACCGCCAGGAATAAGGCAGTCAGCAGAAGGAACGCATTCCTTGATCGCATTGTTCTGTTCTCAGATTGCTGTAAACGGCGCGGATTATATACAGGTGCAGCAGGGCAATCTGCATGCCGCGGCAGTCCGCGCCTGCCTCGCTGAGTCCGCGATTCAGCTGGTTTCGGCGCGATGAACGGAGAGTTGGATGCGGCGGCGGTAGCGGCAAGGCGTTGTATGCAGCGCGCCGCTTTCAGGGTGAGCGTGCCGGAGGCGCGCCTGCTGCCGGCCGACAGCGGGCGCGAGGTTGTCTTTGCGGGACGTTCGAACAGCGGAAAGTCCAGCGCTATCAACGTGCTGTGCAACCAGCGCCAGCTCGCGCGGACAAGCCGCACCCCGGGACGCACACAACATCTGGTGGTGTTTGATATTGACGCTGACCGTCGCCTGATAGACCTCCCCGGATTCGGCTACGCGAAAGTGCCGAAAGGCATGCGCGCACTGTGGGAAAAAACGCTGCCCCGCTATCTCGAAACCCGACAGGCGCTGATCGGGGTCGTCCTGTTGATGGATGTGCGCCACGTGCTGCGCCCGGTGGAGCAGCAGCTGTTGGGTTGGTGCAGCGAGTCTGGAGTGGGTGCGCACATCCTGCTGAACAAGAGCGACAAACTGAGCCGGGGTGCTGCGCAGAGCGCCCGGCTGGAGGTTGAGCGATACATCAAGCAGAACAGCCTCAGGGACGCCAGCGTGCAGCTGTTTTCTGCATTGCGCTTTCAGGGTCTGGAACAGGCCTGGTCGGTCATCGGCGAATGGCTGTCGCTGGTAGATAAAGCGGACCCCGGTTGTGGTGCCGGGGGGAGCGGCTGAACCGGGGTCCGACAAAGCACCCGCCGGGGCGGGTTGCCTGCCCAGGGAGGGTGGGGCAGGCGCGTTCCTGCAGAACGTGACCTTGAGACTGGACGCGGTGGGAGAAGTTCCCGTCAGTCGTAGCCGGATTCCTGTTGCCTCAGTTGACCAGCTTGATCGGCTCGCCGGGGCTGACGGCGGCGGATTGCGCGGCGTTCAGCACACGTAGCTGCTTTTCCGGCAGCTTTCTGATGGGTGATTCTGCCGCCAGCGCGGCCCAGGTTGTTTCCTCTTCCAGTCTCCGCACGCGAAGATGCAGCGGCCGGAGTCGGTCGCGCTCTGCCGGTGTCAGTGGGCGCAGGGAGCGGATGCTTTTCTGAAATACGGGGTCGAACGTGCCTAACAGAGCGGGGTCATTGACGATGCCGCGAAGAATGATGGCCTGGCCATCCCGCACCAGACAGGCGACCCGCGTCGGCAAGGCTCGATTGCCGATGGTCGTCTGTACTAGTCCAAGGACGCCGCTGTAGGCGTCCACCGACAGGGCCTCCTCCTGGGCGAGCGGGCCGATCGAGGCCTGTGAAAGCACCTGGGCGGGCGACAGGCCCTGCGCCGCGCGCGTCTCCATTGCCAGGACGGCACGCTGGCGGGGGTCCGATGCGAGCAGCCGCTGGTCCTGGGTTTGTGCTTGCCAACCGGCAGGAAGGTCAAAGGCGAAGCCCAGCGCGGCATGCAGGAAGCGCCCGCTTTCCAGCACGCCGCGTGTGGTATCCGGGCCGAAGGTGAGGCCGTCGATGCGCGCCAGGTACTCATCCCGCCTGCGCGCCCCGCCCGTCGATTGCTGCCGTGCGTGGGCCAGGCCTTCCTGAAGTCGCGTGTCGTTGTCAGGGTGGGTTGCAAAGAGCCCGTGATAGCTTCGCGCCTCACGCCCTTCGAGCTGAGCCAGCTCCTGCTCCAGAAGCTCGTGCTCTTTCAGGACCCGGATAACATCGAGCATCGCGCTGGCGTCGTAGCCGGCCCGCGCGAGGTACTCAGCACCCAGCCCGTCCGCCTCCAGCTCATGGTCGCGACCATAGCCGCGCAGGACAGCCGTGCTCAGGAGATCCAGCGAGGGGCCGAGGCCGGCCTGGCCGAGCTCGGGCACCAGAACGGCCAGAACGCCCGCGCCTAGACTGGTAGCCTGAGCCGAGGACACCTGTCGTACCCCGTGGCGCGCGGTGACGTGACCGATTTCGTGTCCGAGCACTGCTGCCAGCTCAGCCTCGGAGTTGAGATAGCCGAGCAGCCCGCGGGTTATGTAGACATAGCCGCCAGGCAGCGCGAAGGCGTTGATTTCGTTGCTGTCGAGCACGGTGAAGTGGAATGTCAGGTCGGGCAGATGACTGACAGCCGCGAGACGCTGCCCTACCTCGCTGACAAACGCCTGCAGCTGTGCGTCGTCGTGGACGCGGTAGTTCTGCAGGGTCTGCTGGTGTGCCTCCAGGCCCAGACGCAGCTCCTGATCTTTCGAGACCAGGACAAGGTCCTGCTTGCCGGTAACCGGATTGGTGGCGCAGGCGCCCAGTGCCAGAAGGCCCGCCACCAGCAGGAGGCGGATGATGCCGGCGCAAACAGGCCGGAGGAGTGTCTCAGTAAGCCGGGGACCTGTCAGTACCCGGCTGTGGCGGAAGAAGGAACAGAGGAGGTTGATAGGCCCAGCTTGTGAGTAGCGGGACGCTGATCCGGCGTCTCAGGACATGC
Source organism: Gammaproteobacteria bacterium (assembly GCA_038116745.1). Lineage (GTDB taxonomy): Bacteria > Pseudomonadota > Gammaproteobacteria > JAYODW01. Next base: position 49,927 of record JAYODW010000025.1, read on the forward strand.
CGTAGCGGCGGCGGAACTTGTCGACGCGCCCTGCGGTGTCCACGATCTTCTGTTGCCCCGTATAAAACGGGTGGCAGGCGGAGCACACATCAAGGCGGAGGGTTTCTTCCGCGTAGGTGGAACGCGTCTGGAACGTATTGCCGCAGCTGCATGTAGCCTCAATCGTGTGGTAATCGGGATGTATCTCGGATTTCATGACCGCAAACCATTTCTTCGGGGAGGCGAGGGGGCGCGATTCTAGGCACCGCGCTGGCCATTTGCAAGCTGCTTTCAGACCCGGAATCCGCCATGCCTGCGGCGGTTGAGCAGGTCGACAACGTACGCCCCGAGCGCGAAAGCGAGTAAGAGTAGGGTCAGCGCAGCCATGCCTATGGTTGCGCCGTATTCGCGCAGAATCAGCGGAATCATGGCGCTGGTAGCGTGCTGCGAGGTGCGTGCTGAAAGTTCCGCTACGTGCGCGGCTGCCTCGTTGAGCTGTTCTTTCAAATCTTCGCGGTCGCGCTCCAGTTCCAGTATGCGGGCATCAGGCGGTGCGTTCTGCTGTTCCGCTTCGGCGCGCAGGATAGATACTTCTCCCTGCAGGTTTTCAGCTCTGAGGCGTTCATCAGAGAGCTTGCCTTTAAGTTCGGTGTTCTCCCGCGTGAGCGTTTCGACCTCCGCGGTGTCAGCGCCCGCGCCGGCGCCACTGCCAGTGCGACCGGCCTCAAGTTTTTTCTTAAGCGCTGCGTTTTCTTTCTCGACTTCGGCCAGGCGCAAAGCCGCCGGTGGCTCTGCGCTCAGGTAGGCAACGTCTACCCAGCCTTTGGTTTTCTCCGTGTCCTCGACGAGGGCAACTTCGCCATCGCGCTGCAGGATTTCCAGCCTGGATCCTGTGGGCAGGACCTTGAGGATGGCGCTGTCCAGATTTTTCTGCTCGTGAATGCCCACCAGCAGCTTGTCGATGACAAAGACGGACTCGGCCTGCACCCGTCCCGGGGACAGCAGGATGAAAAGCAGCAGGAACGCACCGGGGAAAACGCGCATAGCCTGATTATCCTGCCGCGCGCGCAAGCCCGTCCAGCGAGGTTGAGGAATCGGGGAAACCGGGGTCTCCCCGGCGCATCGGGTTCAGTGTCCTGCGGTCAGGCGCAGGGTCATCGACCAGATGACCAGGCAGAACACCACGGCGCCAGCCAGAAAAAGCAGCACCGTCCGCTTCCTGCTGTACGCGATAGCCTGGTCTTCCGTGCCGCTGGCAATCACAAAAGGGAGGCGGGACCCGCGTGGTCGGGAGAGCAGGTCCACTGCCGGCGGTGAGCCGTGAGCGTCTTGCTCCCGTTCTACCTCGCGTGCAGCACGTGCCCGCGCAGCCTCCCACTCCGCGGGGTCAATGTCCCCGTCTTTGTTGGCGTCGAACTCGCGCAGCATGAAGCGCCGGTCGCGTTTCCAGGCGCGCAGCCGGTCACCCACAGCGCCCTGGAAATCGACGCGAACGGCGGCACCGCCGTGGGTGTTGAACTCGCCCAGCGCATAAACCGTGGCATTGCACTCGATGCGCTGTTCGCTGTAGCGATAGCTTTGTCCATGGTGCGCGTACCTGAACTTTGCGCCCACCGCACCCAGCAGTCGGGCCCACCAGCGGCTCGCATCCGGATCAAGGCAGCCGGGATGCCGACTCGTTCCGTACCAGCGGTCGCGATGGGTTGGCGTGACCGCGGCGCCGTCCGGATCGACTGCGCATTTCCCGGTTGCATCTTCGATGTAGAAGAGGTGCTCGCTCGTGCCCTGTTCAACCAGGGCCCAGTCGTCACGCGAGTCGACGAGCTCTTCGAGTTTGTATCGATACCAGACGCAGGCCCGTGCTGACAGAGGGGCGTAGATAGGATCGCCGTCCATCCACACGGCTTTACCCTGGAGCTCGAGGTAGCCCTGGTGCGCGGATCGGATCAGCGAGGTCGGGGTATCTTCGATGAGACGCCAGCGGCGCAGAAAGCGAAAGGCCAGCACCGCGCAGATTGCGGCCAGCGCGGCTGCCCCCGCCATACTCAGCCAGAAAGCCGGCGGCGAAGCGTTTACTACCAGAGATCCGAGTTCGTTTGCTGATAGCCGCGGCATCGGAACTCAAGGCGGCTTCGTTCAGTCGAAAAGCGCTTTGAGGTTCAGATCCCGGGTTTCCTCGGCGGCGAATTTAAGCAGCCTGCCGTGCTTGAAGCGGAACCAGCGCGCAATCAGAACATCAGGAAACTGCTCAATTCGGACGTTGTTGCGGTTAACGCTCTCGTTGTAGAACTCGCGGCGATCGGCAATCGTGTTTTCGAGGGCGGAGATGCGGTCGCGAAGATGATTGAAGCTGCGGTCGGCCTTCAGGTCCGGATAGGCTTCGGCGACGGCGAAGAGCGATCCCAGCCCCTTCTGCAGCGCCGTTTCCGCGTTTGATAGACGATCCAGGTTGCCGCCGGAGCGCGCGGCCTGCGCCTGCTGGCGCGCCAGGATGACCCGCTCGAGCACTTCGGCTTCGTGCCGCATGTACTCCTTGCACAGCGTTACGAGCTTCGGGACTTCGTCGTAGCGTTGCTTGAGCAGCACGTCGATATTTGCCCAGGCCTGGGCCATGTTGTGCTTGAGCTGCACCAGGCCGTTATAGATCAGCGCGACGTAGCTGAGCAGGACGGCCGCGCCAACAAGGGTAACGATGGAGCCGATGCTCATGGTTCTGCTCCTGGTGGAATGATGCTGCCTGTCCGACGGTCAGGCCGCTGGTTCGACCGCCCTCTCATCGACACCTGCGGCACAGACCGGGCAGTGTGGGTCACGCCGGAAGCGCATCGTCTGCCACTCCATCGTCAGGGCATCAAGCAGCAGCAGACGCCCACACAGATCCTGACCGGCGCCGGTCAGCACTTTGATCGCTTCGAGCGCCTGCACACTGCCGATGATGCCGAGCAAGGGCGCAATCACGCCGTTGGCTGTACAGGTTTGGTCAGTCGCGCTGTGGTTCGAGTAAAGACAGCGGTAACAGGGGTTGTCCGCGCGACCGGGGTGATAGACGGAAACCTGACCTTCAAAGCGAATCGCCGCGCCTGAGACGAGCGGTTTCTGAAAGCGGAAGCACTGTTCGTTGATAAGAAACCGCGTCGTAAAGTTATCCGTGGCGTCGAGCACAACGTCAATGTCCGGCAGGAGGGCGGCAAAGCTGTCTTCGTCCAGGCGGTGAGGGATCGTTTCGACGGTAATTTCAGGGTTGAGCGCCAGTAGCCGGTCTCGCGCTGACTCTACCTTGGGGCGCCCCAGGTCTGGGCTGCTGTGGACTATCTGTCGCTGAAGGTTGGAAAGCTCGACCTTGTCGTCGTCAACCAGCACCAGGCGACCGATGCCGGATGCAGCCAGGTACATCGCGATCGGCGAACCCAGCCCGCCGAGGCCCACGATCAGAGCGCTCGACTCCACCAGACGGGATTGCCCCTCGACATCGATCTCGGATAACAGAATGTGGCGGCTGTAACGCAGCAGCTGTTCGTCTTCCATCTGCGGGGCTCCGTCTTCGTGGGCGCGCCGGCCTGTCAGGTGTTGGTTGCGCGGGTGACTCGCTCGTGTCCCGCCAGGTCGCGCAGGGTTTCGACATCATGGTAGCCGTTTGCGTGCAGCATGGCCCGGACCTCATGCCCCTGGGCGGCGCCATGCTCGAGGATCAGTGTTCCGCCGCTGCGCAGGCAGCACACGGCCCCACGCGCGATCTCCGACAGCGCGCCGAGACCGTCCTGGCCTGAAAACAGCGCGGATGGTGGTTCGTGCATCAGCTCGGGCGGCAGCCCCGGCCTCTCCGATTCGCCAATGTAAGGCGGGTTTGAGAGCACGATATCGAGGCCGTCTGCACGGAATGGATCGAGCCAGTTAGCGAGCATGAGTTCGATGCGGCCACCCAAACCCAACCGCTCGACGTTGCGTTTCGCGATGGCGAGCGCCGCGGCCGAACGGTCAGTCGCCACCACCTGTGCGTCGGTGCATTCGAGCGCAATGGCGGCGGCGATAGCGCCGGACCCGGTGCCGAGGTCGGCAATCCGCGCGTGCGGGGGGCGCGGCACTTCAAGGGCGGTTTCCACCACCAGTTCAGTTTCGGGTCGCGGTACCAGGACAGCGGGACTGATCGACAGCGACAGCGACCAGAACTCCGCCTGTCCCAGCAGGTAGCCGAGCGGGTGCCCGGAGCTGCGAGCGTCGATGAGCCGGTCAAATTCGGTTGCCTCGCCGGGCTCCAGAGTTTTCTCTGGCGCGCTGTAGAGCGCGCTGCGTGTGCAGCCGAGCGCCCTGGCCAACAGCAGTTCAGCACTCAGCTGAGCATCATGTACGCCTGCGAGTCGTCGACGGGCGTCGCGCAGCGTCTGCGCGATGTTTGCCACTCCGGCCTGGTCTCAGCTGACCGCGAGACCCGCCATGAGGTCGGCGTAGTGCTCAGTGATCAGGGGTTCGATTACCAGGTCGACCACGCCGGCCATCATTTCATCGAGCTTATATAAGGTCAGGTTGATGCGGTGATCGGTAACGCGTCCCTGGGGGAAGTTATAGGTTCTGATCCGCTCTGAACGGTCGCCCGAGCCGACCAGCGAGCGGCGCGTCGAGGCCTCCTCTGCGTCGCGCCGATCGCGCTCGGTCTTCAGCAGGCGTGCTTTCAGCAGGCTCATCGCGCGCGCCCGATTTTTATGCTGAGAGCGTTCGTCCTGGCACTCGACGACGACACCGCTGGGCAGATGAGTAATACGAATCGCGGAATCGGTTTTGTTGACGTGCTGACCACCTGCCCCTGAAGCACGGAAAGTATCAATGCGCAGGTCGTTGGGGTTGAGCTCAATGTCCTCAACGTCTCCCAGGTCCGGCAGTACTGCAACCGTGCACGCCGAGGTATGGATACGCCCCTGGGATTCCGTTTCAGGCACGCGCTGGACGCGATGTGCGCCGGACTCAAACTTGAGGCGTGCGTAAACGCCGTTTCCGGAAATGCGGACGATCACCTCCTTGTAGCCGCCCTGTTCCGCCTCGTGGGCGCTGACGATTTCAGTATGCCAGCCGCGATCCTCGGCGTATCGCAGGTACATGCGCAGCAGATCGCCAGCGAACAGACCAGCCTCGTCGCCGCCCGTGCCGGCACGGACCTCAAGGAAAACGTCGGCGTCGTCGTCCGGATCTTTGGGAATGAGCAGGCGATTGAGATCCTGCTCCAGCGACGCAAGACGCGCTTTGGCGCTGGTCATCTCATCCTCGGCCAGGGCGCGCATCTCCGCATCTTCTTCGGACGCCATTTCTTCGGCGGTTCGGAGATCGTTTTCGGTATTGCGGTAGCGGCCGAAACATTCCACCACCGGACTGATTTCGGCGTGCTCCTTGGACAGCGCCCGGAAACGTTTCACGTCGCTGATGATCTCGGGCGCCGACAGCAGACCATCGAGCTCCTGCCGGCGGTCCACCAGGTTTTCCAGTTTCTGCAGCAGGCTTGTCTGCAGGCTCATGCGTCGGATGTCCGGTCTAAATCGAGAAGCTCCCGGGCCACGGTAAGGAAGTCTTCGCGTCCATTGGCTTTGCGCAGGCCGGTTGTCGGATGGTGCAGCAATTTATTAGTCAGCAGGTGAACGGTCTGATGCAGCACCTCAGCCGGATCGTCACCATTGGCGATGCGACTCTCAGCGCGTGCCAGGATGTCGTCGCGGATCTGTTCACCACGGGCGCGGAACAGCGCAATGGTCGCGCTGCCTGACTGACTCTGCAGCCAGTCCATGTATTCCTGCACCTGCAGCAGGATCATTTCTTCGGCCTCTGCGGCCGCTTCGCTGCGCAGCTGCAGGCCGGCGCTGACCACGCTCTCAAGGTCATCGACGGTGTACAGGTAGGCGTCATCGAGTTCGCCGACCCCGGGTTCTATGTCACGCGGCACCGCCAGATCCACCAGGAAAACGGGCTCGTGACGCCGACGCTTCAGCGCGAGCTCGACAATGCCGCGCGAGATTACAGGCAGGCGGCTGGCGGTGGAGGAGACAACCACATCGGCCTCATGCAGCCGCGCGGGCAGGTCGGACAGCTCAAGCGCTTCTCCGCCGCGTTGGGCCGCGAGTTCCCGGGCTTTCGCTACTGAGCGATTCGCGATCAGCAGGCGGCCGACCCCCTGACTCGCCAGGTGATTCGCGACCAGGGAGACGGTTTCACCAGCGCCCACCAGCAGCGCAGTCCGACGCGACAGGTCGCCATGGATCTGTCGGGCGAGCTTTACCGCGGCGAAGGCTACAGATACCGGCGAGTGTCCAATCTCCGTCGTTGAACGCACCAGTTTTGCGGTCGAGAATGAAAACTGCATCAGCCGGTTGAGCAGCTTGCCCGCTGTACCTGCGGAGACGGCGCTGCGGTAGGCATCCTTTACCTGGCCAAGAATCTGCGGCTCCCCGACGACCAGCGAGTCGAGGCCGCTGGCCACGCGCAGCGTGTGGCGAACTGCATGTTCGTCGCTCAATTTATAAAGGTGCGGCATGAAATCGCCGAGACCGACGTCACGGTACTCGCTCAGCCACGCGATGGGCGTTTCCTGCGCGTGCTGCGCCAGGTCGCAGTAAAGCTCGGTGCGATTGCAGGTCGACAGAATCATTGTTTCGCTGACCCCGGAGACGCTGTTCAGCGCGCTGAGCGCCTCCGGCAGCTGTTCACTATCGAAAGCGAACTTTTCGCGCACCGCCAGTGGAGCGGTTTTGTGGCTCAGGCCGAGAACGAACAATGCCATGATGCGCTGGTCTGACCGTCAACGAGAGATATTCAGCGGGTGCCCTTTCGGTCGGGGAGTCTGCGTGCCCTGCCTGAAAGTCAGGCGACCACGCAGTCCGCGCTGCGTGACTGCTGCGTGTAAACTGGCTGCCCGGCTTACATCGCTGACTGGCATCACTCCGGCGTTGCGCAGAACATACACACTGCAGATCGCCGTAGTGTAATCTGACTTGAATCAAACCACTAACGAACACAGGACGTACCAGACGCGATCCCGCTCCTACGCATGATGTCCTCAGTCATGGTTATTCCTTCAGGTCGCTGCGCGGCTCCTCCCGGTTTCTTAAGGGGAGCTCTGCTGCTTTTGCTCGCTGCCGTTGCGGCCTGCGCGACGCCGCCGCAACGACCCGCTCTGACGGCCGCGCCGCAGCCTGTTGTGGCTCAGCCGGAACCGCCTCGTGCACCGCCGCCGTTCGATTACGAAGATGATGCGCTGTATCGCTTGCTCATGGCCGAGTTCGCTGGGCAGCGCGGATACCTTGAGGAGGCTACGAGCCAGTACCTCGCGCTGGCAACAACCCTGCGCGACGCGGAGCTGGCGGAGCGGGCGACGCGCATTGCCGTTTTTTCCCGCGACGATGCCGCAGCCCTGGCAGCTGGCAAAGTATGGGTCGATCTGGCGCCGGACGACAGCGATGCGCGTCAGATTCTCGCTGCGATGTACGTGCGTCACGGAGACGCAGATGCTGCGCTCGCCGAGCTGCAGACACTGCTGACGCAGGATGCCGGGGAATCCAGCAACCGTCTGCGCATGATTGCGACCCTGCTGGGCCGCGAGCAGGACCGGGATACGGCGCTCTCCGTGCTGGGGCGCCTGGTTGAGCTCCACGATGATGATACCGACGCTCTGCTCGCGTATGCGGCGCTTGCCATCCGGGCCGAGCGCCTGGAGGAAGCGCGGACCGCGCTGACGCGCATCGCTGAGCGGGGAGAGCTGAGCACCAGCGTGGCTATGGCCTACCTGGCGGTATTGCAGAAACAGGAGCGAGTGAGCGAGGCCCTCGAATGGCTCAACCAGATGCTGGCGAGTAATCCGCAGCAGTTCGGGCTGCGCTTGATTTACGCGCGGATGCTGGCGGAGGCAAACCGGTACGAGGAAGCGCGCCTGCAGTTCGGGATTCTCGTGGAAGAAGAGCCGGACAACACGGATGTGATTCTGGCGCTGGGCCTGCTGAACCTGCAGGCCGGTCGAAACGCCGATGCAATAGCGAATTTTGAACGATTGCTCGTGCTCGACACGCGCGTTGATGAGGCCCATTTTTATCTCGGGCAAATCGCCGAGGCGCGGCAGGAGCGGGAGGCAGCTGTCGAGCACTATCAGGCCATCGAAGGAGGCGGCAACTACTTTGCGGCGCAGCTGCGCAAGGCCCTCGTGCTCTCGCTGATGGGCCAGGTGGACGAAGCCTCGGCTGTTCTCAACAGGCTGACTCCGGAGGATGACGAGCAACGGGTAGATATTGTCCGTGCCAAGTGCGAAATCCTGATCGAAGGCGGCCGGCTGGATCAGGCTATGGCGACATATGACGCCGAGCTTCAGGACGGAGCGTTCCATTCCGAGCTGCTCTACGCGCGCGCGATGCTGGCAGAAAAGATGGGCGCCATTGAAGTACTTGAGCGTGACCTGCGGACGATCATTGAGCAGGAGCCGGAGAACGCGCAGGCGCTCAATGCGCTGGGCTATACCCTTGCCGATCGCACCGCGCGCTACGAGGAAGCGCTGGAACTCATCAAGCGGGCGCTGAAGCTGAGTCCGGATGACTTCTACATCCTGGACAGCATGGGGTGGGTGCTTTACCGCCTGCAGCGCTTTGACGAGGCGATTGAATATCTCGAGCAGGCGCGAGCCCTGCGCAACGATCCTGAAGTTGCTGCACATCTCGGCGAAGTACTCTGGATCAAAGGAGACCGTGATGCCGCGCGCGATGTCTGGGAAACAGCACTGCGCGACACGCCGAACGACAAGAAGCTGCTGGACGTTATCAAGCGCCTCACTCCGTGAGATTTTTCATCGTGCTGGCGCACCTGCTGCTGTCAGCCTGCAGCATGAGCTGGCTGCATCGCGGCTCACCCACTGAGCAGCTGCCGGCACCCGAGGAACACGCGGCGCGGGTTGCCGCGCTCAAGAACTGGCGCATTCTTGGCCGGGTTTCGATCCAGCGCGGTGACCAGGGTTTTACTGCCGATTTGGACTGGCAGCATAAGGCCGATGGTGATGTGCTGCGCCTGATGGCGCCACTGGGGGCTGGAACCTATGAACTCAGGCGAGGTCCCTCACGCATTGAGCTGTTGACGCCCGATGGCGAGCGTTTCAGCGCCGGCAGTGCTGAGGAATTGATGACGGCTCGACTGGGCTGGAGTTTTCCCCTCACAGGCGCTGGCTACTGGGTTCGCGGCATCGCTGCGCCCGAGCCGACGCCGACCCAGGAGCACTTCGACGAGCGCCAGCGGCGCACGGATTTTGCTCAGGACGGATGGCGCATCAGCGTGCTGAGCTATCTCGCGGACCTCGATCCGGCATTACCGCGCAAGCTTTACCTGCAGCACGATGACCTCAAGGTGCGGCTGGTTATCAAGAACTGGAAGATGCTTTGACCGACACGCTCTCCACAGGCTGGCCCGCGCCCGCGAAACTGAATCTTTTTCTGCATGTGACCGGCCGTCGTCCGGACGGGTATCACCTGCTGCAGACCGTCTTTCAGTTTGTGGCAGCAGGCGATTGGGTTGATTTCGTCGTGCGTCAGGACGGGCGCCTCCTGCGCGCCGGGGATGTTCCGGGTGTATCGCCCGAGCAGGACCTCATGATCCGTGCCGCGCGCCGCTTACAGGAGAGCACCGGCTGTGCGCTGGGCGCAGAGATCCGCATTGAGAAAAACCTCCCCCTCGGTGGTGGCCTCGGCGGCGGCAGTTCCGACGCGGCGACCGTGCTGGTCGCGCTTAATGCACTGTGGGGAACCGGTGTCAGCGTTACAGAACTTGCGCGCCTCGGGCTGGAACTCGGTGCCGATGTCCCGGTTTTCGTTCACGGCCAGAGCGCCTGGGCAGAGGGTGTCGGTGAGCAGCTTTCGCCGCTCGTCCTGCCTGAAAACCCGGTGCTGATCGTGGTGCCGGATTGCGCCGTAAACACTGGCCTGATCTTCGCGCAGCCTGATTTGACACGTGATACGGCCCCACTCAAAATGCACGCCCCTTCGCTTGAGCGCACCCATAACGACTGCGAACCTGTGACCCGTCGGCTGTATCCAGCTGTAGGCGAGGCGCTGGATTGGCTGTCGCGATTTGGTCCGACGCGGATGAGCGGATCGGGTGCCAGCGTCTTCGCGATGTTCGAAGACAACGAGCAGGCGCAGGGCGTCGCTTCTCAGGTCCCTTCGCACTGGAAGGCTTTTGCGACGCACAGTTTGAACCGCTCGCCGCTGTTGGAGCGGTTGCGCAGATTCCATCTGACGGCGGGCCACGGGTGAAGACAAATGGGGTGTCGCCAAGTGGTAAGGCACGGGGTTTTGATCCCCGCATTCCCAGGTTCGAATCCTGGCACCCCAGCCAAACCAGTGTGAACGGGCAGCAGGCGCTCTGAAGCTGCCCGCACCGGCGGGATCGCGAAGGACAGGGGCTGATGATTGAAGAATCCATGATGCTGTTCACGGGCAACGCGAACCAGCCTCTGGCGCATGCGGTCGCCCGTCATCTGCAGATGCCGCTGGGAAAAGTTACCGTAGGTCAGTTCTCGGACGGCGAGATCATGGTCGAGATCGCTGAGAACGTGCGCGGCCGCCATGCCATTGTTATCCAGCCCACCTGCGCACCGACCAACGACAATTTCATGGAGCTGCTCGTCCTGATAGACGCGCTGCGCAGAGCGTCAGCGCAGAACATCACCGCGGTCATTCCGTACCTAGGCTACGCGCGACAGGATCGCCGACCGCGCTCAGCGCGGGTGCCGATTACGGCCAAGCTCGTGGCCAACATGATCACCGGGGTGGGCACCACGCGTGTTCTTACCGTCGACCTGCATGCCGAGCAGATTCAGGGGTTCTTCGATATCCCTATGGACAATGTATATGCCTCTCCGGTGCTGCTGGGCGACATCTGGAAGCACGAGTATGAAAACCTGATGGTTGTGTCACCGGACGTCGGCGGGGTGGTGCGCGCGCGCGCGATCGCACGTCGTCTGGACAATGCGGACCTCGCGATCATCGACAAACGGCGACCCCGAGCCAACGAGTCAAAGGTGATGAACATCATCGGCGATGTGGAGGACCGGACCTGCGTCATGGTCGACGATATGGTCGATACAGCGGGAACACTGTGTCGTGCTGCCGAGGCGCTGAAAGAAAACGGGGCGCGAAAGGTGGTGGCGTATTGCACTCACCCCGTGCTATCAGGCAAGGCCATAGAAAACCTGAACAGTTCCACTCTGGACGAGCTGGTGGTCACGGACACTATTCCGCTGTCCGAGAAGGCGCAACGCTGTGCGCGTATCCGGCAGCTGTCGGTTGCCGGGCTGCTGGGTGAAAGCATCAACCGGATCTGCACCGGGCAGTCGCTGAGCTCCATGTTCGTCGACTGAAGCAGAAGTTTCCAAGCATTGCAGCGTAAGACGCTGCGTTTAATCCGGGTTAATCCTGGTCGCGGGATAGCCCGGTTTGTCTACTAAGTAATCAGGAGAGTCGAGCAATGGATATTTTTGAAATCGACGCCGAGAGCCGTTCGGAGCGGGGGAAGGGTGCGAGCCGCCGCCTGCGCCGCAGCGGCAAGTTTCCGGCAGTCGTCTACGGTGCGCACAAGGACCCGGCAGCAATTCAGCTGGACCATCAGGAGATGCTGCTGCACGCTGAGCACGAGGCCTTCTATTCCCACATTCTGACCCTGAAGATCGACGGCAAAGCCGAAAAAGTGGTGGTGAAGGACATCCAACGCCACCCCGTCAAGCCGTTTATTCAGCACATGGATTTTCTGCGCGTCAGCGCTACCGAAACACTCTCGGTGCGCGTGCCGCTGCATTTCATCAATGAAGACCACTGCGTCGGCGTGCGCCAGGGTGGCGGTGCGATTTCGCATCTTATGAATGACGTCGAGGTCACCTGTCTGCCTAAAGATTTGCCGGAATACATCGAAGTTGATCTCGCCAAACTCGAACTCGGGGCTTCGGTTCACCTGGCCGATCTGGTTCTGCCGGAGGGCGTCCAGCTGACCTCGGTTCTGCATGGTGGAGATGACGCTCTGCCGGTGGCATCTGTCCACACAACGCGTGCGTCGACGACCGCGGACGATGACGGCGATGCGGATGGTGAAGAGGGCGAGGCCTGAATCAGCGCTTCGGACAGGCCTGAATTCATCTCGGGTGACGAGCGGTGGACGCGCCCGGCGTTGCGCTCATAGTCGGGCTCGGCAATCCCGGCCCCGGACACGAGGGTGACCGGCACAACGCCGGTTTCTGGTTTATCGATGCCCTGTGCAATGCGCAGGGCATCGAATTGCGCGAAGAGACGCGCTTCAAGGGTCTGCTGGGCCGGGCAGCCTCCGGGCTCCGAGTACTCAAGCCTCTGACTTTTATGAACGCTTCGGGCGAGAGCGTTGCGGCCTGTGCGGCTTATTTCCGCATAGCGCCGGCGGCGGTTGTCGTGGTGCACGATGAACTTGATCTCGATGCGGGTCGTGTACGCCTCAAACGCGGCGGCGGACACGGCGGACATAATGGTCTGCGCAGCATCGATCGTCTGTTAGGCAGCGCCGATTACCTGCGGATCCGCCTCGGTATCGGGCATCCGGGCTCCGCGGCCGCGGTTACCGGCTATGTGCTCGGGCGCCCCCCTGCGGCCGAGCGCGATGCCATCGGGCAGGCGATCAGCTGCACGCTGGACGAGCTGGCTAATATTGTGGATGGCCGTTTCGACCGCGCGATGAATACTTTGAATCAACGCTGATGTGTCAGCGCGACAGGGTGCTCCATGGGTTTTAAATGCGGAATCGTCGGACTGCCAAACGTCGGCAAGTCCTCTCTATTCAACGCGCTGACCAGCGCCGGCATTGCTGCGGAGAACTATCCTTTCTGCACTATCGAGCCGAACGTCGGCATTGTGCCTGTCCCGGACGATCGACTGCAGCGTCTCGCGGCTCTGGTGAATCCGGCCAAGACCATCCCGTCCACCATGGAGTTCGTTGATATCGCCGGCCTCGTTGCTGGCGCATCCAAGGGAGAGGGCCTTGGCAACAAGTTTCTCGCTCATATCCGTGAAACGCAGGCGATCGCCCACGTCGTGCGCTGTTTCGAGGATGAAAATGTTACCCACGTGGCCGGCCGGGTTGACCCCCTGTCCGACGTAGAAACTATTGAGACCGAGCTCGCGCTCGCAGATCTCGAAACCTGTACGCGCGGAATGGAGCGCGCAGAGAAGCAAGCCAAATCGGGCGATAAGGTGCAGAAGCTGCGCGCGGATTCCTACCGGATCCTGCTCGATGCGCTGGAAGCGGGGGCACCGGTGAGGACCCTGGCTCTGGATGAGCACACTCAGGCGCTGGTTAAAGAGATAAGTCTGCTGACCGCCAAGCCGGTGCTGTACATCGCCAACGTCAAAGAGGACGCGCTCGAAGGCGATGCGTGCGCTGCGGCGGTGGAAAAATTCGCCGCTGAGCGAGGCGCCGAAAGCGTCGTCCTGTGTGCGGCTATCGAGGCGGAGATCTCAGCCCTGCCGGCCGCCGAGCGGGCCGAGTTCCTCGACGCAGTGGGGCTGGAGGAGCCGGGTCTTAATCGGGTAATCCGCGCCGGATATCGGCTGTTGGGACTGCAGAGCTACTTCACTGCGGGGCCGAAAGAGTGTCGCGCCTGGACCGTACGTCATGGCGCTACGGCGCCGCAGGCGGCTGGCGTCATCCATACCGACTTCGAGCGCGGTTTCATCCGGGCGGAAGTCATTGCCTACGACGACTTCATTGCCTGTGGAGGAGAAGGGAAAGCGCGCGAGCAAGGCAAGCTCCGGGTCGAGGGCAAGGAGTACCTCGTTGCCGACGGCGATGTGATGCATTTTCGCTTCAACGTCTGAGCGCCGCGTCGCGATCTCTGCAACAGAGATGATCGTAGGTGCGTTAGACAACCTGGAAAAAAACGGGCCGAGCTGACGCCAGGCTGGGCGGTCGCCATTGATAAGCGCAAGCGGGAAAAAGGTGTTCTCCACAATGCCGGCGCTGACCGTAATCTTGAACCAGGGGTTCAAGATCGGAACGTCTCAGGGCAATTCAGGCTTTCTGCTCAGAGGCAGACCTGCACAACATCGCTGAATGATCAGTTCCTGGTTTTAAGGTCTTATAGGCTCAAAGATTGTCGGGTCAGTGGTCGCACAAAGCAGAGAACACCAGACGCGATCGTACCCGCTACTGTCACAGAGCGGAACTGTCTGCAGTTTACTTTGACGGATGCGCGCGGAGCGCCGCGGCACTGATCAGAGGACCGGTGCTGTATCGTCTTCGAGCAGCGGGCTCTGGCCCAGCGCTTCGGTGATTTTGGAAAGCATTCGTGAGATCCCGGCGTCGATATCGCTCGATGCGGTTTCTTTCCCGCGGCGGTATTCGAGGTACTCGTTAGCGATGTTGAGCGCTGCCATGACCGCGATGCGCTCATTGCCGATCACCTTGCCGTTATCGCGCTGTTCGATCATCTTGCGGTTGAGATATTCAACCGAATTGAACAGAGCCTCCCGCTCATTCTCCCGACAGCCGACCAGGTATTCCTTATCGAAGATGCTGACGGTGATTGGTTTCATGTCTTCGCTCATCAACGGCTCTCCATCGCTTTCAGGCGCGCGATCATGGCTTCCACGCGCGTGCGTGCCATTTCGGTTTTCTCGATCAGAGAAGCTCGCTCTGCGGTGAGCGAGGCCTGCTGCGAGCGCAGCGCCTGATTTTCCGTAGCCAGGGTCTCTACAGTGCGGATCAGGTCGTCTACCCGCTTCTCGAGAGAGGCAATATCAAGGCGTTCGGTGGCGTCGGAACTCATGACAGAGGCGGGATAATGTCGGCCTGGATGAAACGCGTGGGACTATAGAACCCCGGGGACAGGACGGTCAACACAACAGCAGCGGCCGCGTGCAAGGACTGCGGCTATTCAGTGCCGGCCGAGCCCATGGGATAATTTTCCTTCGCTTCTGGCGCACAGAAACAGAGCACTCTGCCCAGTGAACGATACGGTTTACGACGATCTCTCGTTGGTATTTGCCGAGCTGAAATCCGATCTCTCCATTGAGGAGGGACACGGCGCGCTGTGCGGATTGCTCTGCGTCGGCAGGACTTTTGATATCGCCGCGTGGCTGACCTACTTGACGGGTAACTCGCGTCTCGACGGTCTGCGTCTCAGCGAGAACGCAGCGCGACGGATGGACGCAGTGACGCAGACGGTCTACGCAGCGCTGATCAGCGACGAGTACGAATTCGATCTTCTGCTGCCGGGCGATGACGCGGACCTGGCGGAACGTACCCGCGCGCTTGCGGTGTGGTGCCAGGGATTTCTGTCGGGGCTGGGTCTCGGCGGTTCCCTTCAGGGTATCGAGGATCATGAGGACGTGCAGGGTTTCCTGCGCGACGTTGAGCGTATGTCCCGGGTTGCAGAGCTCGCAGAGGGAGATGAGTCGGACGAGCAGGCCTGGCTTGAGGTTAC
This sequence comes from Gammaproteobacteria bacterium, assembly GCA_038116745.1. Taxonomy (GTDB): domain Bacteria; phylum Pseudomonadota; class Gammaproteobacteria; genus JAYODW01. Next base: position 65,351 of record JAYODW010000025.1, read on the forward strand.
TGAGTACGCCCGCCTCGGGGTGATGATGGTCGCCGGAGAGCTGCAGGCGCTGGCCAGCGAAGCTGCAAACGATGAGCGCCAGCTGCATTGACCACGTGTGCGGCGCCGGCGCTGGTTCTGCGTGACGCGTGGCGTTACTCCGGAGATCGCCGCCGCTGGGCGTTGGTGCCTTGAACAAGCATGAACAGTAAATACTTTGGACAGGTGGGCTGATGGAAAAGCGTGAATTTGCACGTCGTCGCAAACGACTGATGGACATGATCGAGCCTGACTCGATCGTTATCCAACCGAATGCGCCGGAGCGGATCCGGAATCGCGACGTGCACTACGCCTATCGCGGTGACAGCGACTTCTTTTATCTCAGCGGGTTTCCCGAGCCTGAGTCGGTAGCGGTCCTGGTGCCGGGCAGGCCGCTCGGTGAATACCTCCTGTTCTGTCGCGAAAAGGATGAGAGTGCAGAGATCTGGCACGGTCGCCGTGCCGGCCTGGAGGGTGCCTGTGAGGTCTACGGGGCGGACGACGCGTTTCCCATTACCGATCTGGACGACATCCTGCCGGGGCTGCTGGAAAACAAAGCACGCATCTACTACACGATGGGACGCTATGCGGATTTCGATCAGCGTCTGGTCGGCTGGTTGAACCGCGTTTCGTCGATGAACCGGGCTGGCGTGCACGCGCCGGACCAGTTCGTCTCACTCGGGCATGTGGTGCACGAGATGCGTCTGTTCAAAAGCAGCAAAGAGCTGTCGGTCATGCGGCGTGCGGCGAAGATCACCACCGAGGCGCATCGCCGGGCGATGGAGATCTGCCGTCCCGGCATGAAGGAGTATCAGATCGAAGCCGAGCTGGTGCACTGCTTCATGCAGCACGGTGCGCGTGACGCGGCCTATCCTTCGATCGTGGGCAGTGGCGCTAACGGCTGCATCCTGCACTACATTGATAACGACGCCACGATGAAAGATGGCGATCTGCTGCTCATCGATGCCGGGGCGGAATACGACTATTACGCGAGTGACGTGACTCGAACCTTCCCGGTGAACGGCGCGTTCAGCGAGCAGCAGCGGCTCGCTTATGAAGTGGTTCTCGAAGCCCAGGCCGCCGCCATCGCCGAAGTCCAGCCGGGGAACGGCTGGAACGAACCGCACGAGGCTGCGGTCGAGGTCCTCACCCGGGGGCTGATTGATCTCGGAATCCTCAAAGGGCGGCTGCGCAAACTGATCGATAGCGAGGCGTACCGTCCCTACTACATGCACAAGACCGGTCACTGGCTGGGCATGGACGTGCACGACGTGGGCGACTACAAGCTGTCCAATGACTGGCGGGTCTTCGAGCCGGGCATGGTGACTACCGTTGAGCCCGGGCTCTACCTGTCGGCCGCGATCAAAGATCTCGCGCCCGAGTGGTGGAATATCGGGATTCGGATCGAGGATGACGTGCTGGTGACAGAAACCGGGCACGAGGTACTGACCATAGAGGCGCCGAAAGCAGTCGAAGACATCGAGGCGTTGATGCAGGAATCCAGTGCCGCCTGAGACCGACTGCGTCGTTGTCGGCGCCGGATTGGTCGGTTCGATCGCTGCCCTCGGACTTGCGCAGGAAGGCCGCCAGGTCACTGTGCTCGAGTCCCGCCCGGGGGCTGTCGCTGCGGGTGAAGATGTGCGTGGCCTGGTCCTGTCGGCGCCGTCGGTCGATATCCTTCGCACGCTCAATCTGTGGCCAGCGCTGGCCCCTCTGGCGCAGCCGGTGACGGCCATCCGGATCAGCCAGCGCGGCGTTTTCGGCGCGACATGGTTACGCGCCGAGGAAAGCGGCCTTCCCGCCCTGGGCTGGTGTTGTCCAGCTGACCGGCTGCAGCAGGCGCTCCACCAGGCGCTCGAGAGCAGTGCCGGGGTTGCGGTGCACTGGGGCACCGAGTTCGTTGACTATGCACCAGCGAGTGACGCAGTCAGCGTGGCTTTTCGTAACGCCAGCGGAACGGGCCGCCTGGACAGCCGGCTGCTCATCGGCGCGGACGGATCGGCCTCAGCGGTCCGTGCCGCAGCGGCTATTGAGGTGGAGCGCTTTGATTATCAGCAGCAGGCGATTGTGGCGAGCGTTGCGGCGGAGTCGCCGCAGCCGGGCGTGGCTTATGAGCATTTCACGGCGGAAGGACCGCTTGCGCTGCTGCCGCAGGAAGGCGGGCGCTATGTTTCCGTCCAGTGTCTGAGTGACGCCCGCGCAGCGCAGGCGCTGGCGCTCGGGGATCACGCCTATGAGACCCTGCTCCTGCGCCGGTTTGGAACTCGCCTCGGGCGGCTGCACGGACTTGGCCGCCGTCGTGCTCACGGGCTGGTGCGGGTGCGCGCAAAACGCGTGCATGCGCCGCGGCTGGTACTGCTGGGCAACGCGGCGCATACCGTCCATCCGAATGCGGCGCAGGGTCTCAACCTGGGACTGCGGGACGCTGCGCACCTGCGGTCTTTGCTGGCTGATCAGCAGGATCCCGGCAGCAGCGCGTTGCTGCAGAGCTATGCGCAGAGCCGGCGGCAGGACCAGCGCTTTGTAAGCAGCTTCACAGATCTGCTGGCGCAGGGCTTCCGCTCGCCGCTGACTCCGGCTCGGGTTGTGCGCACCCTGGCGCTCAGGGCAGTGGGCCATTCCGGTGTGCTGCGTAAACGTTTGGTCAGCAGCCTGAATGGCACGCACAGCTCCCGAGCTCATGGAGGTGCTGGGTGAGCGCCCCGGTCGTCACGGTGGTGGGTGGCGGCATCGTCGGTCTCACGGTGGGCGCGCTGTTCGCCCGCGCGGGCGTACCGACCTGTCTGATTGAGCCGGATAGTCCGCCTGAATTTCCTGACGGTGATTTCGCCCTGCGGAATTACGCTGTTTCGCCGGGTGCGGCGCGTGTGCTGCGGGCGGCTGGCGCCTGGGGTGAGCTGCGCGAAGAGCGGCTGGGTGTGTTTCGCACGATGCGAGTATGGGACGAGGGCTCCAGCGGCGCGGTTCATTTCGGCACGGCCGGCGATGAGGCGGAGCCGCTCGGATGGATTGTTGAGCATGACAATCTTGCCGCAGCACTGTTCCGCGCGGCGAGCGGCGCGGGACTCGAGCGGCACAGCGCAAGGCTGCGGGGACTGATCCCGGGAACGCCGCCGGAAGTGGTACTGGAGGACGGTCGCAGCTTCACGCCGAATCTGGTCGTGGGCGCCGACGGGATGCGCTCGTCGGTGCGAGCCCAGGCCGGCATCGAATGGCAGGGCGAGCGTTACGGACAGCGGGCGCTGGTCTGCACTGTGCGCACCCAGCTGCCGCATGAAGCCTGTGCCCGGCAGCGTTTCCTCGCACATGGCCCGCTGGCGATGCTGCCGGGGCCGGATCCCCATCTGAGCGCCATCGTATGGTCCGCCAGCCTGGCGCGTGCGCTAGCACTGGAAGAGATGTCGGATGAGGCGTTCATGCAGGAGCTCGGCGTCAGCATGGAATGCTGCCTCGGCCGCATAGAGCACGTGTCGCCCCGGCTGAGCTTCCCTTTGATGCACGGTCGGGCTGCGCGCCTGTGCGCCGAAGGTGTGGCACTGGTCGGCGACGCCGCCCATGTCATTCACCCGCTCGCCGGACAGGGGCTCAATCTTGGCCTGCTCGATGCTGCGGCCCTGATTGAGTGCCTGCGATCGCCCGGCCCAGCGGCGTGGCCGCGGCGAGCCGCCCTTGCACGCTACGCGCGCTGGCGCAAAAGCGCGGCCTTCGAATTCTTTGCCATGACCGATGCCCTGCAGCGCCTGTTTGCGCTGACTGTGCCACCCGTGACCCGGGTGCGCGGCTGGGGAATGCATCTCACCGACCGCTGCGCGCTGCTCAAGCGCTGGTTGTCCGCCCAGGCGCTGGGCGCTGGCGGGGATGCCCCGGAAATCGCGCGGATCGGGCTGACCGATAGTCAGCAGTTCAGATTTTTTTCGGATGCAACTTTCTCATGATGGCTTTGCCCACCGACGCTCTTTACCAGAGCAGCCTCAGCAGTCTGCCGCTCATTCAGCGCGGCAAAGTACGCGACATCTATGCTGTTGATGATGAACATCTGCTGATCGTGACGACCGACCGGCTGTCTGCCTTTGACGTCATCCTCCCCGACCCGGTGCCGGGCAAGGGTGCAGTGCTGACCGCCATGTCCAATTTCTGGTTTGCCCGCATGGCGCACGTCATCGGTAATCATCTGACGCAGCGTTCTCTCGAGGACGTCCTGCCCTCCGCTGAAGAACGGGCACAGATAGAGGGTCGTGGGATCGTGGTGCGCAGGCTGAAGCCGCTGCCGATCGAAGCGGTGGCGCGGGGCTACCTCATCGGCTCTGGCTGGAAGGACTATCAGGCGAGTGGTGCGGTCTGCGGTATCGGACTGCCGACGGGACTGGCGCAGGCGGCACGCTTGCCCGAGCCGATTTTTACCCCGGCGACCAAGGCGGCCGTGGGCGACCATGATGAAAACATTTCTTTTGATACGGCCTGCGACCTTATCGGTCGGGAGCGCGCAGAGCAGGTCAGGGGTGCGACCCTGCGGATTTACGCTGAAGCCGCGGCCTTCGCGGCGGAAAAGGGCATCATCATCGCTGACACGAAGTTTGAGTTCGGGCTCGATGAGAACGAAGAGCTGGTGCTGATTGATGAGCTGCTGACACCCGACTCTTCGCGTTTCTGGCCGGCGGCGGACTACCGCGTCGGCACCAGTCCGCCAAGCTTTGATAAGCAGTTCGTGCGCGACTACCTCGAAACGCTGGACTGGGATAAGCGCGCCCCTGGCCCCCATCTCCCCGCAGATATTCAGGCGCAGACAGCGGCGAAATATCGTGAGGCGCTGGCGCGTCTGATGGCGTGAGTGCGCCGGCTCAGCCGACGTGCTCGACGAAGTCGCCGACGGTGACGATTTTCAGCCCGTTGGTGCCGCCAGAGTAGCCGTGCAGGTCGCCTTTGGTCAGCAGCACGCGATCGCCGTCCGCGACCGCCCCGCGGGCTTTCAGCAGGCTCAGTATCTCGTGCGTCACCTCGCTGTAGGGGATCCCGGTAACGTCGAACTGCACCGGGTAGACGTTGCGGTACAGGGTAACCTTGCGCAGCGTGGCGGGGTGCCGCGACAGCGCGAAAATGGGGATGGCGGTGTTGATCCGGGACATCCACAGGGCTGTCATGCCGGATTCCGTCAGCGCCGCAATCGCTTTCACCTCCATGCGGTTAGCGCAGTAAATAGCCGACATGGCGATGGCCTGATCGATGCGCTCAAAGTCGGCATCGGGCAGGGTTGAGGTTGCAGGATCTTCCCATTCCTGCTCTGCGCCCATGCAGATCCGGGACATCGCAGCGACGGCGCGATCCGGATAAGCGCCGACGCTGGTTTCTCCCGACAGCATGACGGCGTCGGTGCCGTCGAGCACCGCGTTGGCGACGTCGAAGACTTCCGCGCGTGTCGGCAGCGGATGTTCGATCATCGACTCCATCATCTGGGTCGCGGTGATGACGCTGCGGTGCATGCGCCGCGCCAGGGCGGCAAGCTGCTTCTGCGCGGGCGGCAGCCGCGCGTCGCCGATCTCCACGCCGAGGTCACCGCGCGCAATCATGATGCAGTCAGCAGCCTCGATGATCTCCGCGGCACTCGCCAGCGCTTCGGCGCGCTCTATCTTGGCGATGATGCCCGCCTGGCCGCCGGCATCGTGGATCAGCGCGCGGGCGCGTTCGATATCTTCCGCGCAGCGCGGAAAAGAGACGGCCACATAGTCCACGCCCTGCGCCAGTGCGTGACGCAGGTCTTCCTGATCCTTGTCGGTCAGAGCCGGCGCAGAGAGTCCGCCGCCCTGACGGTTGAGTCCCTTGTGGTCCGAGAGCGTGCCCCCGGTGACAACCGTTGTCTCGATCGCAGCGCCGTGCACGCGCTCGACCCCCAGCACGATGCGGCCGTCGTCAATAAGCAGGACGTCGCCCGGATGCACGTCTCCCGGCAGCGCGCTATAGGTGATCCCGACCCGTTCCACTGTACCGGCCGCGGCAGGCCAGTCTGCGTCGATGACGAAACGTGCGCCCTCTTCAAGCTGAATCGGGCCGCCGCTGAAACACTCAAGCCGGATCTTCGGTCCCTGCAGGTCGGCAATAAGGCCGACTTCGCGTCCTGCGGCGCTGGCCTCGCCGCGCACCGCCCGAGCGCGCGCCGCATGCTCGGCAGCAAGCCCGTGCGAATAATTCAGTCGCGCGGCATCCAGTCCGGCTCCGATCAGTCGCGCGAGCATGCCGGGCTTGTCCGTTGCCGGACCGAGCGTGGCGACAATCTTGGTGCGACGCATCAAGCGCCGGCGCGGGCTTCGAGCATGGCGATGGCGGGCAGCGTTTTGCCTTCGAGAAACTCCAGGAAAGCGCCACCAGCGGTGGAAATGTAAGACAGGCGATCGGCGACCCCGAATTCACCGATAGCGGCCAGAGTATCGCCGCCGCCGGCAATGGAGAACGCCTGCGAATCCGCGATCGATTCAGCCATGCGCTGCGTGCCCGCGGCAAAGGCCGGGAATTCGAACACGCCGAGCGGGCCGTTCCAGACCACGGTGCCGGCGCCCTGCAGCATCTCGCAGATGCGCGTAACCGAATCGGGGCCGAGATCCATGATCAGGTCGTCCGGCTCAATGTCCCCGACCTGCTTGATGGTTGCCGGTGTATCCGCGCTGAATGCTTTGCCGCAAACGACGTCGCTGGGGACGGGAATGTCGGCATCGCGTGCGAGCAGGCGTCGGGCGATATCGAGCATGTCGTTCTCGCACAGAGACTGCCCGATCTCGAAACCGGCTGCCTTGAGAAAGGTGTTCGCTATGCCACCGCCAACGATCAGCTGGTCCACCTTGTCGAGCAGCGACTCAAGGAGGTCGAGCTTGGTGGAGACTTTAGCCCCGCCGACGATGGCGGCCAGCGGCCGTGCCGGGTCGCGCAGCGCCTGGGTCAGCGCATCCACCTCGGCGCAGAGCAGCGGACCGGCGCAGGCCTCGGCTGCGAAGCGCGCAACCCCGTGGGTTGACGCCTGGGCACGGTGTGCCGTTGCGAAGGCGTCATTGACGAAGACATCGCAGAGCGCGGCCATGCGTCTTGCAAGTCCATCATCGTCGGCTTTCTCGCCGACCAGAAAGCGCGTGTTCTCACACAGTGTGATGGTGCCCGGCGTGGCTTCAACACCGTCTATCCAGTCTGCGGCGAAAGTGACGGGGGTTCCCAGTAATTCGGCCAGCGCCAGGGTCACCGGGGCCAGCGAAGCGTCAGCCTCGACCACGCCCTCTTTTGGCCGGCCAAGGTGCGACATGACTATCACTGCGGCGCCGCCGTCGAGCGCCGCGCGCAGAGTCGGCAGCGCTGCGCGCAGGCGGGTGTCGTCGGTGATGCGCCCGTCCCGCATGGGCACATTGAAGTCTTCCCGGATCAGCACCCTGCGGCCGGCGAGATCGAGCTCGCGCATGCGCCGCATCGCGTCAGCCCCCGGCCCGCATGAGCGCGACGGTGGTATCAAGCATGCGGTTGGAGAAGCCCCACTCGTTGTCATACCACGACAGCACTTTGACCGTCGTGCCATCGATAACCTTGGTCTGTGACGACTCGAAAATCGAGGAGTGCGGATTGTGGTTGAAGTCGATCGAAACCAGCGGCTCATCGTTGAACGCGAGCACGCCGGCCAGCTCTCCGGCAGCGGCATTGCGCAGGATCTCGGTGATTTCCTCCACCGAGGTGCCCCGCGCCGCGTTGAAGGTCAGGTCGACCAGCGACACGTTGATGGTCGGCACGCGTACGGCATAGCCGTCGAGCTTGCCGTTGAGCTCCGGCAGGACCAGGCCCACTGCGGCGGCGGCGCCTGTTTTGGTCGGGATCATCGACTGGGTTGCAGAGCGCGCCCGGCGCAGGTCGCTGTGATAAACATCGGTCAGCACCTGGTCGTTGGTGTAGGCATGAATGGTCGTCATGATGCCGTTGACCACGCCGATGGCCTCGTGCAGCGGCTTAACCAGCGGCGCGAGACAGTTGGTTGTGCAGGATGCGTTGGAAACGACCGTGTCGGAGGCCTTAAGCACCCCATGGTTGACGCCATAGACCACGGTCGCATCAACATCGTCGCCCGCCGGCGCCGAGATCAGCACTTTTTTGGCGCCGCCCGCGAGATGCGCGGACGCCTTGGCTTTGCTCGCAAACAGGCCGGTGCACTCGTGCACCACATCCACGCCGAGTTCACCCCAGGGCAGTTTCGCCGGGTCGCGCTCGCTGAACACGCGGATCGGCTTGCCGTTGACGATCATGCTGTTGTCGCCGACTTCGACCGTGCCGGGAAAACGGCCGTGCGCGCTGTCGTAGCGGGTCAGATGCGCATTGGTATTGGCATCGCCGAGGTCGTTGACCGCAACGATCTCGATCTCTGAATCGCGCTGAGCTTCAAACAGCGCGCGCAGCACGTTGCGGCCGATACGGCCATATCCGTTGATACCGATACGAATCGTCATTTTTCGGGGTCTCCTTATTTACGGGGCGGCGTCAGTGTTGCGCCGGTTCAGGCAGATTCTTCCAGATAGCGTCGCACGCGACTGGTTACCGTGTCAGAGTCGAGGGCGAAATGGGACGCCAGGTCACCGGCGGGGGCGGACGCACCAAAGCTGTCGATGCCGATGACCAGCCCGTCGAGACCGACAAAGCGATACCAGCTGGTGCTGGTGCCCGCCTCGAGCGCAATCCGTCGTCGCAGGCCCGCGGGCAGCACGGACTCCTGCCACGCGGCATCCTGGCGCAGAAAGACTTCCACACAGGGCATGGACACGACGCGCAGCGCGGCGCCGTCAGCGTTGAGGGCCGCGGCCGCACGACATGCGATATCGACCTCCGAGCCGGTAGCGATGAGCACGGCTTTGGCCGCGGTCGGTGGCTCGAGCAGGACGTAGCCGCCGCGCGCGATGGCGTCGCGCTGCGCGGGCTCACGCGTCTGCGCCGGCAGCCCCTGCCGGGTCAGCAGCAGGGCGCTTGGTCCTTCGCGGCGCGCGATGGCGGCGATCCAGGCGGCGGCGGTTTCGACTGCATCGCAGGGCCGCCATACGTCGACGTTCGGGATCAATCGCAGCGCGTTGGCGTGTTCGACCGGCTGATGGGTGGGGCCGTCCTCGCCCAGGAAAATCGAGTCGTGGGTGTAGACAAAGATGGAGCGCTGATGCATCAGAGCCGCCATGCGCACGGCGTTCCTGGCGTAGTCGGAAAACACCAGGAACGTACCGCCGTAAGGGATCAGGCCGCCGTGCAGGGCCATGCCGTTCATCATGGCGCTCATGGCGAACTCGCGCACGCCATACCACACGTAATTGCCGCTCGCGTCCGCGCGGGTGATCCCGCGACTCGAGCTGTGCCAGGTGTTGTTTGAGCCGGTCAGATCCGCGGAGCCGCCAATCAGCTCGGGCAGCGCCGCACCCAGTTCATTAAGCACCTTTTCGGAGGACTTCCGGGTTGCGTCCTTGCCGCCGGCAGCTTCGATACTGTCCAGACAGCGTTGTGCAATCTGCGGCCAGTCAGCCGGTAGCTGACCGGCCATCTGGCGCTGGAAATCCGCCGCCAGCTCGGGGTGCGCAGCGCGGTAGCCTTCGAACATGTGCAGCCACGCGGACTCTGCCGCGGCGCCGGCCGCGCGCGCGTCCCACGCAGCGTAAATGTCTTCTGGGATCTCAAAGGGCGCGTGCGCCCAGCCGATAGCCGCGCGCGTCGCGGCAACCTCGTCAGCGCCGAGCGCAGCACCATGGCAGGCTTCAGTGCCCGCTTTGTTCGGTGAGCCCCAGCCGATGACCGTGCGACACAGCAACAGGCTCGGGCGCTTGCTGTCGGCGCGGGCGGCCGCCAGCGCCTGCGCGACCGCGGCAGCATCGTGTCCGTCGATGCCGCTCAGGACCTGCCAGCCGTAGGCTTCGAAACGCCTGGCGGTGTCGTCGCTGAACCAGCCGGCAACCTCCCCATCGATGGAAATCCCGTTGTCGTCGTAGATCGCGATGAGCTTGCCCAGGCCCAGCGTGCCGGCCAGAGAGCACGCCTCGTGTGAGATCCCTTCCATCAGGCAG
>JAYODW010000026.1:0-74559 GCA_038116745.1 Gammaproteobacteria bacterium
ATAGCGATTCCGCGAGATACAGCGATGCCGTGCAGTGAGAAGCTCAGCTTGGCTCTCCGAACTTCTCATTAATCAGGGTAACCAACGAAGCCAGCGCTTCCTCCTCATCTCCCCCCTCGGTTGAGATTCTGATCTCAGCCCCCTGCGCGGCGGCAAGCATCATGACCCCCATGATGCTTTTACCGTTGATGGTTTTTTCTCCCTTTGTCAGCAGGACGGTGGAAGAGTAAGCGGATGCGGTCTGGACCAGCTTTGCTGCTGCTCGGGCGTGTAGCCCGAGGCGGTTAATGATGGTGATATCAGCAATAGGCAAGGGGGTTCTCCGGGGAGTCAGGTCAGGGCGATGCGCCTTTATGCTTGGCTCAGAAGCGATCTCGCTCACAGATCTCTGTGGCTTATCAGGGTTTTCTTTCCGCTAGCCCGAAAATGTTGCGCGAGGCGATCTGCTGTGTAGACCGATCGGTGCCGGCCGCCGGTACAGCCGATCGCCACGGTCAGATAGCTTCGGCTGGTCATTTCAAAGCGCGGGATCCACGCGGCTAGAAAGTTCGCAATGCTGCTGATGAACTCTTCTACAGCTGGAGAATTCGAGAAGTAGCTGCATACCGCAGCGTCCCGCCCCGTGAGGTCGCGTAGTTCGTCCTGCCAGTAGGGGTTGGGCAGACAGCGCGCATCAAAGACGAAGTCCGCATCCGCGGGAACACCACTCTTGAAGCCGAACGATTGGAATTGGACTGAAAGCGCCGGGTCGGTTCTGCCGGCTACGGATTTTCTAATCGTTGCGCGTAATTCGTGGACGTTAAAGGTTGTCGTATCAACGCGAAGGTCAGCGAGAAGCGCGACCTCGTGTAACAGTGAACGTTCTAAGCGGATAGCTTCGGTCAGCGAGGTTGCTTCATCCGACAGCGGGTGCTTTCTACGCGTTTCGCTGAAGCGCATGGTCAGCTTCTCGTCCCTGGCATCGATGAACAGCAGTTCAACCGGTATCCCTTCCTGCCTGAGAGAAGCGACGGCACCAGGAAGCTGGCGAATCGCCGCCTCGTGGTTGCGCGCGTCTATTCCGACAGCGACGCGCTTAAAGTGGGCTCCACTCTGTTCATTCAGGTGTCTGACCAAGGTCGACAGGATGCCTGCTGGGAGATTATCAACGCAGTAAAAGTCCGCATCTTCAAGTGCATGCAACGCGATGGTTTTACCGGCTCCAGAAAGACCCGAAATGATGAGCAGTCGCTCGATTGCGGCCATGGAAATGGTCGAGGGCGACTACTTTTCTTCGACGGTCAGCATCTCGAAGACCTCGCCCGCGTTGTTCTGAAGACGAAGTTGGTCCACAAGCTGCGTATCCGAAAATTTCCTGGCCAAGGATGCGAGCAGGTCGAGATGCTCGGACGTTGCGTCAGCTGGAACGCACAGGGCAAAGAACAGATCGACCGGAGCATTATCGATGGCGTCAAACTGGATAGCGGATTGCGTGCGGACGAAAGCACCCGTTGAGACGGGGCTGTGTATGCGGCCGTGAGGGATGGCGATTCCGCCGCCTACCCCGGTGGCGCCAAGCCGCTCGCGTGCGAGCAGGCTTTCGAAAATCCGGTCTTCGCTCAGGCCGGTTGTTGAACTTGCGAGCAGCCGGGCCAGTTCCTCAAGTATGGCTTTCTTGCTACCGGCAACGACGTTTAAAGCCACGCGGTCCTCAGAGAGGATGTCGGATATCTGCATAGGGTGCATAGCGTACGGAGGGCTGAGGTAATTCAGGTTGGGAGGTAAGGTTTAGCTGCGGTGATCGGTGAGCTTCTCTTTGTGTTTTTTTACCTGTCGGTCGAGCTTATCCACCAGCGCGTCGATCGCGGCGTACATGTCATCGTTCTCGCTTTCGGCGTGAATGTTATTTCCCGCGAGGTGAACAGTTGCCTCAGCTTTTTGTCGTTGTTTTTCGACGCTTAGTACGACATGGACGTCAACAACCTGGTCGAAGTGGCGTTCGACGCGCGTCAGTTTGTTGTGGATGTAATCGTGCATGGACTCTGTGACGTCTACATGATGCCCATCTATCTGTATTTGCATGGCTATATATCTCCTGGTGGCAGGTCCGCGGTTCCTGTTTTTTTGGTGAGCGCGGGATCACTTGTTTCGCTGGTCCTCGGGGGGGGGGCGATTTTCTCGGGTGGCATTTCAGGCAAGCCGCTTTCGTTCGTTAGATGGCGGAATTGCCATGGCCTCACGGTACTTGGCGACGGTGCGCCTCGCCACCTGAACGCCCTGCTCTGAGAGCAGCGCGGCGATTTTATTGTCGCTGAGCGGCTTAGAGCAGTTCTCAGCCGCAATGATTTTTTTGATGACTGCGCGGATTGCCGTTGACGAGGCTTCCCCGCCAAGGGTTGTGCTCAGATGGCTCGAAAAAAAGAACTTGAGTTCGAAGATTCCCTTGGGCGTGTGCATGTATTTGCGTGTGGTCACGCGTGAAATCGTCGACTCGTGCATTTCCAGTGTATCCGCTATGTCATGCAGCACCAGCGGCCGCATGGCTTCTTCACCGTGCTCTAGAAATGCTTGCTGCCGTTCTACGATAGCGCTGGAAACTTTCAACAGCGTCTCGCTGCGACTCTGCAGGCTCTTGATGAACCACTTTGCCTCCTGAAGGTGCGCGCGCATGGACGTCTGGTCATCTTCGTTCTTTGAGCGTCTGACCAGCGATGCGTAGTACGGGTTGACCCGAAGCGGGGGTACTGTTTCAGGGTTGAGTTCGACCCGCCAGCGGTTGTTGTGTTTCGACACATAAACGTCGGGCACGATGTATTCAGTCTGCCCGCTATCAAAGGAGGAGCCTGGCCGGGGATTAAGAGACTGAATGAGGGCAATAACCTGTGCCAGCTCATTTTTGCTGAGCTGCAGCTTGCGCATGAGCTGGGTGTAATCGCGACCGCCGAGCAGGGAGAACAAATCAGAACAGCAGCGTTGCGCCTCTTCCAGCCACGGAGTAGAGGAATCGAGCTGGGCCAGCTGCAAACGAAGACATTCGCTCAGGTCCCGCGCCGCAACGCCGGTCGGATCCAAGCCCTGCACCATTTTCAGAACGGCCGCGATCTCCTCTTCCGCAAGGTCATCAGACTCGTCTTCTCTGAGAGTCTCGCAGAGATCGGTGATGCTCGTCTGCAGATAGCCATCGCTGTCGAGCGCATCAATAATCGTTGCGGCAATCGTTTTGTCAGCGCTGCTGATCGGAAGCAGATTGAGCTGCCATAGAAGGTGCTCGGCAAGCGTCTGGCTGGCAGAGTCAGCCCGCTCATACTCGGCATCAAGGGTTTCTGCCTGGCCGGTGGTCATCCCCGATGTTGGTAACGTGTCGTAAATGTCGTCCCATTCCGTGTCGACCGGCAAATCGTTCGGAATATCGGCTGTCGTCGACAGCGTCTCTTGTTCCATGGGGTCGCCCCCCGCTAACTCCTGAGGCGCCTCGAATTCCTGATCGAAATCAGTTTCAGGATCGGGCGTGTGCTCGATACCCTGTTCGTCGAAATCATCGCCTGGCTCCGCGACCTCGAGCATCATGTTTGAGTCGAGTGCGTCCTGGATTTCGGCGGAGAGCTCTAAAGCCGATAGCTGAAGCAGCCGTATGGCCTGCTGCAGCTGCGGCGTCATCGTCAGCTGCTGGCCGATTCGTAGTTGTAAAGACTGCTTCATCTGGGTCGGAAGAGCGGTGACCGACGGGAATTGATAACCTAGTTTAGCCCAACAAAAAAAGACCTAAGCGCGTTCTGGGAAGTGCAGTGCGGTGATAGCAGGGACCGTAATGCGAGGTCTTCAGAGCTTGAAAGTCTCACCTAGATATACCTTGCGCACGCGCTCGTTTGCGAGAATGGCGTCGGCATCGCCCTGGGCGATGATTGTTCCCTCGTTAACGATGTATGCGCGGTCGCAGATACGCAGGGTTTCCTGAACGTTATGGTCGGTGATTAGTACGCCAATACCGATCTGTTGCAGGTGACTGATGATGCGCTGGATATCGCCCACGGAGATCGGGTCGACCCCCGCGAAAGGTTCATCGAGAAGAATGAAACGGGGCTCGGTTGCCAGTGCTCGCGCGATTTCCACGCGCCGCCGCTCGCCCCCCGAGAGCGAGATGCCAAGATTTTCCCGGATGTGTTCGATATGGAACTCGCGTAATAGCGCTTCCAGTTTGCGCTTACGTTGCGGCGGGCTCAGACCGGGGACAATTTCCAAGACCCCCAGTATGTTCTGTTCGACGGTCAGCTTCCGAAACACAGACGCTTCCTGTGGCAGGTAGCCGAGCCCTTTGCGGGCACGCACGTCCATGGGCAGCCGCGTGAGTTCCTCCGCGTCGAGATGAATGGAGCCTCCTTCGCTGGTGACCAGACCTACGATCATGTAGAAGCTGGTCGTTTTCCCCGCCCCATTGGGGCCAAGCAAACCAATCACTTCCCCGCTGTTGACCTCCAGGCTGACGTCCTTGACCACTTTCCGTGAGCGATATGTTTTCGCCAGATGTCTTACCGAGAGAACGCTCATGGGTTCAGATGCTCCGGGAGGCTGAATTCCACGAGCCGTACATCAGACGGCTCGTCCGGTTCGCCGCCGATTCCGGTGAGATGAGGGTTTTTCGTCGCAGCGTTGACTGCACGCGCTGTACCGCAGTCAGTCTTTTTTCTTCGGTGGAATGATGATGCGCACGCGACCGGATTGTTCTTTTTTCTGCTCATCTTTGTTTGCGCTGGCCGCTCGTGAGGAGCGCACGGTGACAATACTGCGCGCAGTATCGTAGTTAATGCGGTGTCCCTGGGTGAGTCGCTCGCCTTGAGTTACTTTTGCCTGACCGATCACGTAAATCATGTTTTCCTGTGCGTGGTACTCGATCATCAGGCCTTCGCCCTCGACGTCTTCGTCACCTTCGTTCGGGGTTTGTCTGAAGGTGGCCAGACGACCTTCCATGTAGGCATCTTTGAGATCCCGCTCGGGGGTGAAGTTGACTCGTAAGCGGTCGCCGGTCATGCGGATCGAGCCCTGAACGACCACGACATTCCCGACGTAGACAGTAGTTCCTTCCTCATCGTCGAGCTCGGCGAAGTCGGCCTCGATTTCTATTGCTTGTTCAAAATCGGTCGAAAGTGCTTTGACCGGAGAGAGCGCTTGCATAGCGCTGATAAGGATGAACAGCAGCAGCCAGAATTGACCCCGGCGGTTTGAAAAAAGGAACAAAATCGGATGCCACTCCCACTTTGGGTTTACTTCAGCTCTGAGGTGACGGCTCATGTCGGCTTCTGACGCGGTTAACCAGTTCCAGTTTGTCGTGTGCGAGATTGGCTCGCATTCCGATAGCACGAGTCACGGAAGCGGGGCTGACGATCGTTGTTGCGCTATCTGTTTCAGCGTAGCGTTCCTTCGGCAGGACACGCAGCTCGGTCGTCAGGATCTGAAATCTGCGCTTCCCTGTCTGATCAAGTCTCCAGATCTCCACTGCACCGTGGAGCAAAACCACATTGTTACCTGAGCTGATCCAGCCGGACTCTGCAGTGACGTGCCAAGGTTGTGGGTCAGAATTGTAAAGCTCAAGGTGGGGGCTGGCTAATTCGATGGAGTCGTCATCCGGAAAATGCTCAACCCGCTTTGAGTAGAGTATCGAGCGGGTAAGGCCATCGTCACCCAGCGTACGGCGAACCATCTGGTCCAGGTAATAGTCCGGTTCATGTCGGCTGGTACGTGTCGGTGCGGTGTCGGCGCGTTGCATCGCCTCCAGCCACCAGAAGCTGAGAACCGCAGAGACCAGGACCCCGAGGGTTAGGAGCAGCCAGTTCACCGCCTGCGAGCGCTCATGATGTGTATCTCTGCTTCGCTATCTGAGCTGCTGGGTGTTCCGAGCTGAGCGAGGCCAAGCGACTTGATTCAGAATCGCGGAACTGTTTCACACAGCAATTGAGTGGCTATGGGACGTGATGGGGAACAGTGCGGCATCAGACAACTCGTGCCCGCAACAGGTCATGCATATTCAAGACCCCGACGAGGTGTAAGTCGGCGCTGGCGACCAGCACGGCGTTGATTTTATGCGTCTGCATGACCTGCAAAGCCTCGGCAGCGAGCAGTCCCGGACTGACGGTTACGCATTCAGTGGTCATAACTTCGGCAAGCGTCGTGGCATGGAGGTCTTTTCCCCGCTCAAGAACGCGCCGCAGGTCGCCGTCTGTAAACACACCCTCAACTTTGCCGGACGCGCTCAGGACAGCGGTCAGGCCAAGACCTTTCCGAGTCATCTCGACCAGCGCCTCGCTGACGCTGGCGTCACGCTGAACTGTCGGCATAGCGCTGCCGCTGTGCATCAGGTCGTCGATTTTCAGTAGTAATCGGCGGCCAAGGGAGCCCCCGGGGTGGGCCCGCGCAAAATCGCTTTCCGTAAAGCCACGAGCCTGGAGAAGGGCAATTGCGAGCGCGTCACCCATGGCCAGGGCTGCAGTAGTACTCGACGTTGGCGCCAGCCCCAGGGGGCACGCTTCTTCACGAATTTCGATGCGGATACAAACCGTCGCTGCTCTGGCGAGCGTCGAGGACTGCTTTCCAGTCAGGGCGATTAGCGGTACGCCAAGCCGTTTGATGATGGGCAGGAGCACCGTCAGCTCCTCTGTCTCGCCGGAATTAGACAGCGCGAGCGTGACGTCCTGCGGTGTAATCATTCCAAGGTCGCCGTGACTGGCTTCTCCTGGATGAACAAAAAATGCCGGCGTGCCGGTGCTGGCCAGAGTTGCTGCGATCTTGCTGCCAATGTGTCCAGATTTCCCCATCCCCAGGACAACCACCCGCCCAGTGCAGCGAAGCATGAGGTCAGCCGCAGCCACGAAGTCGTCGTCAACAGACGAGAGCAGGTTCTCTATGCTTCTGGCTTCAATTCTGAGCACTTCACGACCCATCTCAAGCACTTTCTCAGGATCAAAGAGTGAGCTGGCGTTGTGTGGTCGTTCGGTCAGATCAGTCATTTTTTTATAGGAGGCGGGTTGGAGTGGAGACTTTGCGCCGGTCATCTCGATCGACCATGAGGATCATGCCAGAGCGTGTAAAGTTCTGACACCGACGTGGACCGGCTGTCCGGTGCAGAGAGCAAAATAGTGAAAGCAATGATTCTGGCGGCGGGCCGTGGAGAGCGCATGCTGCCTCTAACCCGATTTCTTCCGAAGCCACTGCTGCAGGTGAATGGGGAGACGCTGATCGAACGACACGTAGTGCGGCTGCGCCGAGCAGGTTTCACTGAGCTGGTGATTAACGTGTCCTATCTTGGAGAGCGGATAGAGCAACATCTTGGGGCGGGAGAAGCCTTCGGGGTGCGGATACAGTATTCCCGGGAGCCTGATGGCCCAATGGAAACAGCGGGCGGCATCGCTCGCGCGCTGGGGCTGCTGGGCGAGGGCCCTTTCTTGGTCGTCAACGCTGATGTCTGGACTGCTTTCAATTTTGCTCGGCTGTGTTCCCGGGTTGACCAGGCACACATCGTTCTGGTGCCCAATCCTGCGCACAACGTCGGTGGTGACTTCGCGCTGCAAGCAGGCAGGCTTCGCTTGGAGGGGAGTGAGAGCTTTACCTACGCCGGGATCGGTGTGTTCCGTAGAGAGTTTTTTGACGCTGTGGGGACATCCCGGATCGGCCTGGGCCATTTGTTGCGGGACGCAGCTGCAGCCGGAATTGCTTCCGGCGAGATTTTTTACGGCACGTGGTTCGATGTAGGTACGCCGGAGCGATTGGCCGAAGTGCGGGGGCACCGTTCGATTCACGCAAAGTGAGGCCTAGTGTCCCGGTTGCGCTTTGTATCGTGCTAAGCACAAATCAGCATCCCCGGCGCAGATCAGTCCGGCTGTAACGCTGATGCCTGGTACCGCGTGGGATCGCTGATCTGTGCCTGTTCGAACCCCTCGCGCCGCAGGCGACACGCGTCGCAGCGACCGCAGGCCAGCCCTCCAGGATCAGCCTGATAGCAACTCACCGTAGTCGCAAAATCAACGCCATGGTGTACACCCCGACGGATGATTTCCGCTTTGCTCAGCGCTAACAAAGGGGTGCAGATCCGCACCGCTTCCCCGCCATCGACTGCCCGGGTAGCCAGACCCGCCAGATGCTGGAAGGCCTGGATGAATTCAGGGCGACAGTCGGGATAGCCCGAGTAATCGATCGCATTGACGCCGATGTGTATCTCCTGAGCGGAGAGGATCTCGGCCCAGCCCAGCGCGAGTGCCAACATGATCGTATTGCGCGCCGGCACGTAGGTTATCGGGATCCCGACGGAAGGTGAGTCTGGAACCGCGATCTCGTCGTCGGTCAGGGCAGAGCCGCCAAATTGGTTGAAGTCAACCGAAACGACACGATGTTCTTTTGCACCGTGTCGCTCGGCGATAGTCCGCGCGGCTTGAAGCTCTGCTGCGTGCCTCTGGCCGTAATTCACGCTCATTGCATAGCAGCTTCGACCGCGCGCGGCAGCCTCGGCCAGGACGGTCGCTGAATCCAGCCCGCCCGACAGCAGCACCACAGCGCGGATCTCAGCGTCCGGGCTCATTGCCCCAGAGATACTTGTGCAGCTGCAGTTGGAACCTGACGGGGAGCCGATCTTGGACTATCCAGTCGGCGAGCTGCCGCGCCGCAAGCTGGTCATGGCTGGCGGAGAACAAAATTTCGATCCCCTCCGCCAGAGAACCAAGACGGTCGCGACTCCACTCGTAATCAGTGCGGTCAGTGATGACGAATTTAAGCTGATCCGGTGGCGCCAGATGCGCCAGGTTGCTCCATAAATTGCGATCGCATTCCCCTGAGCCGGGGGTTTTGATGTCCACAACTTTCATCACGCGGCAATCGACAGGCGAGATGTCGATAGCACCGCTGGTTTCCAGCGATACCCGGTAACCGGCATCACACAGCCGCTGCAGCAGGTCGTAGGTTGCCGGCTGCGCAAGCGGTTCGCCGCCTGTGACGGTGACATGCTGAACCTGATAGGCCGCGGTTTTTTCCAGGATCTCATCGAGGTCCATCAGCTGTCCGCCGGAGAACGCATAGCTGGTATCGCAGTAAGCGCACCTGAGTGGGCAGCCGGTGGTTCGCAGGAACACAGTGGGCAGCCCCGATGTCGTGGACTCGCCCTGTAAGGAAAGGAAAATCTCTGAGATCCGAATACTGATCCCCGATTGTTTTAGGGCGCGCGCAGACATCGATGGGCTGGCGAGCTGGCAGGCCTCACTGGCGGGAAGGTATATCTGAGCGGAGCCTCTGGATGCGCTCATCTGCCAGACGCGCCGCTGCAGAGCCGGGGAAACGCGTTTTCAGGTCAGAGAGGACTGCCAGCGCCTGTTCCTGCAGACCCAGCTCCGCGTAGCTGTAGGCGATTTTCAGCATGGCATGAGATTGCTTCTGACTATTCGGGTAATCCACGATGAGCGTCTGGTACTGCGCGATGGCCGGCTCGAACTGGCGCATCACATAGTAGGCCTCGCCGAGCCAGTACTGTGCGTTATCCGCATACTGGCTGTTGGGGAATTGCTGCAGAAATGCAGAGAATCCCGTAATGGACTCGTCATAGCGGCCTTCTTTTAGCAGCGCGAAGGCGTCTTTGTACGCGGCCTCGGATGCAGGGCTGTCAGAGCTGGGCGCTGCCGCGATGATGTTGGTGCTCGCGCTCTGCGGCAATGGAGGCGTTGCAGTCTGAGCATCAGTAGGCAAACGCTCGGGCAGTGAGCCAGCGTTTCCGGTGACCGGAACTGGAGCTGTGCTCCGGTCCTCCGTAAAGCTCACCGATCCTCCCGCATCGCGCGCTATCAAGCCCTCGGCCGGGTCGCCTGCAACGGTATCGCTGGAGGTGGCTGAAGTGGTGGCCAAAGGCGGCTCATCAGGTAAAGCCCCCTGAGGCCCCGGCACCAAGCCTGCTGTGGATAGATTGGTGCTGCGTCCGGGTTCCAGCCCACTGAGCCGGTGATCCAGGTCGATGTATTGCTGGCGTTGGCCGTCACGGACTTGTTCCAGCAGATGGCGCTGATTCTCAATCTCTCCGCGCATCTGCCGGAGCTCCATCTGCAGCTGGTCAACCTGGCGTGCCAAATCGAGTAATCCCTGGTTTCCGAGGGTTCGCTCCAGTTTGTCCAAGCGGGCGGTCACTGAATCCTGTGTCTGCGCCAGCGCCGGACATGCGGCGCCGGTCAGACAGCACAAAAGAACGGCAAGACGCCGCCACTGCCTGGAATGGCCTCGGCTGGAACAGACCACCGTCTGCATCAGTAAACGAGCTCCACGCGTCGATTAAGTCCGTAAGCCTGATCATCGTGTCCTTCGACTGCCGGCCTTTCTTCGCCGTAGCTGACGGTGTTTATCTGGCCCGCAGAGGCACCGAGCAGTACCAGCTGGCGTCGTACTGCCAACGCACGCCGCTCGCCCAGCGCCAGGTTGTATTCACGCGAACCGCGTTCGTCTGCATGGCCCTCGAGCGTCACCGAGACGGATGGGTTGGATGCTAACAGCGCCGCATGCGACGCAACTGTGTCAGCGAAGTCGCTGCGGATATTCGCGCTGTCATAGTCGAAGTAGATCACCCGCACGGCGAGCGGGCTGTCGGGGTCATTGAGAGCCGCCGGGGTCAGCGCTTCCT
Source organism: Gammaproteobacteria bacterium (assembly GCA_038116745.1). Classification (GTDB taxonomy): domain Bacteria; phylum Pseudomonadota; class Gammaproteobacteria; genus JAYODW01. The sequence continues at coordinate 10,616 of JAYODW010000026.1, forward strand.
GTGCGTTCAGACCCTGCGTAGTCACCAGATCTTCGTCACCTAACGCCCCTGCGTTTGATGCGGATGTCGATGTCCGGTCTTCAACCGTTGCACTGCTTCGGGTTGCATCGGATCGATTCTTGTTCGAACTGCAGGCAGTGAGTACCAGTGCAGTCGTAAGCAACAACAATAGTGTGAGTCCAGCCCGTTTCATCATTTTCTCCTCGTGAAAATACAGACTGTGAGCAAAGAGGCCGGGCTGCCGTCAGCAGCCTGGGACAATCGGTACGTTATGTTGGCTGAGGCCCGGGGAAACCGTTGACCGCGCCGTGTATCCCGCCCGAATTCAGATAGAACTATTTCCGGAAAGGTCCCCAAGCAGGCTCTCTGACCTCACCTCTCTGTAGCGCAAGGCGCTGTTTCAGGTGTCCGTCGGTTGAAGTCGCAGCCAGCTCCGTGCCGCGGGTTCCCATCGTTGTATAAATTACCATACTGCCATTCGGAGCGAAGCTCGGCGCCTCGTCAAGCGAGCCGTTTGTGAGGTGTTCGAACTGGTTTGTTGCGAGATCAAGAGACGCAATTCGATAGTGCCCTGAACCTCCGTTGACGACGACCAGTTTCCGGCCGTCGGGCGAGTATCGGGCCCGAGCGTTGTAAGGCCCCATGTTGAACGTCACGCGTTGCGGTTGGCTACCATCGAAAGCCAGGCGGTAGATCTGCGGGCCGCCACCTCGGTCTGATGTGAATACGAGGGCTCGACCATCGGGCGACCAGCTGGGTTCCGTGTCGATTCCCGGATGATTGGTCAGTCGGGTCAGCTTTCCCCCGAGCAGGTCATACAGGTAGATCTCGGGATTGCCATCCCGGGACAGGGTGACCGCCAGTCGTTTTCCGTCCGGCGCAAACGAAGGTGCACTGTTGATTCCTGGACCGGCAATGATGCGCTCCCGTTTTCCGCTGCCGATGTCCTGTAGGTAAATCGAGGAGTTGCGGCTCTCAAATGACACATAAGCCAGCTGAGCGCCGTCGGGTGACCAGGCCGGGGACAGAAGTGGCTGTGAAGACTCGAGGATAGTGTGCGGGTTGAAACCGTCGGCATCCGCAATCTGCATGCGGTAAACAGCGCTTTTGTCGGCCGCCTTATCCACCGTGACGTAGGCGATGCGGGTTGAGAAAGCCCCTTTCTGATTCAGCAGTTTTTCGTAAATAACGTCACTGATGTGGTGTGCCGTCAGGCGGATATTCGCTGCTGTGCTGGGGATACGGAAACCAGCCAGCTGTTTTCCCTTGTAGACATCGACTAACCGGAATTCGACGTTGTACCCGCCGCCCGGTGCGGACAGCACTTTGCCGATCACGAGATTTTCCATACCCAGCAATCGCCAGTCCTTGAAGTTGACAGCACTGAAGGTCGACGGGCGGGACGGCAGATCTTCCGGCGGCATGGCCGCGAAGCGGCCGGAGCGGGACAGGTCGGAACGAACAATGGCCGCCAGGTCAAAGCTCAGCCCTTCGCCGTTTTCGGTGGCGAAAGGCACGACGGCGATCGGCAAAGCCGACTCGATTCCTTCGGTGATGCGTATGGTGAGCTCTCCGTCGCGTGCGTTGACCGCGCTCAGACCGGCCGCGACGGTGAGCAGACTCAGGGTTGCAGCGACCCGGAGACAGTGCTTGGAGAGACGGGATGTTGCGCTAAATCTGGGGATCAAAAACAAACGAGATACTCCTTACCTGCTCAAACAGGCGCGGTTCTGTGGGTACGGGCAACGGTGCGGCTTTGCGCACCGCGTTTTCTGCCTGGCGGTCAAAGCTGGCGTTACCGCTGGAACGAACAATCTGCACGCCCGCGACTTCTCCTCCGGGGACGAGCGTAATCCTCAGAGTGCATGACAGCCCGTCGAATCCAGGGAGGATGGTAAATGACTGCCTTACACGAGCTGCAATGGCGGCAACGAAACGATTGATTTCCGCGCTGTCAGCGGCCGCCCGAGCGGCAGCCTCCTCAGCGGCGAGTTCTTCGCGCAAGGCTTTTTCCATGCGCTCACGCTCCTCTGCTTTGCGCGCGGCCTCGCGTTTTTTCTTCTCTGCTTCAGCCGCCTGCTTCTTTGCTTCTGCGGCCTTTTGCTCAGCAGCGCGCTTTTTACGCGCTTCTTCCTCTGCCTTCTTTTTTGCGGCCTCTCTTTTTGCCTCTTCGTCCGCGGCTTTCTTCCTGGCCTCCGCCGCTCGTTTCTCCGCTTCGACCTTCTGCTTGGCGGCTTTGTCTTTCGCGGCAGTAAGACGCTCCTGTTCCGCTTTCAGCTCCTGGAGTTTCTGCTCTTCAGCTTTTCGCTGACGCGCCAGTTCTTCAGCCTGACTTTGCGCTTTCTTCAGGCGTTCGTCCTCTGCACTCTTTGCAGCCGCGTCGGCTTTTTTCAGCCGTTCGATTTCGGCCTCCACGGCGCGCCGATCGATAGTGGTGGCGTTGACGATTTCCCGTACGGGTTGAGGTGCAGCGACGTCACGAGGTCTGAACTCAGCGCCGAAAAGCAGCAGCGCCGCCAGCCCCAGGTGAAGGATGGTTGATCCGATAAAGGCGCGCAGCGAGAGCGGTTCCGGGAGCATTGCTTCAGTCGGTGACAGGTTCGGTCACCAGGCCGACGGTGGTCGCGCCGGCATTCTTGAGCAGCGTCATGATGGTTACTACTCGGCCGTAAGGGACCTCGCGGTCTCCTTCGACGAGCACTTCGGTGTTCGGGCGGTACTTCAGTACCGCGGCAATCCGCGTTGTCAGCGTCTGCTCGTCAATCGGCTCGCTGGGGGTTTCGCCGATGTCGGTGAAGATATCTCCTGATCGGTTGACGGTAACGACCACAGGCTCCTGATCACTTGGAGGTATGACCGCTGAGGGCGCTTGCGGCAGGTCAATTTTGACGCCCTGAGTGATGAGCGGGGCGGTAACCATAAAAATGATCAACAGCACCAGCATCACGTCGATATAAGGCACGACGTTGATCTCGGACATAACCCGCCTGCGGTTGTTGCGCTGGTTCGTGGCAGCCATGTAGGTCGTTCAGTCCTGCACCTGGCGTCGCAGGATAGAGACGAATTCCTCCACGAAGATGTCATACCGACCCACGATCCGGTCGATCGCGCTGGCGTAGCGGTTGTATCCGATCACAGCAGGAATGGCGGCGAACAGACCCATGGCCGTGGCCACCAGCGCTTCTGAAATCCCCGGTGCCACCATTGCCAGGGTGGCCTGATGGACGTTACCCAGCGCCTGGAATGAATTCATGATGCCCCAGACGGTGCCAAACAATCCGATGTACGGACTGACTGAACCAACTGTCGCGAGGAAGGACAGGCCGCTCTCCAGCTCTTCCAGTTCGCGGCTCACGCTGACTTTCATCGCGCGTTGCGCGCCGTCGAGGATATCGGCGGGTTCAAGGCCGCCGCGCTTGCGCAGGCGCACAAACTCGTGAAAACCGGATTCGAAAATCAGCTCCATGCCTGTCATGTTGTCCCGGTCTGCTGAAACGCGGTTGTACAGGCTGGTGAGGTCCTCGGTGGACCAGAATTCGTCTTCAAAATACGCGAGTTCTGCCCTTGCTTTTTTTATCTGCCGGCGCTTGCTGAAGATCAATGCCCAGGAAGCTATCGAAGCCAGCAACAGGATCAGCATGATGAGCTTTACCAGGAGACTCGCGCCCAGCACCAGGCTGGCAATAGACAGGTCGTTATGCACCTTCGAAGGTCCTCATCATGTGGGCAGGTATACGACAGGGTCGCAAGGTCTCGGCGTGCACGCAGGCGATCGTATTGATAGCCGCGCAGACTTCCCGATTTTCGGCATCGACGATGGTCTGCTTCATGCAGAGACTCACGCGTCGCGCCGACTCGAGGCGCGAGTGCACGACTAAAGTGGCGTTAAAGCGTGCAGGCAGAACAAACTGGAGATCGCTGCGTGCAATGACGAACAGGATGCCAGATGACTCCCGGAGCTCGTCCTGCTCAAAACCGAGCTTGCGCAACCACTCCGTACGCGCGCGCTCCATAAAACGGAGGTAGTTTGCGTGGTAGACGATCCCCGCCGCATCAGTGTCTTCGTAGTACACCCGGACCGGCCAGGAGAATTCCGAGACCCGAGTGAGCGGGGCGCGCTTACTGTTCATCCGAGAACAGATCCTGAGACAGTGTGTTCTCCGGGACGGTCAGGCCGAAATGCTGCCACGCGGAGCGGGTTGCCGTGCGCCCTCGCGGAGTCCGCATCAGGAAACCCTGCTGAATCAGATACGGCTCCAGAACGTCTTCTATGGTGCCGCGTTCTTCGCCGATGGCCGCGGCCAGGCTGTCGACGCCGACCGGTCCTCCATCGAATTTCTGCATGATCGCAAGCAGGAGCTTGCGGTCCATGACGTCAAAACCATTACTGTCTACATTGAGCAGATCGAGGGCTCGCGAGGTTACCTCGGCATCGAGCTTCCCGTCTGCCTTGATCTGCGCGTAGTCGCGCGCTCGCCGCAGCAGTCGGTTAGCGATACGCGGCGTGCCCCGCGAGCGATGCGCGAGCTCTTTTGCCCCACCGGAGTCGATTTCGACGCCCAGGATGCGCGCTGCGCGCAGCACGATCTGCGCAAGGTCGGCGACTGAGTAAAACTCCAGGCGTTGCACGATCCCGAACCTGTCGCGCAGGGGAGACGTCAGCAGCCCTGCTCTGGTTGTTGCCCCGACCAGTGTGAATCTCGGGAGATCCAGTTTGATGGCTCGAGCAGCCGGGCCTTCCCCAATCATGATGTCGAGCTGATAGTCCTCCATCGCTGGATAGAGAATCTCCTCGACAACCGGACTCAGGCGATGAATCTCGTCTATAAACAGCACATCACCCTGTTCCAGGTTTGTCAGCAGGGCCGCCAGGTCTCCCGGCCGTTCGAGCACCGGACCCGAAGTCTGGCGCAGATTGACCTCCATCTCGTTCGCAATAATGTGCGCGAGGGTTGTTTTGCCGAGCCCCGGGGGGCCGAAAATTAAAACGTGGTCCAGCGCCTCGGAGCGCGCGCGCGCAGCGCCGACAAAGATCTCCATCTGTTCACTGACAGCTGGCTGGCCAATGTAGTCAGACAGCAGCCGGGGACGGATGGTGCGGTCAGCCTCATCATCACCCGCGGCGCTCGAGGATACGATTCGGTCAGTGTCGGTCATGTATGGTCCGCAGCCGCAGAGCGCTCAGGCGACTCATTTCGGTAAAAGCTTTTTCAGGACTTCCCTGATGATGGTCTCGCTGCTCATACCCGTCGTTTCAATCTCGTGTACGAAGCGGCTGGCTTCCTGAGGCTTGTAGCCAAGGGCTATCAGCCCGCTGACCGCGTCGTTGACCGGATCCTGTCGAGCTTCCCGAGCCGCAGCTGGCAGGGGCCTGCTTTCGTCTCCCAGATGGCCGACGCGATCGCGCATCTCTACGATGAGCCGCTCAGCTGTCTTCTTGCCGACTCCCGGCAACGCAACCAGGCGCGCGGTGTCCCCAGCGCTGACGCAGGCGGCAAATTCATCAGCGCTCATACCGGAAAGTATGACCAGCGCCATCTTGGTGCCCACGCCGTTGACCTTGAGCAGGCTGCGAAACAGGCTGCGTTCGCCGTCGCTGAAGAAGCCATAGAGCAGATGGGCGTCTTCGCGCACGGTGAGATGTGTATACAGGGATACACGCTCGTTGATTTCAGGAAGTGCCCAGATCGTCGTCATCGGGGCTTCCAGTTCGTATCCCACCCCGTTGCAGTCGATCACAATCTGCGGCGGTTTCTTCTCAATGAGCGTGCCGGAAATGCGCCCAATCATCGGCGCCCACCGCCAGCGAGTGCGATGCGAGCTACCCCTTCCCGCATGTGCGCATGACAAATCGCTGCTGCTATGGCATCGGCCGCGTCGGTCGGCGGTTGGTGCTCCAGTTTCAGCAGGGCACCCACCATATGCTGCACCTGTCCCTTCTCCGCATGGCCACGGCCGACAACGGTCTGTTTGATAAGCGTCGCCGCATACTCATGCACCGCCACGCCAGCCCTGGCTACCGTGAGGATGGCGCCGCCGCGGGCATGGCCTAGTTTCAGTGCAGAATCGGCGTTGCGGTGCATGAAAACCTTTTCTACCGCCGCCTCGTCGGGTTGGTATGTGGAAATTATCCCGTTCAGTTCATCGAACAGTTTGACCAGTCGTTCGGCCATGGGTCCGCTACCCAGATGGATGCAGCCGTCGGCCAGCAGGGTCAGCTGATGGCGCGCGACCCGCACAACGCCGTATCCGGTGATGCGTGAACCGGGGTCGATGCCGAGAATGACGGTCAAGGCTCAGCCCGGATCCCGCTAATCGCCGAGCGTCGCCAGGATTTCCTCGGAAATGCTGGCATTCGAGTACACCTTCTGCACATCGTCCAGATCCTCCAGCATGTCGAGCAGCCTGATCATGCGTTGAGCGTCGTCGGCATCGATGGCGTTGTTCACATCAGCGCGCATGGTGACGTCCGCGCTTTCGGGCGCGAAACCGGCCGTCGCCAGATGGTCCTTGACCGATGGAAATTCGTCTGCGGTTGTGAGGATGTCAAATGAGCCGTCATCGTTGGATACGACATCCTCTGCGCCAGCATCGAGAGCGGCTTCCATCAAACGTTCTTCGTCGATGTCGGCACCGAAGCTCAGCAGGCCTTGTTTTTTGAACAGATAGGCAACGGAACCGTCCGTACCCAGGTTGCCGCCGCATTTTGTGAAGGCATGCCTCACCTCGGCTACCGTGCGGTTCCTGTTGTCAGTGAGACAGTCAACCATGACAGCGGTTCCGCCCGGGCCATAACCCTCGTAGCGGATTTCTTCGTAGTTATCGCCGTCGGTTCCGCCCGTGCCTCGGGCAATCGCTCTTTCAATCGTGTCTTTCGGCATGTTCGCGGCAAGCGCGTTGTCGACGGCTGCGCGCAGGCGTGGATTCGATCCCGGGTCGCCGCCACCCATGCGCGCGGCTACCGTCGTCTCCCGTATGAGCCGCGTGAAAAGCTTGCCGCGCTTGGCATCCTGTCGCCCCTTGCGGTGGCGGATATTGGCCCATTTGCTATGACCAGCCATGACGTGTTGCTGTTGCTCTCTGTATTTTCGGTGTGGGTAAAAGTGCTCTGTGCTGCCGCCGGTCACTGCGGTTGATGCCGCGGCGGGAGCGGAACTCGATTCTCGCAAATCGATAGTTCGCTTGCAGCGCCGTGGCGAGGGACCCGGGTGGCCGCATGCGGCGGCGGTTGCCTCCGCGGAGCTGCGTTGCAGCGGCAGATCAGGCGGGGGTGTTTCATGCGTCGTTGTTGCCGAGGACCTGCTGTCCGCGCGCCGCAGAGAAAGTCAGGAGGCGCTCTATCGGTATCCTGGCTTTCGCGGCGATGTCTGAGGCCACCTGGATCTCACCATGCCCCTCGCGCAGCGCGGCGGCGATTTTCTGGAGCCCGTTCATTGCCATCCAGGGACATGCGGCGCAGCTCCTGCAGGTGGCGCTGCGGCCGGCGGTCGGTGCTTCGAGTAATTGCTTATCGGGCGCTGCGAGTTGCATCTTGTGAAAGATGCCTTTGTCTGTCGCAATGATGAATGTTGTCTCTGGCGAGGATTTCACCTGCTGGATAAGCCCGGAAGTAGATCCGACATAGTCGGCGAGTCTCACCACCGAGGCGGGTGACTCCGGGTGCACCAGAACCTTAGCTTCAGGATGAGCCTGTTTGAGCTCGGCCAGCTCGGCGCCTTTGAACTCTTCGTGCACAATGCACGCGCCTTGCCAGCTGATCATGTCGGCCCCGGTTTGAGAGTGCACGTAGTCCCCGAGGTAGCGATCCGGAGCCCAGAGAATCTTTTTTCCTTGGGCATGTAAATGATTGACCACATCGACTGCGCTGCCGGAGGTCACCATCCAGTCGGCACGCGCTTTTACAGCCGCGCTGGTATTCGCGTAGACGACCACAGTCCGGTCTGGGTGCTGATCACAGAAGGCGCTGAACGCGTCGGCGGCACATCCCAGATCGAGGGAGCAGTCGGCGCCGAGATCGGGCATCAGAACCCGTTTCTCGGGGTTGAGAATTTTGGCGGTCTCGCCCATGAACCGCACGCCGGCCACGACAAGGGTGGATGCCGGATGTTCATGGCCGAAGCGGGCCATATCCAGAGAATCTGAGACGTACCCCCCGGTCTCATCGGCCAGTGTCTGGATCTCTGCGTCGGTGTAGTAATGCGCAACCAGAACAGCATCGTTGGCTTTGAGCAGCTGCCGGATCTCGGTGCGTAGAGAATCGCGCTCACCGGCGTCGAGCTGCTCCCGCACCGTGGGCGGTACATTGACCGAGGGAATCGCGTCTGGGCTGCTCGTTCTCACTGGGTTCTCACGAAAACGAAGAAGATACCTGTCCGGCACCAACATCCCGCATCCGGCACTTGTTCAGGCCGGGGTGGCACCGTGGACCAGCAACGGTTGCGATAGATCAAAACTCTACTACTACTGGTCGGGCGTCGCCATCGAAGGCTCGAAAGCGCCTCGCACGGCGTGACGTCATCGCTTGCCCGTGTCTTTATCCTGGCCTGCTTTTACCCAGCCGAATCGAAAGCTCGCGTAGCTGCCGCTCTGCCACCTCGCTCGGCGCCGAAGTCAGCAGGCAGCTTGCCGTCTGCGTTTTGGGAAAGGCAATCACGTCCCGGATTGAATTTTCGCCCGCCATGAGCATCACGAGACGGTCCAGGCCGAAGGCGATCCCGCCGTGTGGAGGGCAGCCAAAGCGCAGCGCGTCGGTCAGAAAGCCGAACTTTTCCTCGGCTTCGTCATCGGCGATCCCCAGCAGCTGGAACACCTGCTGTTGGGTTTCCGGACGATGGATACGAATTGAGCCGCCGCCGATTTCGGAGCCATTAAGGACCATGTCGTAAGCGCGCGAGATTGCTTTGCCGGGATCCTTGGCGACGTCCGCAATATCTTCACGCGAGGCAGTGAACGGGTGGTGCAGCGCGCTCCAGCGCTTATTGTCCTGGTCAAATTCGAACATTGGAAAGTCTACGACCCAGAGCGGCCGCCAGGCGTCTTCTACGAGGCTAAGGTCCTGTCCCAGGCGGTCACGCAGGGCGCCGAGCGCTGCGTTTACGACGGCCGAATTGTCAGCCCCGAAAAACACGAGATCACCATCCACTGCACCGGTACGCTCGAGAATCGCTTCGACGACGGTATCAGGCAGAAATTTGAGGATCGGGGACTGCAGTCCGGACGTCCCCGAGCTCCGATCATTGACTTTGATGTAGGCGAGCCCTTTGGCGCCGTAAATCCGTACAAAATCAGTGTAGTCGTCGATCTGTTTTCGGGTCAGGCTGCCGCCGCCCGGCGCACGCAGCGCAGCGACGCGCCCCTCTGCGCTGGCGGCAGGTTCGGCGAAAACTTTGAACTCGACCGCCTGCATGAGATCCGCAACCTCGACGAGCTCCAGCGGGTTGCGCAGGTCAGGGCGATCGGAGCCGTAACGCTGCATGGCCTCAGCGTGGCTCAGACGCGGGAAGGGGTTAGGGAGTTCGACATCGAGAACGCTCAGGAACAGCCCTCGAATCATATTTTCCATCAGACCGGTAATCTCGGTCTCGTCGATAAACGACATCTCGATATCGAGCTGCGTGAACTCCGGTTGCCGGTCAGCGCGCAGGTCCTCGTCTCGAAAGCAACGCACGATCTGAAAGTAACGGTCCATCCCGGACATCATGAGAAGCTGCTTGAACAGCTGAGGTGACTGCGGGAGCGCGAAAAACCGTCCAGGGTGTGTGCGGCTCGGCACCAGATAATCCCGTGCCCCCTCCGGGGTCGCCTTGGTCAACATTGGCGTTTCGATTTCCAGGAATCCGTTCGTATCCAGGAAGCTCCGCAGTTCCCTGGCGACCTGAGCGCGCAGGCGCAGGTTGTCGCGCATTCGCGAGGTCCGAAGATCGATATAGCGATATTTGAGGCGGGTATCCTCGTGGACGTGCCGTTCATCGAGTTGAAAAGGCGGCGTCTGCGCGTCGTTCAGGATCTCAAGCTCGTTCACGAGCACTTCCACTTCACCGGTGGTCATCGCAGGATTAATCGTGCCTTCAGGCCTGGGTCGAACCCTGCCGGTCGCCCGCAGAACATACTCAGACCGTACCCGCTCGGCCAGGGCGAAGCTCGCCGGGGTGTCAGGGTCGATCACGATCTGAGCTACGCCCTCTCGATCGCGCAAATCGACAAAAATGACGCCGCCGTGATCACGGCGATGATGCACCCATCCGCACAGGGACACCTCGGTGCCGACTAGAGAACTCGTCAACTCACCACAATAATGGCTGCGCATCATGAAGCGGGGATCCTGGAACTGGAAAGCGGGGGGCGAAGCGGGCCGGAATCATACGGACTGGGTCCGTAGGTCGCAACGCCGATGGACTCGTTTCAGTCGCTGGCAGTCTTGGCGCTGCTGCCCGAACTCTCGGTTTTGGATGAACTTGAGCCAGTGGCGTTATCAGATGATTTTTTCTCGCTGCTGGAGCTCTCGCTTGATTTCGACTCAGGCTTCTTGCCTTTGTTTTTGAAGTCCGTTTCGTACCAGCCCGTACCTTTGAGCTGAAAGCCGGCGGCGGAAACGAGCTTAATAAGCGTTTCTTTTTGACAGGAGGGGCAGGTTGTCAGCCGGTCGTCCGTCATCCGCTGAAGGATCTCGAGTTTGTGCTGGCATTCCGTGCATTGGTATTCGTAAATCGGCATAGCGCGCTCCGAAGAAACTGGAACAGGGCGCGATCATGGGGATCGCGGTTGAAATTTCAAGCGCCGCGCTCTCAGCTGACCTTAAATTTGAACCCTGGCTGAAATAAGGCATGAGCCGGACCCGCGCGTTTCTGCGTGTACTTCAACGCTCGTATTCGCTAGGATCGCCGCCCCGCAGGGTCTCATCCCTGTCGCAGGCGCCAGTTAAAACAGACTGCTTCTGCCTGCCTCCCCTTATTCGGGCCGTTAGCTCAGCTGGTAGAGCACCGGACTTTTAATCCGATGGTCGTAGGTTCGAACCCTACACGGCCCACCATTCAATTGAGTAAGTCACAGTTCAACGCTTTCCTGAAGCGCACACGGGGTCGGCGTTTCGAGGCAGTCTTTTCGGGCTTGCGGTCGAAGTTGAGAGCATGCTCCAAGAAGGTGGCCGAGCGAGCGACGCGCATGGTTCACGCATCAGGTGCTGGCATGCGGGTCACGCCGATTTCAGTCCTGCGAGGAACATCGCTCACAAGCGTTTGTGGAAGTCGGTCAGGGCACGCGCGAATAAGGAACAGAAATCAGAACCTGAACAGCAGTGTGGTCAGTGCCTGTCGCACCTACTATAGTTTTCCTAAGTGCCGAATCGGATGTCTTGTTTCGCTGCCAGTCCTTAATGTGTCCGCCGGGTGGATGACTGAAGGGTTTGCTCTTCGCTTCTCCGGCCACGGCTCGAACACCACGCCACCGGGAGACGAGCGTCAATGACGTTGGGAGACGACTCAAACCCTGAAGGCCATGAATGGCCTGCCAGTTCGACTGGTCGCAACACTATCCGGTGCTGGCAGCCGAATCCCTGGGTTCCCCGCATCCGTTGGAATCTCATGCGCCGAGCGGGGCAGCATAATGAGAAGGCCCATGCGGCGCAGGATTGATACGCCCCCTCAGGGCGGTGTGCGGTCCGATCGAAACTCTGCAGGGCCCACCGCTCGTTTGCATGTTTTCGCTGAGCCGGTGAGCTGTCTGTGAACTGGCTCGCGATAGGCACGCTCGCCCAGATCATCAGCGCGCTGGCGGTGGTTGTCTCGCTGGCCTACGTCGGCGTACAGATCCGTCAGAACACGCGGCAGGTGCGCGTCGCCACCCACGACGGCACGACGCGAGATTTCCGCCAGTTCACCCGTCAGCTGCTGGCCTCCGGGCACGGAGAGGTGTTTGCACGTGGCTTGGAAGATCCGCTGCAACTGGACGAGAAACAGAAGCTCGATTTCGCCTTCATGATGTACGACCTGTTCAAAGCTTTCGAAAATATTCACTACCACTATCTGCACGGAACTTTGGGGGATGATGCCTGGACGGGATGGCGCCGGTTCATCGCCTCGTATGCAACTGCGCCCGGCGCGCAGCATTACTGGGGTATTCGGCGGGATATTTTTACCTCGGATTTTCAGGAATTCATCGCGGGGCTGGGCGATGCAGACAACGTCAAGCGGGTCGGTCATGTGTTTGTCAGTCCTACAGACGACGGCTGACCCGAGGCGTCGGCGGGCGCGTCACGTGTGCTCAGCCTTTCAATCACCGCCTCGTGTTTTCAGCGCGAGGTCGACAGAGAAGATTTCTTCTCTAACGGGATTCTGAAAACCTTTAAACCAAAGCCTGACACCCAGCTGCTGGGAGAGCTTTCGCCCGTCCCGGGTGATATCCAACGGTGCGTTCCGAGTCAGGGAGACTTTAAAAGCGATCTAAACCAGATTCCCCAGCTCGCAGAAACTGACGCCCATAGCGGCCGATTTCCCCAAAAGAAACTTCCAGCTTCTGACTTGTACTCAAAGCCGATGGTCCTGGGTTCGAAACCAGCACGACCCACTGTTAATTCATCAGGCTCCGGCTTCGCGCCGCTCAACAGCAGTGCACTGGCCCGCTCGGTTCCAATCAGCGCATGAGAGCTTCGTTTTCATCGTCAGGCCAGACGCTGGAGCCAGCAGGTCAGCCGGTCCATCTGCCGGTAGGCGTGGCTTTCATCGGTAGTTCGCAGCACGTGCACCAGCTGCTGGAATCCTCGGCTGACCGCGGCCTCGATGTTCTCGAGGTCCCAGGGTGCGTCCATCAGGACCATGCGTACGGTTTCCGGCGGCCGTCCAGCGGTCGCGCAGGCCTGCGCAAGGTCAGAGAAAGGGTCTCCGGGGTAGAGCGGTGGGCGCACCAGCCATCCGTCTGCCCACGAAACGACTCGCTCTGGTACCTCCCTGGAATTGGAACCAATCAACACGGCGGGGCCGTCAGGTTGTACAGTCGGCCAGCGCATACAGGGCTGCGGAAGCTCGACCAGCCCGCCTGAGTACGCAGGCGATGGGTCACGCCAGATAGAGCGCATTGCAGCGACCCGTTCGGCTACCAGCTGCCAACGCGATTTGAAGCCAGCGCCGTGGTTGGTCATAGCTTCCCTCACAAACCCGCCGGCGACCCCAAGAATGACGCGTCCATTAGACATGTGGTCCAGAGAGGCTACCGTCCGCGCCAGGGCCAGATGGTCGCGCTGCGTAAGAAGCGCAACGCTGGTACCTAGCTGTATTGTGCTCGTTACCGCAGCGCAGGCGGCCAGGGTCACGAAGGGATCGTAGAACTGCGCCAGTTGGCGCATGTCACCGCTGAATTTGTCCGGTCCGCGACGGACGACGGGGACATGGCTGTTGTCGGGCAGGAAAAATGCGCTGAATCCGCGAGACTCGGCCGCCTCGGCTAATCTGACCGGGCTGTCATCTCGAACATGTCCTGCGAGACAGAGCGCGAATTCAGTAGCTCGTTTCCGCATGGTGCAAGGCACTTCCGGTGGTTTGCCCGGTGGTCGTTAGCGTAGGGGAATCACTCTTGAGGTCGATGTCATTAAAAGCATTGCCGCCCGGTAGGCGGCCTCGCCACTAGCGCCTGCGGGATTCCTGCTCACGCTCCATCAGCGTTTTCTCCACCTCCTCGAGTCGGGCGACGATTTTCTGCCGCTGATAATTCGATAGGCCTTCTGTCTCGCGAGCCAGTCTTAGTTGCTCTGCTGCATGTGGGTACTCACCCACACTCAGGTAAAACTCCGCCAGCGAGTGGTGTGCATTGGCGCTTTCACCAATCTGGGTCTCAGCTTCCGCGAGCAGCTTGTAGAACTTGGGATCGCGCCGGTCTGCTAGGCCCCAATCGCGAAGCATCTGCTTTGCTTCTTCCGCGCTGCCTACCAACAGAAGAGCATTGACATAGCCATAGACCGCGGCCCGGTTTTCGGGGTCGAGTTCCCATGCACGCTTGTAATGGAGTAGCGAAGCGCGGAAGTCCCCGGCCTGCCGCTCGACCTGACCCGCTGCGATGCGAAAAGCCGGGATGGTCGGGTAGTTGCCGATGAGCTTTGCCAGCTCAATGCGGGCCTCGGGGAAGTCTCCGGTCTCGCTGAGGGCGAGAGCAAGGCCGTAGCGCGAAATGTCCTCGTTTTTCCCTTCCGCGAGGTCGGCCTCAAAGAGATGGCGGGCCTGCATCGGGTCGCTTTCGGCCCTGACTCGCAGCTTCGCGCGGATGAGCTGGTATTTGTAGCTATCCTCCCGGATCACGGCTGGCTTGACGGATTCCGCCCGGTTCTTTGCCTCGGCAATGCGGTTTATCGTGATCGGATGGGTGCGCAGGTATTCCGGTATGAACGCAGGATCGGTATAGCGACTCGCGCGCTGCATACGCTCAAAAAACACCGCCATTTTTTCGGTGTCGTAACCCGCGTCACTCATCAGTCGAATGCCCATCGCGTCTGCCTCTTTTTCATTGGCACGCGTGAAATTGATTTGCGCCTGCATAGCTGCTGCCTGAGAGGCCATCACCGCCGCCATGCCAGCCTGCGGATTTACAGCGGCCAGCATCAGGCCCGCGATCATGGCCGCGATGGTAGGCGCGTTCATCTGGCTTGCAGCTTCGATCATGCGGGCGCCGTGGCGCTGAGTGACGTGGGAGATCTCGTGGCCTACAACGGAGGCCAGCTCAGATTCCGTCTGGGTTTCCAGGATCAGGCCCGTATGGAAAAAGATGAAGCCGCCGGGCACCGCGAATGCGTTGATGACCGGACTGTCGATAACAAAAAACGTGAAGCTGCCGTAGTAGTCCGAGAGGTCGCTGAGGCTGTGGCCCAGCTCCTGAATGTAGTCTTCGACCTCCTCGTCATAAACAATCGGGGCCTGGCGGCGCATTTCGCGCATGAAGTTTTCACCCAGGCGTCTTTCCTGCTCGGGCGAAATGATGGCGCCGGCAGAATCGCCGAAATCAGGCAGATCAATGTTTTCCTGCGCGCCCGCGGTCGCCACAGACAGTGCCGCATAAGCGGCGAAGACAATCTTCGCTAGAGGTCGGCGTTGCATAAGCTTCCCGGGTTTCCGGCTGCCCCGAGAGCCGGCAGTTAGGGGCGTTGTATTTTAGTCTAAGACGGGCTCTCCGGCGTTTGGTTCAGACCGGAATGACGAAATGGATGCAGGCACGGTCTGAAGTTTTTGAAGGGTAGTCGTCAGCGCTGATTGGGTCTTCAAGAAGACCCAATCGAAGTCGATCGTGCTGTCAAAGACGGTTATAGTGCGCCGATCTCAAATTCCCGGCGGCACACTGGGGGGGAAGTGCCGGCAATCCGAGCTTCCGGCGAGAGATCCAAAAACATTTAAGACGGAGAGAGACTAAACCATGGCGGTTACCATCATCCTGGCCCTGTCCCTGTTTGGCTTGGCCACTGCCTTTTACTACTCAACGGCGATCAAAAAAATCCCTATAGACATGGGTGTTGAGGACGCCGGCACCAAAGAGCGCCTGGCCAAAATTTCGTCCGCGATTGCCGGTGGCGCGATGGCATTCCTCAAGCAGGAATACAAGTCCATGGCGATTTTCATGGTGGTTTTTGCGGCCATCATCGCCGCTCTCATCGACGACCATCACACCGACTACGTCAACGAAGGTATGTATACCGCCCTTGCTTTCCTGTTCGGCGCAATCATTTCGATCGTGTCTGGTTTTATCGGCATGCGGATCGCGACGGTAGGGAACGTTCGCACAACGGTTTCGGCCAACAAATCTCTGTCGGAAGCATTCAACGTCGCACTACGCTCTGGTTCCGTCATGGGTTTCGGGCTGGTGAGCCTCGCGTCCCTGGGCTTGCTCCTGGTCTACCTGCTGCTTGTTAACCTGATGCCTGCACAGCTCCCGACACACGTTCTCATGGAAGTGATCGCCGGCTTCGGGCTGGGCGGTTCTTCGATCGCGCTGTTTGCCCGAGTGGGCGGCGGCATCTTCACCAAAGCGGCCGATGTGGGCGCAGATCTGGTGGGTAAAGTCGAAGCCGGTATTCCGGAAGATGACCCGCGGAACCCCGCTGTCATTGCAGACAACGTGGGCGACAACGTGGGTGACGTAGCAGGCATGGGTGCAGACCTTTTCGGATCCTGCGCAGAGAGCACCTGCGCGGCGATGGTTATCAGCGCCATCGCCTTCGCTGGCAATGTTGATGCGCTGCTCTACCCAATCGTGATTTCCGCGATAGGCATCCCGATCAGCCTGATTACCATCATGCTCGTGCGTGTGAACAGCGAGGATCAGGTCGGTCCGGCGCTGAAGAAAATGCTCATGATTTCCAGTGCATTGATGGCTGTGGTGATGTATTTCGTCACCATGCACCTGGTGCCGGCCAACTTTGAAATCACCGGAATGGCGTGCACGTCGATGGACGTCTTCTACTGCTTTCTGGCCGGCCTGGTTGCCGGACTGGTTGTGGGACTGCTCACGGAGTACTACACCGCGCATGACTACACGCCAGTGCGGGAAGTTGCCCAGTCCTGCGAGACCGGTTCGGCGACGAACATCATCTTCGGTATCGCGCTCGGGTATAAAAGTTCGGTCGGGCCCTACCTTGCGATCGGACTTTCGATCTATATCCCGTGGATGCTGGCTGGCATGTACGGCGTGGCTATCGCCTCGTTGGGCATGCTGGGCACGCTCGTGATCGCACTGACGATCGATGCCTACGGGCCCGTAGCGGATAACGCCGGCGGTATTGCTGAAATGGCGGGTATGGACGAGCACGTGCGTGAGCGCACGGACGTCCTCGACGCCGCGGGAAATACGACCGCGGCCATGGGCAAGGGCTTCGCGATCGGCGCTGCGATTCTGACGTCGCTGGCACTTTTTGCCGCGTTTCTGACCCGCGCAGACATTCTGCTCAAAGAGCAGAACGGGGCGGATTACGATCTGCTGGGCAGCATCAACCTGCTCGACCCGATGGTCTACACGGGGCTGTTTATCGGCGCTGTGCTGCCGGCGTACTTTTCTGCGATGACCATGAAGTCGGTCGGGTCGGCCGCTTATAAGATGATCGAGGAAGTGCGGCGGCAGTTCCGCGAGATTCCGGGAATCATGGAAGGCAAGGGCGACCCGGACTACGACCAGTGTGTTGCTATTTCAACGCAGGCCGCGTTGAAAGAGATGATCGCGCCAGGGGTGCTGATCATGGGCGCGCCTCTGGTCACCGGTTTCCTGTTCGGTATCGAGGCAACGGCCGGGTTGCTCGCCGGTTCGCTGGTTTGTGGTGGTGTGCTCGCGATCTCCAGTTCGAACAGCGGTGGAGCGTGGGATAACGCCAAAAAATATATAGAAAAGGGTAACCACGGCGGCAAGGGCACAGAGGCCCACAAGGCTGCGGTAGTTGGCGACACCGTTGGTGATCCGCTGAAAGATACCTCGGGACCGTCGCTGAACATCCTGATCAAGCTCTCGGCTATCCTGTCGCTCGTTTTCGTGCCGTTCTTTGTGCAGTACGGCGGAGTTCTCATGGGCTGAAATTGGTTGGTATGAAAGAAACGAGGCCGGCTCTTGCCGGCCTCGTCGTTTCTGGCGGAGGTATAAGTTGACCTTGCGCTGTGACTGCTATTTCAGCGCAATGGTCGACTGGCCAGGATCGTAAGGACCGGTGCCTGGTCAGCCAGCGCCAGGTTTCTGTACAAGCAAATTCATTCGGGAGATCTCATTCATGAGCCGCGACAAAAAGAATGCTTTCTACGCCCAGTCGGGCGGTGTGACGGCGGTCATCAACGCATCGGCCTGCGGAGTGCTGGAGGCCGCGAGGTCGATCGGGCGCAATCACATTGGGAAAGTGTATGCCGGGAGAAACGGCATCATAGGTGCGCTCACGGAAGATCTGATCGACACCTCGCTTGAAACGGATGCCGACATTGCCGCGCTGCGGCACACGCCAGCCGGAGCCTTCGGTTCCTGCCGGTACAAACTCAAAAGCCCGGACACACATCGGGCTGAGTTTGAGCGCCTCTTGGAGGTCTTCCGCGCACACAACATCGGTTATTTTTTCTACAACGGGGGCGGGGATTCTCAGGACACGACCAACAAGGTCGCCGAATTCAGCGCAGCCGCGGGTTATCCGCTGACCTGTATCGGGATTCCGAAGACTGTGGATAACGATCTGCCGATTACTGACAACTGTCCTGGGTTTGGCTCGGTTGCGAAATATGTGGCGGTGTCGATCCGGGAAGCCGGGTTCGACGTCGCGTCGATGGCCAAAACCTCAACTAAGGTCTTTGTCATGGAGGTGATGGGCCGCCATGCCGGCTGGATCGCGGCTGCCGGTGGTCTCGCCAGCGGTTCGCCCGAGGAACCTCCACACCTCATTCTGTTCCCTGAGATTGAGTTTGATGAAGAGCGTTTCCTGTCACGGGTGGATGAGTGCGTAAACCAACATGGCTACTGCGCCATCGTTGTGTCCGAAGGTCTGCGTAACGCGTCGGGTAAGTTCGTTGCCGAAGCAGGGACCCGCGATGCATTTGGTCACGCGCAGCTTGGCGGTGTTGCGCCGGTGATTGCGGAGCTGATCAAAAACCGTCTCGGGCATAAATATCACTGGGCTGTAGCGGATTACCTGCAGCGGGCCGCCAGGCATATCGCATCGCGAACGGATGTTGAGCAGGCCTATGCTCTGGGTCGGGCCGCCGTCGAGTTCGCCCTTCGCGGCGACAACGCCGTGATGCCGACGATTGTGCGGACCGCCGACGAACCCTACGCCTGGGACATCGGGAGCGTGCCTCTCGGTGAAGTGGCTAACGTTGAAAAAAAGATGCCGCGGGATTTCATCAGCGATGACGGCTTCGGGATAACCGATGCCTGCCGGCGCTACCTCGCGCCGTTGATTGCCGGTGAAGACTATCCGCCTTATGAAAACGGTCTGCCGCGCTACGTTCGTCTGCTTAACGCGCCGGTTGCAAGAAAACTGGCCGATGCCTTCGAAGTTTAGGGTTCGACCAGACTCCGGACAGAAGGACTAGATGAATCAGCTCGGACTCAGAGTGGTGGGCACGCCATGACGGCTCAGGATCGACGCCGTCTCCGCTAACGGCAGACCTACTACGGCTGAGTAGCTCCCTTCTATCCGTCGCACGAGCGCGCCGCCGAGACCCTGGATGCCGTAGGCGCCTGCCTTGTCAGCTGGTTCGCCGCTGGCCCAGTAGGCGTCGATGATCGAATCGCTGAGGACAGCAAACTGTACCCGCGTGGTAACCAGCAGGCCCTGCGGTGCCTGTGTACCGACGCAAGTGGCGATGGCCGTGTGCACTTCATGCCAGGCACCGGACAGAGCTTTCAGCATGGTCCGCGCATCGTCCAGGTCCAGTGGTTTGCCGTAAATCGCGCCATTGCGCGTCACGCAGGTATCCGCCGCTATGACCACGGCCTCAGAGGGCACCGTGTCTGAGACGCTGAGTGCTTTATTTCTCGCTAAACGCAGAACATAGGATTCTGGTTGTTCCTGCTGCAGCGGTCGCTCGTCCACATCGGGGGTGACTATGGAGAACTCGACGCCGAGCGTTCGCAGCAATTCAGCCCGACGGGGAGAGCTTGAAGCGAGGCACACCGGCGGTCGTGCTGCCGCGGGGTTATGCCCTGTGGTAAGGATGCCCATCAATGATGCTCCAGGCTCTGTAGAGTTGTTCGGCCAGCACGACTTGAACCAGCAGGTGAGGCAGGGTAAGCGTAGACAGAGACCAGCGCAGATCGACCTGCCCGAGCATGCTTTCATCAAGGCCGTCTGCGCCACCGATGACGAAAGCAAGACCGCGGCCTGCCGAGCGTCGCTCGCCAAGCCATGCGGCCAGGGCCTCGCTTGAGAAGGTCTTACCCCGAATGTCGAGAGCGACCGTGTAGGTGTCTTTGGGCAAGCGTCGAAGCAGTCGGCGCGCTTCATCCTGACGCCGCTGCTCGGCAGGGATCCCGTCCCGGCCCGGGACGAGATGTGTGAATTGGAAACTCAGGTCGCGCGGCATGCGCTGACGGTAATCAGTGGTCTGCTCAACGACCCAGCGGGGCGGTTTGCGGCAGACGCTGAAGATGTCGATCTGCACCGGCCTTTACGCCTCCTCCAGCAGTCGATTGTTGTGACGCTCCTCCCAGAGTTTCTCCAGCTGATAGAAGTCACGGGCAGTCGGCTGCATGACGTGGACGATGACGTCATTCAGATCGATTAACACCCATTCGGCCAGTTGTTCTCCTTCGACGCCGACAGCTTTTACGCCGATAGCAGAGGCCGCCTCCCGAATGCGCTCGCAGAGCGCCTTGACCTGTCTCGCGGAGCGTCCCGTCGCAATGATCATGAAGTCGGTGATCACAGTCATGCCGCGGACATCCAGCTGCCGGATGTCTTCGGCTTTACCGTCGTCAAGCGCCGCTGCGATCCGCAGTGCAAGAGCATCAGAGGTCGTCGGAGAAAAGGCTTTCATGCGCGGTAGAGCTGCCTGTGCTGGATGTAATCATCAACCGGGTCGGGGACAAGATAACGGATGTTCATTCCGCGCGAACAGCGCACGCGTATGTCGCTGGACGCGATGGGCAGCAGCGGAATCTCCAAAAAGTACACGCAGCCGCCGATGCGCGTATGCAGATCTGAAGGCTGTGTGGAAATGGTTTGATTGATCAGTGCGTTCAACGCAGGGTGTGGCTCGGTCTTTGCTGAAGGGCGCGAGACCACCACGATGTGTGCAAAGTTGAGTAACTCGTCACAGCGATGCCAGGTCGGCAGAGTATCAAAGGCGTCCCGTCCCATGATGAGGCACAGCGGCGTCCGTGGAAAACGCGAGCGGAAGTTTTCCAAGGTTTCTACTGTGTAGCTCACCCCGCCGCGCTCAAGCTCGCAGCAGTCCAGCACCAGAGGGGGATGTACAGCGAGCGAGAGCATCATGCGGCGGTGTTCACTGCTGATTTGATCGGCGGCGCGATGCCCCGGGGTCGCCAGTGGGATCAAGCGCACCTCGGCCAGCTTGAGTTTTTCGAAAACTTCGACTGCGACCCGCAGATGCCCGTGATGGACGGGATCAAAAGTTCCGCCCAGGAGCCCGATAGGCAGTGGTGCTGAAGTCGCCTGGCCGGACTCTTTCATTCTCGGATCTGGCCATTTCCCAGCACGATCCATTTCTCTGAGGTAAGCCCTTCCAGTCCCACCGGACCCCGCGCGTGAAATTTGTCCGTGCTGATTCCGATCTCGGCCCCCAGGCCGTATTCAAACCCGTCGGCAAACCGGGTTGAGGCATTCACCATCACAGAACTTGAATCGACTTCTCGCAGGAAACGCTGCGCGTTGGAAAAGTCCTCAGTCACGATCGACTCGGTATGTGCCGAGCCGTAACGGTGAATGTGCGCGATGGCGTCATCCAGGGTCTCGACGATGCGCACCGCGAGAATCGGCGCAAGGTACTCGG
This sequence comes from Gammaproteobacteria bacterium, assembly GCA_038116745.1. Taxonomy (GTDB): domain Bacteria; phylum Pseudomonadota; class Gammaproteobacteria; genus JAYODW01. The sequence goes on from JAYODW010000026.1 coordinate 32,059, forward strand.
CATACCAGTCTTCTTCCGTTGCGGGGCTGATATTGTCGTGGAGTGCGCGCGTCCGCTCGCAGCCGCGCAGCTCAACGCCGGCTGCCGCCAGGGCTCCAAGCAGCCGCGGGAAAATCCGCGCCGCACTGGCGGGCGTCGCCAGCAGGGTCTCCATCGCGTTACAGACGCCATAGCGGTGTGTTTTCGCGTTCAAGGCGATGTCGTGCGCTTTCTGATCATCCGCCGCATCGTCGAGGAAGACGTGACAGACGCCGTCGAGATGCTTGATGACCGGCATCGTAGCTTCCTGGCTCACGCGTTCGATCAGGCTTTTGCCACCACGCGGGACGATGACGTCGATTGCGTCGCGCTGTCGCAGCATGGCGCCGACCGCTGCCCGATCCGGGGTGTCGATCACCTGTATCGCGGTTTCCGGTAGACCAGCAGCACTCAGGCCCTGCCGCACACATGCAGCAATCGCCTGGTTTGATCGCTGGGCCTCAGAGCCGCCACGCAGGATGGCGGCATTCCCGGATTTGAGGCAAAGCGCCGCGGCATCAGCGGTTACGTTCGGGCGGGACTCAAAGATAATGCCGACCACGCCGAGTGGTACGCGCATGCGCCCTACCTGAATGCCACTCGGTCTGTACTTGAGGTTGTCGATAGCGCCGATAGGGTCGGCGAGACTGGCCACCTGGAGCACACCCTCCGCCATGGCCGTAATCCGCGCCGGCGTCAGCTCCAGTCGATCAAAGAGCGCGGGTTCGATATCGCCGGCGTGCAGCAGGTCCTGGCGATTAGCTTCCAGAATTCCCTCGCGTGATTCGTTAATGGCGTTCGCAATCTGCCCCAGGGCGTCGTTTTTCTCCCGCGTAGACGCACGCGCCATTGCCAGGCTCGCTGCGCGGGCGTTCTGAGCCAGACTGGCTACATAGCTTTCAATGTCTACCGGCCTGCTGCCGGATGACGACGACTGGGACATTGGAGGTTTCCTACAGCGGTTGCATCAGAGAAGACATTGACTTCTGCCCGCTCAGGCGCAGCGTCAGCAGTTCGAGCTCGGTCCACGGCGTTCCGTCTCTGCCGCCTTTAACAATTGTGTCGATGAAATTATTGTAGGCCAGCATTGCCGAGAGCGCGTCTGCTGTATGGGCTTCAAGGCAGCGCAGAAACATGGATTTTCTGGATTGCCATACCCGGTGTTCATTCAGGGCTTTTTCATAAGACCCTTCGTTCGTAGCATTGTGAGCGACGGCGAGCAGCGTGCGCAGCTCCCGTCCAAGGGCCCAGGTGAGAATAGGTGGCTCGGTGCCTTCCTCACGCAATCCTCGCAGGACGCGCAGTGCGCGCGCGCCGTGGCCGCTCAACAGGGCGTCGGTCCACTGGAAAACAGTGTAGCGCGCACTGTCGGATACAGCCCGTATGACATCGTCGTCGGAGATATCCGGGCTATCGACGACGAGCGCTAGTTTTTCGATCTCCTGCGCAGCCGCGAGCAGGTTGCCCTCCACGCGCTCGGCGATAAGCGCTGCGGCGGCAGTCGAAATGCGCTTCCCATGTGCCACTGCCCGCGCCTGGAGCCAGCGGGGTAGCTCTGCCGCGCCGAATTCCCGTGCACTTAGACATACGCCTGCCTGATCTACGGACCGGTACCAGGCTGTTTTGAGCACTTTCCTGTCAAGCGCACCCGCGTTGACGATCAGCACGTCCTCACACGCGCCGCCCAGCGCAAGCTGTTCCAAGGCGGCGCTACCTCCCCGGTCCAGTCCGCGCCCGGAAACCTGGATTTCCAGCAGCCTGCGCGAGGAGAAAAGCGACAGCGATTGAGTCTCCGAGGTGACCGCGGTCCAGTCATCTGCGCTGCCCACCTCCAAGCGTATTCGCTCGCTGATGCCTTCCTTCAGGGCCGCCTCGCGGACCGCGTCATTGGCCTCGCGTAGCTGCAAAGGTTCGTTGCCGTAAAAAAAATACAGTGTATCGAGTGGTCTCGCCGAGAGGCGTTCGCGCAGGCGGTCAAGGCTGAGCAGCATCGAAACCCCCTGAGTTCGATTCGGGTCCGCTGGCGCGATGCCGACGTTTCGCCGCGATCAGGAAGATGTTCCTGTCGTTTCGGAAAGTTTGATCGCCTGCACACGGAAAAGAATCGAGCGCGCTGCTAATTGCGCAAGGTCGCGCTTCACCACGGCATCCTGCTCGGAGGTGCCAAGCACCGAGGTTTCGTCAAAAATGTAGTCGTTTTCGAAAGTGAGTTCGTCTCTCGGCATGAGCAGGCGGCCTTGGCTATCGCGCAGCGCAACCGTGGCTTTCAGCACCAGCTCGATTTCCCGGACTTTCCCGGTATTGGGGTCGAGCGATAGCGGGCGACGGCTGAATTTTTCCGACCTGACCTCGATGATGATGTCGGCAGTGGTCCGGGTGGCGAATGTCCCGCCCCGGTTAGTTATCTCCTCACGCAACACTGGACCGAGTGTGGGCGTTCCTGCCTCTTCCACATACAGCGCGCGATTGAGACCACCTTCACTGCTTTGTCCGCGCAGATGCCAGCCGCAGCCCGTGAGGATGCCGCACAGCAGGAAAACCAGGACGATAGACGGTGTCCGCATGACTCAGTCCTGAACGACCAGATTGACGAGTTTTCCCGGCACGACGATTACTTTTCTGATGACCCGGTCTGTTGTGAATTTCTGTACGTTGCTGTCGGCCAGCGCCGCCGCCTCACAGGTCTCACGGTCGGCGTCCGGCGCGACATTGACCACGGCTCGTTTTTTGCCGTTGACCTGCACCACCAGTTCGAGTGTATCGCGATCCAGCGCCGCGCTATCAAGCACCGGCCAGGTCTGCTCAGCCAGAAGTCCGTCATGACCCAGCGCTTGCCACAACGCCTGGGTAATGTGGGGCACGATCGGCGCCAGCAGCAGTACTGCAGTTTCCAACCCTTCCTGCATGACCGACCAGGCCTCGCCGGTATCAGCTTCTGCGCGGGTCAGGTGGTTCACCAGTTCCATGACGGCGGCAATCGCCGTGTTGAATTTGTAGCGGCGGCTGACGTCATCCGAAACCTTGGCAATCGTTTCATGAATATGCCGGCGCAGGGTTCGCAGCGCCGGCAAGAGTGGCTTGTTTCCCTGCTCCTGCGGTCGCTCTGAGGCGTGTCTCAAGGTCAGTCGCCAGAGCGACTTTAGGAAACGGAAGGCGCCTTCGACAGCCGTGTCCGACCACTCCAGACTCTGCTCCGGCGGCGCCGCAAACATCGTGTAGAGCCGCACCGTGTCGGCGCCATAGCGATCGATCAGCGTCTGCGGGTCGATTCCGTTGTTTTTGGACTTCGACATTTTTTCTACCGGCCCGATGGTGACCTCATCCCCGTCAGCCCGAAGGCGTGCGGTGATCGCCCGCCCTTTTTCGTCTGTCGTGACATCAACATCGGCCGGATTGAAATATTGCTTGCGACCGCTGGTTCCCTCGCGGAAGTAGGTTTCTTTGCACACCATGCCTTGGGTAAGCAGGCGGGTGAAAGGCTCATCGGAGTGCACCAGCCCCGCGTCGCGCATCGCCTTGTGGAAGAAGCGGGCGTACAGCAGATGTAGTACAGCGTGTTCGATGCCGCCGATGTAAATGTCGACGGGCATCCAGTAGTCGGCGCGTCCATCCACCATCGATTCTTTCTGGTCACTGCAGCAGAAACGGGAGAAATACCAGGAAGATTCGAAAAACGTGTCGAAAGTGTCGGTTTCCCGGCTGCCGGGCCGACCGTCGGCGAGGACGGTGGTCGCGAATTCCGGAAGTTTCTTCAGCGGAGAGGTGACGCCCTCCCAGGCAACGTTTTCGGGGAGCACCACGGGCAACTGCGCGTCACTTTCCGGTTGGCACTCGCCGTCTGCGTCATACACGACAGGGATCGGGCAGCCCCAGTAGCGCTGCCGTGATACCAGCCAATCGCGCAATCGATACTGGACTCGGCGCTCGGCGCGACCCTCTGCCGTCAGCCGGTCTGCAATGGCGTCGAATGTGGCTTGAAAGTCCAGACCATCGTAGCTACCGCTGTTGATGGCAATACCGTGCTCCGTAAACGCTGCTGACTCTATGTCTGCACCTTTGTCGTCTGTGGGTGCTACGACCTGCACGATCGGCAGCTGGTACTTCCGCGCGAACTCCCAGTCGCGCTGGTCGTGAGCAGGCACGGACATGACTGCGCCGGTGCCATAGCCCATCAGCACGAAATTGGCGGTCCACACCGGGAGCGCTTCTCCGGTCAGCGGATGCTCTACGGTGAAGGGCAGCTGGACGCCCTGCTTCTCCATTTTTTCCAGCACGGCTTCAGAGGTTGACTGATGCCGGCAGCTCTCAACAAAAGCGGCAATGTCGGCGTGAGAAGCGGCAGCCTGGAGGGTCAGAGGATGTTCGGGCGCCACAGCCATGTAGGTGGCGCCATAAAGCGTGTCTGGCCGCGTCGTGAAGATTTCGAGATCGCCGGATCCGTCACTGAGCGCAAAACGAATCGAGAGCCCTTCAGAGCGCCCAATCCAGTTCCGCTGCATGGTTTTGACCGCGTCCGGCCAATCGTCCATGCGATCGAGTTCATCCAGCAGTTCATCAGCGTAGGCCGTGATACGCAGGAACCACTGCGGAATTTCGCGCCGCTCAACCGGTGCGCCGGAACGCCAGCCGCAGCCATCGATGACCTGTTCGTTGGCCAGCACGGTTTGATCAACCGGATCCCAGTTAACCACTGCGGTCGCCCGGTAGACCAGGCCCTTCTCGTAGAGGCGCGAGAAGAACCACTGCTCCCAGCGGTAGTAGCTCGGGTCGCAGGTCGCAAATTCACGGCTCCAATCGTAGGCGAAGCCAAGGCGCTGGAGCTGCCCGCGCATGTAGGCGATGTTCGACCGCGTCCATTCGGCCGGTGGGACATTGTTTTCGATAGCAGCGTTCTCGGCCGGCAGCCCGAATGCATCCCAGCCCATTGGCTGCAGCACATTCTTCCCCAGCATGCGCTGATACCGTGCTATCACGTCGCCGATGGTGTAGTTCCGAACATGACCCATGTGCAGCCGTCCGCTCGGGTACGGAAACATGCACAGGCAGTAGAATTTTTCGCGTGCCGGATCTTCGACCGCTGCAAAAGTCCGCTGGTCGTCCCATTGCGCCTGCACAGCGGGTTCAATCAGCGCCGGGTCGTACCGTTCAGTCAGCAGATCCTGCATTCAGTTCAACCCCGATCGGGGCCTCCTCAGTGTGTTGCGGAAGGTGCCAGAAGCCCCGATCTGCTCGCGGAGCCGGCAGGAAATTGGGCGGGTTGGCTGCGGCGCGCAGCATAGCTCAGCCCCTGAAGCTGCGCAAAAGAAAGCCGGCCCTGGGGCCGGCATGTAAGACGCCGGGGAGGGGAGGCGTAAAGCGAGGTTCAGGGGGTCGCTGCTGAGAGCTGTGGTCTCAGCCTCTGCAGCGTCGCCTCACCGATCCCTCTCACGAGAAGAAGGTCATCCACGGTTTTGAATGGTCCGTGTTGTTCGCGGTACGCAACGATGGCGGTTGCCTTGGCGAGTCCGATGCCGCTCAGATTCTCCGCAAGCGTCTCCGCGCTTGCCGAATTGATGTTGATGCGATCCGCAGCGCTGGCCGCCATGCAGAACATCAATAGTGCAGTCGCGAGTAGCAGTCGTATTCTGGACATATCCCTGTCTCCTGAATATTGAGTAAAGTGTTTTTCAAGGTGCGTTTGCCGCGCCCTGGGGGCCTCATGGCCTGTCTGAACGTTAAACGCGGCGCCAACAGAAGGCGAGTGCCATCTGCGAGCAGGTCTGAGGTGACTCCGGGAAAATTTCCCGCAAGGTCGGCAGCCGCGTCAGATTCACGCAGGGTGCTGGCGGCAATATTCATCAAAGCCGCCCACAGTCATCATTCTGTAACATCGGCAACGTATCTAGTCGCAGCTCGTCAATCTTGCTGGTGAAGTCGCCCTAAAACGCCATGCCAAGCACTATCCTGCTCGTTGAAGATGAGGTTGCCATCCGCGACCTCCTGGCTCTGACCTTGTCCGGTGATGGCTATGAGACCATTGAGGCGGGAACTGTCGCTGAAGCGTTTGCCGCGCTGGATGCAGCGGTCCCCGATCTCATTCTTCTCGACTGGATGCTGCCCGGGCTCAGTGGTCTGGACTTCGCGCGGCGCCTGAAGCGCGGCAGCGGGACTGCCACGATCCCGATCATCATGCTGACTGCCCGAGCCGAAGAAGCGGACAAGGTCAAGGGTCTGGATACCGGCGCCGATGACTTCATTACCAAACCCTTCTCAACTCAGGAGCTGCTCGCGAGGGTGCGCGCTGTGCTGCGCCGGACTCAGGGAGACACTTCTGCCGATCAATTAAGTGCCGGGGACGTGCGGCTCGATGCGTCGAGTAATCGCGTAACCTGCAAAGGCCAAGTGCTGGAGCTGAGCCCCACGGAGTTCCGGTTGTTGCACTTCTTCATGGCACATCCGGAGCGGGTGTTTTCGCGCGGTCAGTTGCTCGACAGCGTATGGGGCGCAAGCACCTATATCGAAGAACGCACTGTTGACGTCCATATAAGGCGCTTGCGCAAGCTGCTGGAACCGCATGACAGCGCTGACCTGATCCAGACGGTGCGCGGTGTCGGTTACCGCTTTTCGGCTCAGCTGCCGTGAGTGAGTGCCGGATTTCAGGGGCAGCGGACGCCTGACCCTGCTACCCTGTGGGAACGTGATTCAGAAGGACCGCGCGCGAGCCATGCATACGCGTGATCAATGGCGACTGGCGTTTTTTCTCTGCGTTGGTGCTCTGTGCGGCCTGGCTCTAGGCTCTGTCGGTTGGGGGCTGTTTGCCGGGTGTCTCTGGTACGTTCTCAGGCTGCAACAGAGCCTCGGTGAGCTACTCGCCTGGCTGAGGAATCGAAAGGAAAACGAGCCGCCCGAGCAGCCCGGGATCCTCGAAGCGCTGTCTCTTGAAATTGACTTTCTGCGTGAGCGGCACAAGAAACGGAAGAAGCGGCTCGGCAGCTACCTTAAGCAGTTCCGCCGCGCCACCCGCGCGCTGCCGGATGCGACGCTCCTGCTCGGCGAGGATGACACCATCGTGTGGGCAAATGAGGCAGCTGCCCGCGACCTCGGGATCCGCTGGCCGGAAGACGTTGATCAGCGCATCACGAATCTGGTGCGTCTGCCAGCCCTGGTCGATTACATCGAGTCATCCCGGAACTCACCGAGCACCCTGATCGACATCCCGAGTCCGGTAGACGATCAGCGGCGTCTGAGCGTTCTGACTGCGCCTGTAGGTGATAACGAGCGACTGATGGTGGCGCGAGACGTCACCCGACTGCACCGGGCGAACCAGGTGCGCAGCGATTTTGTCGCCAACGTTTCCCATGAGCTCCGTACCCCGCTGACGGTTCTGAAAGGCTATGTCGAGACTTTAACGGCGCAGGCGGATGTATGCCCGCCGGCCTGGCGGCCTGCGCTGCGCCATATGACGGTGCACGTAGAGCGGATGCAGAGCCTGACCGAAGAGCTTCTGCTGCTATCCAGGCTGGAATCCGAGGATCGGGTGGCCGCGCCCGAGTTTGTTGATGTGCCCGAGCTCATCAGCGAGATCCAGCAACGGACGCGCGAGTTAAATGGCGCTGAGGAGCACATGATTGCGCTGGACATCGATGGCGACCTCTGTCTCCTCGGGGCGCGCCAGGAGCTCTACAGCGCGTTCGCGAATCTGGTCTTCAACGCGGTGCGCTATACCCCCGATCGCGGCGTGATCAAGATCCGCTGGTATCGTGACGCGGAGGGTGCACACTTCTCCGTTGAGGATAACGGGGTCGGCATCGCGCCGGAGCATCTGCCGCGGCTCACCGAGCGCTTTTACCGGGTTGATGCCTCGCGCAATCGGGACGGCGAACCGGGCGGCACGGGTCTTGGTCTGGCAATCGTCAAGCATGTTCTTGCGCGCCACGACGGCAGGCTGCGCGTTACCAGCGTTGTGGGTAGGGGCAGCTGCTTTATCGCGGACTTTGCAGAGGGCGGTATCGTGTCTCGCCAGGCAACACAGACGCCGCTGGCTGACCGCGACGCAAGCTGACCGCCCTGCAGGGTCCGGACAACCCTTTCAGCCTGGGTAGCTCCGAGCGCGAATCCAGCGTGCGGTGACCGGCATTCAGGTGCGCGCCTCGCGCGGCAGACTGAGCTCCGCTTCGACTTGTTCCAGCGCCACGTGGCGCACGTCCTTGCCTTCAACCAGGTAAATCACGTTCTCGCAGATATTGCGCGCGTGGTCTCCGATCCGCTCGAGTGCCCGCAGCGACAGGACTGCATCAAGCACGGGTGAGATGGCGCGCGGATCCTCCATCATGTAAGTAATCAGCTGCCGCATGATTGCATCGGTTTCCGTGTCGATTTCCTTATCTTCCTGGGCGACGCGGAGTGCAGCTGCCGCATCCATGCGGGCAAAGGCATCCAGCGCTGTCCGCAGCATGCGGCGCACGTGATGTCCCACTCCCACCATACCGACGTAGTAGGTAGTCAATGGGCGTGAGCTTTCCAGCTGAAGGATCAAGCGCGCGATTTTTTCTGATTCGTCGCCGATACGCTCCAGGTCGGTGATGGTTTTGCTGACAGACAGAACCAGACGCAGATCGCCTGCTGCCGGCTGGCGTCGCAACAGAATTTCCGTGCAGTCGCTGTCGATTTCGACCTCAAGTGAATTCACCTTGTAGTCGTTGACCGCGACATATTCAGCGACTTCAAGATCACCTTTAGACAAGCAGTCGAGAACGCGTTGCAGGTGATCCTCTACGAGTCCGCCCATGGCGAGAACTTTTGAGCGGATGTCCTCAAGCTCTTTATCGAACTGTTGAGAGATGTGGTGGGGCAGATTTGAAGTTGCCATGGGCGTTGCTCAGTGCTGTGGAATATTCAACTCATCAGGCGGGTAATCGGGCAGTCCGACATCAACCGTAGCGCCCGGTTATGTAGTCTTCGGTTTTCTTCAGACGCGGCCGTGTAAACAGCGTCTTGGTAGCATCGAACTCGATCAGTTCACCCAGGTACATGAATGCCGTGTGATCGGACACTCGCGCAGCCTGCTGCATGTTGTGGGTGACGATGACGATGGTGTAGTCGCTTTTAAGTTCGTAAATAAGCTCTTCGATTTTCAGCGTGGAGATAGGGTCGAGTGCAGAGGCGGGTTCGTCCAGGAGCAGCACTTCGGGTTCCACCGCAACGGCTCGCGCGATAACCAGCCGTTGCTGCTGACCACCTGACAGACCCAGAGCGCTGTCATGAAGCCGGTCTTTGACCTCGTCCCACAGCGCTGCCGCGCGCAGCGATCGCTCAACCGTCTTATCCAGGGTGCGACGACTGCGAACTCCCTGAATGCGCAGGCCGTAGGCTACGTTCTCGTAGATCGATTTTGGAAACGGGTTGGGTTTCTGAAACACCATTCCCACGCGTCGGCGCAGATTGGCAACGTTGACGCTTGGCGCGTAGATGTCCTGTCCGTCGAGCAGCACTCCGCCTGCGATACGCACGCCGTCGATCAGATCGTTCATGCGATTGAAGCAGCGCAGCAGGGTTGATTTCCCGCAGCCGCTCGGGCCGATGAAGGCAGTCACCTGCTTCGCCGGGATTTCCATGCGGATGTCCTTCAGCGCGCGTGTCTCACCGTAGAAAAGATCGAGGTTCTGCACGCTGAGGCAGATTGCCGGGGCAGGGGCGGGAGCGGCCTCTGGTCGCGTCAGACCCACGGGTCTGCGCGACACGGGTGGTGGCGTCGATGCGTCCCGCGCGGGTGACTCAGAGTTATCAGGTGTCGGCTGCATTGTATTTTTCCCGCAAACGATTTCTCAGCGCGATCGCCGCAAGATTCAGGCTCACGATAATAAGCACGAGCAGCAGTGATGTCGCGTAGACGAGGGGTCGCGCAGCTTCCACGTTAGGGCTTTGAAAGCCAACGTCGTAAATGTGAAAGCCCAGGTGCATGAATTTCCGATCCAGGTGCAGGAACGGAAAGTAGCCGTCCATCGGCAAGGTCGGCGCCAGTTTTACGACGCCAACCATCATGAGCGGTGCCACTTCACCGGCGGCGCGGGCAACGGCCAGGATCAGCCCGGTCATCATGGCGGGCGTGGCCATCGGCAGTACGGTGCGCCACAGGGTTTCAGCTTTCGTCGCGCCTAGCGCGAGACTCCCCTCGCGAATACTCCGAGGAATACGCGCCAGGCCTTCTTCCGTGGCGACGATGACCACCGGTACGGTCAGCAGCGCCAGCGTTAAAGAAGACCACATCAGTCCTGGCGTACCGAAGGTCGGCGCGGGCAATGACTCGGCGTAAAAAGCCCGATCGATCGAGCCGCCCACGAAATACACGAAAAAGCCGAGGCCGAACACACCGTAGACCACGGACGGTACGCCCGCCAGATTATTCACGGCGATGCGGATGAGCCGGGTGAGTGGGCCCTGGCTGGCGTATTCGCGCAGATACACTGCCGCGATGACTCCGAATGGCGTCACAAAAACCGACATCAGTAAAACCATCAGCACCGTGCCGAAAATCGCAGGGAATACTCCCCCCTCCGTATTGGCTTCTCGGGGCTCATCTAGGACGAACTCTGCGAGTTTGGAAGAATAGAGCGCGATCTTTGCCGTCAGGCCCATCGCATTGGGGCGGTAAATCCTGCGGATGTTCTCCAGGGCTATCTGATGCTCAGTGCCGTCGGCGGTGCGCGCTATCAAGCGATCCCGCGCGAGAGCGGAACGCAGCTCCTCGAGGCGGCCCGTGAGCGCGGTGTGCTGCTCGCCGAGCGCCGCGCGCTGTGCCGCGATTTCCGTATAAAGCGGCGCGGTCTCCGGCACCTCTTCCAGATGGGCCGCGCGTTCTTCCAGGCGCAGGCGTTCCAGGGCGTGATTGATATCGTTCATGCCGCGCTTTTCGATTGCCGCGACTTCCTCGACAAGCGCGTTTCTGCGCTCAAGCCGGTTTTCAATTTCGGTCCACAGCGCGGTGTTCAGATCAAGCTGCTGGTCGCCCTCCGTGATCCCGACCGCATAACCGTAGAAGTTGCCCCACTCCTCTCTCTCTGCGACGAAGGCGTCAGGGGGAGATTGCAGGCTCTGGATTTGGGCAGCGAGCACCCAGCGGAAATCGGAGCCGGTCAGATCGCGATTGCCGACTTTGTAAAGCGCCCGGTCGACCAGCTCAACGTCGGGAGCTACAGCGATGCCAAGCGCTCTGATCCGCGCGGCGGCGACAGTCTCCTCTTCGACTAATTCGCCCAGTATCCGGGTCGTGCCGGCGCTGTCCGTCAGATCGAACTGGACGAGCGCATGCGGCCAGAAGTGTCCCATGCCGCGCAGCGTGATGAGGCCGAGTAACCCGAAAACGAGAATCAGAGAAAAGCTTATCGTGCCTGCGGTCAGCCAGATCCAGGGTGCGCCGGAATTGACCCAGCCAAGCAAGGAGCGTTGTGCCTGCTGATCCATCTTAGAGACTTGCGTACTTGCGGCGCAGACGCTGTCGCACCACCTCGGCCAGCGTATTGACGGCGAAAGTCGCCATGAACAGGACCAGTGCGGCGACGAACAGGATGCGGTAGTGGGTACTGTCAACTTCGGATTCCGGCATCTCCACGGCAATGTTCGCTGACAGCGCGCGAAACCCCTGAAAGATGCTGAGGTCCATGATTGGCGTGTTGCCCGTCGCCATGAGGACGATCATGGTTTCGCCGACTGCTCGACCCATGCCAATCATGATGGCGGAAAATATGCCGGGGCTGGCGGTCAGCAGGACCACGCGGACCGCGGTCTGCCAGGGCGTCGCTCCGAGCGCCAGCGAGCCCATGGTCAGCGACCGCGGTACGCTGAATACAGCGTCCTCACTGATCGTGAAGATAGTCGGTATCACGGCAAACCCAATGGCCAGACCGACCACCAGAGAGTTGCGCTGGTCGTAGCTGATCCCGAACCGATCGTGCAGCCATTGGGTAGCGCTGCCATCAAGCGCCTGCGTTTCAATGACGCTGCCCAGAGCCAGGCTCGCCCACAGCGCAAACATGACAACCGGGATCAGGAGCACCGCTTCCCAGCCGTCCGGCGTGATGTTCTGCAGGCGAGCTGGCGCCCGCTGCCACAGGTACGCGCTCAGCACCACGATCAGAGGCACCAGCAGGGGTATCAGGACAAAGCCGACCAGATATTGCTCGACAAGCGCGGCAAGCCATAAACCCGCCAGGAATCCGAGAATGACCGTGGGCAGCGCGGCCATGATCTCGATCGAGGGCTTGACCGCCGCACGCATGCCCGGGGACATGAAATACGCTGTGTAAACAGCGCCCAGGACGGCTATCGGAATAGCGAACAGCATCGAATAGAAGCTGGCTTTAAGCGTGCCGAAGGTCAGTGGCGTGAGACTGAACTTGGGTTCGAAGGCGGCACTTGCGGAAGAAGATTGCCAGATGAACTCCGGTTGCTCGCGACTCTCGTACCAGACCTTGCCCCACAGCGCCTGCCATGAGACTTCCGGGTGCGGGTTATCGATGCGAAATGTCTCGTAGTCGCCAGCCGCGTTGATCACCAACACGGCATCTGCGCGCGGCGCAAAGCTCATCCCGGTCGGAGCTTTCAGGCTGACCGCATGGCTGACCAGCTGGCGCGAGGCGGTCGCGTAGTAGAGCGCAATCGAGCCTCCTATATCGAGCGCGGCGAAGCCTTTGCGGAAGTGTTCGGGCGCGATCAGAGCGATCGCCGAGTTCATGGCCGGGAGCTCGCGGGCCTGCTGCAGGGCGTAGTTGTTCTGGGCATCCCTGACTGGAAACCATTGCTTCAGTCGGCCCTGGTCGTCGCCGATGATGAGAGACAGACCGCCGCTCAGCAGGGCTACGGCGGTTACCCTTGAGCCGGGTGCCACAACCGCAGTGCGGTCCAGCAGAACCGGATCGTCCTTGCGCGTGATGTCGTACATCGAGAGCACTGTGGCGTCGGAGACTACAAAAAGACGCTGTTGTTCAACGTCTATTGCGAGCTGCGTGACATCTTCGCCTTCGATATCAACGATGGTCCTGGATTCGTTAACCGTGATCTCGTCATCAAGAAAGGACGTCTGGCGCTCCAGATGTAGCAAGGTCAGTCGTCCGCTGGTGCTGACACCCGCGACCGATGCTTCATCCTCTCCAACCTGACCGGCAATTAGGCGCAGGCTGGAACCGTCTTCAGTGAGGCGCAGTGGCTGGTCGCCGTAGGGATAGATGAGCTGTGGGGTGATGACGCGGCTCCCTTCCGGGTAGCTGACGTCGTAATGGGTCTGTGCCAGCTGCACCCGTCCGTCCGCGGTGCCAGCCAGGATCGCCTGTGCGGCTGGTGCCCCCGCTGCAACCACAGATGTCTCGGTGGATGCGTCCTGCAGCACAGCACCATTCCCGAGGTCCCTGCCGCTGGCCAGCTCGAAAAAGCGGAAGTGTCCCGCTGCACTGATCTCCTGACCGACCTCGGCGTATTCATCGCTGGCGACCAGCACGCCGACCCCGTTACGGCTCAGCTGACGGACACCGTCGGACGTTATTTCCGCGCCTTTGAATAACGGTGCGACGACGTACAGCAGGTAGAAGAAGATGAGCAGGATCGCCAGGATTACGGCGAACCCGCCTATCGTCATGGTGACGGTGAAACATTTGTCTTTGAACAGGCGCAGTCGTTCGCGACTTGAGCGACTCGCCAGAGTGCCGTCATTCATGATTGGGTTCCGAGGATCTCCAGGCGCCGCTCAATTTCCGAGCTGCACCCGGCAGCGGGTCGCGCCACAGGCCGGCGGTATCAGCCCCGGCGGTGTGCGAGTCAGGGATTTCTCAGGGGGCTGCTCGGATAGCAGCTCAGTTAACAGCAGCTTCATTACAGCACGATGACGGCCGTGGCGTCGCGACCCATCACTTCAGTGCCGCCAGGTAACAGATCCAACCGGCATCAGCGTCAGCCGTCTCAACGGCGGAAAATTCTCCGTTCCCGCTTTCGGTTTCCTCGTCCCAGCCTTGCCAGTAAACCACTGAGCGCTGGAAGCCCGCCTCTGTCAGCACCTCCCGGATCTCCGGCAAGGTCCACAGCCGCCAGTCGTAGGAGAACGCGCGTTTCATCCGCGATCCGTCGGGGAAATTAAAATGGATGTGGCAGGTCAGGTCGCCGTTCACGGGGTTATAGCTGGCCTGGTCCCACACATAGGTGAAGCGTTTGTGCTGAGTGCGCTCTTTCAGAATGCGAAACGCGTCATAGCCACCGTAGCAGTCGAGGAACGCGACCCCGTCATCCACCAGACTGTCGCGCAGTCGCTTGAAATAGCGCCGGAGCAGTCGCCGCTCTTTGAACACCCAGTAGCTGAAGTTCATCGCGATGATGATGTCCTGCAGCGGGGTGTCAACCGACATGACATCGGCGTTGACCAGCGCAACCCGTGCCTGCTCTGCGGCATCGAGCTCCAGGACGTGATGCTCTTGTCCCCAGGCCAGGACGCTCGGTTCGAGATCGATGGCTGTTGCGTAATTTCCCTGGCGACGGCGCACCCATTCGCAGGCTGCGTTGGCGGTGCCGCAGAAATCCTCCCGCAGGTAGTGCGCCGTGCGGTCCCGCAATCGCGTGAACTCAGCGTCGATGAAATCGATTTCTGTCTCGGCGCACTGGACTGCGGCCTCGTAGAGCGCATGGGCGTCGGCGCGGTCGGCTCGCGATTTTTTCCTGCTGCGCTTCTCAGTCTTCTGCCTGCCCATGATGAAAAGCGTCTCTGGCGCACCTTGCGAACGGTCTGAGAAGGCGGCAATGTTACCCAGACACACTCCCTAATGCACCGTGGTTCGTGACAGAAATCTTTTTAAATCAGGCCTTTTTACCGACCCTCGTTGTACTTCCGAGGGGACGGATCTCAGAAATATCTAATCGACAGTGCGACCGGCACATGCTCTCAGCGCGGGGTGCCTGACTGATGGACGCCAGGACCCTGCAGATCGGCGATCCGCGGCTGTACATCAACCGCGAGCTGAGTCTGCTGGAATTCAACCGGCGGGTGCTTGAACAGGCTAAAGATCCAACCAACCCGCTGCTGGAGCGGCTGCGCTTTCTGTGTATTGCGAGCAGCAATCTGGACGAGTTTTTCGAGATCCGTGTCGCCGGGCTTAAGGAGCAGGTGGTTTTCACGTCGACGCCGAACGGGCCTGACCAGATGTCGCCTGCAGAGCAGCTGCGCTCAATCGGGCAGGTAGTGCATGCTCTGGTGGCGGAGCAATATCAGATCCTGAACGACGTACTCATTCCGGAGCTCGCCGGCGAGGAGATCCGTTTTCTCAAGCGTAGCGAGTGGAACACGCGGCAGAAAACCTGGATCCGCGGGTTCTTCAATCGGGAGCTGCTGCCGGTTCTGAGTCCTATCGGCCTCGATCCGTCGCACCCGTTTCCTCGCATTCTCAACAAAAGCCTCAATTTTCTGGTTTCGCTCGAAGGCACTGATGCGTTCGGCCGCAATGGGGTGATTGCGATTGTGCAGGCGCCGCGGGCGCTGCCCCGAATTATCAACATCCCGGAGACCTATGCCCGCGGACCGTTCGAATTCGTATTCCTGTCCTCAATCATTCACGCGCACGTCGATGACATCTTTCCAGGCATGCAGGTCACCGGCTGCTACCAGTTCCGGGTGACCCGGAACAGCGATCTGTTTGTGGACGACGAGGCGGTCGAGGATCTCCTGCATGCGCTGGAGGGGGAGCTGCACCAGCGCCGTTTTGGTGATGCGGTAAGACTCGAGGTCGCCAGCGACTGTCCGGCCGACATGGTAGATCTGTTGAAGCGCGAGTTCGATCTGGCGGAGGAGGATATTTACAGCTGCGACGGGCCCGTCAACCTGACCCGGCTGATGGCGGTGCCGGATCTTATCGAGCGCCCGGATCTCAAATTTCCAACATTCGTTCCCAGCAGTCCGGCCCGGATCACGCGTAACACTGACCTCTTCGAAGTCATGCGGCGCGGAGACCTGCTGCTGCATCACCCGTTCCAGTCATTCAAACCGATCGTCGATCTGCTGTTTCAGGCGGCACGCGACCCCGCTGTGCTTGTCATCAAACAGACTCTCTATCGCACGGGGCCTGATTCGGACATTGTGGAGGCGCTCGTGGAGGCCGCCGAGGCCGGAAAGGAAGTCACGGTCGTCATCGAGCTCAAGGCCCGCTTCGAGGAACAGGCCAACATCGAACTTGCGACCCGCCTGCAGGAAGCCGGCGCGCATGTGGTGTACGGCATTGTGGGTCATAAGACGCACGCCAAGATGATTCTGGTGGTCCGTCGGGAGGGTAAACAGTTACGGCGTTACGTACACCTCGGCACGGGAAACTATCATCCACGCACAGCGCGTCTTTATACCGATTACGGTCTGCTCACCAGCGATAACACGATAGGCGTCGATGTACAGAAGATTTTCCATCAGCTGACGGCGCCGGGTCGTGTCGGCAAGCTGAAGAAACTGCTGCAGTCACCCTTCACCATGCATCGCACGGTGCTTGAGCTCATTAATCGTGAAGCGGCGCACGCTGCGGCCGGCAAGCCCGCTCGGGTGATTGCGAAAATGAACTCCCTGTCTGAAGTCCAGACTATCGATGCGCTGTACGGGGCTTCCAGTGCCGGCGCGCGGGTAGACCTCATCGTGCGCGGGATCTGTGCCCTGCGTCCGGGGATCGAAGGGGTTTCGAGCAACATCCGCGTGCGTTCGATTGTCGGTCGGTTTCTGGAACACTCCCGGGTTTTCTACTTTCACAATGACGGTCACCCGGAGATCTACCTATCGAGCGCGGACTGGATGGGGCGGAATTTTTTTAACCGCATCGAAACCGCCGTCCTGGTGGAGGACAAGCGCCTGCACCAGCGGATTCTGAAAGAGACCTTCAACAACTATCTCGCCGATAACGCGCGGGCCTGGACTCTGCGCAGCGACGGAACCTACACGCGGGTTACGCGTTCAGCGAGTGCCCGCAGCCGCGACGCGCAGCAGACGCTACTCGACAGCCTGAGTTGACAGCGCCAGCCAGGTCCGGGCGCATGATTGCCGGTAATCCTTATTTGAACTTGAGCTTCAGCTCGACGGCGCGCAGATAGTCGGCCTCTGACTGGAGGTCGGCGCGCGTCAGGGGGTGCGCGGCCAGCCACCCCGTCGGGAAGCTCAGTCGCAGGATATTGGCGGAAACAGTCAGCTCGATCGGGGGAAGCGTCTCTTCGCTGCGACGCCGGTGCAGTAAACAGGCCAGCCGCAGAAGTACACAGACCCGAAGCATGGCGTGGACGCTGGAGGCAGGCAGCCGCTCAATATCGGACCGTGGAAGCTTGCGTCGATGGCCCCGTACCAGAGTCGCGAGGCGCCTCTGCTCGCCTTTCGCGAAGCCCGGCATGTCGAGGCTGGAGAGCAGGTATTCACCGTGCTTCTGATACTGGCTGTGGGACACGGCAAGGCCAATCTCGTGCACAGCCGCCGCCCAGCGCAGGAGCTGGCGGTAATCACTGTCGTTGACAGACCCTAAAGCTGTGACCTGGTCAAGCAACATCAGGGCAGTAGCGGAGACGCGGGCGCTGTGCTCAGTATCGATATGGTAGCGACGCTGTAGCTCGGCAATTGTCCGTTCACGGACGTCCTCGTGCTGGATGCGACCCAGGAGGTCGTAGAGCAGGCCTTCGCGGAGCGCACTTTCGGAGACCCGCATGCGCGCGATACCAAACGCTTCGAAGACAGCGCTGAGGATCGCTACACCCCCGGGCAAAACCGGACGACGTTCATCTGAGAGGCCGTCCAGCTCCAGCCGGTCGATGTGACCCGCTGTGAGCATATGTTCCTTCAGCGCAGTAAGGCTCTGCGGGGTAATTCCTTCCTCGCTCCATCCTTGCGCGACCACGATGGCTCTGATAGCGAGAATCGTTCCCGAGGCACCGATGGCTGACTCCCATCCCAGACGTCGATAGCCGATCTCGATAGCTTCCAGCTCCTGGCGAGCCGTCAGCTCGGCTGCGGCCAGGCGCTTGGAGTCGATCACGCCGTTGGCGAAATGGGCTGCACTGTGACTCACGCAGCCCATGTGCAGCGATTCCATGAGCATGGGCTCAAAGCGCCGGCCCAGAATGCACTCGGTGCTGCCGCCACCGATGTCGATCACGAGTCTTTGCTGGGCGTCGTCTTCGAGCCCGTGGGCGACGCCGAGATAAATCAGCCGCGCTTCTTCGTAACCTGAGATGACGTCGATGGTGTGCCCGAGCGCTGCTTCAGCCCGGGCAATGAAGGTCGCCGCATTGCGCGCCTTGCGCAGGGTATTAGTGCCCACAATCCGCACGGAGCTTGCGGGCAGGTCGCGCATGCGTTCACCGAAACGCTCGAGACATTCCAGCGCCCGGACAATCGCGCTTTCGGTAATGCATTGATCGGCATCAAGCCCTGCGGCGAGTCGGACTGCGCCGCGCATGCGATCGAGGACACGAAAGCGGTGGTCTCCCGCCCGGGCAACGATCATGTGAAAACTGTTGGATCCGAGGTCGACCGCGGCAAGGTCGCGAGCGGCGTGGCTGGGAGGCGGACTCATGCGGCGATTCGCCTGGAAAAGGCGCCGCATTATACTGCGGCACTCCTGGCAGCTGAGTGGAACCGGCAAGTATGGGTGCGGAAGAAATCAAGCGTGTGACGCCGCCGGAGGCGGCTGAGATTCTGGCTGCTGATGCGCAGGCCGTCATGATCGACGTCAGATCCAAAGTGGAATTCGATTACATCGGGCACGCTCGCGGCGCGATCAACGTGATATGGAAAGACTATCCGGACTGGCAGGAGAACCCCGCTTTTGTTGCAGAAGTGGCAGCCGCCCTGACCGCATCCGGTGGCGATGACAAGGGGCGCGCTGTGCTGTTGATGTGTCGCAGCGGCGCCCGTTCCATGGCTGCTGCGCAAAAACTTGCGGCCGCCGGCTACAGCAATCTGCACAACGTCGAAGAGGGCTTCGAGGGTGAGAAGGACGCTGAGGGCCATCGCCGCTGTGTCAACGGCTGGGCTGCCCACGGTCTGCCCTGGGACCAGGGTTGAATTCACGGGGGCTGCCCGCCCGGCAGCCTGTCAGGGGGGCTCTGCCGTCGCGCACCGCCAGCACTGTGCGAAGACCCCTTCAATAAGCTCGCCGCAGGTGGCGCATTGCCAATCGGGTGGCGGGGGACTGTGCGAACCGAGAGCCTCCGCTATCAGCTGACGCGCATGGGCGAGGTCATCGCCATTCACCACCCAGAGCTCGGGCCAGCACTCGTTGACGGGCAGCTCTCCCAGAGCCCCGCTGAGGAACTGATTGCGTTGCTGACAGGCGATGCCGGCTGCTTCGAGGATCGATGCGAGCCAGCCGCTCAGCAGGGAGTCGGGTCCGGCGTAGACTCGATGCATGGTGGCTTGGTGATTTTGCAATGCAGCATATAATGCCGGCCCGCTTCGTCGACGGGTAGTCGGCGCGCAGTCTCACACCCATCCACTTTCCTCGCGTTTTCAAGCGCCGGTATCCCCTATGTCCAGCAGCAAGCTACGCAATATCGCTATCGTCGCGCACGTAGACCACGGTAAAACCACGCTGGTCGACGAGCTTTTAAAGCAGTCCGGCACCCTTGACGCGAGACGCAGCCAGGGCGCTGAGCGAGTGATGGATTCAAACGACCTTGAGCGCGAGCGCGGGATCACAATCCTGGCGAAGAACACTGCTTTGACCTGGCAGGATTACCGCATCAACGTTGTCGACACGCCGGGGCACGCAGATTTCGGTGGGGAGGTCGAACGGATCCTGTCGATGGTCGATTCCGTGCTCCTGCTGGTCGACGCCGTTGACGGCCCGATGCCGCAGACACGGTTTGTGACGCAGAAAGCCTTCGCGCAGGGTCTTAATCCGCTGGTGGTCATCAACAAGTGCGACCGCGATGGTGCACGGCCACACTGGGTTCTGGACCAGACCTTCGAGCTGTTTGATCGCCTCGGCGCCAGCGATGAGCAGTTGGACTTTCCGGTCGTCTATGCGTCGGCGATCAAGGGCTACGCTCGACATGAACCGGAGGGCGTCGAGCAGGACATGAACATTCTGTTCGAAACCATCGTGCGGCATGTGCCGCCACCGAAGGTAGTGGCGCAGGGCGCGCTGCAGATGCAGATCAGCTCTCTCGACTATTCGAGCTATGTCGGAGCGATCGGGATCGGACGCATCACCCGCGGTACGGTGCATGCAAATCAGGGTGTGACTGTGATTAACCGCGATGGACAGTCGCGGCGTGGGCGCGTGCTCGAGGTGCTGGGTTTCCAGGGACTCAGACGCGAGGCCCGGGAGAGTGCAGAGGCCGGCGACATCGTCGCCGTAACGGGAATTGATGAGCTCCGGATCTCGGACACGCTCTGCGATCCCGCCCAGCCGGAAGCGCTGCCCGCTTTATCCGTCGATGAGCCGACAGTCAGCATGACCTTCGAGGTGTCCGATTCTCCGTTTGCGGGGCGCGAGGGGCGCTTTGTCACGAGTCGCCAGATCCTCGAACGGCTCGAGCGGGAGCTGGTCCACAACGTCGCGCTGCGGGTGGAACCGACCGATGATCCGAAGGTCGTCCTGGTCTCGGGGCGCGGAGAGCTGCACCTGTCTATCCTCATCGAGAACATGCGACGTGAGGGCTATGCTTTTTGTGTCGGGCGGCCGAAGGTAATTATCAAACACATCGATGGCGTTGCCTCTGAGCCGTACGAGCAACTCCTGGTAGACGTTCCCGAGACCTACCAGGGTGCGGTAATGGAACGGCTCGGTTCGCGGCGCGGAACAGTGCTCAACATGCAGCCCGACGGTAACGGGCGGGTGCGCCTCGATTACAGTATTCCGGCCCGCGGACTGATCGGTTTCAGGACGGAGTTTCTGACCGCGACTTCGGGCACGGGCCTGATCTTCCACAGCTTTGACAACTATCGGCCCCAGCACGGCGGGCCCATCGCGCCGCGCAAAAACGGGGTGCTGATCAGCAACGCGGATGGCAAGGCACTGGCCTTCGCGCTGTTCAATCTGCAGGAGCGTGGCCGCTTGTTCGTGCGTCCAGGGGATGACATCTTCGAGGGGATGATCGTCGGCATTCACGCACGCGAAAACGACCTGGTGGTCAACGCGATGAAAGCCAAACAGCTGACCAATATCCGCGCCGCCGGCAACGATGAAAATATTTTGCTGACCCCGGCTCTGCGGTTCGATCTTGAACAGGCGATCGAGTTCATTGCGGATGATGAGCTGGTTGAGGTCACACCCGAGGCGATCCGCTTGCGCAAGCGCGAGCTGAACGAGACTGATCGCAAACGCTCTCAGCGAGCACTTGAGCGGGCGGCTACGGTGGCGTGATTGCGCTGTTGCAGCGTGTTGATGGGGCCGCCGTCGAAGTTGATGGCGCACCTGTTGCGCGCATAGACCGGGGTCTGCTGGTATTCCTCGGTGTGCAGCAGGGTGATGCAGAAAGCGAGGCTGTGCGTATTGTTGCCCGGCTCCTCGGCTACCGCGTTTTTCCGGATGCAGCGGGCAGAATGAATCGCTCCCTCGCCGATCTTAGGGGCGGCCTGCTGCTGGTGCCCCAGTTCACCCTGGCTGCGCATACACGTCGCGGTCAGCGGCCCAGCTTCTCAAGCGCCGCGCCGCCCGAGATCGGCGAGCGATTGTTCAACGCAGTCGTGCAGGAGGCCCGCAGGCTTCACGAGACGGTGGAAGCCGGCGTTTTTGGCGCCGATATGAAGGTGTCCCTGGTCAATGACGGACCCGTGACGTTCTGGCTCGAAGTCTGACCGCAGCCGCCGGAGGTTTCTGCCTAATTCTGAGCGAAGCTGGCGATAGCGGCAGCGGTGCGCGCAGCCCCATTGCCGAGGGTGATGGAGTAGTGGTTGGTGCCTTCCAGTTCACGCCAGTCGAGATGGTCTATGGCGGTCACTTTGGCCTGAACGGCGCTGCGGCGCATGAGCGGCTCGGGCTGATCGAGCAATCCGCGTTCTGCGGTCAGAAGGAGCATAGGCAGCTTGACCTGGTCGATCATGTTGACCATTTCCGGGCGCATCGGGTCGAGTCCGTCGGTGCGCACCGCCGCCTCGGCGACCCGGCTCCTGAGACGAGGTTCCTCGCCGATCAGGTCGTAATCAAAGTACGCCTCTACATAGGCGTTCCAGGCCTCCGTCCGGCTGAAAGCCGGATGCTCGCGCCAGAAGGCGCGATAGGCAGCCCGATCGGGAAACTCCAGCTCAAGCCGCGCCAGCGCGGGGCCGAGGGTTTTTTCCAGAAGCTGTTCCGGTACGAGTCCTGCAGGCAAAGGCAGCGCGATACCGCCATCGACCAGTACGATGCGGGTCAGTAGATCTGGTCGGGTCGCGCCGAACTGAACTCCGATATAAGCCCCGAGAGAATGCCCGGCGAATGCGACCGGGGCGCCGATGAGCTGGTCGATCAATTGACTGAGATCGTCAACGTGACGGCCAAGACCGAAAGGGCCCGGCAGACCGTTGCTTGCACCTCGCCCGCGCAGATCCGGCGCGTAGACATTGAATCCGGCGGGCAGATGGGCGACGACTTCGGCCCAGGCCATGTGGGAGGCACTTATCCCGTGCACCAGCAGCAGATTGGGACCATCCCCGGGCCAGTGCGCCACGCTCAGCGGGCCGTCCTCCAGCTCAACTTGAACGAGACGTTTTTGTGCTTGCATCATGTCAATCCATCAGATTCGTGGCGGAGAGCCGCGCGTCGGAACGACAGGACGCCCTGTCCGCGGCGGCGCCAGTGTACCTCTCACCATGAGCTGTTCGTTTGAACCATCCCGGAATCTGGCTAGATGACGCGGCATTTGATGGTAGTGCACCACTCCCAGTCCGGCTCCACCTCCCGGCTGGCACAGGCGCTGGTCAGCGGCGCACGCGATCCCGTCGTCAGCGGGGTGGTCTGTTCCCTGTGGGATGCGCTTAGAGCTGGTGCGGAAGACGTGCGCCGGGCCGATGCCGTGATCCTCGCCACACCGGAAAATTTCGGCTACATGGCGGGGGCCATGAAGCATTTCTTCGACACCATTTACTACTCCTGTATCGAACACACGCAGGGCTTGCCCTATGCGCTGGTGGTCAAAGCCGGCAATGACGGGCTGGGTGCGGTGCAGGCCATGCAGCGCATCATCGCCGGCCTGCGCTGGCGGGAAGTGGCTGAGCCCATCATCGTGCGAGGAGAACTTGGCAATGACGCACTCGAGCGCTGTCGTGAGCTGGGGCTGACATTCTCTGCGGGTCTCGAAAGCGGGGTGTTCTGACCGATGCCGGAATGCTGCTGTGAATAGACTAAACTTGCGCCGGTTATCGAACTCGGGTGCCGCTTGATGGAGGCAGAGACTGTAGTGATGGCTGCCGAGCGCAGTCAGCGGGACATCCGCCGGACAGGGATAGACCGGGACTTCTGGTTCCCGGTCGCGCGAACCCGGGACGTCAAACCTGGCCGTCCGCATGCCGTGAGCTTTGCCGGTGAACCTGTGGTCATCGCGCGGACCGCGGGGGGTGAGCTGTTCGCGCTCGAAGACCGCTGTGCGCATCGCCAGGTGCCGCTGCGTCACGGTGTGGTGACAGAGCGCTCTATCCGCTGCGGTTATCACGGCTGGGAGTATGGCGCGGACGGGCAGTGCATCAGCGTGCCTTATCTCGACAGCTGCAGCATGAAGCCCAACTGCGTGCGCAGCTACCCGGTGCGGGAAGCCTACGGGCTGGTGTTTATTTTTCCGGGCGCGCCCTCGCGCGCGTCGACAGTGCCTTTCCCGGAAGTCCCGTCGGCATCCGATCCGGCCTATAAGACCCGCTATCTCGATCGGCGCGTCGGCTGCCACTACACGTTCATGCATGAAAATCTGATGGATATGAACCATCAGTTTCTGCATCGACGCCTGATGGGCGGGATCAGGACGCTCTACCTCGGGTCGCGCGAGGGGCCGAACTGGGTGGAGGCCGACTACACCTTCAAGCGCGCCAGTGGCAAGCAGCCACTGGGTGAGAAGGTCATGCTCGGCAAGCGCCCGACCGCCGCGATCGGCGAACGTGACCTGATGACCATCCGCACCGAATACCCGTACCAGACTCTGCGTTTCTGGACTGCGGGCAGTGAGCACCCTGCGCTCGATTTATGGAACGTTTATATCCCGGTTGACCGAGAGCAGCGGGAGAATCACACCTTCGGGCTGATGATGATCCGTCGCCCGGGCATGCGCTTCCTGCTCGATCTGATGTGGCCGGCGATCGTGTGGTTCACCAACGGAATCTTTGCTGAGGACCGCTGGATCTGTGAGCTGGAGCAGGCCGCATTCGATGAGGTCGGTGCAGATCGCAATCACGAGATCTTCCCCGCTATCCGTAGCCTGCGGCGGGTACTGGTCGAGAACGGTATCTCTCTGGAGAATTCGGACCCGCAGGTCCAGGCGGTCCCTCTGTCACGCCTCGCGGTCGGCTAGCCAGTTCCGGGGACGGATGAAATCGCTGTAAAGCCGGGCTTCTGCAGACCCGGGCTCGGGTGTCCAGCCATAGCGCCAGCGCACCTCGGGCGGCAGGGACATCAGGATCGATTCCGTACGGCCACCCGTCTGCAGCCCGAACAGCGTGCCCCGGTCGTACACCAGATTGAATTCTACGTAGCGACCTCGCCGGTAGAGCTGGAAATCGCGTTCACGCTCGCCGAACGGTGTGGCTCTGCGCTGGAGAACGATCGGTAGGTACGCGTCGAGATAAGCCTGGCCGACGCGTTTGATGAAATCGAAACATTGTTCGAACGGCCATTCGTTCAGGTCGTCGAAGAACAATCCACCGATCCCGCGCTGTTCCCCTCGATGCTTGAGGTGGAAGTAGTCATCGCACCA
The DNA here is from genome assembly GCA_038116745.1 of Gammaproteobacteria bacterium. Lineage (GTDB taxonomy): Bacteria > Pseudomonadota > Gammaproteobacteria > JAYODW01. Next base: position 56,926 of record JAYODW010000026.1, read on the forward strand.
TTGTTTGAAGCGGGGGTAAACCGTATCGCCGAAGGGCACGCAAGCGTCGCGCGCGGCCTGATGCCAGGCAACCGCGTCTTCTTCAAAACCGTAGTAAGGCGTGAGATCAAAGCCTCCGCCGAACCACCAGACGGGTTCCTCGTCCGGCTTTTCTGCAACGAACAGGCGTACGTTCGCGTGCGAGGTCGGCACGTAGGGGTTCTGTGGGTGTACCACCAGGGAAACACCCATCGCCCGGAAGCCACGCCCTGCCAGGGCGGGCCGGCTGGCGGTCGCTGCCGCAGGGAGATTCGTGCCGGTAACTTCCGAAAAATTGACCCCGGCCTGCTCGAAGGTGTCTCCCTGCGAGAGAACCCGGCTGCGGCCTCCACCGCCCTCAGCTCTTTCCCAGCGGTCTTCAACGAAGCGCCCGCGACCGTCGCAGTCCTCCAGTGCGCTGCAGATCCGATCCTGCAGGTGTTGCAGCCAGGTCTGAACGGCAACGGTATCAATCGTCTGTGATGTGTCCGACATCGGCCTTTTCATGTCAGGGGTGGCGCAACTTACCAAACCGGAATCGACCTGTTAATGTACGCCCGCCCTCGCCGACCTCGATCTTTGAGCCCAGACTTCATGAGCACGCGCAGCGCCCGCATCGAACGGGCCACTAAAGAGACCCAGATCACCGTGGCCGTCAATCTCGACGGCACGGGCCGTTGTGAACTCAACTCAGGCCTGCCTTTTCTCGACCATATGCTCGACCAGGTGGCGCGGCATGGCGTCATCGATCTGGAGGTCAAGGCACAGGGTGATCTGGAGATAGACGCGCATCATACGGTCGAAGACATCGGCATCACGCTGGGCAAGGCCCTGAGGCAGGCGGTAGGCGAAAAGCGGGCGATCCGGCGCTATGGACACGCGTACGTGCCACTCGACGAAGCGCTGTCCAGGGTTGTAATCGACCTTTCCGGGCGTCCCGGCCTTGAGTACGCGGTCGATTTTCCACGTGCTCGGGTCGGCGAATTCGATGTGGACCTGTTTTTCGAGTTTTTCCAGGGCCTCGTCAATCACGCCCAGTGCACGCTGCACATCGATGCGCTGCGCGGACGTAACGCTCACCACATCATCGAAACGGTGTTTAAAGCCTTCGGTCGCGCGCTGCGCATGGCGGTAGAGCTCGATCCGCGTATGGGAGACGAGCTGCCCTCCACCAAAGGGATGCTCTGAAGCCCCGCGACCCCGCCGGGTTCTCTCTGTATGTCGACCATTGCCGTGATTGATTACGGAGGCAGCAATCTGCGCTCTGTGGCCAAAGCGGTGGAAACCGTGGCAGACGCCCGCGACCGTGTCATCGTTACTGAAGATGCTGCCGCGATTGCGCGGGCCGCTCGGGTGGTATTCCCCGGGCAGGGCGCGATCGGCACCTGTATGCGGCGGCTGCGCGAAGCCGGTCTGGTCGATGTTGTACGTGAGGCGGCAAGGTCGCGCCCGTTTCTCGGGATCTGCCTCGGGCTGCAGTCCCTCATGACGGACAGCGATGAAGATGGTGGTACCGACTGTCTGGACATTTTTCCGGGAGGCGTGAGGCGCTTTCCGCTCGAACCACCGCCGGCAGCCGACGGCACTCCGCGCAAGGTGCCGCACATGGGCTGGAATGAGGTGGTCTGGACCGGCCCCCACCCCCTGATCAGCGGGATCACGTCAGGTGCCCGGTTCTACTTCGTGCACAGCTACTACGTAGTTCCTGCCGATGACGCGGTAACGATTGGCCAGACCAGCTACATCGGCACGTTCACTTCAGCTGTGGCGGCCGATTTCGTCTTTGCGACCCAGTTTCATCCGGAAAAAAGCTCCCAGGCCGGACTCAGCCTGCTGCGTAATTTCGTAGCCTGGGACGGCGCCCCGGATTGAGACCCTCACGCGGCGCTTCGCGTGGGTGCTGAAAAAGCGTTTCCCCAGGCTGTCCTGAGCCGCACTGCCTCGGCTAATCCTGCGAAGCTCAGTCGGCGCAGCGCAATTACGCGCCGATAAAGCCATCTCCGACGACCTTTTCGAGGGTTGCCGGACTTCAGGCTGGCTGGCGAGGTGTACAGGGGTGACTGTGCTGTGGTCCCGCTGGCACACGGTCGCCCGGATGTGCGCATGCCGACGGTGTTCGACCGCTGATGGCATCGAACATGATGTGCTCATGAGGAAGATGCGAGGCAGCCGACCCGTTCGATGCACCACTCCTCATCGGGTTGAACGCCAGTATCGGATGACGGGGACAGCGTGTGGTGACCTGGCGTTTGCTCAGGCGCCTGCTACCTTGGCCGCCACCTGGGCCGTCCCGCACCAGCGGTTGGTCGGGAATCCCTCCAGCACCGTACCGATACCGCTGCGGCCATCCGCCATGTGGAACTGATGCATGCTTATCGGCGATGGACAGTTGGCATAGGGCACCCAGTAATGGCTGGTGAGAATGGCGCTGTGTGCGCGATGTTCCGTGCCGTCGACATCCACCAGACGCAGCTCGCCCGCAGTGCCGAAGTGGCCACGACGGGTGAGTATGAGGTCGCCCTCACGCACGCCGCGAACGCGGCCATCGACCAGCGCATAGCCGTGCCGGAAGGTGTGCTGCTCACCGCGTGGCGCGGCACGGTCAAGTGACCAGATCGAATGCAGCACCGAGCCGTCTTCAAAGTGCCCGTTGACCCAGGCGATAGCACTGAAAGCCGACTCGGGACGCGGTCCCCAACTGTGGTCCATGGTCGCAAGGCAGTCGATGTCGATATTCTCGCCGCGCAGTCTGAGAGAGCCGGCTATGCGCACGCTCATATCGAAATGCGCCGAGTATGCGGCGCCGAAACCGGTCGATTCGCTGTTCGCGGCGGGATCCGCAACGGCCATCGGATCCATGTCTGGATCGTGGATATCGTACGGCTCCATGATGCCGGTGATCTCGAGATGCAGTTCCGTGTCGTCAAAGCCCTGGTAGTCGATGCGGTAGTCGCGAATCGAACCCGCCGTGAAGCTGAGCCCGTTGGGCAAGGTGAACGCCTCCGCGCGTTCGGGTATCGGCAGGTGGTTCTGCATGTCCACATAGCGGGCCTGCGCCGGATCGTCGGCCTGGGCATCGACGATCTCGATGCCGCAGATACTGACCCCGAGACCTGTCCGGTGGACGATGTAGACCCAGCCGTGGAGGTTGCGCGCCGGCACGTAGAAGTTGAAAAAGCCAGTTTCGGCCCAGTCGTAGCCAAGACCGTCGGGTCGGTGGAAGTGGATGTCCTCGTTGCGAATCACGGGCGTTCTCCTGGGGTTGTGCGTTTGTTATGGGGTGCGGGTAGCTGCGCCTCGAGCGACGGCAGATCGGCGGCTGCGGCATCAAATCCGGTCGGCTCCAGCCATTTGCGTTCGCGTACCGTCTGTTCGCGTGCGGCCGCGAAAATCAGACGCCTCAACGTATCGCATTCGGCACCAGCGCCGGCGACGCGCTCGGCCAGGTCGCCGACATGGGCACGCAGGACACGGCTGCGCTCGACAAGTTCGGCGGGTTCGGCGCCGGCCCGGGCGAGCGTGTCTGTGCCCTCGGCGTGGGCGACAGCCAGCGCTCTGCGCGCAACGTCTTCCACGTCGAGCGCCTCAAGCAGTGCAGCGGCGAGGGTGACGTAGCGCGAGAGCTCGTCGCGGTCGTAGCGATAAGTCATCGGCAGCCGGTCCGCGATGAGCCTGAGCGTCGCCAGGACCAGGGCGCCCTGCTCCTGCGCCGTGGCATCGGCCGGATCGATGGCCGGCAGGATGACGTGCTCCATGGCCCGGATCAGGGTGTCGATCTGCATTTCTGCGCGCAGGTCCATCTCAGGCCTCCTCCAGGAGCGGCTGCAAATCTGCAAGGACCGCGTAACCCAGACCCATGATCCAGCCGAGCAGGACGTCCTGGTGCGTCTTGCCGGCGCTGGCCACCCGGAACGCAGAGGCGATCAGATTCACCGCCACGCGGTAGGCATTGAAAATGCGGTAGTAGTCGAACACGGCTCTGTTGATCGGTAGCCCGCTGGCGCGTTCGTAGGCCGTGAAGAACTCCGCTTCGGGCAGCATGCCGCCGACCAGGTAGGTGTGGCCGTCTTCGGCGTAATGGCCAAGCGTCGCGAGACTGATCAGCGCGAGTTCCTCGTGCCGGTCACCGAGGTGGGCAAGCTCCCAGTCGAGCAGGCCCGTGATGCGGTCCGTCTCCGGGTCGAACAGGAAGTTGCCCCCGCGGTAGTCACCGTGAATCATGGAGATCCGGTCGGGCTCCGGGCGGTGGTCGCGCAGCCAGCGCGCCGCATAGCGTATCAACGGGATTTCCTCACAGCAGTCCTCGTGCCAGACGCGCTCCCATTTGTTGAGCTGCCAGACGATCGCCGCATCGGGCGATACGGGTCGTTCAAACGAGGGCAGCGCGGCCGCACGCCAGTCCCAGGTATGAATGCGTGCGAGACACTCGATGAACTGCGGCGCGAGCGCCGGTCGATGGCGTGTCCCGAAGTCGATGCCGAGATTGGAGACGTTGGCGGCGACATCGGGTGGTTTGGTGACGCCCTCAACGAAACTGTAGACCAGTGCCGGATAGGGCAGGAAACGCGCGTCAGCATCAAGCCACAGCGCCTGCGGTGCGGGCACAACGCCCTCGATCGCGCTGAGCAGTTCGAACTCCTGCCGACGACTCGTTTCAACCACTGAAGCAGCCGGCTCCATGCGCAGCACGCAGCGTCGACCGTCGCTGTCGCCGAGGCGGAACGCGAGCTGAATCTTTGACGCGCCGCCCGCGAGCCAGTGCGGCTGTTCGATGGTGATCGGCTCACCCTCAGCGTGCTCGATCAGCGCGCGCAGACCCTCGACGAGGCGGGCCTGCGACACCGGCTCGTAAGCGGGACCAGGGCGCAGGCGCAGCTTGCGTGCCAGCACCGCGTCCATTTCCCGGTCGAGCGGGAAGCGAGTGCGCAGGGCGTCCGCCCATTCGGGGACGGGGTGGTGCTTACTGTCCACGCTGACGTTCAGCCCTCGCTCGGCGCCATCCTGGATCGCGACCCTGGCATGCTAACGAAAACGCGGTCGGTGCGAACACGGTGACGTCGCCGTCGATCCTGTCGCCGCAACGCTGCAAGCTCGTGCGCGCAAAGCTCGCCCGGGCGGCTGCGTAAGCAGCGTTGTGATGGTGCCTGCTGCGGTTGCTCGATTCAGCGACCGCTGGCTGCTGGACGCATGGCTTAGGGCTGCGGACCCCAGGGAGCTGACACCAGAAGCTGGACGTCCTGTTTCTGGATCAGGGGTCGGATCTGAACCGCGAAGGCCATGAACGGCTCATCTGCGAACAGCCTTTTCCAGAAATCCCTTCGTGCCGCGTCGTCCTCGAAACGCCAGATGTGCATCAGCTGATGCAGCTCTCCGGTGTCGCTGACAAAGTAGCCGACGAGGTTCCTGCCGAACCCGCCCGCATCCAGAGCCGGCCATCCCAGTTCACTGTACAGCCGGATCACTTCAGGCATTTTGCCGACCATGACCGAATACGTTCGCTTCTCATAAACTGCCATCATCAGACTCCTTTTTCAGGGGGCTATGGTCGCCCGGTTGTATGTCGCAGAGCGGGATTGTCAGTCCGCGAGCACGCCGTGGCGACGGCAGAAATCTGCGGTCGCGTCAGCAATCAGCTGCGGTGCCTCGAACATCGGATAGTGCCCGATCCCCGGAAGGTGCAGCGCTTCTCCCTGTGGCAGGGCGGCGACGGTTTCCTCGACCAGCTCGCGCGGCACCCAGAAATCGTCCTCGCCGCGGATGACCAGCAGTGGCCGCGAGACGGCGCGCAGGGCTGCGAGGACATCGTGACCGGCCCAGGCTTCCAGATCGCCAACAGCGCTGACCTGGGCATTTCGATGCTGCCAGCGCAGCTCCTGCCGCAGAGATTCAGGCGTCTCCCGGCCCAGTGATTCGATGGCCGCGCGCTCCATCATGTCCTGCCAGCCCGGGGCCCACGCCGGGTGTACCAGATGCGAAGGTCGGGGGAAGGTCGGTGAACGTCCCAGTCCTTCCATCGCGATCCCTGCCGCAATCTCCGACCAGTAATGGGCCGCGTAGTCGAGCGTGATATCGCCGCCGATTGAACAACCGGTGATGACCGGGTTTTCGAGGCCCAGAGCCTGCACGAAGGCATGCACAAATTCAGCATGCTCATGAATGCTGCGGTGCTGCGTCCAGTTCACCGGGTAGCTGCGCGAGTGACCGGGCAGGTCCAGCGCGTAAGCGTGAAAGCCGTGCGCCGCGTAGAGCGGCAGGATGTAGTGGTATTCGAGCGAGCTGGCGCCCGCCGTGTGTATACATACGAGTGGCTGACCACTGCCGAGCTCGTCATAAAAGGTCCGCGTTCCGTTGACCTCGATGTAATGGCCGCAGATCGCTTCCGGGCTTGCCATTTTGATTCTCCTCAATCGGGTTGCAGGGTTGTCAGGCAGCGACTGCGCGCAGGGTATAAGCGAGTTCGAAGGTAGCCTCGGTCAGGCGTCCTGCCTCGACCAGGTTGCCCTCGATGCGGATATCGCAGTGCGGTTCGCCCACCCGCGTGAGCTCAGGGTCATCATCGAAGCGTCGCTTGCCCGGGTAGGTGAGATCGGCCCAGGTACGTTCACCGGAGAGCAGCAGCTTCCAGGCGGCGGCAGTGCCGCACAGCTTGAAGGTGTAGCCGAACGCTGACGGGGTCGACTGGTGGTCAATCACCTTCCCCTTGTAAATTTTGAGCCACAGACAGTCGCTGTCGACTTCGAGCTGGATTGAACCGTCAAATACCGTCGTCTGAGTGACGAAAGCCGGGTTGGCGTTCAGCGCTGCCACGAACTTCTGCTGCAGGGTCGGGTCGGAGAGAAAAGACATGCGTGACTCCATCAGGCCTGTCGTTCAGGCGGTCGTCATTGTCGGGGGCGGTGCTCTCCCAGGCAATGTCGGGCGCGGCGCCCTCGCGCCCTCCCGCTGACGTGGAGGGGCGGGTGCCCTGCGACGCAATTTGTAATAACGTTTTGCCATACCAGCAGGCCGAAGGATTGAGGAGAGGTGATGCGCGTCTGGATCGCTGCCGTACTGAGCATTTTTATGGCGACCGTTTACGCCCAGAGCGGCGCTGAACGCAGCTACAGTCTGTCTGACGACAACGCGCTGTGGGACGAGGCAGAGCTGGTCGAGGACCGTTATCAGGAAGCGCCTGTCGATTGGTACGGGGTTAACGACAACGCGCTTAAAACGACGCTGTATTTCCCGTGCAAGCCGGACGACGCGCCGGCGCGCGTGGAAGGGCACCGGTCAGCCCAGTTTTCCTGCAATTTCGGCGACCGTATTTATGTCGCAAACATCCAGGCCAACCATTTGCCGAATATCGATATGCAGCTCAAGTTTCTTATCGGTGCAGTGCGGGACGTGACGAAAAGTCTGCAGCAGGCTGGTGTCGCGCCCACAGTGGAGCCGATCAAGCGGGTGATTTACGGCGATGCGCGCGGTCGGCAGGTGCGCATTATTTCCGCGGATGTGGAAATGGAGATGCGCCTGCTTTATCGGCCGGGTTTTATCCTGATGCTCGGTGTACGCGACGAACCCGGTCAGCTGACGGAAAGCCAGGATCCCTTCTTCAACGCCGTGAAAATCAAGTAGCCGACGAGGCAGCTTCGCTCTACGGGTCAGAGTGTGACGCAGCGCCCTTCGAGGCCGGTTGAAACACACTCCTGACCCGCCGGACAGTCCCCGGTAACGATACAGGGCCCCCCAATGGCTTTCCCCGGCATCTGTTGCCGGATGATCTGTTCCGGGTCGCCGAGAATTTCATAGGCCTCCGGCGATACGGTTGGCATCGGGTCGGGTTGCAAGGCTGGTGCAGCGTCAGCAGCGCGGCCGGCGCCGCCGTAACACACACCGCTCGCGCGTTTTTCGCGCTTGATGCAGGTTGCGCCGGGGCCGCAGTCCGCGTCCTCGTCACACGCCAGGCTCGGCCCTGAAAGACAGCACAGCGTCAGGGTGAAACCGATGATGTGATGAGCCCGTAACATGCTGCGCAGTCTGAAGGTGAGCGAAGCGGCAGGTTAACCTGTTCCCGCCCGCCCGCAAACCGGACTTCAGCGGCGTGGCAAAGCGGCCCGGCTCTGGCATCCTGCGTCGCATGGCATGTTCTGACTGTTAGTAATGACGGCGGTGCTCACCCACCGCAGAGCGCGCCTGGCCCTGCAGGCGGTGCTTGTTGCGGGTGCATGTGCGGCGGTGGTCAAGATGCAGTGGCTGAATGCCCTCGCCACTGCGGCTATCGTGCTGTTGACCTTGGTACCGGTGCTCGTCCAGAAGCGCTACGAGGTATTCCTGCCACCGCAGCTCGAGCTGCTCGCGAGTGCGTTCATTGTTGCGGCGCTGTTCCTGGGCGAAGTGCACGGCTACTACACGCGGTTCTGGTGGTGGGACCTGGTTCTGCATGTCAGTTCCGGCGTACTGCTTGGCATTGTCGGGTTCCTTCTGACCCACGTCCTGAACGAAATCGAAGAGATCGGTCTGAGCATGCGACCCGGCTTCGTCGCCCTGTTTGCCTTTCTTTTCGCGCTCGGCTGCGGTGCGCTGTGGGAGGTGTTCGAGTTCTCCATGGATCGGCTTTTGGGTACGACGATGCAGAAGCCAACGCCGTCAGATCCCTCCGGTCTGACGGACACCATGTCCGATCTGATGGTCGACGCGATCGGCGCCGCGGTGATCGCGGTCCTGGGCTACACCTATATCCGTCGGCCGGACGAGGAATCTTTTCTGGAACGCTGGATCCGCGCTTTCGTGCGCGCCAATCCGCGGCTGTTCCGGCGCGGGCGTCGCCGCAGCCGACGCTGAGTCCGGGCAAATACTTTTCGAGCGGTGCGGTGGCGAGCCGCAGCAACCGTGGAAGCTGCGCCGCGTTACCATGTGCGCCCGGCGGTGTGACCTCCGGCAGCAGCATGGAACAGGAATGAACGGAAGTTATATCGGACGGTATCGTATTGAGGGCACGCTCGGAGAAGGCGCGTCCGGGATAGTGCACCGCGCCTATGACCCTCTGATGGATCGCACGGTCGCGATCAAATCGGTGAAGTCTGAGGCTATGAATGAAAGCGAGATCGCGCGGGCGGTCTCAGAGTTCCACCACGAGGCGCGGATCGCGGGCAAATACGCGCACGACAACATCGTTACGATCTATGACGTTGTGACCTACGCCAATCTTGATCACATCGTGATGGAGTACGTGGCCGGGCGCTCGATCCTCGACTACCTCATTTCGACCGGTCCGATGGCAGTCGATGAGACGCTGGCCGTCGTGCACAAGTGCGCAGTGGCCCTCGCCTATATCCACTATCACGGTGTGATACATCGGGATGTGAAGCCGGGCAACATCATGTACCACCCGGCGCAGAGGATAGTGAAGCTGATGGATTTCAGCGTTGCGCATAACATCGAGGAGACGCCTATCCCGGATATCGGCACCATCGCCTATATGGCGCCTGAGCATTTCGATAAACGTCGGCGCATCACGCAGCTGACCGATATTTTCGCGCTCGGCTCAACGATGTACAGAATGCTGGCTAAGCGCTATCCCTTTACCCGGGACAACACGGCCTACCAGATCTTGCATCTGGACCCGGTCCCGGTTGAACAGATCCGTCCTGAGATCCCGACGGCGGTCAGCGCGATTGTGAACCGCGCCATGGCCAAGGCTGATGCAGATCGCTACCAGTCGGCCGCAGAGTGCGCGCTCGAGGTCGAGCAGGTAATGCATGAGCTGTATCCCGGGTCCGACCTCATGGACCCGTCGGACCAATATCTGCGCCGCTGAGGTCCCCGGCGCTCACCGCGCCCGACGGTAGTCAGGGTCTTCGAGACCCGGCATCGAGATGAACCCCGGCAGCTTTTTAAACCGTGCGATCCACGCTTCCACCGCGGGATAGGGCGCAAGCTCGATCTCTCCCATAGGCGCAAGAGCGACGTAGGGAAATACCGCGACGTCCGCGATGGTGGGGCGATTGCATGCCAGCCAGCTGTGGTCCTCCAGGTGCGCGTCGAGAATCTGCAGGGAGCGCTGCGCGCGCAGACGCGCGGACGCAGCTTCGTGGGGAAAGTCGGCCGGCAGGCCGTTGGCGGGTATGCCGAACGACACCAGCGCCCGCGCCGTAAAGACGCCGTACTGGATCCAGCTCGCGGCGAATGCCAGCCATTCGGTCATATCGCCCTGCTCGCCGGGGTCAGCTGACCACCAGGGCAGTGGACCATGATTTGCAGCGAGATAGACCAGAATAGCCGCCGAGTCGCGCAGCACGCGGCCGTTGTCCTCCAGGGCGGGTACCTCGCCGCGCGGGTTGACGGCCAGATAAGCGTCCTGATGCTGTTCATCAAGCATCAGGTCTATCTGCTGCTCTTCACAGTCGATGGCAAGAAAAGACAACAACAAACGGACTTTGTAGCTGTTGCCTGATTCGGCGTGGGTGTAGAGCTTCATAGGGTGCGTCTGCCTGGATTTGTGAAGAGACTCCGCGGTGCCGGTTCAAGTGCTACCGGCCGGCCGCGGTGCAGGCCGGGCCTGTGTTAGCCTCAAGTCTACGTGACGGCTGCGTATGCCGACGCGCCCCAACCTGGAGAAGCCGGCATCTCAAGCTCACCCGTGCAGGACGTACTGCATCCCTTTCTTTTCACGGGCCTGCCCGTGCGCGGCGCGCTGGTCCAGGTCTCCACGGGTTGGCGCGAGGTGCTTAAACGCCGCGAAGGCGCAGGTGCCTTTCCGCTGCCGGTTGAGGCCCTGCTCGGCGAAATGGTGGCGGCAGGGATCCTCATGTTTTCGAGTATCAAGTTTGACGGCCGGCTGATTCTCCAGCTGCACGGCGACGGGCCGCTGAAGCTGGGAGTGGTCGAAGTGTCTACCGGGCTGCGATTCCGCGCCACAGCGCGCATCGACGGCACTGTGCTGGATGGCATGACCTTGCCGACCCTTGCCAATCAGGGCCGCCAGGGACGCTGTGCCATCACCCTGGACCCAAGCAAACGGCAGGCGGGCTCCCTGCCCTACCAGGGGATCGTGCCGCTGTTTGATGACAGCGGGCGTTCGGTCGAACAGCTGGCGAGCGCGCTTGAACATTACATGCTGCAGTCCGAGCAGCTCGACACACGTCTAGTGCTGGCTGCTGATGAGAGCTGCGCCGCAGGTCTGCTGCTGCAGCGGATGCCCACCGTGGGCGGCCGCGCCCTGGGGCATGATGAAAATGAAGCACAGATTGGTCGGAATGAGGACTTCAACCGTATCGCTACACTGGGCAGCACGGTGACGCCGGCGGAGCTTCTGCAGCTTGATCCCGATACCTTGCTCCGGCGTCTGTTCTGGGAAGAGCCGCTTGAACGTTTCGCCCCCCGGGCGCTCGACTTCGAGTGCTCCTGCGGTCGTGAACGTGTCCGAGACATGCTCGTCGGCCTGGGACAGACAGAGGTTGAGGATATTCTGGCCGAGCAGGGCCAGGTAGAGGTAGGGTGTGATTTCTGCGGCAACAGCTATCGGTTTGATGCGGTCGACGTTGGTGACATGTTCACAGCCGACCTCGATCAGGGTGGCGCTACCACGCGGTTACAGTAGACGCGGCGCAGGGTGTCATCGACCAGGCGGCGATCCATGAAACGACCTCTTCGAGAGCTGTTCGCGTTCGGCTTTCTCAGCGTGCCGCTGTCAGCCGCCGGCCTGCCGCTGGTGCTCTATCTCACGCCTTACTATGCCGGCGAGCTTGGCTTCAGCCTGGCCTCGATCGGCCTGATCCTGATGCTCACCCGGGTGACGGACGTCATCACCGATCCACTGATTGGAATGCTCTCGGACCGCACGGCCGTGCGCCTCGGGCGCCGCGGGCTGTGGATCGCGCTGGGTCTGCCGGTGATGGGGCTGTCCATGCTGGCAGTGTTCGATCCCTTCAGCGCCGCACCTGACGGCCTTTATCTGTTTGTCGCGGTTGGTGCGCTTTACCTGGGCTGGACGCTGATCGGTATCCCCTTGTCCGCCTGGGTCGCCGAGATCTCTTCGGACTACCACGAGCGCTCCCGTATCACCGGCGCCCGCACCCTCGGCGGACTGGTCGGTTCCCTTCTGGCCATCCTCGCGCCGCTGGTCGTGGCCACGCTGGCTGCCGGCGGCGGCAAGGTGTGGGCGCCCGAGGCGCCCGGCAGTCTGCAGCCGATGCTGCGTTACCTGGCGTGGACCATCATCGGCATGCTGGTCCTCGCGGTGCCTCTGCTGTTGCTGACCGTGCGTCAGGCAGCGTTCGTGACGCCCGGCCAGCATCGTCTGCAAGGCGGCCTGCGGCTGGTCGCGCAGAATCGGAATTTCATGCGGCTGCTGCTGTCGAGCGTGTTTGCCGCTGTCGGGTGGAACTCGATCAACACGCTGTTTGTCTTCTTCGCGCAGCATTATCTCGGCGCAGACCAGACGCAGTGGCCGGTGATCGTGCTGGTCTACATCATCGCCCAGCTGGTCGGAACGCCTGTCATCGTGCGTCTGGCCCCGCGTTTCGAAAAACACCGCATGCTGGCGGTGTGTTGTCTGGTTCAGATCGCGCTGTTCAGCCTCGTACTTGTGCTGCCGCCGGGACACTGGAAGCTGTACGCCCTGCTCAATGTATTCACCGGGCTGCTTGCGCCCGTGATTCCGATCCTTGCACCGTCGATGGCTGCGGATGTGATTGACGAAGACCAGTTGGCCAGCGGACGCCAGCGCGGTGCCCTGTTCATGGCGCTGTGGGGCATGGCGGATAAATTCGCGGTCGCTATCGCCGCGGGAATCGCGCTGCCGCTGGTGCAGTTCCTGGGCTTTGACCCGTCGGTGCAGAATGATCCAGCGGGCCTGCGTGCGCTGCATTGGTCTTTCTGCCTTGTGCCGGAGTGTTTCTTCCTGGCGTCGGTGGCGTGTATCTGGAACTACGGCCTGACGCGGGATAAGCATCGCGGTATTCGCGAGGCGCTGGGAGAACGCGCGTCTCCCGGTTGATTTTTCAACCGCTCCTGAAAGTGCGCTACCCTTGCGCGCCGCTCCAGAGCCTCTACCTCACGCATGATCGAACACCTGCCGGGCCCGACTTCACACAGCTACTTTTCGCAGCGTCTGCGGCTGCATTACGTTGACTGGGGAAACCCTACGGCGCCGCCTTTGATCCTGCTGCATGGAGGCCGAGACCACTGTCGGAGCTGGGACTGGGTGGCTGCGGAGTTGCGCCACGACTGGCACGTTATCGCGCCGGATCTGCGTGGGCATGGTGACAGCCAGTGGTCGCCTGACGGGCACTACACAATGGAGTGCTACATCTATGACCTGGCGCAGCTGATCCACCAGCAGGATCTGGCACCGGTCACTATCGTGTCGCATTCGCTGGGCGGCAATATCTCCCTGCGCTATACCGGGTGCTACCCGGATGCGGTCAAGCGTGTGCTCGCAATCGAGGGTCTCGGCTTCTCACCCAAGACCCAGGCAGAACGCAGCACCGTCGCTCTGGATCAGCGGATGCGCACCTGGATCGAGGAGAAGCGCCGACTGGCCGGGCGCCTGCCGCGCCGCTACCCCTCGATTCAGGACGCCTATCAGCGGATGCAGGAAGAGAACCGGCACCTCTCACCCGAGCGCGCGCGTCATCTGACCATTCACGGCGTCAATCAGAACGAGGACGGAACCTACAGCTGGAAGTTCGATAACTACGTGCGCTCGTGGCCGCCGTACGACATGCCAATGGACCAGATCCAGGAACTGTGGACCCGGATCACCTGCCCGACCTTACTGGTCAATGGCAACGAGAGCTTCGCCTCTGACCCTATGCAGGACGGTCGTGCGCAGTACTTCCAGAATGCGGAGTGCGTGATGATTAAGAATGCCGGTCACTGGGTTCATCATGACCAGTTCGACGAGTTCATGGGGCACGTCAAACGATTTGTAAACGCGCCTGCCTGAGCGGGCCTGAGCACATTGCGACCTGCCGCGAAGGAGGTATCTGAAGATGTCCGAGCTGACTGAATTCCGCGCTGAAACACGCGCCTGGCTGGACGAAAACTGTCCGCCGTCGATGCGCACGCCGATGCCGGATGCCGAACGCGTCTGGGGTGGTCGTGGTGAAACCTTTAAAAACCCCGAGAGCCGGCTGTGGCTTGAGCGCATGGCGGGGCGCGGCTGGACGGTACCTACATGGCCTGAGACCTATGGTGGCGGCGGGCTCAGCGCAGATCAGGCGCAGGTGCTGCGCGAAGAGATGGGACGGCTTAAATGCCGCGCGCCGCTGTCCTCGTTCGGGATCTGGATGCTCGGTCCGGTACTGCTGAAATACGGCACAGAAGCGCAGAAAGCCGAGCACCTGCCACGCATCGCGCGGGGCGAGATCCGCTGGTGCCAGGGTTACAGCGAACCCGGAGCCGGCTCTGACCTGGCGTCACTGAAGACCCGCTGTGAAGATCAGGGCGAGCACTGGTTGATTAACGGCCAGAAGATCTGGACGTCTTACGCGAACTACGCGGACTGGATTTTCTGTCTGGTGCGTACCGACACCACGGTCAAGCACGACGGGATCAGCTTCATTCTTTTCGATATGGCGAGCGAGGGCGTCGAGACGCGGCCGATCACGCTCATCAGCGGAGCCTCCGTTTTCTGCGAGACATTTTTCACCGACGTCAAAGTGCCGAAGGACAATCTGGTCGGCGGCCTGAACCGGGGCTGGACCATCGCCAAGGAGCTGCTGCAGCACGAACGCGGCATGATTGCCGAAATCGGGCGCACTATCGGCGGTACCGTGCCGTCGGTCGATGTGGTTGCGAAACAGTATCTCAACGATGGCAGCGGGCGGATCGCCGATGCCGCGCTGCGCGACGCGGTTGCTCGTCACGTCATGAACGACCGCGCCTTCGGGCTGACGATCCGACGCGCGGCCCAGGAAAGCGAGGCCGGTACAGCCTCGGGCGGCCTGTCGTCGATGTTCAAGTACTACGGCACCGAGCAGAACAAGGCCAAGTTTGAGCTGATCATGAAATGCGTTGGCAGCAGCGGTCTGGGCTGGGAGGGCGAAGGGTTTTCCGACCAGGAGCTCGAGATCTGCCGCACCTGGCTGCGCTCCAAAGGCAATTCGATCGAGGGTGGAACGTCTGAAGTGCAGTTGAACGTTATGGCCAAGCGTGTGCTTGGTCTGCCGGACTGAGGAGCGGGATATGAACCTTCTGCTGAGCGAGGAAGAACAGATCCTCAAGCATGGTGCGCACGAGTTCTTCACGGCCCGGTTGCCGGTGGCGGCTTTCCGCCGGCTGCGCGACGAGAACGGCGACCTCGGCTACGACCCCGGCGCCTGGCGCGAAATGGCTGAGATGGGCTGGGCCGGGGTGGTTCTGCCCGAGGCCTACGGCGGCGCGGGATTCGGCTACAAGGGACTCGGGCAGGTGCTTGAGGAAGCGGGCAGGACTCTGGCGGCCTCGCCTTTGTTTGCGACTGCGCTGGTGGGCGCGCCGCTGGTGCTGGCCGGCGGTTCTGACGCGATCAAATCGACTTGTCTTCCCGCTGTTGCCGCCGGCGAGCGTCTGCTGGCGCTGGCGCTGGATGAGCACCCGCGCTTCGCGCCGAACCGGATCGCGAGCCGTGCCGTGCAGGAAGGTGATGCGTACCGCCTGAATGGCTGCAAACGCTTTGTGCTCGATGGACACGTGGCCGACCAGATCATTGTTGCCGCGCGGACGTCGGGTGAGATTGACGATGCAGCAGGTATCACCTTGTTTCTGGTTGAAGCCGCGGCGGAGGGCGTGTTGCGCACCAGAACGCGCATGGTCGACTCACGCAACGCCGCGCAGATCTCTTTCAACGACGTGATTGTCGGGCGTGACCGCATCCTTGGCCGGGTCGATGCCGGATGGGAACTGCTCGAGCCCGTGCTGGATGCCGCAACGGCCGGCCTTGCCGCGGAGATGCTCGGCTGTGGGGCAGAAGCTTTTGACCGCACGCTCGCCTATCTCAAGCTACGCGATCAGTTCGGCGTCAAAATCGGTTCATTCCAGGCGCTGAAGCATCGCGCGGCGCTGATGTACTGCGAGCTCGAACTCACGCGATCGGCCGTACTGGCTGCGCTGTCAGCGGTCGATGAAGGAAGTGCTGAACGCGCGGCCCTGGCCGGTCTGGCGAAAGCCAAAGCCAGCGAAATGCTCGAGCTTGTCACTAACGAAGCAGTGCAGATGCACGGTGGCATCGGCATGACCGACGCGGAAGAGATCGGATTGTTCCTGAAACGGGCGCGGGTCGCGCAGCAGATCTTCGGAGATGCCAGCTATCACCGGGCCCGCTACGCCGACCTCATGGGTTTCTGAATGCCTGCTTCGGGCCGGCTGTGAACGAATACGAAGTGACGCTGCGGACAGCAGACGGCGAGCGCGTGCTGACCATCATTGCCGCGACCGCCGCGCTCGCGCGGGATGAGGCCGAAGAAGCCCATGACGACGAGGTGACCACCGTGCGTTTTGTGCGTGCGCTGTCGTTCAGCTGCCGCACCCGGGATGGCCGCACGTGAGGCCGGCGTTGCGGGCGCTTTGTCCGGCTCAGCGGCACCGCGCCTCATGCTGTCAGCCTGAGGAGGAGCAGTGAAGCTTGCGCTGACTATCGGCTATTCGGGCGCACAGATGGCGCTCCCGGTCGCGCGCGTCCAGCGTGCAGAGACACTCGGCTACGACGCGGTATGGACTGCTGAAGCCTATGGCTCGGACGCCCTGTCGCCGCTGGCCTATCTCGCCGCGAAGACCAGCCGCATCAAGCTGGGCGCCGGTGTGATCCAGCTGGCTGCGCGTACCGCGGCGAACGCGGCTATGACCGCGGCGACCATCGACGCACTGTCTGGTGGTCGTATGCTTCTGGGCATTGGTGTCTCAGGTCCGCAGATCGTTGAAGGTTGGTACGGCGAGCCCTGGGGCCGGCCGTACTATCGACTCAAGGATTACGTTGCCATCATCCGCAAGATCTGGGCGCGTGAAGCGCCGGTGACCCACGCCGGACGCGAAATCTCGCTGCCTTATCAGGGCGCCGACGCGAGCGGTCTGGCCAAGCCGCTCAGGTCTATCCTGCATATGAATCCCCGTATTCCGATCTACCTGGGCACCGGCAATGCGGCGTCGGTGCGCCTGACCGGCGAGATCGCCGACGGTTGGCTGCCGCTGGGTTTTGTCCCGGGTTCTATGCACGAGTACCTGCCCTGGCTGCAGCAGGGCGTGGAGCGGGCGGAAGATGGGCGTTCGCTTTCCGATCTGGAGATCACGGCGAGCTGCCATGTGCATGTGGGCAGCGATGTCCAAGCCGCGCTCGCGGCGCTGAAACCTGAAGTCGCGCTCTACGTGGGTGGCATGGGTGCGCGGGAACGTAACTTTCACAAGGACCTCATGATCCGACGCGGGTTCGGCGAGGCCGCCGAGCGTATTCAGGAGCTCTACCTCGCAGGCCGCAAAGATGAGGCGATTGCCGCCGTGCCGGACGAATGGGTTGATCAGAAAAGCCTGGTGGGTCCCGCGGCACGCATCACCAGCCGCCTGCGCGCCTGGCTCGACAGCGGGGTCAGTACCCTGAGCGTGCGTACACAGCAGGACGAGGCGGTCGAAGTGATGGCTAGCGCGCGGCGTAAGCACGTCTGA
>JAYODW010000027.1:0-73654 GCA_038116745.1 Gammaproteobacteria bacterium
GTGGTATGGTCGCGCGTCCTCGGGGCACGACCCCGGCCAGCGGCAATGACAGGAGAGAAAGATGGGCAGACGGGGTGAACTCAAAGTGGCCGATTACGGCGCGACCATGCCGGTGACCGGCGAGGCAGTGCAGAAACCGCCTTTTTACTACCGCAAGATGGACATGATGTTCATCACCTACCGCACCGATCCCGATGCGGCCGCGGCCTGGCTGCCAGAGCCGCTGGAGCTTGACGAGCCTGCGCTGGCGACCGTGATCGTCGCGTATTACGGGTGGTCGACGTTCGGTCCCTATCACGAGGCCATGCTCTCGATCCGGGCGCGTCTGGAAGGGAAGGTGTACAGCTACTACCCCGCGCTCTTTACGGACAACGAGGCGCCGCTGATCGGCGGCCGTGAGATCTGGGGCTTCGCCAAAAAGCTGGCCAGGATCGAGGTGCGCCACGAGAGCGAGGTCATGATGGGGCTGGTCGAGCGGCCGACCGGGAACCGGCTGTTGACCGCGACGATGCGCAATGTCACGCCCGTGGCAACCGAAGACTTTGCCCTTACCCCGAGTATTTCGATGAAGATGTTCCCCTGCGCCACAGCGTCAGACAGGCCTGCGCTGGCGCAGCTGATTGGCAGCGAGCTGGCGCTGGTGCCGCACCTGGGCAGCAACGGACTGCCGGACATCTGGACCGGCCCGGGGTCGCTGCACTACGACACCCCGTCGGCGATCGATCCCTGGTGTCGGCTGCCGGTGCTGGAAACGGTCGGTTGCTATTCGGGTACCTTCGATGCAGTGCTTGGCCACGGCCGCATCCTCTGCGATCTCCTGGCTGATAGCTGAGCTTGCGCTTCTGTTTCGTCCGATTCCCTTCGGCGTGTGGGTAATTCAAGCGGAGCGATGATTGGATGACCCCGGACCAACCGGGTCTAGGCCCCAGTAGCATCGATATTGATTCGACGCAGGCCGACCGCGCAGTCGGCGGTCAATGGCAAGCGGCGAACGACGCGAGCAGCAGGTCAGGGCAGATGCGCCGTCTGTAGCGCGCACTGGATGAAAATATTGTCGGCCGATCATCAACTGTGTCGCCACCGCCTGCTCGGACACTCCCGGTAAACATGACCCGCTTGCGCGCGCCCCTTTTGATGGTGCTGGGCAGCGCGTGCTACCTGCTTTTTACCTGGAGCGGCGCAGTCGGAGGCGAGCTGGATGCTGTCAGCTATCTGCTCATGGCCCGTTATTTTGCGGGCGATGCCTCAGCGGCTGTGGCAGCAGAAGTCCAGCGCAGCATATTGCCTCCGCTGTATCCGCTGCTGCTGACGCTGGCCGACGGTGGACGGAGTCTGGTGGGTGCGCACGTGCTGACCACGCTGTCTCTGCTGTGCGCGCTGTTCCTTTACCACGCCTGGTTACGCCAGCAGGGTCTGTGCAGATGGCAGCGTGTGGCTTTGGTGGCACTGTTTGCTTCTCTGCCGATCACGCTGGGTTTTTCTCTTGAGCTACTCAGCGAGAGCTTCTACATGGCTCTCAGTCTGGCGGCCTTACTCAGTCTGGGGCATGCCCCGGAGGCCAGAGCCGGCCATTGGTGGATTCGTGCTGGCCTGGCCATTGGCCTGGCGATGGTCTGCCGGAGTGTGGGCCTGGCTCTGGTGCTGTCGCTCCTCGTGCTCGGGCTGCGGAGTAAGAGCAGGGCCTGCGTGTCGGCGTTTGTTCTCGCAGCGATGCCGACCCTGGCCTGGTGGGTCGCAAAGGCGGCTCAGGGGATCGACGGCGGCTACGCCAGCGCCTTCGTGGCGCGCCTTTTTGATGGCGATCAGGCACCTGTTTCCGCGCTGATATCGAATCTGCAGCGACAAGCTGAAGCGCTGCTGAACACCTGGCTGAATCTGCTGGGCCTGTTTCCCGAGTGGCCGCAGCAGTTGTTGGCCGCATCGTTGGGACTGGCATCCTGCCTGGGATTGGGTCTGCGGTTGCGCAAAGGGCAACCCGATGCGCTGTACGGGCTTTTCTATCTGGCCATGGTTCTGGCCTGGCCCTACCCGCGCCACGCAGAGCGCTTGCTCTGGCCGTTACTGCCGCTACTGTTGTTTTATGCCTGGTCGGTCATCGCCCGGTTCACCTGGCTGCGGCGCCTGGTTCCTGGCTTGCTGCTGGTTGCGCTGCTCCCCGCCTGGCTGTTTATTGCGGAACGATGGTGGGACGGGCACCAGCTCACCTCTCCGGACTACGCCCAGACACGCCGCTGGTATTCCCGAGCGGCGTTGGCCGATGCCCGGGAGGATGCCCGCAGGCGTGCGCTTTTCGTGCAGGCGATGGTGGCACTGAAGGACACGGTGCCACCCGAGGCGTGTGTGTACTTCCTCAGACCAAGGGAGCTGGCTCTCTACGCAGACCGCCGCGGGCTGGACTTTCCGCTGCCGGCAGTGCCTGACGCAGCGTTTCGCCTCGATCACTGTGACTGGGCGATGCTCACCAGTTTTACCACGCACTATGCTCCTCAGCCGTTGTACCCGATTGAGCGCATGCGAGGTCAATTCAAGGTGGTGAGCGTGGTGCGTGACGGTGTGGGAGAGGACGCTCCCATCATCACAGTCCTGGGCCGTTTCCTGCAGCGCTGAGCTGCGGACGGACCCTGGCCCGTCTGTAATGGACCGGGCTCAGCGCGCGCAGGAGGAGCCTTGTGCAGCAGAGCATGCCGGCTCTGCCGCGGGCGCGGGGAGCAGGTGTTCGTAGCGACGGTCGGTCAGCGTGCGCAGGAAGGCAATGAGCGCAGTGATGCGTTCATCGTCGAGCGGCTGACCCTGACGGAGAATTTCTCGGTCAATGTTGTCCGCGATCTCGGGGGCGCCCCAGGGTTTCTTTGTCTCGGGGTTAATCCGAACGGCAGCATTGTTGACTATGTACTGGTTGTAGAACGCGAGCGCGGTGCGCAGGTCCTGAAAGACGCCGTTGTGCATGTACGGCGCGGTCAGCGCAACGTTGCGCAGTGAAGGCGTGCGGAAACGTCCGCGGGCGCGCGGATCGGTGATCTCCGCCCGCGCGCCGAGCCCGGCGTCAGGCGTTGCGGCGCCCTGGGTGCTCTGCAGCGCCGCATTCATCGGCACGCCGATGTTGTGATACCCGAAGTTGGTGAACGGCTCGTCTGGCAGGGCGCGGCCCGGATGCTGCAGGTGACACTGCATGCAGTTGACCAGATCGGAGAAAAAAATCCGCCGTCCCTGTTCCTCGAGCAGGGACATGGCGTATTCGCCGCGCAGGTAGCGGTCGTAGCGCGAGTCAAAATCCGAAAACAGCGGGCCGCGCTCAAAAGCGGCAATCGCATCTGCGATCGCACGCAGGCCCTCAGAGGCGTCAGTCAGCGCCGCCTCGCCGTAGAGCGCACGTATCGCGTCGACATACGCCGGCTTGGCCATTACCCGCGAGACCAGCGCGGCGTGGTCGGGCATGGCCATCTCCAGGGGATTGACGAACGGCTCGGCCGCCTGGCTTTCCAGAGAGTCGACGCGCCCGTCAAGAAACAGACCGCCACGCCAGCTGCCGTCAGCGCCGGTCTCGAACGGCGGGATCTCACCGGCATAGGCGATGGACGGCGCGTTGCGCTGGCCGATCAGATCGGGCTCATGCCCCAAGGAGACAGCGCGCTCGAGGGAGTTTTCGCGGGTGTCCACGAAGGCGTGCGCCGGGTTGTGGCAGGTCGCGCAGGACTGCGTGCGCGACCAGGAGAGATCGGTGTCGAAAAACAGCGCCCGGCCCAGGTCCTCGCGCTCGGTGGCGGCGACATGTGCAGCCCATGCAAGCACCAGGGCGGCGGCGACCAGCAGTGAACAGGTTTTTGAGCGCATGAGCGTAGGGTCGATTATGGCGTGGGTACGTCAGCACCGGTCAGACAGATCCCTCAGGTCTGCTCTGCGCTGCAGGTCCGGGGGAGACTACACTGCTGCGCCCTGCAGGCGCTGTGCTACGGTGGATGGGCCGCGCGTGGCCCACGCGGAGACGGCCGTACGGGCTGCCCTGACCCTTTGCCAGACCAGGAATAGTGACCATGACTGACACGGATGATCTGCCGCTTGGCGGCCTGCGGGTGCTCGACCTGACCAGCGTGCTGTTCGGACCCTACACCGCGCAGATTCTGGGCGATCTCGGCGCGGAGGTGATCAAGGTCGAAGCGCCGGAAGGTGATGTCACTCGGCGTATCGGACCAGGGAGAAATCCCGGCATGGCGGCGGGATTTCTCGGCTGCAACCGCAACAAGCGCAGCATCGTGCTGGATTTGAAGCGCGAGGCAGCGCGGGAGGCGCTGTGGCAGCTGGTCGACGGTGCGGATGTTTTCATGCACAACATCCGGCCACAGAAGATAGCGGCGCTCGGCTTCGGCCCGGATGCCGTCATGGCGCGCGCGCCGAAGATTGTCTACGGCGCGCTGCACGGCTACCTCGAAGAAGGACCCTACGCCGGGCGTCCGGCGTATGACGATGTGATCCAGGGTGAGTGCGGTCTGGCGCACGCCTTTGCGCTGCGCGATGGAGTCCCGGCGTTTGCCCCGTCGGTAGTGGCCGATAAAAGCGCTGCCCTGATGGCCGCCGTGGCGCTGAATGCGGCGATCGTCAAGCGCCTGCGCCGCGATCGGGGTGTCTACGTGGAGCTCGGCATGTTCGAGACCCTCGCGTCCTACACGCTGATCGAGCATCAGTTCGGGATGGTGTTCCAGCCGCCGCTGGGAGAGCCCGGCTACACGCGGCTGATCTCAGCCGAAAGACGCCCCTATCGCACGCAGGACGGATTCATCGTCATGCTCGCCTACACCGACAAGCAGTGGCGGGAATTCTGGCGCCTTGCGGGGCGTGATGAGCTGGTCGAGGACCCGCGTTTCGTCAACATCAGTGAGCGCACCCGGCACATCGACGCGCTGTACGCGGCCGCCGGCGCTGCGCTCACCGAGCGCTCCACCGCGGCCTGGCTCGAGGCGTTGAGTGCGGCCGAGATCCCCTGCGGTCGGATCAATACCTTCAGTGACCTCAGAGCCGATCCGCATCTGCAGCAGGTCGGCTTTTTCCGCCCCTACGAACACCCGAGCGAAGGCGCGCTCGAGGTGCTGGACGGTGGTCTGCGTATCGACAGACAGGCGCTCCCTGTCCGTTATCCCCAGCCTGTTCTCGGTGCGGACAGCGAAGCCGTGCTGCGCGAGGCCGGCTGTGCCGAGGCGCTGATCCGCGACGCTCTCGGCGCCGCCTGAAGATGTTCGAGGACGCAGATGAACGAGGCCCCAACATGCGCGAAAATGCCCGCCGGCATTTCTGCGCCCTAACGCTAAAAAATCTCAGGAGAACAGGAACATGGCAGCTAGCGGCCCTCTCGTAGGTTACAAGGTCATCGAACTGGCCGGCATTGGCCCCAATCCCATGTGCGCCATGATGCTCGCCGACATGGGGGCCGAAGTGGTGCGCGTAGACCGTCTCTCCGATTCGGGTCTAGGAATCAAGGTCGATCCGAAGTACAGCCTGCTGAATCGCGGCCGCTGCTCTATCGCGGTCGATCTCAAGCAGCCGGAGGGGATCGCCCTGGTCCTCGACCTGGTGGCGCAGGCGGATGCGCTGATCGAGGGCTTCCGCCCCGGTGTGACGGAGCGGCTCGGGATCGGTCCGGAGGAGTGCCTCGCACGCAATCCGAAGCTGGTCTACGGGCGCGTCACCGGCTGGGGACAGACCGGCCCGCTGGCCAAAGCCGCGGGACACGACATCAACTACATAGCGCTGACCGGCGCCGCCTACGCCATCGGCCGCGGCGATCAGCCGCCTTCACCGCCGCTCAATCTGGTCGGTGATTTCGGCGGCGGCGGCATGCTGCTTGCGCTTGGCGTGGTGGCAGCGCTGCTGGAAGCGCAGAAATCCGGCAAAGGTCAGGTCGTCGACGCCGCCATGACCGACGGCGCAGCGGCGCTCATGACGGCGCTTTACGGGCTTCATGGGTCCGGCTACTGGACCGATGAGCGTCAGGCCAACATTCTCGACGGCGGTGCACATTTCTATAACGCCTACGAGACCAGCGACGGGAAATTCATCTCGATCGCGTCGATTGAAGCGAAGTTTTATCAGGAGTTCCTCGAACGCACCGGCTACGCCGACGAGGGGCACGCCGCGCACGGCGATCGCACGCAGTGGGCCGGTAACCGGGAGCAGATGGCCGCCATGTTCCGCTCCAAGACGCAGGCTGAATGGTGCGAGATCCTCGAAGGTACTGATGTCTGTTTCGCGCCGATCCTGTCGTTGACTGACGCACCGCACCACCCGCACAACGTCGAACGCGGCACCTTCGTCGACCGCGATGGCGTGATGCAGCCGGCACCTGCGCCGCGTTTCAGCCGGACGCCGTCGGCGATCCAGCGCTCTCCCTCGGCTGACGGCGCGGATACCGACGATGTGCTGCAGCGCTGGGGGTTCAGTGCCGAAGCCATCGGCACCCTGCGCGACGGCCGGGTAATCCCCGGATAGTCTGCGTGGGTAGCGCGGTTGCCGCGGAGCTGGCGCGCTTGAAACCGCTGTGGGCGCAGCCCGTCAGCGGGGTGCGCGCCGTGCTGGTGGGGCTTTTGCTGTGCGCGCTCAGCGGCTGCGGCGGCAGCGATCCGAAGACCGCTTTCTACGCCGGCGAATACGCTGACTCGCTCGCGGGATTTTCCGCGCTCGCCGAGGCCGGCGACCTCGAAGCCCAGAATTTCCTCGGACTGCACTACTACCTCGGCCTCGGCGTGGCGCGTGATCTGCCCCGGGCGACGGCGGCTTTCGAACGTGCCGCGCTGGGCAGCGTGGCGGACGCGCAGTTCAACCTCGGCCTGATGTACATGAACGGCTACGGTATTGAGCAGAACAACCAGCGCGCCTACGGCTGGTTTTTTCAGTCCTACAACGGTGGCAAGAAGAAAGCCCGGCCTTACATCCTGTTCCTGGCGGACAACGTGACGCCGAATGCCGGACTGCAGGCGCGGGAGTGGGTCGAGCAGCAGGTCCGCACGCAGCTGCATGCCGCAGAGCCGGCTGCTCAGGGTGAGTGATCTCTGCTTTGAATCCGCGCAGACGCTGGCGGCGCAGATCGCCGCGCGTGAGCTTTCCTGTAGCGAGCTGCTGGAGGCTTTTCTCGGTCAGATCGAACGCCTGAACCCGGTCGTGAATGCGGTGGTCACCCTGGACGCCGAGGGTGCGCGCCGCTCTGCGCAGGCGCTCGACCGCGCGCGGCCGGACCCGCAGCAGCCGCTTTACGGTCTCCCGATCGCGATCAAGGACCTGGCGATGACCCGTGGCATGCGCACCACCATGGGCTCTCCGATCTACCGCGATTTCGTCCCCGATTTCGATGAGCTTTTTGTGAGCCGGCTGCGCGCTGCCGGCGCGGTCATCATCGGCAAGACCAACACGCCCGAATTCGGCGCCGGCTCACAGACCTTCAACCCGGTGTTCGGCGCCACCCGCAATCCCTATGACACGAGACTCACCTGCGGCGGGTCGAGCGGCGGGGCGGCTGTGGCGCTGGCCTGCGGCATGCTGCCGCTGGCTGACGGCAGCGATCTGGGTGGGTCTTTGCGTAATCCGGCGGCTTTCTGCAACGTCGTCGGCTTCCGGCCTTCTCCGGGCCGGGTGCCGTCCTGGCCCAAGCAGTTTTCGAGCGATGCGCTGGCGGTGCATGGTCCGATGGCGCGTTCAGTCGGCGACCTGGCGCTGCTGCTATCTGCCATGGCCGGCCCTGACAGCCGGGTGCCGGTTTCCCTGCCCGAGCCGGGCGCTGTCTTCCGCGCGCCGCTGACGGCCGCGCCCGCCGGCGCCCGGGTGGCGTTCAGTGCAGATCTTGGTGGGCATCCGGTAGCGCCCGAGATTGCTGCGGTGCTCGAGGCAACCCTGCCTGTCTTAGAGGATCTCGGCTGTCGCGTGGCGCGGGCAGAGCCCGATCTGCATGACGCTGACGAGATCTTCCGTGTGCTGCGTGCCTGGATGTTTCTGGCCCGCTCGCGCCAGGACTACGAGAACCATCGCGAGCAGATGAAAGATACCCTCGTGTGGAATATCGAACAGGGACTGGCACTGACCGCGAGCGATGTCGCTGAGGCGGAGATCCGACGCAGCGCGCTCATCGCGCGCGTGGAGGCGTTTTTCGGTGACTACGATTTTCTGCTGTGCCCGGTCACCCAGGTCGCGCCATTTCCGGTTGAGCAGGAATGGGTGCGCGAAATCAACGGTATCCCCATGCAGAGCTATCTCGACTGGATGGGAGTGTGCTGCGACATCACCGTGACCGGATTGCCGGCGATATCGGTGCCCGCGGGCTTTACCGCAGCGGGGCTGCCCGTGGGGCTGCAGATCGTCGGGCGCCGCTGGCAGGATCTGGAGCTCCTGCGCTTCGCGCATGCCTTTGAGCAGGCAACCGGCTGGGCGCGTCAGCGACCACCGCTGATCGACCCGCACGCGTCTCAGCACGGCGGGGGCGTTGTGCTGGGAGATGGCGACAGGTAGGGTGCGCCCCCGATGGCCTTTGTGACCCCCTCAAATCAGCAGTCCAGCCGACGCGCGGCGCTCTTTTTTGCCGGGCTGCTGATGGCGAGTGTGCATGCTGCCGATGCGCCACTGGACGAGGATGCGCTGTCTGTGCTCTATCTCGATATGGAGGCGGCTGGCGAAATGGGTCGCGAAGCGCTGCAGGACTGGCGTGGCGGTCAGCTGGCGAGGGGCGCGGAAGGGTTCGAGCGCGCGCGTCGGGCGCTGGCCGCGATCGCGGCGCGCTGCCGCGCGCTGTCCTACTGCGACACGGCGAAGGTCATCCTGGCGCAGGATCGCCTTCTGGGACGTCAGCAACAGGCGCTGCGCGAAGGCGTGCCCGCAGAAGCCCTGGAGGAGATGGACCTGGCCGCGGACGAGGCAGCGGATCCGGATGAGGAAAACGTATCTCCGCTGCTTGCAGACGTTCCGGCCAGCGCGCAGAGCGTGGGCCTGTTCCGCGGCCGTGATCTCGGCGCGATTGTGGAAAACAGCGAGCCGATCCAGGCGGCGCTGCGGGAATGGCTGACCTGGCTGCGGCCTAACCTGCTCGACGCCTATGAGCATTACCGCTACCTGCGCTACCGCATGTGGCCGGTCTACGAGGAAGCCGGTCTGCCCGAGGCATTGCTGTTCGGCATGCTCGCGCAGGAGTCAGGCGGCAAGGTGCATGCGCGCTCGCGAGCCGGCGCGGCGGGCCCGCTGCAGTTCATGCGCAGCACCGGACGGCGCTACGGCCTGGTGGTGGAGGATGGTTTCGATACGCGCTACGACCCGGAGGCCGCCACCCGCGCCAATGTGGCCTACCTGCAGGAGCAGTTTGCGCGCCTGAACGATGACCTCGAGCTCGCGCTCGGCGCCTACAACGGTGGCGAAGGGCGCATGGCCCGACTCTCGCCGCGGGGTTCGCGGCGTTTCTGGGACCCCAGCGTGTCGACCAAACTGCCGCGCGAAACGCGCGAGTACGTACCCATGGTGCTGGCGGCCGCGTGGCTGTTCCTGCATCCCGAGCGCTATGGCCTGCGCTTTCCTGAGATAGCAGATCAGCCCGCGCAGTTTGCGCTGCAGGCGGCGCTTACCCTGAATGAGCTGAGTATCTGCCTGGGGCAGTCAGGCAACGAGCGGGGCTGGTTCAGGACGCTGCGCAACCTCAACCCGCGCTGGGATCCCAATCAGCGTCTGGACGCCGGCACCGTGCTCGAAGCGCCGGCCGCGCTGGTGGAAGCCTATGAGCGGCAATGCACGGCGGACACGGTCCTCGCTGAGCTGCGCACGTTCCAGAACGCCCGTATTCCGGGGGTCGAACTCGCGCCTCATCTTGCCGGCGGGAACCGGACGCACGTCGTGCGGAAAGGGGAGAATCTGTCGGGGATCGCGCGCCGACACGGGTGCGGTTATGGCGATATCCCTCGGATCGCCCAGGCCAATCGCATCCCGGCGCCGACCTACGCGCTCCGAATCGGGCAGAAGCTCGAGATCCCGCACTGCGGGGCGTGACACTCCAAGGGGGTCGCGCGCGGTTCAGGTCGCGACCAGCAGGATGGCCAGGAATGCGAACACCATGCCGACGATCTGTTTGGTGGTGACTGCCTCTCCGAGCAGAAAAAGTCCGAGCAGCACGGTCACCACCGGATAGAGCGCCGAGACGGCGACCAGCTGCGACACATTGCCGCGCTGCGCGCCGAGGAGATAGGCGTAAACGCCGAGCCCCCCGAAAATCCCCGCCAGCAGGGCGTAGGACGTGCCCTTCAGATCGAACGTCGGGCGGAAACCGACGTTGGCCAGCACCACCAGCACGACCAGCAGCTCGCCCGCGATCTCGGCGGTGAGCGCGCTGTTCGGGTCGATATGGTTGACGGCGAGCTTCGGAAAGAAACGGCTCACGCCCCAGAGCAGGAAGCATGCAAGCGCGGGCACCCACCAGCTGTTCATGGAAATTCCTCAGGGCTGGCCGGTGGATCCGGAATCGTTGACTGCCGGATGGCTCACAACGCCGGGAAGAGACGGTCTTTGGGATATTCCGCGCCGGCTACATGCCGCGCGGTCATCGCGCGGACCATCTGGTAGACGCGGACTCTGAACGCCGGATCGGCTGACATGCGCAGGTAAGAGTCTTTCCCGCTGATCCCGTAGTCTTCTTGCAGCCACTCCATCATGTTGTCGCAGGCGTCGTAGACCGCGTGCTCGAGCGGCAGGTTGATCCCCACTGCAACGATGCTGTCAGGTTTGTCGATGCGCACGCAGGGCAGCCGCTTGTTCTTGATCACCGAGCAGCTGAGCTGCACCGTGGCGCGGGTTTCATCCGCCAGCGCTGTGAATTCGGTATCGCCCTGGCCGCCGTGCACGTCGCCCACGTAGAGCAGGGCGCCGTCGTGGTAGGCGTTGAGATAGACCGTGTGCCCGGCGCGGATGTCGCGGCAGTCGATATTGCCGCCGAACGCCCCCTGGCCCAGGAGGGAGGTGTGCACCTCGCGCTCGGAACAGGTCGCCAGGGTGCCGATAAAGGGCTGCAGATCCCAGGTGAGCTTGTCCGAGTAGCGACCTTTGCCATCGCGGGTTGTGCCGGACGGACCGGGCAGGTGCTCGATGACCTGCACATGCGCCTCCGCACAGTCTGCCCACTTGCGCGAGTCATGCAGCGGTCCAACGCCCGGGATGATGCCGGTGAAGCCGTAGCGCCAGGGCTCGACGAATTCGATGTTGATCCCCAGCACGTCACCGGCTTCGACCCCGCGCACGAAGATCGGTCCTACGACGGGATTGAAAAAGGGCGGTGAGCCTTTGAGCAGCGCATCCATGTGCGGGTCGTTGACCATGCGGTGCACGGTTGGCGTGTCTGAGTCGTCGGCGATCATGCCGGTCAGGGCATCATCGGTCTCGACCTGGAAAGACTCGCCGAGCTCGACTTCGAGCACCGGCTCATCGTGGTAGTCAAAGGCGTAGCGGGTGACGGTGCCGCGGGTGATCTTCTGCATGCCTGCTCCCCTGTTTTTCCCCTGCGCATGGTACGCCGGGGTGCGGCCGCGCAGGAATCAGCGGGACGGTGGCAGGCCGGGTTCCGTTGGTTGCGGGCGCGGCGGCTCCGCTCAGGGCGTCATCACCTGTTCGAGGACTGATTCGTCCAGCGGGCCGTCGATGTAGGCCACGAGCCCGCCCTCGGGATTGAAGAACAGGTAGGAAGGGGTGCCGGTGAAGGCCTCGCCGGTGACGCGCGTGTACTTCGGCGCGAACTCCTCGACGCTGCTGATGACGCTGGGGAAGGCGTGTCGTTTCTGCGTGCGATACGCCGTCACCCGGCCGGTGGCGTCAAACCCGTCCAGCGATACGCCCAGCACCACGGCATCGGTGTCGGCATGGGTTTCGTGAAAACGGGACAGCAGCGGATATTGCTCGCGACAGACCTGGCAGTAGGTGGTCCATGTCATGACGACATTCCAGCGCCCCGGCTGGATCTGGGTCGTGAGCCCGACCCGCTCGCCGTTCAGGGTCTGCACCTCGATATCAGCGGCCAGCGCCCACGCGGGAAGGGTCAGGCTGAGCACGCTTAGCAGCGTCAGCCAGGCGCTCCGAAGAGTACGCGTCTGCATCGATTCTCTCTCCTGGTCTGCGCCCTTTAGAGGCCTGCCTGCTACGGGAGTTCCGCGACGCCGCTCAGCGCGGGGCGAGGGTGGCGGGCATGCCGTAACGCGGTTTATAGGTCACCACCGGCAGCGGCTCAATGGGATGCCCGGGCGCCACCCGGACGGTGAAATGCTGCAGCAGCTGCGCCAGCACGAGCTGGATCTCAAGCATGGCCATGCCGGCGCCGATGCAGGTCCGCGGGCCCGCGGCGAACGGCAGGTAGGCGTAAGAATGGCGTGATTTGCTCCGGTCTGGCGCAAAGCGCTCGGGGTCAAAGCGCTCTGGATCTGGCCAGAAATCGGGGTGCCGGTGCAGGGTGTACATGGTGATCGAGAGATAGGCGCCGGCCGGAATGTAGAAATCTCCGAAGACGGCTTCCTCCGTCGCGCGTCGCGCTATCCCCCAAACCGGCGGATAGAGTCGCATGGATTCCTGGACTACCTGCTTGAGGTAGGGCAGCTGAGGCAGGTCGCTGCTCTCAGCCGGACGCCCGCCGAGGACGCTGCGCAGTTCTTCCACCAGGCGCGCCTCGACTTCGGGCTGCTGACCAAGCTGGTAGAGCGTCCAGCACAGTGCGGTGGCCGAGGTTTCATGACCAGCGAGCATCAGGGTGATGATCTCATCGCGCATCTGGTCGGCGTCCATACCCTCGCCGGTGTCCTCGTCGCGCGCCGCCAGCAGGCGGTGCACGATATCGCCCTCAGCCCCGCCGCCCTGCCGATGGAGCTCTACAAGGTCGTCCACGATGGTGTCGAGGCGTGCCTTGGTGCGCTGGAAGCGGCGATTGCTCGGCACCGGCAGCCACGGCCACAGCGTCAGCAGGCTGTCTATGCTGAGCGGATGCCGATTCAGACGGTCGAGGATTCCGACCATCTCGTCGGCAACGTCATCGATATCCGCACCGAACAGGGTGCGGCTCACGACCTGGAACGCCAGCCGGCTCATGTCCCGCTCAAGCCACACGGTCTCGCCGGTCGGCGTGCTGCGCCAGCGGTCGGCCAGCGCGGCGGTCATCTCGTTGATGACGGTATCGAAGCTGTCCACGTGGCGGTTGGCAAACACCGGCTGCATCAGGCGGCGCTGCCGCGTCCAGTCGGGGCCGTCGTTGGTTACCAGTCCGCGACCGAGCGTCGCGCTGATCACGCGATAGTCGATGGTGTTCTTGGTGAACTGTGGCCAGGCCCTGGTCAGGACCTGTTTCACGTATTCGGGATGATTGATGCAGTAGACCGTAAACAGGCCGCGGAAGCGGACGACGTCCCCGTAGGCCTCGCGGAGCTGGTCCAGGTATACGGGCGGACTGGTGCGGAACGCCCGGTGCATCTGGTACCAGGGTGGCCCTGGCGGCGTCCGGGGCCGGGCGATATCGGGGCTGCTGGTGGTGGTCACGGAGCGCGGTTTGACTGCGAGGGTGTCGGTTGTGGGCAAGAGCAGCGGCGGCGAGCGGGTCCCGCCGCGCTGCTCTTCAAGCTCAGCGGCGGAAGTGCGGCATCACGTCCTTGGCAAACATTTCCATGCTGTTGCGGATGTGATGCGGCGCCAGTCCGGACAAGGCCATGCCCATGACCAGGTGGGTGACCCGTCCTCGTTTGGTGTAGTCGGCAATCATTTCGCGGACATCAGCCGGCGTGCCGACCATGGCGTCTTCGCCGAATACATCAAAGCTCTGTGAGCGGATGATGTCGTCCACCGACGGGATCCCGGCCGTTGCCTGGTCGTCGCCCGGCTTGTCGTTGGCTTCTGCAAACCATTCGGCGTAGCGGGTGGCCGTGTAGTGCAGCGACTGCGCGGCGGTTTCCCAGGCCTGGGCCCGGCTTGGCGCCACGTGCACCCAGCGCAGCTGCGCGGTGAAGTATTCCTGCGGGTTGCGTCCGGCGGCCTCCAGGTAGCCGTCGTACTCCTCGACCATGGACGGCGGGCCCACGACCTGGAAGTGACAGCCCATCTTCGCGGCGCGCTCGATGGCCTTCGGCGCCAGCGCGCCGACCCAGATCGGCACATGCGGGCGCTGCAGTCCGGGCGGCACGATCTGGATGTCCTTGAGGTGGTTGTACTTGCCTTCGTAAGTGACGACCTCGTCGCTCAGGAGCTTCTGGATAATTTCCACGCCCTCGCGCAGGCGCGCGCCGCGGGAGGTGTGCGAGATCCCCTGGTCGTCGAACTCTTTGCGTCGATAACCCAGACCGACCCCGAGATCGAAGCGGCCGTTGGACATGACGTCGACCGTGGCGGTGTCCTCAGCGATGCGGATCGGGTTATGCAGCGGCAGCAGCACGAGGAAGGTGCCTATGCGGATCCGGGTGGTGCGCTGTGAAATGGCGCCTGCGATGGGCAGCAGGGAGGGCGAGTAGCCGTCGTCAACGAAATGATGCTCGGTCAGCCAGGCGTTGTCGTAGCCCATGGCCTCTGATTCAGCGATCAGGTCCAGGTGTGTGCGGTACAGCTCGGTCCAGGCCACACGGTTGAACGCGGGATTACGGAAGGGCCACAGCAGGCCAAAACGAAGATTCATTGCCTAAATTCCTCCACCTCAAAGAAACGACTGGTGAGCGCTGAGCCCTGCACGGGTGGCTGCGCCGACCCCTCATCGGCAGGTCAGCCGCGACGGCTCAGCAGCGTACGAGAGCCGCACGGTACACGCCCATCGGAACGTCCACAAGGGCGCTGCGCCGCCGCCCCGACGCCGCCCGGGAAACGCGATTGCTGGCGTATAGTGACGTTTCCCGGCAGTCAGGAAACGGAACACCGATGAGCAGAGTCGCTGCAGAAAAAACGCTGAATACCGAGATGCCGGCGCTCGATCTGGAAGCGCTGTGGCTGCCGTTCACCCACAACCGGTTGTTCAAACAGGCGCCCCGGCTGGTGTCTCGTGCTGAAGGCATGTACTACACCACGCCGGACGGCCGCCAGGTGCTTGATGCCTTGTCGGGGCTGTGGTGCTGCAACGCCGGGCATCGCCACCCGCGGATTGTTGAAGCGGTCAAAGCGCAGCTCGACGAACTCGACTACGCGGTGGCCTTCCAGGCGCATCACCCGGCGGCTTTTGAACTCGCGACGGCGCTCGCGGCGCGCGCGCCGGCGCATCTGAACCACGTTTTTTTTACCAATTCCGGCTCAGAGGCGTGCGATACGGCGCTCAAAATAGCGCTCGGCTATCACAAGGCGCGCGGGGAGGGGGGTCGCTTCCGTTTCATCGGCCGCGAGCGTGGTTATCACGGGGTCGGCTTCGGCGGCATCTCGGTTGGCGGCATGTCACCCAATCGCAAGGCGTTCGCGAGCGCGCTGCTGCCGGGCGTTGACCACCTGCCGCACACGCACGACCTCGAACACATGGCTTTCTCCCGTGGCCAGCCGGCCTGGGGAGCGCACCACGCCGACGCGCTCGAGCGCATCGTTGCGCTTCACGACCCCTCAACCATCGCCGCGGTCATCGTCGAGCCGATGCAGGGCTCAGCCGGTGTCATCGTGCCGCCGCAGGGCTACCTGCAGCGGCTGCGCGAGATCTGCGACCGCCACGGCATCCTGCTGATCTTCGACGAGGTCATTACCGGCTTCGGGCGGCTCGGTGAGTATTTCTCGCCGGAGCGTCTGGACGTTCAGCCGGACATGATTACCTTCGCCAAGGGCGTGACCAGCGGCGTTGTGCCGCTCGGCGGCGTTCTGGTCAGCGATCCGATCCACGCGGCGTTCATGCAGGGGCCGGAGCACCTGGTCGAGTTTTTCCACGGCTACACCTACTCCGGACATCCGCTGGCCTGCGCTGCGGGGTTGGCGACGCTGGCGGTGTACGACGATGAAGGCCTGTTTGCGCGAGCTCGGGCGCTCGAGCCGGTACTGGAGCAGGCCATGCATGCGCTCTGCGAGCTGCCCCACGTCATCGATGTGCGCAATCTTGGCCTGGCTGCAGCGGTAGAGTTGGCTCCGCGGGACGGCGAGGTGTCCAAACGTGGTCTGGACGTGTTTCAGCACTGTTTCGACCACGGGGTCATGGTGCGCTACACGGGCGACACGATAGCGGTCGGGCCGGCCTGCACGGCAAGCGAAGACGATATCCAGCAGATTGCGGGAACCATTGCGGCGGCGCTGCGCGCGGTGGCTTGAGGCGCGCGGTTGGGGTTCGCGGTCCGCCGGCGAAGCGGGTGAGGCAGGCAATCTTCTCCGAGGGATCCCCCCTCAGGGCGCCTCTTCCAGCCACCAATCTTCCAAATTGCCAACTCCGTCACAAAAACAGCCAAAAAACAGAGTGACCTGAGACAGCCATCATGCTGTGATAGTGGTACAGCGCCGAGGACATTACGCTTCAAGCGTGCGGCGGGGGTAAACGGCTGGCAGTTTCTGGAATGTTGCTGTGGGTCGACGCCTCCTCGTTTAACACCTGTCCGCTTCCTGTGGCGATTAGGCGTGGCACTGCCGCGACTCTGGTGATTGTCGATAGGAGATCAGGATGAATAAAAAACACTTCGCCATTCTGGGAAGCGCTCTGGCAGCGCTGGTGGGACTCACGTCCGCCAACGCCGACGACCCTCTCATCACCCTCGACGGCACGGGCATTCGGGTGATTGAGATCCCACAGCCTGAAGGCGACCCCGTGATTGCGGGGGAGAAAGAATTCACCTTTACCGGCGCCCGGCTGAACGA
The DNA here is from genome assembly GCA_038116745.1 of Gammaproteobacteria bacterium. Classification (GTDB taxonomy): domain Bacteria; phylum Pseudomonadota; class Gammaproteobacteria; genus JAYODW01. The sequence continues at coordinate 16,765 of JAYODW010000027.1, forward strand.
AGACGGCAGCGTTGAAGGCGCCTTCTCTCAGGTGTCGTCCTATTGCGCTGACGCTGAGGGTAACTACGACCCGAGTTGCGAGCTTAGGAACAAGGGCGTGCTTGATGCTGAGGTCGCAGGGGATGTGACCTGCCTGACGGGTGACCCGGAAACAGGAGCTGTCTGGTTTGCCGTGCAGATTACGGAAGCGGACGACGACCCTCGTTTCACGGCGGCACAGAACCAGCAGAGCGCAGGTGAAGTAGCGGCTGGTCGGCGCATCATGGTTGGCCGCCTGTCGCCGAGTCGTGACGAGAATGGTGAGGCGAGTGCGTATTTAGACGAGGCAAGCATTTTCTATGCCCCACGTCTGGTGGCGTTGCCGAATGTTGCGCCGGAGGGTTCTTATGCTCTGGTCAACGATATGGACGCATGGGAAGACGCGTTGGACGGACCGGTTACGCCGGCTAACGCCTGCCTTCACGGTGACGCGTACTTTCTCAAGGTCGGGGTAGCACAGGTTGAAGCCGACAACATGCTGCGTTTTTTGCAGAAGAAATCACTGAAACCGCACGGGCAGGAAATCGACGGCCGGTACCCCTTACCACGTAGTGCCTCCGCTGCCGGGGCGATTCAACTGTCAGCAATCAATTTTCAATTATCTTTAGTCGATATCAGAGGCATGACTGGTAAATAGGGGATTGAGCGCACCGATCGTGTTGAACACCGACACAACAGGTAAAACGGTGGCGGGCGCTTATTTCTTACGGGTAGATCTACTTTACTGATAGAGGGTATAAAATAAGCACACGATTCCGTACTGTAGTCGATAGGATCCTAAGACTTCGAGCGCAACAGCGCCCTTTGGTGCTTCCAGAGGTAACCCACACTTGAGCACTCAAGCCCTCGACCCGCTCCGCACCTGATGCGGACGGTCGGGGGACTCTCATCCGGGCGGATGGCCGTGACCGTGCGGTTTCCTGATGTGGGAAATTACCTTCTGTAACCCTCCTCTCCGGCTGACCGGTACCGCCCGGTCTGCACCCAGTCCCGCGTGGAGATATTGCCACCAGCGCAGCGCGTACAGCCGGAGGCGTTGCCAGTCGCCTCCTTGCTCCTGAAGCCGGCGTGCGCGTGTCTGCCGGCGGCGCAGACTCTCGCGGGAAGGGCGCAGCCTGCGCCCGGGATGGAAACGGTAGCCGAGAAAATCAAAGCCGCGTTTAAGCGACCCGATGAAACGTTTGTCGGGATGAAGTTCAAGACCGAGCGTGGACAGCAAGCGGTGGACGGCGGCAATGGCCCGACGCAGCTGCCAGCGTGAGTCTGCCAGCAGTACAAAGTCATCCATGTAGCGCACATAGGCCACCAGTCGGCGGTCGGTGACGCGCTGGTCCATCAGTGTGTCGAGTGGGGCGAGATAGAGCGCCCCTAACAGCGGGGAGAGCGCGCAGCCGGCGACGATCCCCTGACCTGACCCGCTGCGGTCGGGCAGTCTGAGAAAGTCCGCGATGAGGCGCTGGCACGCGGGCTCTACACCCGCCGTCTGCAGCTGCTGCAGCACGACTGCGTGACGCAGGCTGTCGTAATAGCCCCGGATATCGAACCGGGCGACGAATCGTGCACGGTCCAGCACACGGTAGACCGACCGCACCGCCTCCTTGACCCCGCCACGACCTTTGAGATGTCGACAGGACCGCGGCGTAGCGGCTTGGACGGGTCCCTGCAGCTGCGTGCGGGCTTCCTGCAGCAGCGCCCGACTGTGTTTGTTCCAGTGCGCCATCAGGCGTCGTCGGGTGCTGTCTCCCTGATGCCAGATTCCCGGGGCGCTGAGGCGGGCGGGGCGCATGGATAGACTTTAATGCACGCGGCTAGCCTGAGCAGAGAGTCCGCTTCGGCGGGTTTCGCGGTTTGTCTGCTGCCTTGGAGTAAAGGCCAGAGCTTGATGTTTGGTCAGCGACCGGGCCCTGAATGTGCGCGGCGAAAAGCCACGAACGGACGCTCAAATCGACTGTACACTCCCCTCACAGAAAGAAGGAACGACCTGCAGGAGGTAGGGCAGATGACGTTATTTGACAGGCTCGGTGTGTGGTCCGAGCAGCATCTTGGTCTGGATGCGGACGCCGCTTTGAACGCAGTGGTGGATGAGTTTTATGCGGCGGCGTTGCGGGACGAAAGGCTTGCAAGGTTCTTTGTCGGCATTGACATGGAGAAGCTGAAAGGGCACCAGTTCAATTTCATGCGCTACGCGTTCAGCGAGGGGCGCGCTGGTACCTACACGGGGCGCGCGCTTGCCACTGCGCATGAACGCCTGAACCGTGAGCTGGGTTTGAATGAAACCCATTTTGATTACGTAGCTGAAGACCTCGTCAGCGTCCTCAATCAATTCGCTGTGCCCGAGGACATCATCGCGGGCGTTGTGGAGGTGGTCTCTCCGCTGCGCGAGCTGTTCAAGGCAGCACCGGGCTGACGTCGTTCTGGAAGAGAGGTCTGGTTCATCATTCAACGTCGAATGCAAAAATCTGTCAGCAGAACCCGCTGAGTCAGGTTTTTTTTGCCTGATATCCAGGTTTGCTGGGGACGCCTCGTCTACCAATCCAGCGGTGCGGGTTCACGCTGCTGATGCCGATTACCATGTGCGGTCTAAAGCCGGTCCTAGCCTGCCTAAAACCGGATTGCGCTCAGGGGTGCTGATAGGGATAGACCGCGGATGCGCTCTGCGCGCCGCCACTCACAGCCAGGGTATTGGCGGGTGTGTCGCAGAACAGGATCCCCTGAAAACCAGCAAAAACTTTTAAACAGGTGCTTTTATGAAACTCGGCGTCGTCAGCTTTAATACCGAATACACCATCCGTGCCGATGAGCTCGCTGTCGCGGCCGAGGAGCGCGGTTTTGACTCGGTGTGGTTTCCGGAGCACACCCATATTCCCGCCAGTCGCCGGACGCCGTTCCCGGCGGGCGGCGATCTGCCGCGTGAATACATTCACATGTCCGATCCCTTTATCAGCTGCATGGCGGCCGCAGCGGCAACGCGGGATCTGATCGTCGGGACCGGGGTCTGCCTGCTGCCGCAGCACGAGCCCATCGCGCTGGCGAAAACCATTGCGACGCTCGATCGCCTGAGTCGCGGGCGTTTCCAGTTCGGCGTCGGGGCAGGATGGATTGCCGAGGAGATGGAGAACCATGGCACCGCATTCGAGCAGCGCTGGAAGGTGCTGGAAGAGCGGCTGCGCGCGATGAAGCTGATCTGGACGGAGGAAGAAGCCAGCTTTCACGGCGAGCACGTGGAGTTTGAGCGCATCTGGTCCTACCCGAAGCCCGATACGCGGCCGCATCCCAAGGTCATCCTCGGCACCTTTGCGTCGAAGTGGGGGCGCAAGCGGGTGGCAGAGCTGGCCGACGGCTGGATGCCGATCGACGTCTACCATGACGACATCGCCGCGGATGTGGCCGATCTGCGCGAGCGCCTGGTCGCCAACGGTCGCGACCCGGACGCGATCGAGATCTCAATGTTCGATATTTTCGAAACCAGCGAGGACGATCTGAAACGCTTCGCCGACTACGGTTTCGTGACCAGGGCGATGCCGCGCTGCCCGACCGAAGACCGTGACTCGGTGCTGCGCTGGCTCGATCGCTACGCAGACATCGGACGCCGGATAGGTGCGATCTGAGCTCAGGCCGGACGCGGCCGTCCTTCTGACCAGAGCCTCTCGATAGCCAGGTCTTCCAGGCGCGCCTGTCCGTGGTTGAACACGTTCACGGTGTAGCCGTTGTAGAGCACGCGGGTGAGGTGGCGCAGTGCCCATTGCGTCGCCCGGCTGTAGCGGGCACGGAGTGCCGCGAGCGCCCCGGGTAACGAAATGCGCGCTGCGTGCGCATAGCCCCAGTCAGGAAAATGTTCGGCCGGATCGGCGGCATCGGCAATCAGCAGCGCATCCTCGGCCTGCAGCAGTCGGCGCATGGGGCGACCGTAGGTGCGGAGCATGGCGCGCGTCATGAGATCCGCGACCAGAACGTGGTCGGGGAACCGGATCTTCAATGCCGCGGTCATGTGTGCGATCGCCGGAATGGCGAGATAGGGCAGCACGCCTTCGACGATGACGATCGGTGCGCACGGACTGCAGGCGGCCAGCACGTCGACCAGCGCTTCGGTTTCGAAATCAAAATCCACCCGCAGCAATCGATTCGGGCAGCTGTCGGCCGGCAGACAGGCTTCTTTATGCGCGAACAGCTCCGGCGCATCGAACTCGAACCACTGCCCGCCTGGGAGGCGGAAGGCGCGGGTGTCGAAACCGGCGCCGACCAGTACCACGGTGCGCTCTGGATGGCGGGCGAGCTCGAGTCTGAGGAGGTCGTCGATTACCCGGTGGCGCGTAACGCTGATGGCATTGGCCAGGCGCATGGGCGCGAAGGCTTCGAGGAAAGCCGCGCCCGCAGGTGTCATACAGCGCGCTGCGAGCTGGTCCCCGCAGAGCGGGCGGGCCCGCGACGCGTCCCAGGCCCGGATCCCGGCGCAGTAGAACGCGGTCCGCGAAACCGGCTTCACGGCGCCGCCCCAGCAGGCTTCAGGGCGCCTTGGCTGCGGTGGCTTTGATGCCCTGTTCGTCGAACACGGTGCGCGCGGCGTCGAGGCCGTTCAGGCTTGCGGGGAAACCTGCGTAGACCGCCATCTGCAGGATAACCTCGAGGATTTCCTCGGGCTTGCAGCCGGCGTTGAGCGCGCCGCGGATGTGGGCGCGCAGTTGGGATTGCGCGTTGCCCAGAGCGGTCAGCGCGGCTACGGTCACGAGCTCGCGGCTGCGCAGATCCAGCCCGGGGCGGGAGACGACGTCCCCATAGGCGAAATCGATGATCCAGGCGCCGAGGTCCGGCGCCAGCGCAGTGAGCGCCTCAATGCGCTTTTCGCTGTCCGGGCCGACGATGACGTCGAGCGTCGCAACGCCCTGGCTGTGGCGTTCTTCGGTCGTGACTGCCAAGGCGGGCTGCAGAAGCAGTGCCAGAAGGCCGATCGTGATGCAGAGGTTTCGGGACACGGGAAAGTCTCCAGCGTTGGGGAAAAGGCCTTGCCCGGCATACGGCTGGGCAAGCAGGTCCAGGCAGGCCGCGGGCTCAGCGCCGCACCGCGCGCGTCAGCAGATAGTCCTGCCGGACGACGTTGTCCGCAAAGTATTCTGCGGCCAGCGCCTCGAACTCTCGGCGGAAGGCAGCCAGGCGTTCCGGCTCGGCGGCAAGGGATTCGACCAGGCGTCCGACGGGGCCGATGTTGCGCTCGGTGAAATCGCGCATGTGCTGCACGCTGAGCGTGGGAAAGCGCATGCAGCGCCGGTCGAAGACGACGTCCCGCACCGCGTCCCCGAGTCGGGCCCTGACGGTGCCCGGGTCGCCCCATTGCACAGGTGGGCTGGCGCCTTCAGGCAGCGGCGGGCCGTAGCGTCCCGTGAGGGCGAACATACGTCCGACGTAGAGTTCCGGCGGCCAGGTCGAGAACGCCAGGGTGCCGCCCGGTCTGAGGACGCGCAGCAGCTCGCTCACGGTCACTGCCGGCCGCGGGCCGAACATATGCCCGAACTGACTCAACACGCAGTCAAACTCGCCATCGTCAAAGGGCAGGGCTTCAACGTCCGCCTCGTGAAAGTCGATAGTGAGCCCTGCCAGCGCCGCGTTCTCGCGTGCGCGCTCAAGCAGAGCCGGGGTCAGATCGGCGCCGGTTGCCCGCGCCCCGAGGCGAGCTGAGGTCAGCGCGACCACCCCGGTACCGCAGGCGGCGTCCAGCACCCGGTCACCGGCACTCACGCCGGCAAAGTGCACCAGATCGGGCGCCGTGGTCCCGGTGACCATCTCGAACGGCGCGAAAGACGACCAGCCCTCGCGGGCGGCGGCCTTCATCTGCGCAATTGGATCCATGCCCGAATGTCTCCGCGGTGTGCGCGCCGACGGCCGACGTGACGTCAGGCCAGCCCGAGGTGCGGTCTGACCCATTCGGCCAGCCGGCTGATCGCGTCGTCCGCTTCGGGCGCGTTGCCCGCCATGAAATGAAACACGTGCTGCATCTCGGGGAAGATGTCGCAGCGCAGATCAACGCCTGCAGCCTTGATGCGCTCGGCGGCGCGGGTTGCATCGTCAACGATCGCCTCGAATCCGCCTGCCTGGATGTAGGTCGGCGGGAACCCGGTGAAATCAGCGTGCAGCGGATTGGCCAGCGGATCCTGCGGCGAGGCGCCGGAGAGATACATGGCGCTCATGTTGAGCGACATTTCGCGGGTGATCAGACGGTCGACCGCAGCATTGGTTTCAAACGATGGCGCTGTCGCTTCCATGTCGTACCACGGCGACAGCGGCATCACCGCGGCCGGCAGCGGCATCCCGCGGTCGCGCGCGGCGAGGACAACGCTGGTGCACAGATTGCCGCCGGCGGAGTCACCGGTGGTGGCAATGTGGGCCGGCGCGATCCCGGCGTCGAGGAGCCACTGGTAGGCTTGCAGGCCCTCATCAATCTGCGATGGGAAGGGGTGTTCGGGTGCGCGCCCGTAATCGACGATAAGCGCGCGGCAGCCGACCGCTTTGGCGACGTGGGCGAAGAGCTTGCGATGGCTGAAGCGCGAGCCGGTCACGCAGCCGCCGCCATGAAAGGCGAGCAGTACGCGGTCTTCCTGGCAGCCTTTGGGGACCGCCCACAGGCAGGGCACGCCGCCGGCATCAGCCTCGAGGTAATCCACACCGCCCGGTTCGCGCGCAACGTCGCCGCACTTCTCGAGCATATCTCGGAGCTCGTCGAGCCCCATGTCAGGATTCGCGGCGAGCGCGGCGGTGAAACTATCAAACAGATGATCGAGTGCGGCGGCTTGTGGACTGGCCATGATGAGCTCCCTTGTGCGTATCGACGATGGCGGCCTGTTATGTGGTGGGGGCCGCGGTGCGCAGGACTATAACGGCGCCGCGTGGGTTTTCCCATCGCGGCGCGGATGGCGAGAAGGCGGACAGGGCGGGTCGGTTATCTGAACCGTTCCGCGGAGAAGGTCGTCAACTTTGCTCCATGCCTCCCAAGGCCTTGATATAGGCATCCCACTCGGCGCGATCGGCTTCCGAGAACGCCTGGAACTGAAGTCCTACCAGCACTTCATCTCCGTAGGTCGAGCTGTAGACTACGCGACAGCGGGGCGCGACCGTGCCGCCGCCGGGGATCGCGACCTGAATGTCGAGCTCGCCATCCTGGACGGCCTGCTCAAAGCGGACGAAGCGCAGCTCCGGGCAGGCGACCTGTAGGCCGTTACGCGATACGTCAGCGCTGATCAGTTCAAGCCCGGAGACATTAACCTGCAGCCGGCGCGTCAGCACGCGTACCGGGACTTTGTCCTGGATGCGGTTTTCTTTACGGCGACGGAAAAGCCTCATGGCGACACTCGACCCGGTCAGGGACACCTGATGATAACGAAAAGGCCCCGCATCGCGGAGATCAGGGCAGTCCCGCGCCTTCGCTCCAGCGATTGAGCCGGCGCTGCCAGGCTTCGTCCGGGGGTAAGTAGAAGGCTTTTTCATGCCGGGTGAGGTTATCCGGCAGCAGGCGGCAGAGCGTCGGGTGATGCGCCGTCTGAAGGTCGATTTCGACGTCGTCAGTGACCATGACGTCTGCGCGTTTGGCAACGATTTCCTCGAAAACGGTGAGGTTGTCGGTGTGCACCGTGATCCCGGCCGCGCGCGCGTGCTCACGGACATAGCGCTCGTTGGTGCCGCCGGGATTGGTGATGAGGCGCACGCCCGGGCGGTCGATGTGAGCCCAGTCCGGAAAGCGTGCGCGATCGCTGCAGCGGCCGATCGCGTTCTTTCCCCCGTAGTGATAAGGGACGGTAAACAGGCCCGTTTGTCGCCGGGTTGCGGTCACCGTGATACCGCCGGCGGCGAGATCGAATCGCCCCGCTGTCAGATCGGCACTGAGTCCTGCCCAGGTGGTCCTGACGAGCCGCAGCTGCACCTTCAGGGCTTGTGCCAGGCGCTGAACCCGACCGACGTCCTCACCCACGATGCAGCCTGCGGGCTTCCGGCTAGAAAACGGCGGGTAGTCCCCGGTCAGGCCTACCAGCAGGAGCCCGCTGGCTGTGACGCGTCGCTCGGTGCTGAGCGCGGACTGGCGCGCGACCGGCGCGAGGTGACGCAGCCATGCCGGTACGTCGTCCGCGCCGGCGACAGGCAGCAGGCTTTGCAGGAGTCCCGCGTCTGAGAAAAGTGGAGCTGCGATGTACAGCGCCTCAATCAGCGCACCATTGATGCGGTCAATCTCGCCGCGCAGCGCGGACAGGTCGCCTTCGACGGAAGGCGTGTCGGTCGGCGCAGCGTTCAGCTGCGCAATACGCGCCTCCTGGCGGGCACGGGAGCGCGCTACCTGCCAGCGGAAAAAATCCACCACACCTTCCGGCTGCAGCGCGGCAGCCTCGGCCCGTGCAGCGATCGCCGCATACATCACGGACTCGCGCGCCGGATCGAATACCGGTAGCTGCTGCTGCCACTTGACCTCGGCAATCGCGGAGACGGTGTCCAGACGCTCTGCGGAGAGCCGCACCAGAACCTCCAGGCGGGCGCGGTCGCTTTCAATCCAGTCGAGGCACTCGGCGGCGAGCATCGGGCTGAACAGAGTTGCCACGAGAAGCGTCACGGCAGAGCGAAGGCCTCGATGCAGGCCGGGTTTCATGATGTCCGGGTTTCGCGGTAACACAACCCCGCCATTGTGCCAGCCGACTGCCGCACAATAGCGTTCGCCATACCCGGCGGCGGGCGGTCAACCAAGCGAGGAAAGATTTTTGTGAATGTCCCGAACGAGCAGCGCACCGCAGAGTCAGCTGAGCTGCGTTTCCGGTCGCGCCTGCGTCTTCCGCTGATCGTGGCCCCGATGCTGCACGTCTCCGGTCTGGCGCTGGTGCAGGCAGTTTGCGCCGCAGGCGCCATCGGTGCTTTCCCCACCGCTAACTGCCGTGATGCGGCCATGCTCGAGCACTGGCTCACGTCATTGGACCTGGCCGCAGCCCGGGCGGCGGACGCCGGGCAGTCCGTCGCGCCTTACTGCCCGAACCTGATCATGCGGCGCGATGCGGCGGCGCTGCAGGCGGATATTGAGGCCCTGGTGGCCCACCGCTGCGAGCTGGTGATCACCAGCGTCGGCTCCCCGCGCGCGGTGGTGCCGCCGCTGCATGATGCCGGCTGCCAGGTATTTGCGGATGTCGCGAGCATGCGTCATGTCGAGAAAGCCATCGCCGATGGTGTGGATGGCCTGGTCCTGCTGACGGCCGGTGCCGGTGGGCAGACCGGCTGGGTCAATCCGTTCGCGTTCGTGCGCGCGGTCAGGGCGGTATGGCGGGGACCGTTGGTGCTTGCGGGCGGCATTGCCGATGGCGTCGCGCTCCGCGCGGCACTGACGCTTGGCTGCGACTTTGCTTACATGGGTACCCGCTTCATCGCGACTCAGGAAAGCGAGGCCGCGGAGGAATATAAGACGATGCTTGTCGAGGCGGATCTTGATGACGTGACCCTGACCAGCGCGTTCACCGGCCTGCCGACGAATTTTCTCGTACCCTCCATCCGCCGTGCAGGCCTCGATCTTGCGGCGCTGCCGAGCGCGCCAACCGTTGAACAGGCCCGCGCCCTGTTCAGCGGTGAGGGTGCAGGCGGGGCGCAACGCTGGCGCGAGATCTGGAGCGCCGGACACACAGTCTCCGGCGTCAACGGTGTTCCCGGGGCCGCCGAGCTGGTCGCGACCGTCGCACGGGAGTACGCGGCGTCCGCCTGAGCAGCAGCGCGGATTGAGAACCAGGTCCGGTTCAAAATCGCAGTGGGCGCTATGATCCGGCTGCACCCCCCATAGATCCGAAGTGGAGAAAATCTTGATGACTAAACCCATACGCATCGTCGTGCTGATGGCCCTGCTGTGTGCAGCGACTGGCAGCCTGGCTGCGTCATCGACAGAAATCGATATCAAGGTGGACGCAGCTCTGAAAACCTTCGCTGAGACGGTGACCGGCGGGGAGGCTTTTCTCCAAAAAGCTCAGGGCGTGCTGGTGTTCCCGGAGGTGGTCAAGGCTGGATTCGGCATCGGCGGTGAGTACGGAGAAGGTGCGCTGCGGATCAACGGCAAGACCGTGGAGTACTACAGCACGGCGGCAGCCTCAATTGGCTTTCAGCTCGGGGCGCAGTTGAAAACCGTGGTGCTCGTTTTCCTCGCGGAGGAGGCACTGAAGCAGTTTCGCGCCAGCGACGGCTGGAAGGCCGGCGTAGATGGCTCAGTGGCGCTGGTCACCCTGGGTGCGGGTAAGGACCTCAACACGGTGAACATGAAAGAGCCGATCGTTGGCTTTGTCATCAGCAATAAAGGCCTGATGTATAACCTGACTCTCGAAGGGTCGAAATTCACCCGACTGAAGCGCTGAGACCGGCGCCCGCGCCGGGTGTACCCCTGACTAACGTCTAATCCCGGCGATCAGCTTCCGCAGTCCGTCCGTCGTCGTGATGCGCAGGCCGAGGCCCTCGCGCTCACGGTTTTCGCTGTTCTCGCCGACCCAGCAGACCTCGCCTTTGAGGTCGATGTCCTGCCCGTCGACATGGCACCGCAGCTCGAGCTTGTCGCCGTGTTTGATCGGATCGCTCGGGGTCCAGCCCGGCAGCAGAAACATGCCGTTGTTAGACGCATCGAGGATCTCGCCCTTGCGCGCGCGCTGTCCGTCGCTCCAATGCACAGAGATGCGGACGGGAATGCGTTCGTCGACGCGGCGCTCGCGCCCAGTGGGAGGCGTGTTCTTTTCTGATGTCATGGCTGTCTCCGACCAGTGCTGATGCTGCTTTAACGATATCGGGTGCTCCGCGCCGAACTTTAGGGTAAGCGATAGCTATTACGCCAGTGCCGCTGATGCGGCTGCCTGCAAAATGGTGCGGCGCAGCTCGGCTGCACCGATCCTCCATCGCGCATGCGATTTCAGTACACTCGCCCCGGCATCCTGAACCTGGGGAGATGAACGATGCGCTTTGGCCTGATGTACGACTTTCGCAATCCGCAGCGCTGGTACATGCCCGCGCCGGACTTCTACCGCGCAATGCTTGATCAGATGGTGGAGGCCGAGGGGCTTGGCTTCGACCATGTCTGGCTGACCGAACACCACTTCACCGAGGACGCCTACAACCCGGCTTCGCTGTCTATGGCTGCCGCCATTGCGGTGCTCACTCAGCGGATCCGGATCGGGACCTTCGTGATGCTGATGCCGTTTATCCATCCGGTGCGCGCCGCGGAGGATGTGGCCCTGGCCGATATCCTGTCCAACGGCCGGTTTGATCTCGGTGTCGGGCAGGGTTACACCCACGACGAATTCAACGCCTTCTGCATGGATCGTAAAGAGCGCGCGCCGCGCCTGCGCGAGGGGGTTGAACTCATGCGTCGCCTGTTCACCGAGCGTGAGGTCACCTTCGAGGGGCGTTTCACGCAGACCCGGAACATGACGCTCTCACCGCGGCCGGTGCAGCAGCCACACCCGCCGATCTGGATCGGCGCGCGCGGGCCTAAAGCCATCCGCCGCGCGGCTGAGCTCGGAGCCAACCTGATGACCACGCTTGGCCCTGATCCGGCGCCCTTATATCTCGAGACTCTGCGCGAGCTGGGTCAGAACCCCGACGATTTCCGGATCGCGCAGCTGCGTATGGTCTATTGCGCGGAGGACGCCGATGAGGCCTGGGACGACGTTGCCGAACACCTGTTCCACGTCTTCGGCTACTACGAGCGCGTCCTGGGTGAAGCGGCGGATGTGGAGGGTGACGATCAACCGCTGCCGTTCAAAACTCCGGCGGACATCCGCGGTTCGGAGTTTGCGGAAGCAGCGCTCATGATTGGCACGCCGGACGAGGTCAGCGAAAAACTGGCGCAGTTCTGCGACAGCTTCGCGTGTACCGACTTTATTCTGTCCAGCCACCTTGCTGGGCTCGACCCGACCAAGAGCAGTCGTTCGAATGCGCTGTTCGCGCGCGAGGTGATGCCGCGTTTCCGCGACCGCTGAGCAGGCGGGCACGGGTTGCCCGGCGGCTAGAACAGCTCCACTTCGCCCTCGTCCATGGAGACCTGGTTAGCCGGCTTGCTGGGCAGGAAATCACGCAGTTCGGTGGCCGCATTGCGCACCGCGTCGAACTGCGAAGGGTTCCCGGATTCGAACGGCTGGGCCAGGGTCCTGACGCCGGAGTCGGTAAAAGTCGACAGGTTGGCGATTTTCTGGTCGACATGCTCGGCGACCTGCCGGGCAATGTCCTCGAACTGCAGCGCGCGCACGGCTGTGCTGGTGCGTGAAGCAATCTGGGTGGTAATCGCGGTGGTCTCCCCGATGAGGCTGCCGAGCGAGCTTTCCAGCCGGGACAAGTCCTGCAGCATGCCGTCGATGCCGGTTTTGTGCGACAGGAGCTGATCAAGGTCCTGCGAGGCCGATTTGCCAACCAGTTGACGGGTCTGATCGATACGTTCCTGAGCCTGCTCAACCAGTGCCCGGATCTGCTCGTTGAACTGGGTTGAGTGGTAGGACAGTTTGCGCACTTCGTCGGCGACGACGGCAAATCCGCGTCCGGCATCACCGGCACGGGCAGCCTCGATGGCGGCGTTGAGCGCCAGCAGGTTGGTCTGATCGGCAATGCCTTTCACGTCCGCTAGAAGTTTGAAGATGGCCGCCATTTCTTCGGCCATCTCGTCAATCATCTTGACCGTGTCCATGGTGTGCTTGCTGGTCTCGATGGCGCTGTTGACGAAGCCCTCGAGGATCTCGGAGGTGTCGTCAACAAACTTACTGATCGTCGCCTCATCTCCACCGCTGCCGTCGGCGCCGTCGCTCGCTGCGCCATGAGCCAGAATGCGGACCGCGGTGTTCATCAGAGCCTGCTGCTGCTGCGCGTCGGCGTTGTAGCCTTCGAAAGATTTGGAGAGTTCAGCGACTGCCCCCACGATGAGGTCCCGGATCTGAGTCACGTCCAGCCCGACCTCGAGCAGGATGTCGCGGATAGTGTCCGCGAGCAGTGTGACGTCGTCCTCGGGCCACGGACTGGCGGGCGGCGCGACGGTGATGGGTTGGACCAGCGGGGGTGCCGTTGTGTCGTCTTCCCTGGACGCGCCCGCGCGCCATGCCAGACCGGCCGCCAGCGCCATGGCGGCGAGCGCGCAAAGCTCGTAAGCGATTGTTTCGCTTAATACAATGCCGGCGCTTCCGAGCAGGAAGGCGAGCGCTGCCATGATCATCAAGTTGCGCGGTCCCATCAGGGTAAGCCTCGATCCGGGGTGTGCATGCTCTGAAGTAATCGGTTGAAAGTGCGAAAACTTTAGCTGTGCGCGGGCCTCATGAAGCGGTCCGCGGGGCGAAGGAGTCATTGTTCATGAAAAAACATCGGATTGCCGTCATCCCGGGTGACGGTATCGGCACCGAGGTGATGCCCGAGGGCGTTCGGGTGCTGGACAACGCCGCAGCGGTCTATGGTTTTGAGCTGGATTGGACCTGGTTCGAGTTTTCGAGCTGCGCCTATTACCAGCGCCACGGACGCATGCTGCCAGAGAACTGGTTCGAGCTGTTGTCCGGCTTTGACGCGATTTATTTCGGCGCTGTGGGCTGGCCCGAAACCGTGCCTGACCATGTATCGCTGTGGGGGTCGCTGCTGTTGTTCCGGCGCGAGTTCGAGCAGTACGTCAACCTGCGCCCCGTCCGGCTGCTGCCGGGGATCCGCTGCCCGCTGGCTGAACGCAGGCCGGGCGACATCGATTTCGTGGTGGTGCGCGAAAACACGGAAGGCGAGTACACCAATGTCGGCGGACGCCTGTTTGAGGGGACCGAGCGGGAGGTCGTGATCCAGGAAACCGTGATGACCCGCACCGGCGTCGACCGCATCCTGCGCTACGCCTTTGAGCTCGCGCAGAAGCGGCCGCGGCAGCATCTCACCTCGGCAACCAAGTCGAACGGTCTATTTATCAGCATGCCTTACTGGGACGAACGCGTGGCCGCTATGCACGAGGCCTTCCCTGAAGTGCGGCTGGACAAGTACCACATCGATATTCTGACAGCGAACTTCGTGCTGCATCCGGACTGGTTTGACGTCGTCGTCGCCAGCAACCTGTTCGGCGACATTCTTTCGGATCTCGGTCCGGCCTGTACCGGGACCATTGGCGTGGCGCCGTCGGCGAATATCAATCCGGAAGGTCGGTTCCCAAGTCTCTTTGAGCCGGTGCACGGGTCAGCGCCGGACATTGCGGGCCGCGGGATTGCGAACCCGATCGGACAGATCTGGTGTGGCGCGATGATGCTCGAGCATCTCGGTCATGCGGATGCTGCGGCTGCGGTGGTCAGCGCGATCGAGCGTGTGCTCGAAGCCGGTGCAGAGCATTCGCCGCTGACCCCGGATATCGGTGGGCAGGGCAGCACGCTGGGGCTCGGTCAGGCGATCGCTGCTGCCGTACGGCCAGCGGCCTGAGCCGCGAGGCAGTGTTCCGGCTCAGGCTGCCCGTGGCAGCGTGATGGTGAAACGGGTACCCGCTCCGACTTCGCTGGTCACCGCGATGCTGCCGTTCATGGCCTCCATCAAGGAGCGACAGACGACCAGCCCCAGACCGGTGCCCTCGATGTCCCGATGTCGGGCGAGGCGCTTGAACGGGACGAACAGCTGTTCGATCTGTTCGGCGGAGAGCCCTTCCCCGGTGTCCTGCACGCTGACCTGAACGCTGTCTTCATGCGCTTCGCAGAGAAGCTGAATGGTGCCGCCCTCGCGGTTGTACTTGACCGCGTTGGAGAGCAGGTTCAGCAGCACCTGCAGGGTGCGCCTGGGATCCGCCCGCACGGAAAGCGCCGGATCGACACTCGGCGCCATGATCTCGATGCCGCGGTTCTGCGCCTGGATACTGACCTGCTTGATGGCCTCTGAGGTCAGCAGCTGGATGCTGATCGGGTTGAGCTGGAGCTCGACCTTGCCGGCTTCGATCCTGGCGGTGTCCAGCAGGTCGGCAACCAGGGCGAGCACGTGGTCACCCGCCTGTCGGATCTGCTGCACCTGCTCTGTCTGCGTGGCGCTCAGCGGTTGCTCCTTGCTTGCCGCCAGCATCTGCGCGTAGCCCTGGATGGCGTTCAGCGGTGTGCGCAGTTCGTGGGCGACGTGGGAGATGAAATTCGACTTGGTCTCGTTTGCCGTGCGGGCCTGTTCCTGCGCGGTCAGTGCCGTGCGATAGAGTCGCTGGCGCGCAATCAGGTTGCCGACCCGCGCCAGCAGTTCTTCCTCGATCACCGGTTTTATGACGTAGTCGGTGACCCCGAGGTAGAACAGCTCGATGCGCCTGGAAATGTCGTCGAACGCCGTCACCGCCAGAATCGGCACATCCCCGCTCGCGCCTTCGAGTCTGCGGATCCGGTTAATGAACTCGATCCCGGACATCTGGCCGGACAGCACCAGGTCGCTGATTACCAGGTCGAAGGGGGTATCAGCGTATTGTTCCCAGGCTGACTCTGCGTTGGCGAACGCACGGACTTCAAGCCCGTTAGCGGACAGCATGTGGGTCAGCAGCTCACGCTGTGAGCGGGTGTCTTCAACGTACAGCACTCGACCCTGCAGCGGCGCGCGCAGCAGCGTGAAGCGTTTCATGAACTCGACCAGCTGACCGACGTCGCGCCGCAGAAATACATCGGTCACGCCGCTGGATATGGCCTCCCGATAGGTTTCGGTGGGCTCGCTGGAGGTCAGTAGAACGATCGGGGTGTGCCGGTACCCGGGCTGCGTGCGCAGGTTTCTCGCGAGAGCGATCCCGTCGCCATCGGGCAGATGCAGGGCGACGCAGACGAAGGCGAAAGCGGTATCGGCCGTTGCTTCCCGCGCTGACGCGAGGTCTGCGCAGAAGCGCACGTTCGCCCCGCTGCCCGTGAGGCCACCTGTGAGGATCCCATGAAGCAGGGTGTTGTCGTCGACGAGCAGGATTTCCATCGCTGGGGACCAGCGCTGACTACCCTGACGCGCGGTCTTCCCTCCTTAATTTTCAGCCTCGGGTGCTTCCGCGCCCGAAGAATCAACGCATGGATGCGGTAGCGGTCAGTGCTGCACTCCGCTCCCGCTCGGTGCTGACACGATGCGGTCGCCCACAAACGAGCCCATGTACAGGCGTCCGTCAAATTCGGTTGCGACGGTGGCAGCGCCGAGGGGGTGAGGACCACCTTCCAGTACGGTGACGCGATTGCCCGAAACGGGGTCAATAGCGACGACAGAGTAGCGCATGGCGCAGGGCGTTGTTGGCAGCGCGTTGCAGGCGAAGATCTCTCTAAGATTGCCATGGTGGGATGCAGCCAGCAGGCGACCGTCGGCGCTCCAGCCCAGGTTGTCAGGGCCGTCGACCGCGGTTGACCACAGCCGTTTACCGCTGCTGCGCTCGAGCGCATACGTGCGGTCGCCGAAGTACTCGTTGATGTACAGCACGGTGCCGTCGGCTGACACCTCGATGCCATTGGGCAGCGAGCCATCAGTGCCGGGCAGACGTTGCCAACCGCCGGCCGGCGACCACTCCAGCGCATAGCCGATGGGGTTGCGCGCCGCCTCCGCAGCGAACAGGTCTTCCTCATGCGTGCCTTTTGTGACCATGTGAGTCACCGCGAAACCACCACCAGGAAGCCCGGCGACATCATTCAGCCACACTCCTTCCGGCGCCGGCACGCAACCGCGCCAGTGCAGCGCGGCAGCGTTTCCGTCGTCGCCGGCCGTGAGCTCAAAAATCTCAACGGCCTCGCGCTGCCCGTGATTGACTGCGAAGACGCGGTTCTCGCCCGCGGCCGGGCCGAGGTGGATGCCATGTGGAGCGAAGGCCAGCCCTGGCGCGCCGGGGCAGTCAGCGGCGCCCCAGTCGGGCGTGCCGTCAGCGTTGTCGGCGGGATACAGGACACGCGCCGGCGCGTCCGGTTTCCAGAGCTTGAGGCGCCCGGGCTCGGCGCCGCCCAGCGTGCCGTACTCGCTGATCAACAGCGCATGTCCACCGGGCATGAGCTCGAGATCCTCCGGGCGCTGAAAGCCGCAGGTCGGCTCGAAGGGGCCGACTGCGGCACAGTCGGCGGCGAGCAGTGGTGCGCAGAAGCTCAGGGCGAGGGCTGACGCGGCAATGACGTGGAACGGTTGGGGCGGGCAGCGCGTCATGATCGGAGTCTCACGGTACGTTCGGTGCAACGATGATAGCGAAGGGCAGGGTGGCCGTCGCGCGCGGCTTTACCCGCAGTGGGGTAGCACCTGTTCGGCGAACAGGCGCAAAGATTGCTCGAACTTCGCGGTCGGGATCCCGGGCAGCTGCATGCGGCAGATCACCTCGCTTGGTGCCAGATCTTCTTTGAGCACGGCCATGCCTTCGCGCACGCTGGCCGGGTCGCCAACGATGTAGCGCGAGGCGAACGTGCGGAAGTCGACCTGCTTTTCGTCACTGATGAGCTCGCCCTGATCATTTCTGAGCTCGCGCTCGCCCTGCGCTGATTTGCGACCATAGAGACCAAACAGATGCTCGATGGCCGGTCCCGCCAGCGCTTCCGCTTCCGTCAGGGTCGGCGCGACGAAGACCTCGCGGATGATAGGACGCTCACGGGTTTCGAATCCGACCGCCGCCGCCGCGCTGTCGTAACGCGCATAGTGCGCCTTGAGTTCGTCGTTGGTATGCCGCGGCGAGGCGGTGACCGGACAGCGACGGGCGGCGGCGCGCTGCAGCAGTCGTGGACCCGAGACGCCGTACCAGAGCGGGATGTGCTCCTGCACCGGACGCGGCACGATCCGGGTGGGCGGGATCGCGTAGAAGCGGCCCTGATGCTCAAGGACCGGGTCTCGCCAGGAGGCTTCAAGGATGTCGAGCATTTCTTCGGCGCGGGCGAAACGCTCGGCATGTGGCACCCGGTAGGCGGTGAATTCTTCTGAGACGTAACCCGGCGAAACGCCGAGCGTCAGGCGCCCGTCGCACAGGTTATCCAGCGTCGCGACATCCTCGACCAGGCGCAGCGGTTCATACAGCGGCAGCAGCAGGACATTGGTGACCAGGCGCATGCGACGGGTCAGGCCGGCAGCGTAGGCCAGCACCGTGAGCGGGCTCGGTGCCCAGCCGTTGTCCTGGAGGTGATGCTCGGTGGTGTGAAACGCGTCGAATCCGAGCGTCTCTGCCAGCGGCAGCAGCTTGTCCATTTCGCGGAACGTATCGCGCTGAGTGATGGGGCTACCTGGCGGCACGATGAAGCTGTACATGAGACCAAAACGCATCGCCTGCTTCTCCTGGGGGTGCTTGAGCCGCGGGATTGTAAACCTGAGAATTGTCCGGGCTGTCGGCCGCGTCGACAGCATCCCCAGCGCAGCTTCAGGAGTTTTTCATGAGTGCAATTGAGGTCGTTTCACCCCTGCCGGGAACTTTCTACCGCCGGCCCGCCCCCGACAGCCCGCCGTTCAAGGAGGACGGAGCCGCAGTGGCGGTAGGTGACGTCATCGGGCTGGTCGAGGTCATGAAAAACTTCCATGAGGTGCAGTCGGAGGTGGCGGGCGCGGCGATCCATTTCAAGGTCGATGACGCTGATGCGGTAATGGCCGGGCAGGTTCTGGCGCTGGTCGACCCGTGAGTCTGAGACGGGTTTTTGTTGCCAACCGCGGCGAAATAGCAGTCCGCATTAATCGCGCCTGCCGAGCGCTCGGTTGCGAGGTCGTGCAGGCCGCCAGCGCTGCTGACCTGGATTCTCTGGCCGCCCGTCTCGCTGACAAGGTGGTGGATGTCGGTCCACCGCCCGCCGCCAAGTCCTATCTGGACATCGAGGGCATGGTTGCTGCTGCGAAAGAGAGCGGCTGTGACGCAGTGCATCCGGGTTACGGTTTTCTGGCGGAGAACGGGGCTTTTGCTGATGCCGTCGAGGCTGCCGGTCTGTGCTTTGTGGGGCCTTCCGGTGACGCCATCCGGCAGCTCGGTGACAAGGTCGAGGCGCGCCGCATCGCGGCCGCTGCCGGCGTGCCGCTGGTTCCCGGAAGTGACGGGCGCATAGACGATCCGCAGGCGGCGGCCGAGGTGGCTGCGGCTATTGGCTATCCGGTGATGATTAAAGCGGCCGCCGGCGGTGGCGGGCGCGGGATCCGGGTGGCCGAGGATGCTGCAGATTTTGAACGTCTGTTTCCGCAGGCGTCAGCCGAGGCGCGGGCGGCCTTCGGCGACGGCGGGCTGTATCTCGAGAAAGTCATTACGCGGGCGCGGCATGTCGAAGTGCAGATTCTCGGGGACGGCCGCAATTTTGTGCACTGCTTCGAGCGCGAGTGCTCGCTACAGCGGCGGCGCCAGAAGGTGTGGGAAGAAGCGCCGGCTCTTGGTCTGCCGGATGCCGTGCGTGAGGCGATGTGTCAGAGCGCGGTGGACCTGGCAGCGTCGGTGGCTTACTGCGGGGCGGGTACCGTGGAGTATCTCTACGACGCCGATGCGCAGCGCTTTTATTTCATCGAGGTAAACACCCGCATTCAGGTAGAACATCCGGTGACCGAAATGGTGACCGGGATTGACCTGGTCGAGGCGATGCTGCGCATCGCGGGCGGCGAGGACCTGCCCTGGACGCAGGATGCGATCGTCTGCCGCGGTCACGCGATCGAATGCCGCATCAACGCCGAGGACCCGGCGCGCAACTTCCTGCCAGGTCCCGGACGCGTTACCGGTCTTGAGGTGCCCACCGGCGAGGGGATCCGTTTCGATACCCTGCTTTACGAAGGTTATGAAGTTCCCCCGTTTTACGATTCGCTGCTCGGAAAGCTGGTTGTTCATGGCGACGATCGCCAGGCCTGCCTGGCGCGTCTCGGCGCGGCCCTCGCAGGCTTGCGGATCGAGGGAATACCGACAACGGTAGCGTTGCACCAGGCGCTCGCCGCGGAGCCCGCCGTGTTGCGGGCCGACACGCATACCCGCTTTCTTGAACCGTGGCTCGCGCAGCAGTTCGCGACCCGGGCCTGACCAGGAGACAGACCAGCAATGAGCAGTCGATTCAGTTTCGGCGGTGATGAGCACCTTTTCGCCGAGTGCGATGAAGAGATGTCTTTCACCGGTTTCTTCAAAAGCCTGATGGTGATGCGGGCGCTGCGCGACTCCGAGCTGCCCGGCGTCAGCGAGATCGCCGGCGGCAACGCGTCCTACCAGCTGCGTTTCGACCCTGACGTGATCAGGCCGGAGGATCTGCTGCGCGAAGTGCGTGCGCTAGACGAAGCCGCCGAGGGAGCCACGGCGTCTTTCGATACCCGCATCGTCGAGATCCCGGTGTATTACAACGACCCGTGGACGCACGAGACGATGATGCGCTTCCGTGACCGGCATCAGGATCCCGGCGCGACCGATCTCGAGTACGCGGCGCGCATCAATAACTTCGCGACCGTCGAGGACTTCATCGCCGCACACCACGGGTCGCCGTGGTTCGTGACCATGGTCGGGTTTGTCTGCGGTGTGGCCTGGTATTACCAGATGGTCGGTCGTGAGCGTCAGCTGCAGGCGCCGAAATACGTCCGGCCGCGCACTGATACACCGCGGCACACCATCGGCTACGGCGGTTGCTTCACCTGTATCTACGCAGTGCGCGGCGCCGGCGGCTACCAGATGTTCGGTATCACACCGATGCCGATCTTCGAGCCTGACGGCAAGGTCAACTACCTGCGGGAGGAGATGGTGCTGTCACGGGCCGGCGACATCATCAAGTTCCGACCCATCGAGCGCGAGGAATACGATGAGATCGAAGCTGCGGTGGCTGCCGATCGCTATGAGCCTCTCATCCGTCCGGTGCAGTTTGACCTGGCGGAGTTCGAGAAGGACCACGACGCCTATAACGCCCGCCTGGTGGAGGTGCTGAAATGATCGAGGTGATCAAATCCGGAATTTCCACCACCGTGCAGGACCTCGGGCGGCCGGGCTTTTACCACCTCGGTTTCCCTCTCAGCGGCGCGATGGACCGCATGGCGCTGCGCGCGGCCAACCTGCTGGTGGGTAATGACGAAGGTGCTGCCTGTCTGGAAGCAACCTTCATGGGGCCGGAGATCCGGTTTCACGACGATGCGCTGATTGCGGTTACCGGTGCCGAGCTGCCCATCAGAATTGATGGTGAGGAACAGCCTGGCTGGACGTCGCTGGCTGTGGGCAAAGGCCAGGTGCTGTCGTTCGGTTATCTGAAAAAGGGCGCGCGCGCTTATATCGCTGTGGCGGGTGGCATCGAGGTGCCGCTGGTGCTCGGCAGTCGCTCGACCTATCTGGTCGGCGTGATGGGAGGGCACGAGGGGCGGGCCCTGGCGCCCGGGGACAGACTGCCGATCGGCGCGGCCGCGGGCGGAGGCGCTGCGCCCGGTCGGGAGGTGCCCGTCGCGCTGCGGCGGGACCCGGGAATGCCGGTTGAGCTGCGTGTCATGCCCGGCATCTACTGGCATCGAGCGACCGCAGCCTCAGGTGCGCAGTTCTTCGCAGACGAATGGAAAGTTGCGCCGGAGGCCGACCGCATGGGCTACCGCTTCCGTGGCGGGCAGCCCATCGAGTTTGTGCCGCGCGAGCCACCCTTCGGTGCCGGGGACAATCCGTCCAATATCGTCGACGCGCCGTACGCCTACGGCTGTATTCAGATCCCCGGCGGACTGGAGCCCATCGTGCTGCACCGCGACGCGGTTTCAGCCGGCGGTTATTTCACGCTCGGGGTGGTCATTTCGGCAGATATGGATCTCATCGGCCAGATGCAGCCGAACACGCCCGCGCGTTTCGTCAAAGTAGACATGGACGGGGCCCTGGCGGCGCGAGCTGAGCGGCGCGGGCTGATGGAGAAGATCCGGGTCGCGCTCGCCTGAGCGACGATCAGCGCGGCCGGCGGGTCAGCAACAGGCTGGCGCACAGTCCGAGCAGGGCGGCCAGTGCGAGCGCGCCGCGCAGGTCGACGTCCTGTGTACGCGGGCGTCCCAGGGCGGCGTTCTTCAGGCGCCGCGCCAGTTGTTCGGGACCGGTGAGACGGAGATATCCGAGCCCGGTCGTGGTGGCCAGGCCCTCGAGGTAGGGTTCGCGCAACATCGACATGTGCTCGGTGCCGATGACTGGCGGCAGACCGGCGCGCTTACGCTGGTCGGCCGTAAAGGTGTCGATGTGCAGTACATCACGCGCGCGCCAGAAGCCACGCTGCTCGCCTTCCTCGTTGAACTTGGGGATGGGTGCCAGCTCATTACCCCCCACCCCGACGATCACGCCACCGATCTCGCCAGCCGTGCCGTCAAAGCGCGGCGGTACGTCCGCATTCAGTGGCGGAGACTCGTGACCGTCGCTCACGAACACCAGCCGACTGTCGTCGTCCATGGCCCGCAGCAGCTCGATGCTTTTGAACAGCCCCTTGGCCACTTCGCTGCGCGCTTCCCAGGTCATGCGCCAGTCGACGTTACCGATCAGGGTTTTGAGCTCGCTGAAATTGGCGCAGACCTCGACCGGCTTGAGCAGTAGAAACGCGCGGTGCCCCGTGAACAGCGCAAGACCCACCTCGGTGCCGCAGTCAAAGGCGGGGAGCGCATCGCGCACGCTCTGTTTGGCAAATTCCAGGCGCGATACGCCTTCTTCCTGTCCGGGTACATCTTCGACGTTCATGCTCTGGCTGATATCAAACACGAAGACGTAGCGATGGACCGGGCGCTGCAGGCTTATCTGCGGGCCGGTAAACGCGGCTGCCAGGATCAGGCAGGCACCGACCAGCAACAGGAGCTGCGTGCGACGCGCCGGATTCAGGGCAGGTTCCCTTCCGGATCAGCCGTGCTCAGGGTGCGCAGCGTGCGACGCAGGCCCTCGATTTCCGGCGGCTTCTGGTCGACGAAGTCGGGTGCCAGGCGCAGGGTGTACTCGAGGTTATAGCGCGCGTTCCAGTGTTGCGGCTCAGCGGACAGGGCCGCGCGGAAGCTGCCTTTCGCCAGCTCGAGCAGCGGCAGTACCCGGTCGCGGTCCTGCGTCGCGTCCAAGCTGAGCGCCTGTTCAAGGTAGCTGTTGCCGATGTTGTAGGAGCTCGATGCACGCAGGGCAGGGTCGGATGCGCGTTCAAGGTCGCCATAGAGCAGGCGGGCCTGCGGATAGTCCTGCGCCTGCTGCGCCCGATAGGCCGATACGAACGCGCCGCGCGCGCCGGGCAGCTGCGCTGCAGTCACGTAATCCTCGGCAGAGAGAGCCTGGTTGTAGCGCGCGATTGTGGCTGCCAGGTGCAGCTCAAATCCCAGGCCGCCGAGGCCGATCAGGGCCGCAAGGCCGAGCACGCTGTTAAAACGCGGCTTCAGCGCCATGCCTGTTTCTCCAACAGGCGTGCCGCCAGCAACAGCCCCAGCAGCGGCAGCGCCACGGCCAGACACCAGCCGCGCAGGTCACGCCGCGGAATGATGTCCTGATATCGGATCGGCAGATTCTGCAGCGCGTTGACCTCGGCAATAGCGTCCTCCAGCGCTGCCGGGTCTTCTGCCGAAAAAGCGCGGTACGGCAGCCCGGTCTCGGTGAAGAACTTATGCACGATCTGCTCCGGCGCCACCTGCGCCGCCGTGCTGCTGTCCATGTCCGCGTACAGGCCTGGCGCGAAACGGGCGCGCAGGTAGAGCCAGTAGAGCGTGACCCGGTGCTTCTCCAGCAGGTACTTGATGCGATCCTGTACCCGGTTGCTGAGCTGGGCCGCGCCGTCAGACACCAGGATAACGATGCGCGAGCCGGTGAAAGGTTTGCCTTCGAAGAACTCCAGCGAGCGGATCAGTCCATGGCCAAGGTCGGTTGAGGCCAGACCGCGCTCGATGCTGCCGGCGGCAATCGCCGCCTGGATGACGTCCTGCTTTTCGGTCAGCGGCAGCACCGGGATCGGATTACCGCTGAACAGAAACAGGGCGAACATATCCTGCGGGCGCTGCGCCGCGTACTGCCCCAGGAGCCGTCGAGCAACCTGTCCTTTCGAAGTGAACGTTCCCCAGACCCCGGCCCGCGAAGCGTGCTCGTTCCCCGTAGCGAAGAGATTGTCCATGCTGCCGCTGCTGTCGAGCAGCAGCACCGTATGTGCGCCCTGGCCGATCCGCTCGACAAGCTGCTCGGCGCGGTAGAGCCCCGCGGCGGCCAGCACCAGCGTCACGATGCACAGCGCGCCCAGAACGCGCAGCGCGGCGTCGATCAAGCTGGACAGACTGTCCGGCGGCAAGAGAGCCAGGCTCGAACCGGCCAGCAGGGTCTGCCCGTGACGCAGAAACGGCAGTGCGGCCAACGGTAACAGGAGCAGGAGGACGGGGCTGGTGAAACCGAACATCAGCCTGTGCCCCGTTCAAGATCCCGGCAGCGACGGCACAGGGTCTCCAGCGCGCCGATTTCAGCCCGCTCGGCGGCAGCCTGGTCATAGAAAAAGCGTCGCGAGGCTGAGAAAAAGTGTTCGATCGGCTCGCGTTCAGATACGAAGCGCGCATGTTCGGTAAAAAAACGTTCCAGTGATTCCATGAACACCGTACGCCCCGCGGTGAGGTTGAATGCGGCGTGGACCACGCGCAGGGCGTTCTCATAATCGCTGGCGCGTGTCCCGGCACGCAGTCGGCGCAGCTGTTTACAGGCGCGTCGGAAGGGGCGCACCGCGCTCGGGGTAAACAGGTCGAAGTTGAGCTGCGCCAGCGCGAGCAGAGCGCCGGCCAGCAGGAGCCCCCAGCCCAGCGCGCGCGTCGGCTCAAACGTTCGGGGTTGTGGCCGGTCGTTCGGCTGGGGCTCGGCGTCGGACTGCGACAGCAGTGGAAGCAGGTTGACCCGGGCGGCGGGCACCAGGATCTGACCGGTGTTGCCATTGGGCTCGTGGTAGAGCAGGTTTTCGTGGGACACGGGGACGTCAGTGATCCCCGGGTCGAAGTTGGTGACCTGATAGCGGAACGCGATGGTATAGGTCGTGGTTCGCGGTCCGTGCACGACACTGATCTGCGGCTCGCGCCGCTCCAGCCAGAAGTTGGCCGGGGGCGGTGCGGTAGGGACAGTCGGGTCGAGCGTGTAGGGCAGCTGCAGCGCCAGCGTCACATCGCGCTCGACGATATCGCCAAGCACATAACCAAACGGTCGCGGCTGGGTGATGTTGAGCTCGGCGACGACCGGTGACTGCGCCTGCAGCGGAACGACCGGGGATGCCAACAGCACTGCCAGCAGCGCACAGCAGATCGCGCGCGAAGCGCACCTGTACACCACTCCGGGGAGACGCTCAGCCATAGAAGTAGCGCGTAATGGCATCGGCGTCGAAGCCGTCCTCGAATATCAGGGGGGGGCGTCCCAGACGCGAGAATGTCTCGAACAGCCTTTCGCGACGTTCGGAGTAACGCTGCGCGATGCGGCGGCGCAGGGCAGGGCGCACAAACAGCAGGCGGCTGCGCCGGGTTTCCGGATCCATGACGCGCGCCAGCCCGTAGCCTCCGGGGCCGTTGATCTCGCGGCGGTCCCAGAGCAGCACCGGCACAACGTCGTGGTAGCGCAGCGTCCCCATGACGTCCTCGATCAGCTCGGTGCTGCAGTGAAAATCGGAGATCAGAAAAACCAGTGACCGGCGGGTGCCGATAAGGTCTGCGGCACGGAGCAGGCCGTCGCTGTGACGGCCGCGGGGTTCGAAATTCCGCAGGCGATCGGCGAGTTCCAGACCCGCCCCGCGGTTCAGCGTTGGCCGTTGAAACAGCTCTTCCAGCGGCTGCTCAGCGCAGCCCACGAAGCCGAAGCTGTCTCCGGTACGGTAGGCCGAATACGCCAGACAGGCCACCAGCCGGGCCAGTACCTGCATTTTCGGGGAAGCACCGACGAAGCCCATAGAGGCTGACAGGTCGGCTATGACATGAACCGGGATCGCGCTGGTCTGCTGGTACACCCGCACCTGGATCTGGCCGAACGGGTCACGCAGGCTCGCGCGCAGATCAAAGCGCCGCGGGTCGGGGGCGTCCACCAACGACGCGTGGTGGTGGAAGTCGAGGCCGCCGCCCTGCTGCAGGCTGGCATGATGTCCGGGGTAGTTCCCGGTGTTGCGCCAGGCCACTTTGTAATGCGCTTCCTCCAGCTGCATGTCAGGGGGCAGTAACGCGGTCGATGATCTGCCCGACAAGCTGACCGATGAGCTCGCTGCGCCGCAGCTCATAAACCGGCTGCAGGAAGATGCGGTGCGCGATAGTCGGCTGAAAAACCGCGTGCAGGTCTTCCGGCACCAGGCTGTCGCGACCCTGCAGCCAGGCGCAGGTTTTGGCTGCGCGCATGAGCATGCCCATGCCGCGCGGACTGACCCCCGAAAGCACCAGGCGCGTCACGTCCACACCAGCGATCTCAATGCCGAAATCAGCCGGAGCGCGGGTTGCTGCGCACAGGTCAAGCGCATAGTTCTCGACCGTCGGGCTGGTGTGAACATGCGCCTGCACGGCTGCGGAGACGGCGTTCAGCGCAGCGTAGGGAACAACGCCGGCGCGCAGCCCTCCGATCAGCGCGTCCACATCATAAAAACGCGGGTCGAACATGAGGTCGCGCTGAAGCTCGCGCGATGGCGGCATGCCGATGGTCAGCTCCATCAGAAAGCGGTCGCGCGCGGCTGCCGGGAGCTCGAAGGTCTCTTCCTTCTCGACCCGGTTGCGATCCGCGAAAACCTGCAGATGCGGGAATCGATATTCGCGGTTGAAAGCGGTGACGCTGCGCTCAGCCATGACCCGCAGCAGGAGCGAATGCACCTGCGGCCGCGCGCGGTTGACCTCGTTGAAGAAAAAAGTGGCCAGGCTGTCCCCGAATTTGAGCAGCGGCCCCGGGTCGACGGCCGGGCGGCCGTCTTCATTGATGTAGGTGTGATAGACCAGATCGTTGGGCATGAGGTCCACCGTGCCCTCGATACGTTCGAAGTCCCCTCCGAGCACACGGGCCAGCGCGCGCAGGAGAGTGGTTTTGCCGACGCCGACATCGCCCTCGAGCAGCACGTGGCCGCGCGCGAATACAGCAACCGTCAGCAGGCGAACGGCGGCTTCCTGACCGATCACGGCTTTGCAGATCTCTGCCTCAAATTCGAGCGCGCGGGCGCGCCAGTCGTCTAACGTGTGGTCTTGCGTATCGGTCATGAGGGCGTCCTGGAACCTGCGGAACGGTGCGGTTTGCGGCGGCTTCGTGCTGTCATTCAGCCGCCCGGCACCGACGCGGCAGTAGACAACATCGCGGCAGCGAATTAAAGGCAGGATCAGCGCGTGGGTGGTGCGGCGCTGTGACCGACTCGCGCCGGCAACCTGCACGTCTGCCGATGGAGCGGGTGCCAGCTTGCACTTGATTGCTGGTCGCTTGCTCGCGAGGATCGCTGCCTGTTTCCAGATTCCGGCACAGTTGCCAAAGGAGCGCTTGATGAGCAGAGCTTACCCCTCGCCTGAACGGGCCAACGCCATCCTGGTTCAGGCTGCCATGGGCGTCATTCTGATCGCCTTGCTACTGGCTTGGACGCTGGTTTTCAGTCGCGCGATCCCGGTCGCGGCGATCGGCGGCCTGATCGCGGACTATGAGCGCCTGCTGCAGGCCCACATCGACTTTCTTCTCATGGGCGCACTGTTGCTCGGGTTTTTTGCCGCGCGGGTTCGGTTGCCGGCAACGGTCTCTGGCGCGATGGCTATCGGCGCCTATACGAATCCGGCTGGCTTTCTCTATCTCGCCTTCTGGCCAGATCAGATCACAACGCCTTTCCTGGTGTTTTCGCTCGCGAGCTTTATCCTCACCAGCTACGGCTTCGGCCGCGCTGCAGTGCTGATCCTGCGTGCGACCCTGGAGCGGGATGGCGACACGGCGCAGGAGACTCTGGCGCTCGCGCCGCAACCGCCGGTTGCCCGCTGATCGCCGTGCGCATCCGCAACGAACCTCACGCGTACGGCGCTCTGGCGCGGGTCATGCACTGGACCACGGTCGCCCTGGTTGCGTGGCTCTATATCGGCATCAGCGGGCTCGACCTGCCGCCGAAAAACCTGGCGCGGGATGCGGTGGTCACGACGCATGTGCTGGCCGGCGCAGGCGTCTTCCTGCTGATGGCAGTGCGACTGCTGTGGCGCTTCAGCAATCCCAACCCGGTAGCGTCATATACCCTGGCGCGCCTGCATCGCGCTGCGGTGTATGGGGTGCACTACACCCTTTACGCACTGGTGCTTGCGGCGTGTGTCAGCGGTCTGATTGCGGTGACCAGCGAGGCCGGGGTCCTGACCGGGCTGGAGCTTGGCGATTCCGTCGACGCCATTGCTGCATCACTGCGCGCCACGGCGGAGGACGCGCGGACGGTGCATGCCGCGCTGACCTCGATGCTGCTGCTGCTTGCGCTGGTGCACGCCACCGCGGCGGTGGTCAACCAGATCGTCGGCGTGCCGGCGCCGTCTGATGCTGCCGACGGCTGATCAGAATGGCAGTGGCCGATGCGGGCCTGCAGGTCAATTGCTGAGACTTTTCAACGGACAGGAGACTGAATCCATGATGAATATCTTTCGACTCGCTCTGGTGTGGGTGTGTTGTTCCGGTGCGCTCGAGGCAGCCCCGCTGAACGTCAAAGTCTTCCTCAGTTCGGAAGCACATATGGGGCTCGGCGTTGTCTCTGCGGTCGTCTACGGCGAAAAAGAGGCGGTGCTGGTGGATGCCCAGTTCACCCTCTCCAACGCCCATCGCCTTGCTGCAGAGATTCTGGAGCTTGACCGCGAACTGACCACGATTTTTATCACCCACGTCCATCCTGACCATTTCATGGGTCTGCCGGTCATCAAACAGGCGTTCCCCAACGCCCGGGTCGTGTCGCTGCCCGCGGTGGCGAATGACGTCAACGAAGCTTTCGCTTTCAAAATCGACTATTGGGGCAAAGCGGTTCTGGGGCGGAACGGCGGCAAAACGCGGGTCGATGTTGCGAGCCTGACTGAGCCGGTCCTGCTGCTTGAGGGTGAGCGACTGGAAATCATCGGCCCGCTGCAAGGTGACGCGGCCAATTCGGCCGCGGTATGGGTGCCCTCGATTAAAACTTTGATCGCAGGAGATGCGGTCTTTGCTGATGCGCACGCCTGGCTGTCCGCGGCAAAGACACCCGAGCTGCGCCAGGCGTGGCTTGATGCGCTCGATCGGCTCGAAGCGCTCGGCCCGGAGGTGGTGGTGCCTGGGCATGCGCCGAGCGCCGATCTCCTGCAGCCGGGCTCAATCGATTTCACACGCCGCTATATCGAGCAATTCGTGGCAGAAATGGCGCGCACGCCCGACGCCACCGCGCTGGCCGCCGCGATGAAGCAGCACTATCCGGATGCGAGCATGGACTTCTGTCTCGACTACAGTTCCCGGATCCTCAAGGACAAGTGGACCTGGGACGGGCAGTGGCCTGCTTCCCTGCGGGAGATGCAGGCCCGCTGACCGGAGGGCAAGGCGCTCAGTTGGCGACCAGGTTGAGCGTGATCCCGCCGTCGACCTTGATTTCCTGACCGGTGATGTTGCTCGCCCCGCCGCCGCACAGAAAGACGGCGAGATTGCCGATATCCTCAGGCGTTTGTTCACGGCCCAGTGGCGTGCAGCGTTTAACCTGGTCCAGAAAGATGGCGCGCGGCTCGGCGTCCTGATATTCCGGCACGGAGGCCTTAAGCAACGCCGCCAGCATTTCCCAGGCGCGGGTCCACAGGAAACCGGGGCAGATCGCATTTACGCGGATATTCTGCGCGGCTAGCTCCAGCGCGAGGCTGCGGGTCAGGCTGATGACGCCAGCCTTGGCCGCCGCGTACGCCGGGATGGAGGGTGCGGCAATCAATCCCGCTATGGAAGCGATATTGATAATCGAGCCACCGCCGGCGCGCTCAAGATGGGGAATGGCCGCCTTGGTCGCGGCATAGGTCGTGCGCAGATTCGTCTCCAGCTGAGCGTCCCAGCCGCCCTGCGTGATACGGGTGAAAGGTTGGCCCACGCCGAGCTCTTCCATGTTACGGCCACCGCCACCAGCGTTATTGACCAGGATATCGAGTCGGCCGAAGTGCGCGGTGATCCTATCTGTGGCCTCTGCCATGGCGTGTTCATCGGCGGCGTCCGCCATGAGGCCGAGCCCGGGCGTGGCGAGCGCCGCGGCTGTCCTCTGCGCGCCCGCTTCGTCCAGGTCAATGATTCCCACACGGGCACCTGCCGCCGCCAGACATCGGGCGATACCCGCGCCGATCCCGCCTGCGGCGCCGGTAACGATGGCAACTTTATCGCTGAGCACTGAAGACATCTCGGTTCCTCTCGGTTGTTCGGACCCGGAAGTGTAAGCCGCGCAATCCGGCAGCTCCGTCTGCCTCATCTCTCGCTTCCTGAACTCGATGCTAGCGCCCAACTATGGTGCGGGAAGGCTCTCCAGTCGGAATGGAATGCACCAAAGGATGGCGCTCCGGCTTCATAAAAACTTCAACTAAAATATTAGATAAATAAATTAAACTATTTATTTTTATGCAAAAATATAATAGTTGTTGTTCTCCCGCGTTCGTTTGGAATGCGGCTTGCACTGCGACCTACCAAGCCGGCATCGCATCTCGCGTGCGGCTGATGAAACAGCTACAGACACAGGAGTTATTCCAATGAGGAACAGAATTCTTTCAACCATCGGTGTGCTTGCGTTGACCGGCGCCGCGTCCTTCTCGGCGCAGGCTGACTTCACCGCGAATATCTCCGTGTCCAACAACTATCTCTGGCGCGGTCTGACGCAGACAACCAATGACCCGGCGCTGTCCGGCGGTATCGACTACGCCCACGAGTCAGGGATCTACATTGGCACATGGGTGTCAAACGTCGATTACGGCGATGGAGACGCGTTCTCGTACGAGAACGACCTCTATATAGGGTATGCCGGGGAATACGAGGGAATTAGCTACGACTTCGGATTCCTCTACTACAACTACGATGAGGAGGCCGATTTTGACTTCGGCGAGATTTATGGGTCGCTCGGCTACAAAGGACTCAGTGTCACCGCGTACGTCCTGACGCACACCGAAGCGGATGAGTCTGACGGAATCGCCAACGCTGGCCGCCGTTACGACCTGGGCTTCGGCTCGACCTACTACATTTCAGGCGACTACAGCTACGAGATCCGTGACGGCCTGGAGCTTGGCTTCCATGTTGGTTACCACGACGGCGACTTCGTAGACTCGTTCAACTTCGCGAATGGCACGTTTGACTACTGGGACTACAACGTGTCCATCTCGAAAGGCGGATTCAGCTTTCTGATAAGCGACACCGATCTGGATGATTCCGGCGATATCGGATTCCAGAATGGCAGCGTTAAATACGTCGTGTCTTACACGGTAGATTTCGACCTCTAAGGCTATCGAGCTATACACACGGGATGCGGTCGTCGGACGCAAAAGCCGTCGGCCGTATATCCCATTTAATGCCCCCTTACTGCTGCTTCAGTCGACGCAAGCGTTCATTTCCTGGTTTCAGCTCCCGGTCGCGGGTCAGCAGGTCCCAGACAGACGGCTCGTCTTTAGCGGTCTTTTCCTGGCTGGCGTCTGCTGAAGCCTGATCACCCTGTGCGACCGCCTCGCTCTGCTTTCCAGCGGCCGATGCCGGGGCAGACGCACCCCCCTGCAGGTCGCCGAGAGCGGCATCGCAGGCCCGTCTGGCGGCGAGTACCGCAGCTGAGGTTGCCTCATCGCCAGATAGCTCCCCGGCCGAGCGCATAGAAGCTACCACCCCGGCGGCGATGCCGCGGCATTCTGCGCTCACGGATTCGGCTGCATGTGCTGGAGAGATTGTCGTCATCCCGGATGCAACCGCGATTCCGGTGATGAGGGCTGAAAAAGTGCGATTGGGCATGAAAAGTTTTCCTGTTGGCTGTGCGTTCGCGTCGAGCAGACCCGTGTCCCGTGCCATGATGGCGGGCGAATTTTACGTGGTCCGATCCGATGCGTCAGGCTAAGCCCTCACTGAGACAGTTGGAATACTTCATCGCGGTTGCCGATAACGCCAGCTTCCGCCGCGCGGCGGTGCAACGCGGAATCAGCCAACCAACTCTCACGGCGCAGATGGCGGCGCTGGAAAATCAGCTCGGCGTGAAACTGTTCGAGCGCTCGCGTGGCGGCACGCGGCTGTCTCCCACCGGACGAGAGCTCTTGCCTTTGGCGCGGGAGGTGATCGAGGAGCTCAACGGCTTTGTCGACGCAGCTGACTTGCTGCGCGAGGGACCGGGCGGTACGTATCGCCTGGGAACCGCGCCGACGCTGGGACCTTATCTGTTGCCGCACGTTCTGCCGGACCTCCATCAGGCTTACGCCAAGCTGCGTTTTCACGTGCGCGAGGAAGTCCCGCGCGAGCTTGAGCGGGGGCTCTCCGATGGGCGCTATGACCTTCTGCTGACGACATTGCCGCTCGATTCGGCGGAGTTCTCGGTCGCGCCGTTGCTGAGTGAACCAGTCCGGCTGGCCGTGTCTGCTGACCATGCGCTCAGCCAGCGCAAGGCTTTGAGCGCGTCCGAGCTGCGCGGAGAGGGGATCCTGACGGTCGAAGAGCATCACCGCTTTTATCGCCAGGTCGAGCTTCTGTGTCAGCGGCTTGAAGCGCGCCTCCTGCGCGACTATCAGGGCACGAGCCTCGACGCCTTGCGCAATATGGTGGTGATGGGCATGGGGCACGCGTTTTTTCCCGCGCTGTACGTCCTGTCAGAGTTTCATGCCCAGAGTCCGATCCGTGTGCTCGATGTTGAAGGGCAGGCAATTCATCGGGTTCATGCGCTGGTGTGGCGCTCGGGGTCGCCGTCGCGGGTGTTCTTCAATCGTCTGGCGCGGGACATGCGGCAGAGCATCAGCCGACGGCTGCGTGACGTCGTCAAGGTGGTGGAGTAGCCATTCAGAGTATCGGCGGGGCGGGTTCGCCCCGGTTGATGGCCGTCTCCCTTCAGGAGCAATCTTGGGGCATCTGATAGCTTTTAGATATCACTTATTCCCGAATCCTGCTGCAGCAATAAACTCTTTTGGCGCCTCTAATAGTTTATTGACTCAGGCTGCCCGCGACCGCGACCGCGACAGCGGCGGGACGCGACTGGCCAGAGTTTCTGAAGACCCCGGCTGCGGCACGGTACGCTGCACGATCAGTCGCTGGAAGCTGTTAACCGGCGCCGGACCGAAAAACTCAAGGAGATTGATGATCATGCCTCGCTTTGCGGAGGGTGTAGTGCGCTTCCAGGACGAAGTGTTTCCCGAAAAAAAGAGTCTTTTTGAACATTTAAGCCAGGGGCAGCAGCCGGAGGCTTTGTTTTTTACCTGCTCTGATTCCAGGATCGAGACGGCGATGATCACCCAGACCGACCCAGGTGAACTGTTCGTTTGTCGAAATGCCGGCAACATTGTGCCGCCCCACACCAACCAGACAGGTGCCATGACCGCCTCACTCGAGTTCGCTATGGCGGTGCTCAAGGTGCCGCATATCGTTATCTGCGGACACACGGAATGTGGCGCCATGAAAGGCGCGATGAATCCCGACTCCCTGACTAATCTGCCGCATGTGCGTGAGTGGTTGAGCTACTCCCAGGCGGCTGTGCAGATCGCCGAAGAGCTGGGCGCAGGGATGAGCGAGGCTGAACGGGTGCGCATCGTCACCGAGCAGAATGTCGTCCTGCAGCTGCAGCATCTGCGGACCCACCCTACGGTCGCGGTCCGGCTGGCGAAAAAGGAGCTCACACTGCACGGTTGGGTTTACGACATCAAAACCGGCGAGGTCTCTGCTTACGACGCCCAGTCTGAATCCTTCGTCCCGGTCACTGAGCGCTACGCGTTGAGTCGCGCAAGCTGAGGGAGTCACAGATGAGCACAAGCACGGCAAGCGCATCCGGCGCTAACCGGTCGTATTTCGATTTTTCCAACTTTCGAGGCGATCTTTTCGGCGGCTTGACGGCTGGCGTCGTCGCACTGCCGCTTGCTCTGGCATTCGGCGAAGCGTCCGGTGCCGGGCCGATAGCCGGCCTCTGGGGCGCGATTTTTGTCGGCTTCTTCGCCGCGCTGTTCGGCGGCACAGATTCGCAGGTATCCGGACCAACCGGTCCCATGGTGGTGGTGTTCGCGGGCGTTTTCGCAGCTCTGGAAGGCAACACCGGGCTTGTTTTTGCGGCCGTTGTGCTGGCCGGCGTGCTGCAGATCGTGCTGGGCGTCCTGCGGCTCGGGCAGTACATCCGGCTGGTGCCTTATCCGGTCGTTTCAGGCTTCATGAGCGGCATCGGCTGCATCATCATCGCGCTGCAGCTCTCGCGCCTGTTCGGGCATGAACCCGAGGGCAGTGGAACTATCCCTGCGTTGACCGCCGTACCCGCGGCGGTGATGGACCCCGTGTGGCCGGCGCTGATCATCGGCCTCGGCACCCTGGCAATGGTGTTTTACTGGCCCAAGGCGCTGGCCAAGTGGGTTCCCGGTCCGTTGGCGGCTCTCGTTGTGGGTACCATCGTCGGCGTCATCCTGCCCGGCGCACCGCTGCTTGGCGATATACCGACCGGTTTCCCCTCCCTCGTCGTGCCGACCTTCACCCACAGCACTTTCCTGATCGTGCTGGAGGCAGCGTTCATTCTCGCGCTGCTCGGGGCTATCGACAGCCTGTTGACCTCACTGGTTGCGGACAACATGACCCGTACGCGGCATAACTCGGACCGTGAGCTGGTGGGGCAGGGGATCGGTAATACCGTGGCGGGCCTGTTCGGTGCCATACCCGGAGCCGGCGCGACCATGCGCACCGTGGTCAATATCCGCACCGGCGGTTCGACCCGGATCTCCGGCATGATTCACGCTCTGCTCCTGCTGGCGATAGTGATCAGCCTGGCGCCGTTGGCCGAGCAGATCCCTCACGCGGTGCTCGCCGGGATTCTGCTCAAAGTGGGCTATGACATCATCGATTTTTCCTATCTGGCGCGTGCACACAAGGGACCGCGCTGGGATTTGGCACTGATGGCGCTGGTGCTCGGCCTGACCATCTTTGTTGACCTGATCAGCGCCGTCGCTGTGGGCGTGGTGCTCGCGGCGCTCGCGTTCGTGAAGAAAATGGCGGACGAGCAGCTTGAAATGTTCGCCCAGGAGATGCCGCGCGATACCACGGACGACGAGCGTACCCTGCTGGCTTCAGCGGGTGGGCGTGTGACCCTGTTTCAGTTCACTGCGCCACTCAGTTTCGGCGCAGCAGCGGACGTAGGGCATCAGGTACGCGAGCGCGTCAAAGACCGTACGGCGGCCATCGTGCTCGACTTTACCGGTCTGACCTACATCGACGTGTCGGCCGCACGGGCGGTAGAAACTATCGCCTGTGACGCGCGCCTCGCGGGTAAAACGGTCTACGTCACGGGGATGAATGAACAAGTGCAGAAAGTCCTTGCCGGGCTCGATGCCGACCATTGCCTGCCCGCCGACACCACGTTTGAAAGCAGACTGGGCGCTATCCGCGCTGCGGTCACGGCGACTACCGCGACTGCCTAGCCAGGTCATCGCGCGGCGCGCGCATTGCGCGTATGCCGTGCGGTTCCTGCACTGGCGGGCTGATGGCTCGCGTCAAGCTGTGTCGCTCTGCAGGCGGCCGGAGCCTTTCAGGATCGGATGGCTTTTCATCCCAGTGACACCTAAATCTCAATTGTCATAAAACCGTCATATTCCGCACGCACACTGCGCGCCGATCAGTAATCCCTGATCGCGGGAGGACTCTGCCAGCGGCAGGCCCCCGCCCACGGACACAATCGGAGGATGCAGGTATGACGGATGCCCGGAGACGGGTACGGCTGCGCGCGGCGGCGCTCGCGGGCGTGCTGGCCACCTTGACTACCCCGGCTTTTGCCGCGGAAAAAGCCCTGTTGGACATACTGCTGGGGAACGGGGTAATTACCCAGGCCCAGTACGACCAGCTGATGGGCAAAGCAGAGCTCACCAGCGAAGATATTCTGGGCGTCCCGGCTCCGGCCCCGCAGACGGCAGCGGCGCCTGCGGCTGCACCAGCGCCCCCGCCTGCGGCGCCTGAAGCCGTTGCATCGGCGCTGCCCGAGGAGGACAGTGAGGCGGAGGACCGCCTGGTTGGCCGCATTGCCAAGCGTGTTGCCGACGAACTGCCGGTCAAGGCGAGTTACGGTTCAAAGGGCCTGCGTTTCGAGTCAAGCGACGGCCGCTGGCAGACTGACCTGCAATGGCGCGCTCAGCTGCGCTATACCAATCCGTACAAAGGCGATCCGCGGCAGCTGGCGGACTTCGAGGCGCCGGATTCGAGCACCTTCGAAGCGCGGCGTTTGCGTATGAAAATCGGCGGTTACGGCTATGAGACGTGGCTCAAGTACTACTTTGAGGTCGATCTGCAGCCGACCCGCGACGCCGATGACAGCAGCACCACCGCAAGCGCCCGGGTAATCGACTGGCGCATCGATCTCGCCAAATTTCCCTGGGCAGAATTGCGGGTCGGGCAGTGGAAAATCGACTTCAACCGCGAGCGGGTCGACTCTTCCGGGCGGCAGCAGTTCGTTGAGCGTTCGATCGTTAACCGTATTTTCACCATCGATCGCCAGGTTGGTGTCGAGCTGCGTGGTCGCCTGTTTCCCGGCACGCCGGCTGACATGCGCTACTTTGCCGGCGTATTCAACGGAGAGGGTCGCGGCGTTGCGAACCCGGACGATGACATGATGTGGATGGGCCGCCTGCAGTGGAATTTCCTGGGCCGTGACCTCGAGTGGAAACAGACCGACGTGGAGTACACCGAGAAGCCCACAGGCAGCCTCGCGTTTGCCGCGATGACCAATAAAGGTCGCTGCACGCGCTGGTCGTCCAGCGGATGCGGGAACCTGGATGGTTTCACCTCGCCGGCGCTGGCTGCGGACGGCCAGTTCAAGATTGACCAGATGGTGCAGGAATTCGCCTTCAAGTGGCGCGGATTTTCGGTTCAGCAGGAGTTCCACTGGAAGACGATCGAAGACCGGGTGTTGGGCACGAAAAACGACCTGACCGGCGCCTACGCCCAGACGGGGTACTTCTTTCACAACCTTTTCCCCGTCGTGCCGGCGCCGTTGGAGGTGGCTTTCCGCTACGCGTTCGTCGACGAGCCGAACAGATTTGATCGGGTGCTCGACAACAAGCGGCAGGAGTTCACTGTTGGTGCCAACTGGTTCATCGCCGGGCACAACAACAAGCTGACCTTTGACTACTCTCATCTCACGCTGGACGAGGCTTTCTTCGACGACGACGTTTCAGACGATCGCGTTCGCTTCCAGTGGGACGTCTCCTTCTGAGCAATTCGGGAGAGGGCAGGCAGATTGCTTGCCCTCTCTCATCACGCTCGGCATAGTCCGCCCCACCTTCGATACACATCACTCGAGTGGAAACGGAACATGAGCGAGACGACGGCACCGGCAATCAAGCCGGATACGATTAATACCCATATCAACAACGTCTACCCGGCGCTGGCAATGCTCGCCGGCATGCAGCTTGAGGTCTTCACCGCCATCGGCGAGGAGCGCCTCGGCTATGAGCAGGTCGCAGAGCGCATGGCGCTGGCGCCGGCCAGGCTGAGACCGTTGCTCTACGCGCTTGTGACTGCTGGTCTGCTCACGGTCGAGCAGGAGCTGTTTTGCAACACGCCCGAAGCGCGGGAATTCCTCGTCAAGGGACAGCCCCGCTACCTTGGTGGCGCGCACGAGGCTTACTCCGACCTGTGGTCGGCGACTATGCATACCGCAGCCTCGATCCGCTCCGGCCGGCCGCAGGCCAAGCACGATTTCTCGCAGATGTCGCCGGAGGCGCTGCGCGCTTTTGTGCGAGGGCTGGATGCCGGGGCGGGTGCGACTGCGCGACGGCTGCATAAAGAATTTGATTTCTCGCGGTTTGCGACCGCGCTGGATGCCGGCGGCGGCTCGGGCGGGCTGGCGATGGCGCTGGTGAAACTATGCCCGGGGCTCAAGGGCGCGGTCGCCGAGCTGGCGAACGTGGCGCCTATTACGCGCGAATGCGTCGCCGAGGCAGGCATGGAGCGACAGATCGCGGTTATTGACGCGGATCTCATCGCTGCCCCGCCTGCAGGCCAATATGACGCGGTGATTCTGCGCTCTGTCCTGCAGGTGCTTTCTGCGGAGCATGCTGCTGCCGCGCTGCGACATGCAGCCACCACCTTGCGTCCCGGGGGAGAGTGCTTCGTCGTAGGCCGTATGCTGGACGACAGCCGTCTCTCGCCGCTGGACGCAGTCGCGGTCAACGTAATGTTCCTGAATGTCTACGACGACGGTCAGGCGTATACCGAGTCCGAGTATCGCGATTGGTTCGAGAAGGCAGGGCTCACGGGCAATCAGCGGCGTCCACTGGCCGGAGGCTACAGCATCATGCACGGCATCAAAGCCTGAACCGCTCTCGTCGTTCGCCGCGGAAGCGCGCATCGAGCGTGCGGCCGCGACGCCGGCGCTGGCCGGTCGTCGTTCTGACGGTTGTGGTCGTGATGCTGACGAGCAGCATCGTTCCGGTGGCGATACTGCGGCTCTGGAACCCACCAACATCCGCTTTCATGCTGGGCGCACAGCTGCGTGCCTGGCGCGGCGATGAAGACCTGAACCTGTCCCACCGCTGGCAGGATCTGGACGCGATGTCTCCGTGGATCGCGCTGGCGGTGATTGCGGCCGAAGACCAGAAATTTCCCCGCCACCGCGGGTTTGATGTCTCTGCGATCCAGGCCGCAGTCAGCGAGCATCGCGCCGGGAGATCGCTGCGTGGTGCGAGCACCTTGACTCAGCAGCTGGCCAAGAATCTCTTTCTCTGGTCCGGCCGCAGCTGGCTGCGCAAAGGCCTCGAAGCCTGGTTCACGGTGCTGCTCGAAATCTGTCTCGACAAATCCAGGATTCTGGAGCTGTACTTGAACGTGGCGGAATTTGCGCCCGGGATCTACGGAGCAGCGTCCGCTGCGGACCAATTTTTCGCGCGTGATGCGGCAGATCTGGACTCTCTTGAGAGCGCGCTCATGGCCAGCGCGCTGCCGAACCCGCGGATCTATCGTCTCGCGCAGCCCGATGCGGCGATGCGCCAGCGGCAGGCCTGGATCCTCCGGCAGATGTCGCAGCTCGGCGGGCCGACGTATCTGCGCAGCCTGGACTGACTCGCGTGTGCGGCGCGCCGGTGGGCTACAGACCAACCAGCAGCTTATAGGCAGTCTCGGCGCTGGTCAGGTCGAGCTCTGAGGGTTTCTGCTCAACGTTGAGGATACTGATCACGTTGTCCTGTACGTACAGCAGATAGCGGGCTGAGCGCAGACCCAGCCCAAGACCCGAGAGGTCGAGCGCGAGCCCCATGGCGGTGGCGAACGCGGCGTTGGTGTCGGTCAGCATGGTAATTTCATTGGTGAATCCCAGGCTTTCACGCCAGGCCTGAAGCACGAAGGGATCGGCGACTGAAACGCAGGCTATCTCGTCGGTCAGGCCGGCATCCTTAAGCTTCTGCTGGTACGGCAGAAATTCAGGCAGATGTCGTTTTGTGCAGACGGGTGTAAAGGCACCGACGACGCCGACCATCAGAACTTTTCGCCCAGTGAACAGGGTTTCGCCGCTGACGTCTTTGAGCTCGCCGTCAGTGATGGTTTTGAATACGGCGTCCGGGACGCGGTCGCCCACTTTAAGGGTGCTCATGTTGATCTCTCCTGTGTCTGGTCGACAGGGGGCTGTCGTCGTTCCCGCTCTGCGTCCGTGAGTGCTCGAACGACCGTCTGGAGGCGATGAATATCCATCGGCTCGGTCATGAATTCGTCGCTCCCGGCCTCCCGCGCTGCACGCTCAATGGTGGCGTCGTGATCGGTGCTAACGGCGATCAAGGGTGTGGTGCCCATAGCCGGATGGGCTTTCAGCCGGCGCACGCCATTGGCACCATCCATGCCAGGCAGGTGCAGATCCGCGATGACCAGGAGCGGCGCCAGTTCGTTCAGTGTTTCAATGGCGTGATCGAAGTCAGCTGCTGCAACCATACGGAGGTCGCCGAGCTGGCTCAGCACGAGCTCCATCAGGAACAGGTTCGGGGCGTTATTTTCCAGGTACATCACCGCCCCGGTTCCCGGTCCGTCGCGTCGGATGAAGGCCTCACTCATAGTGCGTTTGATTCTATCAGCACGGATTGCCGGCAGTGCTTAGTCCGCCCGGGGTTCAACGCCGGTCAGAGATTTTCGCGCCGAGACCTCTATCCAGTTGCCGTCCGGATCGAGCACAAAACCATAACGTGCAACCTGGTTCAGCGTTCTCGGCGCCTGACCGAGTCGCCCGCCGCGGGCAACGATCTGCGCGCAGGCTGCGTCCGCGTCGAATATCTGAACGGTGAGATAGTGAAAATCAGGGCCGATAAATGACGCCTTGGGGCTGCCGCCGGTTCCAGGCTCGACGAACAGCAGGCTGTCTCCACAGCGCGCTGTCAAAGGTGCAACCTGTTCGAACTCCATGGCTTCGACATAGAAGCGCATCATGCGTTCGGGGTCGGGCGTACGGACCGTGACACCGATCCCGACCACTCCGTCGGTTCCCGGCTCTACCAGCCGCACAGTATCGCCGCCCGGATGGCTGCCGCTCCAGCTGGCGCCCTCGCGGGCGATGGTCAGACCGGCGTAACCCGAGCGGGGCTGGGGTGAAAAGGGTGCCGGGCGGTGATTGACCTTGATCACCGAATCATGGGCGTCGTAGCGGTACTGCACGATATCTTCGAGGCCGAGGGCAAGCTCATGGTCGAGGCGCAGACCCACGGTATCGCTCCAGAAGCGGCGGTGGGCGTCGATGTCGTTGGTGAACAGACCGATGTCCAGATGAGGCTTGGCGAGTTCCATAACAGCATTCCTCAGCGCGGAAGGCAGTCCAGCGCGTCGTTGTCCAGCGCCTGATAGGCGCCATCGGTGACCATTTTCATAAACAGGCGGTCGCCCCGCTCAGTCTGCTTAACGATCACAGTGGCCGCGATCGCCACGACCAGCACGGCAAAGCTGTAGTGGCGGTAATCGGCGAGCAGATGGTCGAAGTCGTAGTCCTTAACTCCCTGTCGGAGAAGGTCGGCGTGATACTCAGTGAGCAGCTCGCGTTCGACCGCACAGCGCGTCTGCCGGTCAAACGCACTTCCCAGGAAGTAGGCTACGTCCATGCCGGTGCCGAGATAGGCGCTCGTCTGCCAGTCCACGACCGCAATCCGGTCGCCGCCGAGGAGCATGTTATCGACACGGAAGTCGTTGTGAGAGAAACACTTGGGCGCCTGGCGCGGCGCGTTCCATGCAGCGTGATGTCGCACGAATTCGGCGCACAGCTGCATCACGGCGGGATCCATGCGGGAGCCATAAGTGCGCTCGAAATGCGCCCACGATTGCTCGAGCAGCTCGGTGGTGTAAAAGCCCTGGGCGCCGGGCGGCACGTATAGCCAGGGCTGTTGCTCGAGCGCCGTGTCGTTCCAGAAAGCGGCGTGCAGCAGTGCCGCCTCTTTGAGCGCGAGGCGCGCCTGGTCGACCGAACAACCCTGCATGTGATCGCCCTGGCGCGCCGGCGCGAGATCCTCGAGCAGAAGCACGAAATTGTTCTCCGCGTCGAGCTCTGCCATGTAGACCGCAGGCGTATAGATTGCGCTGCGGTGTGCGAGCTCCCGGTAGAACATCACCTCCGAGCGGTAGAAGCCCATCTCGCGGCCGGTGTTGGCCGCGTTGGCGTCGTCAGAGGGGAATTTTCCGACCAGGCTGGCGGGTGCGTTTGCCGGGGCACCCGGGGCGTAGTGCAGGTGGAAGCGTCGTGTCTCACCGAGCTGGCCGGTGCCAACGGTTTCCATCGCTACGTCGCTGACGGTTGCGGAAATGTCTTTGGCGCGCAGCGCTTCGGTCAACCAGTCGGCGGTAACCTCTCCTGGCGTGACGATGGCCGGTGACGGACTCATGGGATACGTGTCATTTCTCGTATTCTTCGAGCCAACAGCATACTGGTTTCCAGGCTGCGCGCGGCGACGGCCGGTCCGCGCTGGAAACGCTCCGGGGCGGGCCCTGTCGGTGGCGCTCAGGCGGCGGATACGGTGACCGGGATCGCACTCAGGACGGCGTTGCCGGACGGGCCTTCGACTGCTCGGGGCAGGAGGTCATTAGCGCTGACGCCCGGGTGGGCATTGGCCTGTGATTGCCGGGTATCGGCATGCCTGTGGCCATAGCCATGCGGCAGGCTGACGACACCCGGGCGCATTTCAGCGTGGATCTCCAGCGGCGCGAGCTGGCTGGCAGCACCCGAGGTGATCATCACCTGCTGCCCGTGCTGCAGGGCAAGGCGTGCGGCATCGTCTGCGTGC
This sequence comes from Gammaproteobacteria bacterium, assembly GCA_038116745.1. Taxonomy (GTDB): domain Bacteria; phylum Pseudomonadota; class Gammaproteobacteria; genus JAYODW01. The sequence goes on from JAYODW010000027.1 coordinate 58,951, forward strand.
ATGCGCAGGGTGCAGCGCTCGGGGCGCTCGATGAGCGACGGGAGGTTGTGCATCCATGAATTGTTCGAGTGAAACTCGCGCCTCCCGATCAGCAGCAGTTGCGCAGCCGGCGCACGCTCGGCGAGCAGGGCCCGGGCACGGCCGAGTTCCGTCGCAATTATCTCGGAATGCAGTTCCACCCGGCCGCTCGCCGTGCGCAGAACATCGCCGAGTCGCGGCTGCAGCGGGCCCAGGTCAATGCCGTGCGGGGTCGACCGCAGGCGCTGCAGGGACAGGCCAGCCCGATCGCTCGTGAAACCGTCCCCGTAGGGACCACTGCGCAGCAGATAGTCGAGCAGACGTTCCCCGGGCGACTGCCCCTCGAGCAAGGCGCGCAGGTCGTCGACCTCGCAGCCGGCGACGGGTGAGGTCGGGTCAGCGAGGTCGCGGGCGATGGTTTCCCGGAGCTGGGTCTCTTCCACCACGCGTGCGCCGCTGTCGGGCGGCAGTCCCTGCGCGATCGCGGCCAGGTTAAGCAGGATCTCGGCTTCGTCCCGGGCGCCCGTTTCAAACACCGGCGGGGAAAAATTGGCGATATTGCGAACCGCCATGCGCAGGAACAGGACATCGTAGTGGGGTCTTTCCAGAGCGCCAGCGGGCGGCAGGATGACGTCGGCATGCCGGGTGGTCTCGTTCAGATAAATGTCCACGCTGACCATGAAATCCAGCTGCGCAAGGGCGCGCTCTAGCGCCTGGCCGTCGGGTGTCGACAGCACCGGGTTGCCGGCAATGGTCAGCAGCGCGCGGACCTGTCCTTCTCCCGGCGTTTCGATCTCCTCGGTCAGGGCAATGCACGGCAGCTCACCCAGCACTTCGGGGTAGCCGCTGACCCGCGAGCGCCACCGCCCGGTGCTGAAGCCTCTGGCCTTGGCGCCGGATGCACGCGGTCGATCGTGAGCGGCGAGCGGGAACATTACGCCACCTTCACGGTCGAGATTTCCGGTGAGGATGTTCAGTACTTCCGTCGCCCACGCAGCCAGCGTGCCAAGACGGTTGGCGTGTGTGCCGATGCGCGCATAAACCGCGGCACGCCTGGAGGCGGCCAGCTCTCGCGCTATCCGTCGGGTAACCTCGGGCGCGATATCGGTCAGCTGCGCCACCCCCTCAGGCGAGAACGGAGCGGTGATATCTGTGAGTCGCTCGAGTCCATCTACCTTTCCCGCCAGGTGAGCCGGCCGGGCCAGATTTTCCGTTTCGATCACCTGGATGAGGGCAAGCAGCCACAGCGCGTCGTAGCCCGGACGGATAGCCAGATGCTCGTTCGCGTGCGCTGCAGTCCGGGTGCGGCGCGGATCGACCACGACAAATCGCCCCCCGCGTCGGCGCAGGGCGCGCAGACGTCCCGGTAGATCGGGTGCCGTCCACAGGCTGCCGTTCGATTCCCACGGATTCGCGCCCAGGATCAGCAGGTAGTCGGTCCGCTCGATGTCTGGTACCGGCAGCGCGCTGGCATCGCCGAACAGCAGTCCGCTGGCCAGGTTCTTGGGGATCTGATCGACTGTCGATGCGCTGAAAATCTGACGGGTCCCGAGGGATTTCAACAGCGGACGCAGGAACAGGGTGCCGCCCAGGTTGTGCACCGTCGGGTTGCCCACGTATGCGCCAATGGCGGGTCTGCCGCTGGCAGTCAGGAAGGGCGCCAGGCCGTGCTCTACCCGGGCCAGCGCCTCTTCCCAGCTCGCCTCGCGGAAGCGCCCTGCATCTTTGATCAGCGGCCGGCGCAGGCGATCCGGATCGTGGTGCAGTTCGCCCAGGGCAACGCCTTTCGGGCAGACATAGCCGCGACTCAGGACATCTTCGCGATCGCCGCGCACGCGCAGGACCTGCTCGACGGTGTGCTCGATACGTAGCCCGCAGGTGGCCTCACAGAGAGGGCAGGTGCGGTAAGAGACCTGGACTGGCGGGTCGTTGAGGATCTGTGGACTGCTCATAGCGGTTCACTCGAACGGGAATGGCGTGAGTTTAACCCGCTGCCTTGCAGCGCATCCCGGCGCCGCGCCGCGCGCGCTACACTGCGCCCGAAACCGTCCTGCGATAAGGAAGAACATGAAGTCATCCCCGAGCGCCCGTGCCGCGTTGCTGCTAGAGCAACACGCCAGCGGTGCATCGTTCGCACCATTCTGCGATGAGCTTGCGCTGAACAGCGTAGATGAGGCTTACGCTGTCCAGGAAGCCTACGTCGCGGGTCTGTGTCAGCAGGGCGGGCGCGAGGTGGTCGGCTGGAAAATCGGCCTGACCTCGCCGCGTATGCAGGCGTTGCTCGGGATCGATAGTCCGATTGCAGGCGCCGTCCTCAGTGGCCGGGTGCACGACGGCGGCCATATCGTGGCGCGGGAGGCGTTCGGCCGCCTCGGCATTGAATGTGAAATTGCGGTCCGTCTCGGGCGCAGTCTGCCGGCAGCCGGAGCGCCCTATGATTTTGCGGCGGTCAGTGATGCGGTCGAAGCAGTCTGCCCGGCGATTGAAATAGTGGACGACCGCGAGGCGGATTATGCGCTGACCGACATCGGCTCCCTGGTCGCTGATAACTGCTGGAACGCCGGTGTGGTGCTGGGCGAGTTCATTGATTCCTGGCCGGACCTGGCGGAGGTCACCGGGGTGGTCTACCGCGATGCCACCGAGATCGATCGCGGCAGCGGGCGCGATGTGCTTGGTCATCCGTTTAAACCGCTGCTGTGGCTGGCCAATCATCTGGCGGCCCGTGGACAGGCGCTCGAAAAGGGCATGATCGTATCCACCGGCAGCCTGGCGACGACACGCTTTCCGACAGCGCCGGAGCACTGCCGGTTCGTGATAGCGGGTCTCGGCGAGGTCAATCTGGGGGTCACCTGAATACCCTGCCGGACGCGCAGGCGCTGGCTAACCGCCTGCGCAAGAACGCCCGCCATCTGGCACGCTGGTCGCGGCGCGAGGCCCTTGATGCGTACCGCCTTTACGGGCGCGACATCCCTGAATTTCCCTATCTGATCGATCGTTACGGTGCGTGGCTGCATGTTCAGGTCATGGCCGGTCGGCGGCCGCTCGAGCCGCAACAGCTCGCACGCGACCGGGATGTGATCTGCTCCGTACTGGAAGTCGCGCCCGACAGATGCGTCATCAAAGAGCGCCTGCGCCAGCGCGGACTGGCGCAGTACGAGAAACAGGCAACGGGCGGTGAATCGTTCATCGTGCTGGAACGGGGACTGCGCTTCGAGGTCAATCTCACTGACTATCTCGACACCGGATTGTTTCTGGACCACCGTGAGACGCGGCGTCTGGTCGGAGAGCAGGCCGCGGGTTGCCGCATGCTCAATCTTTTTGCCTACACCGGAAGCTTTACTGTGTATGCCGCCGCAGGCGGTGCAGCGCAGACCGTGACGGTGGATCTCTCACACACCTACCAGTCCTGGTGTCACCGCAACCTGGCCCTGAATGGCTTGGACGATGATGAGCGGCACAGCCTGATTCAGGCTGATGTGCTGGGCTGGCTGGCTGCGGCGCGCACGCGCCGGGAGCAGTTCGAGCTCATCGTGCTCGACCCGCCGAGCTTTTCCAACTCAAAGCGCATGCGTTCGAGTTTCGATGTGCAGCGCGACCATGGCGATTTGATAGCGCGCACAGTGGCGCTGCTGCGTCCAGGCGGCACGCTCTACTTTTCGACCAATCGCCAGGGTTTTCGCCTGACCCTCCCGGCGCAGATAGCCGTGAGCAGTGAGGAGATCACAGCGCAGACGGTGCCACCCGATTTTGCTCGTGCCCGGCCGCATCGCTGCTGGCGCATGGAGCGCATGGATTAAGACTGGCAGGGGCCAGACGCCCTTGCCGCTGGCAGGGCGCTGGCATATCGTCTTGACGGTTTTCGAAGTTCCGTCAGACGTACTGAAGGGGAGAGACTAATGAGCCTCACACTAGACCAGATGAATGAGTTTGAAGCGATTCGTCAGCTGAAATCGCGCTACTTCCGGCTGATGGATACGCAGCAATGGGAGCCCTGGGCGGATTGTTTTACCGCGGATGTGTCGGCCTTGTACGAGGGGGCGCCACGCGCCGCTGACAACCTGCCGACCGACATCGGCTGCGAGGGACGCGAAGCGCTGGTGAAGGGCGTCAGTTCACTCATGACCGGCGCGCAGTCGGTGCACCAGGGCTTCATGCCGGAGCTGGAACTGACTGGTCCGACCACGGCGCGCGGGATCTGGGCGATGTTTGATTACGTCATGCTGCCGACCTGCCATTTCAAGGGTTGGGGCCACTACCACGAGGAGTACGTCAAGGAAGACGGCGCCTGGCGTTTCAAGAAGATCCATCTGACCCGGCTGCACACCGAGGAAGTGTGGCGCTGAGGGCGCCTGCAGAATCACGCCGGGTTCAGCGCTGATCGGACCATCCGTCCAGGATGCTGCGCAGCGCTGAGACGAACGCCAGCGGCTGGTCGAGCATGAGGTGATGCTGGGCATCGGGGATCTCGATGACCGGCGTCGAGGGGTCCATCAGTCTCCGCATATGGGCGACTGTCCTGGACGAGACCAGCGCGCTGTGCTGTCCGTAGATGAGTGCCTGGCGGCAGCTCATGTTGGCGCAGTGCTCAGCGAAAGGTTCTTCCCAGCGGCGGCTGCCCATGGCGCCGACGTCGAATTTCCAGGTCCAGCCGCTTTCCGTTTCCCGCAGCGAGTGTCGGGCAATGAACTCGACCAGGAATTCATTAGCGCAGCTCTGCACGGGCATCAGCCGGAATCGCTCGACGCCGATGTCGAAACTCGGATAGTGACGGGCGAGATTGATGGCTCGCCGTGGCGTGGCGGCCTCTTCATCGTCATCGGTACGGATGGGGGAATCCACGATGACGACGCCGCCGAGCTCACTGCCGTGGTGGGCCGCCAGGCGCATCGTCATGTAGCCGCCGAAGGAGTGGCCGACGACGACGGCGCGTGGGCCTAGACCCGCGGCTTCTATGACCGCCTGCATTTCAGCGCTGCGCTGCGCGGCGTCGTAGGTTTCCCGACGGCCGCTGTCCCCCATGCCGGAAAGATCAATCGCGGCGCAGACATAGCTGTTCGCCAGCTGTGGCGCGATGAACCTCCACCAGTTGGCGTGCGCACCGCCGCCATGGACGAACAGCAGGCCGTTGCCGCGTGCTTCGATCGATGGGGGTGACTCCCAGCGCAGGTAATGGATCCGGCATTCGTCGACGGTGACAAAGCCGGAGTGCATCGGCCAGGCGACAGCCTCATTGAACCAGTCGGGTGTCGACTGGGTGGTGCGGAGCTCGTCCCGGCTCCAGTCGGGCACAGTGTTCGAGTTCATAGTGAAGATGCTTTCCCTGGCAGATCCGGAAGGCGCAGCACCAGTCCGGCTGCGCGCTCTGACGGGCACGCAGCTGACGCCCGCCCTCCGTTCCGGGTTGACTGATTCAGCCGGCGGCCCCAAACAGCTCGCGCGCGCGGGGGTAATCTGCTTTCCCGTTCGGCGCGCGCGGCACGCTGGCGACGACGCAGAGGTCGCGCGGGAGCTTATAGCTGGCCAGGCGCGTGCGCATGTCTTCGAGGATCTCCGCCGTCTCGCTGTGGGTTCCAGGCAGCAGCGAAACGACACCGACGATACGATTGCCGAAGCGTTCGTCGGGTATGCCGAACACCAGTGCATCCTGTACCGACGCATGACGTTTCAGCGCTTCCTCGACTTCCTCCGGGAAAACCTTCTCGCCGCCGGTGTTGATACAGTTTGAGCCTCGTCCGAGGAGTTCCAGCGTGCCGTCTGCAGCGACCCGTGCCATGTCCCCGGGGAACGAGTAGCGAACGCCGTTGACCTCGCGGAACGTGCGCGCGGATTTCTCCGGGTCCTTGTAATATCCCAGGGGGACCAGGCCGCCATTCGCGACCATGCCGACTTCATCCGAGCCCGGCACGACTTCACGTCCGTCTTCGGTCAGCACTTTGCTTGTCGGGGAGAGCGTAAAGCGTGCCGTATCCGCTCGCGGCATGTTGCGGCTGGTGAGGGTGCTGCCCATGCCACCCTCGGTTGAACCGAGCAGGTCGGCGATCACGAGATCCGGCAGGCGTTCACAGAGCGCTTCCTTGACCTCAATCGAAAACATGGCGCCGGAAGAGACCATCAGGCGCAGGCAGCTCAGATCCCAGCGGTCCGGCTCGTTCTCCAGCGCCTGCAGCAGGGGGCGGGCAAAAGCATCGCCGACGATGATGAGGTGCTGCACCCGCTCGCGGGCCACGGCATCCCACAGCTCTACCGCGTTCAGGCCGCGATTCTCCAGCAGCACGGTCGTGCCGCCCATCATGTGTGGCGCCATCATGCCGAGCCAGCAGCCGGTCCCGTGCATCAGCGGCGGCGCAGACATGGCGACCACCGGCGGTGCCGTTCCGGCGCGGGCGCGCACGCCCTCGAGCACGGCGTCAGCATCGGCCGGTGGCTCGAGGCCGATCATCATGTGATAGCCCTGGATAAAAAACGAGGTGAAATCGGTGAAGTCATACATCACGCCCTTGGGCATACCGGTCGTGCCGCCGGTGTAGAGCATGTAGATCTCGTCGCCCTGCGGTGCGATTTTTTCCGCGGGTTCAGCGCTGGCCAGGGCCTGCTCGTAATCCTGTGCCGCGGCGACGCTGATGTGGCCGCTGTCCGTCGGGCCATCGTCCACGCTCAGCAGGAGGCGTAGACGCGGTAAACGCGGGGCGACCCGGGCGATGCGGTCGGCGAGCGAGGTGTGGAAGACCACGGCCTCGGCCTCGGCGTTATCGAGCAGGTACCACAGTTCGTCGTCCAGGTAGCGGTAGTTGACGTTGATCGGGACGGCACGCATTTTCAGCGCCGCGAAATTGGTCTCGCAGTAGGCAGGCGAGTTGTACAGATACATGCCGACCTTGGCGCCCGGCGCCAGACCCGCCGCGCTCAGTACGCTGACCAACCTGGCCGAGCGATCGTTGTATTCAGCCCACGTAAAGCGCCGATTGCCCTGCACCACGGCGGCCTGGTCTGGCACGAGCTCTGCAACGGCCTCCCAGATAGTCGCGAAATTCTTAGACATCCTGACGCTCCCCTGAATCGTTGTGACCTGAGCGGACGATTGTGAACGCTCGCTTGAGTGCAAGGCAAACGGCAGGGTCTGGCGGCTCGGGGGTCGCCGAAGAGCCCGGTTTGCATCGAGGTTGCCGGGTTAGACTAGGGCGCAATTCATCGCGATACCGGAGGAGGAAAAACATCATGGCAGTCGTTGATTACGCTGTTAACGGCCACGTAGCGACCGTAACGCTGAACCGCCCGGAGGCCCGTAATGCGGTCAATCCGGAGGTGGCTGTGCGTCTGGCGGACGCCTGGCGCGCGGTGCGCGATGACGACCAGGTCAGGGTTGCGATCCTGACCGGGACCGGCAGCTGCTTCTGTGCGGGGGCGGATCTGGGGCAGCTCATTCCGCTGATGGCGGGTAACCGCGGAGCAGAGGACGAGTTCGACGAGCGCGTGCTGGCCGAGCCCGAGATCCTGGAGTCGGCGCTGCTGCGCAGCTTCGACACCGGTAAGCCGGTCATTGCGGCAATCAACGGCCACGCTATCGCCGGCGGCATGGAAATGGTCCAGGGCACCGACCTACGCGTTGCTGCGCCGACCGCCAGGTTCGGCGTGCAGGAAGTCAAATGGGCGATCTTCCCGGCCGGCGGCTCGACGGTACGTCTGCCGCAACAGCTGCCCTTTGCCAAAGCCATGGAGCTGCTGCTGACGGGTGATCTGATCACGGCGGACGAAGCACTTGGCCACGGTTTTCTGAACTACGTGACCGAAGATGTGCTCGGAAAAGCGACTGAGCTCGCAGACAAGATTGCCGCCAACGGTCCGATCGCGGTTCAGGCTATCCGCCGTTCGGCGCGTGCCTGTCTGGGCATGGAGGAGCTTGCTGCACTCAAGCTTGAAAGCGAGATCTCCGCGCCTGTTTTCAGAACCGAAGACGCCGCAGAAGGCCCGCGTGCCTTTATGGAAAAGCGCACACCGATCTACAAGGGGCAATGAGTCGTGGCCGCTGCCCAGGAGAGCCTGTGCGCACGTTACGGCATCGATTTCCCGCTGTTCGCATTCAGCCATTGCCGTGATGTCGTCGCCGGTGTCTCCCGCGCCGGCGGTCTCGGGGTGTTCGGCGCCGCGGGACTTACTGCGGAACGCCTGGAGGAAGAGCTAGCGTGGATCGATGCGCATATCGACGGTAAGCCCTACGGCGTTGACCTGCTCATCCCTGCCCGGGTAATGGGACAGGCCGATGCGTTCGATGGTGAGGGTCTGCTGAACGCGGTGCCTGAGCTGCACAAGCAGTTTGCGAGCGGTATCCTCGAGCAGCACGGCATTGACAGCGCGGACCTCGAGGCGGCCCGCCGTAACACCCTGCATCTCGGGCGCAACCTGCATCCCGCCGGTGCCGAAGACACCATGGATGTCGCCTTTCGCCACCCGATCAAGCTCATCGCCAACGCGCTCGGCGTGCCGCCGGCCTCGATGCTGGAACGAGGACGGGAGCATGGCGTCGCGGTAGCGGCCCTGGTCGGTGCTCAAGAGCACGCTCTGCGCCAGGTCGAGGCCGGCGTGGACCTTATCGTGGCGGCGGGCGGTGAAGCCGGCGGTCACTGCGGCGAGGTGTCGACGATGGTGCTGGTGCCGGAAGTGGTCGAAGCGGTGAATGCGGTCAGCGCGATCCCGGTGCTGGCTGCCGGTGGCATTGTTACCGGGCGCCAGATGGCCGCGTGTATGGCGATGGGCGCCGCCGGCGCCTGGACGGCTTCGGTCTGGCTGACGACCCACGAGGCCGAGACGAACCCGGTGGTCAAGGAGAAAATGCTCCAGGCCAGCTCGCGCGACACCATCCGGGCACGCAGTCGCACGGGAAAACCCTCGCGTCAGCTGCGTTCAGCCTGGACGGCAGCCTGGGAAGCGCCTGATGCGCCGGCGTCGTTGCCAATGCCGCTGCAGTCATTCATCAGCGAGCCCGCGCTCTCCAAAGCCGACAAGCTGTCGCAGCAGGGGCATGAAGGTGCACGCGCGCTGGCTACCTACTGGGTCGGGCAGGGTGTGGGGCTGATGCGCGACGCGTTGTCGGTACGCGAAGTGATGCGCAGCTTTCAGGAGGATTTTCTGTCTGCCTACGAGCGTCTGGGCAAGAGCATCGAGTCACTCTGAGGGGACGAGAGATGGTCAAGCCGATCCACATGAATGCCTTTACCCAGTGCTCGATCTGTCATCACTCGAAGGGCCAGTGGAAGCATCCGCTGGACGGCTCGAGTCACGGTTATAGAGATGTCGACTACTGGGTGGATCTGGCGCGGCTGCTCGAACGCGGCTGTTTTGACACCCTGTTCCTTGCCGATGTTCACGGCACCTACAACGTCTATAAGGGCTCCCGCGAGACTGCGGTGCGCCACGCAGTGCAGTTCCCGAGCAATGATCCGACGCTCATCATCTCCGCCATGGCGTACGCCACGCAGCACATCGGTTTTGCCTGCACCTACAGCACGACCTATTTCGCGCCTTACCAGGCGGCCAAAGTGTTCTCGACGCTGGATCATCTCACCCGCGGGCGTATTGCCTGGAACGTGGTGACTTCCTATCTGGCTGACGCCAACCGGAATTTCGGGCTCGACGATCAGATGGCGCATGACGAGCGCTACGAGCGCGCTGAGGAATACATGGAGGTGGTGTACCAGCTATGGGAACACTCCTGGGAAGAGGAGGCAGTGGTGCGGGACGCGGTCAACGATATTCACACTGACCCGTCGAGAGTGCACGAGATCAACTACAAGGGGCGCTATTTCGACGTGCCGGGGCCGCACATGTGCGAACCCTCCGCGCAGCGCACGCCGGTAATTTATCAGGCGGGACAATCGGGGCGAGGTGTCCAATTTGCCGCGCGGCATGCGGAGGGTGTGTTCGCGATCTATCCGCACCTCGAAGCCTGTCGCGCCGGGGTGGCTGCGGTGCGGGCTGAAACCATCGCCGCCGGGCGCAGACCAGAGCACGTGAAGGTGTTCCCCGGGGTGACGGTGATCTGTGCGCCAACGGATGCCGAGGCGCAGCTCAAGCTCGAGACCTGTCGTCAGTACCGCAGCCCGGAGGGCGCGTTGGCGCTCTTCTGCGGCTGGATCGGGATCGACATCTCCCAGCTCGACTCGACGCAGAACGTGCTGGAAATGAAGACAGACGCGATCCAGGGGCTGGTTAACTATTTTGTCGAGGTCGATCCCGAGCGTGACTGGACGGTCGAAGATATCGGCGAATTCATCTCCATCGGCAGCGTGATGCCCAAGATCGTCGGCAGCCCGCAAACGGTGGCGGATGAACTGGAGCGCTGGATGGATGAGACCGATTGTGACGGCTTCAATCTGGTGCCGGTCAACCAGCCCTCCGGGTTCCGTGATTTTGTTGAACTGGTCGTGCCGGAACTACAGCGTCGCGGTCGGATGCGCACCGAGTACACCGGGCAGACGCTGCGCGAGCTTTATTTCGGCGAAGGCAACGCGCGGCTTTTCCCTGAGCATCCGGCGCATCACACGCTGCCTCCGTGGAAGCGGTCCCGGGGCTGAGCCGAGCGGCAGGGCGCTGTTCTGCACCGCAGGCAGCAATCGGGGTATCTGTGGGACCTGGTCAGCGGTGCGCCGGACCGAAGATGCCGGCGGGATCAAGGCCTTCGCCGATCCCGGCGTAGAGCCGGCTTAGCGCAGGCGAGGTCTGCTGGCGGGACAGCGCGCCACGCAGCGCCGGGCAGGCGTGTGAGACCGCAAAGCCCTGTTCTGCAAGCAGACGCGCAACATGCAGCAACACCTCGCGCTTGGCGCTGAAATCATGGGCGTCGTAGTCGATACCCACCCGGTAAAACAGCGTTCGCCAGCCAAGCTGGAAATCGGTCAGGGCTTTGATGCCGTATTCGCTCAGCGGACCGGCACCGGCGGCGCGCATGCGTCGGACGTCGTCTCCTTCCAGCCCGCCCGCCACGGTGAACCAGAGCTGCCCCTTGAGCGCTGTCGCGGCGCGGCTGTACGCCGGCGCCCCGCGCAGCAGGTCACGGTGCAGTTGCCAGATGGCGTCTTCGCGTCCCTCGGCATCGGTGAACACGCGCGATCCCGGAAGGGCATGCAGTCCCGGTAAGAGGCTGTCCCACAGGAGCGCGACGTTGTCCGGCAGGCCATAGAAAGCGCCGTAGAGATTCCAGGTATTGAGCTGGCCATCCTGCATCAACCCGACGAAATCCGGCGTTTGCTCGGGAGAGGCGCGTTCGATCAGCGCGGCCTCGGCATCAACGTGGTTGACCGAGACGGTCCCCGGCAGCGCCATACCGATCTTCAACGGCCGCAGCAGCTCGACCGCAGCGGCGAGGCTACCGTCATCCGGCAGAGTGACCATGAAGGGGTGGAAGTGGGGCGGGGCGGGCATGATCCAGAGCCCGGCTTTGGTCGGCAGGCCGTAGCCGTCGCCGGAATACAGACCATCCAGGTACGGGCCGAAGTTGTACTTGAACAGCTGCCAGGTGTTGTTGCCGGGCAGCGCACCCATGCCGGTACGCAGCAGCTCACCGCGACCGTCGCAGATCTCGAAGCCGCACTGCATCAGCAGGCGATCCCCGTAAGGCGTTTCGCCCAGCGCGCGGTCGAGGATGCTGCCGGCGACCGAGTCGGCAGCGTTGGGTCCGCAATCGAGCCAGAAAGGATGGCCGCCCGCGGCGAGATGAGCCCTGAGCTCTGCAAAGGTAACGCCGGGCTCAACCAGCGCCGTGGCCGAGCCCGGGTCCAGCGCCAGGATCTGCTTCATGTCTGACAGATCGACGAACACGCCGGGTCTGTCCGGGTGTCCCGCACTCGCGCCGCTGCCGCTCACGGACAGCGTGCGCCAGATAGACCAGCCGCCTTCGGCAGTACAGCGCACCAGGTGCTGGAGTTGAGCGCTGTCGGCGGGTCGGGTGTAGACGGCAGGTTTCGCCGCGGCGGGTACTTCCAGCCCGAAAACCGCCTCAAAGAACTGTGTTTGCGCGGGCGTCACAGCCCCGACCGTGAGGCTCCCGGGGCCGGCTGCAGCGCGCCGGATGAACTCCTCGGCAGTGATGGGTGAGGTCATGAGTGGTTCACTGAGCGGCGGCAGCCACGTAGGCCGCCACGGCGTCGATTTCCCGAGAGTTCAGCTCTGTCGGGCGGAAGGGCGGCATCATCATCAGGCCATTGCGTACCACGGCGGCGACGTAGGCGGGCGTCAGATTGGCGCGTTCCACGAGCACTGCCGACACAGGACCTGGACGGCGTGCCAGGCGCATGGTGCCGGGATGGCCTTCGCCGCCAGCGTGACAGGCCGAGCAGTGCCTGGTGTACAGCTCTGCCCCGTCGGGGGACTTGGCCACGGGCATGGCGCTCTCCTGCGCAGGGGGCGTGGCGGCGGCCCCTGACGGCGGCGCCGACTTGTCTTCGCCGCAGCCCGCCAGGAGCAGGGCAAGGCCGCAGCCTGTCAGCCATCGGGTCAACATCAGCTGGCTGCGCGGCCGGGCCAGATCCCGGACTTGCCGGGTGCCAGGATCCCGTACGGATCGAGCGCGTTTTTGAGCGCGCCGGTCGTACGCGCCAGCGCGCCGTGGCCCCAATCGTAGGTCCCGGCTATCGCGTCCATGTAGTCAAGATGCGTGCGGTATTCGCCGTAGCCGGCCCGGGTGGCTTCGTCAATCAGGGCGTCGAACAGCGCGCGCACTGCGCGCTTGTTATCCGGATCGGTGCGGTCAAAGACCAGCATGAGGATGTGATGCATATCGCGCCAGCCAACCAGGAACTCGCCGATGTAGTCGAAACCGTGCGCATGGCAGAGGTCGCGCATGATATGGAACTGCGCCAGCGCGCCCTCTCCGGTGACCGGCGAGATGGGCGAAAAGTCGATATGCGCGCCGGCCCCGACCCAGTTGAGCAGGCTGTACTCGGTCATGTTCGGGATGCCGCGCATGAGCTTTGCCCGGTACTCGAATGCGGGATCGTGCTGGCGCTCGTCGGCGGTATAAAACCTGGCGCCGGGCACCGCGCCGAGGTGCTCCTGGATGACCTTCCAGTCATTGTCCATCATGCGTTCCGGACCGTACTGGGCGGCGTAGAAGTTCCAGTTGCCAATCTTGAGATCTGCCGCCATGCGCCGCCGCGCACTGTCCGGCATGGGGCCGGTGCCCTCGTGATAGTCCGCCCGGGTCACCTTGACCGCCGCCTCCCAGATCAGTCCGACCGTGGTCGCGGCGTTCGGGATCAGCATGTTCAGCTTGAGCGGGCGAATGGCTTCCGTGATCGCGTGGATATCGTCCTCTTCAGGGAAGGTCACCATGTAAGGCCGGTAGCCTGGCGGTTCTGGCATGAGCCAGATCCCGATCTGCGTGATGATGCCGAGATTGGACTGGGTGAACAGACCATCGACCCAGGGGCCCTGGCCGTAACGGTACAGGTGCTGGGCGCGGGCGCCGGGGACACTGCCCAGAGCGGTATCGACGACGGTGCCGTCCGCAAGCACGACCTGCATGCCGCACTGGGCCATGAAGTGTTCGCCGTACGGGGTGTAACCGGCGCCCCGGTCCGCGAGGTTCCCGAGCACCCCGCCCCAGCCGGGGGCAGCGGGATCGAGCCACAGCTTGAGCCCGCGTTCCTGGATGTACCGATAAAGGTCGAAGTAGCTCACGCCGGGTTCGACCACGGCGTAAGCATGCCGCTCGTTGACCTCGATGATGCGGTTCATGCGTTTCAGATCGAGCGTCAGCGCGCCAGGCTGACGCGGCGCAGCGCCGCCATAGCCGAAATTACGGCCGGTGGAGACTGGCCACAGCGGGATACGGTACTGCCGCGCGACAGCCAGGACGCCCTGGATCTGTTTGACGTCCAGCGGCGCGACAGCGGCGGCCGGGCCGGTTTCTGCAACCTCGCGAGTCGAATACGCATCGCGGTAGCTGTCGAGCCCGGCATCGCTGTCGCGGATCACCCACTCACGGCCGACGACCTCGGCCATCGCTTCAAGGGCGGCGTTGAAATCGGCGGCAGCAACGATATTCGGGGCGTTCACGCTCGGCTCCAGATCCAGGAGCTGAGATGAGCCGGCGGCGTCGGCGAAGGTGTCGCGTGCGCTACGGTCCGGGTCGCAGCCTCGCCCCCGGCGCGTACCAGCGCTGGGAATATGTCGACCAGCGCCGTCAGCCAGGCGTCGCCTGAAACTTTGACTGTCTCTGCGAAGGTGTCGAGTGCAGCCTGTGCACCGCTCAGGCGGTGTTCGAGCATGCCGCCTGCCAGGCGGTGACTGCCTGAATAGCAGGCGATAAAACCGGCGGGCCGGAGAATGCTGCCGAACAGAAACGCGTCAGAGTCGCGGGTCACGCCGGCTATGGCGGTGAAGTCTTCGGTGTCGAGCAGTGCCTGCACAGTCAGCAGGCCATGGGCAGGATCGCAGTTCAGCGGCAGGCAGGGCCCGCAGCTGTCGGGTAGAAGTGCTCTGCAGCGGAAGTCGGCCACAATCGGCAGAGATGAATGCCTCCCGCCGGACGGCAACGCAAAGGCCGGTAGTGAAGTGACCAGGGCTGTGTGAAACAGAAAGGCACGTCGAGTTGTCATGAATGGCGTGTGACCTCTGACGCCTGCGGCCAGGAGGGCTTTTCGGGCCCGAGGGCGCAGTCTCTCAGTATTTGGCGCCGGCAGAAACCCCTCGG
>JAYODW010000028.1:0-2400 GCA_038116745.1 Gammaproteobacteria bacterium
CTCGGCCCCGACCGTCGCGCTTGCACCCTTCATCGAGTGCAGAACTTCACCCGCGCTATTGTGGTCAGCTCCAGCCAGCGTCTCCAGGTGCGCCATGCTGTCCGTTTCAAACTGATCGATCATTTCGACCAGCTCCTGAGGCTCGATACCGAGGTCGAGAAATTCCTGCATGACTTCCGGCTGGATCAGGTTCTGCTCCGACGTTGAATCGGACTCGCCAGTCGGATGCGTGGCAGACAGGGCGATCACTTCAGCTTCCTGGCCGCGCGCGTACTGCTGGACAGCGCGACGCATCTCGGCAGCGCGCAACGGTTTGGTCAGAAATGCGGTCGCGCCCGCCTCCTCTGCCGCCTTGCTCGCGGCTGTCGTCGCGTCCGCCGTAAGAATGACGATCGGGGTCCGGTGCTCGGTGATCAGATACTGATAGATCTGCGTGACCTCGATACCGGACATTGACGGCATGTGCAGGTCAATAAACGCGATGTCAAAGGCATGACTCTCCAGTGCCGCCAGCGCTTCCTCGCCATTACGTGCAAGCGACACCTTATGGCCCTGCGTTTCAAGCGCCAGCTGAGCGGTTTTGAGGTTGGTAGGATTATCGTCGGCGACCAGGATATGACGAGCGGTGACACTGGCCGGGACCGCCAACCCAACGGCTGGCGCCTGCTCGAAATCAAACACCAGGCTGACCAGCTCACGAGCCGCGCGCAGGGCTGCTACGTCACCACGGGGCACCCGTGTGTTGACCATCAGGGGCGCGGCCTGCTGCCCGGGATCCGCACCATAAAGACAGATCAGGGCGCCAGCACGCGCCTCAGCAATCTGACGCACGGTGTGTTCGAGGTCCGCACCAAAGCGTGCGTCCACGAACACAACCGGTCCTGGTCCGGGGGCTTCGACCAGGCTCCCGGTGTTCTGCGCCCAGCTGCAGCGATACCCGGCGTCTTCAAAAGCGGCCTGGTCAGACTCCCTCGGCTGACCAGGACTCAGGACGAGGCATGGCGTCGGGCTGGTTAGCGCCGGAATCACCACGTCACCGCTGTTCACGGGTCGCAACGGCAGGATGATGATGCAACGGGTGCCGATCCGCTCTACGGAGTCAAACTCGATAGTACCGCCAAGTTCGTCGACGAATTTTTTAGTCAGGGTCAGACCGAGCCCGGTGCCCGAATATCGACGGGCCGCGCTGTCGTCCCCCAGGGTGAAAGGTTCGAAGATCGTCGGCAGCAGCTTCGGCGAGATCCCGATCCCGGTGTCAGCTATCTCCAGACGCAGACGCGGCTCCGTCGAATCACCACTGAGAGTCATGCTGACCTGCACATGACCTTCCTGGGTGTATTTGATCGCATTGCCAACCGTGTTGATGACAATCTCCTGCAGATACTCAGCAGAGCTTTCAATGTGCTGCGGCAGATCAAGGTCGTAGAACCAGAAAAAGCGCAGGCGTTTTTTCTCAGCATTCGGCTGGCATATCCGGATGCTGGAGAGCAGAACCTGTTTCAGCTCGAGATTCGCAAGCCGCACAGTGCCGACGCCACCAGCATCCGCAGACGCCATGTCGAGCACCCGATTCACAAGGTCGAGCAGGTGCTGCCCGGAATCACCGATCATGCGGACCTTCTGCAGCTGCACGTCGCGTTCATCGGGCCGCTGTTCAAGATCCTCGCCAAGGAGGTCAGACACACTGATGATGGCGTGCAGCGGCGTTCTGAGCTCATGGCTCATGTTGGCGATAAATCTCGAACGCGCGGCATTGACCTCGCGGATCTTGTCCAGCACCAGACGGTGCTGCTTGAGCAGTGAGGTGGCATAGATGGGCACAATCAGAATGCTCAGATAGTAGGCCGCGATCAGGTTTCCGGAGCTGGCGAGGTAATCGTTGGCCATGAGCACCAGAGCGAAAGTTGATGCGCTGACCGCCAGCGTCAGGTACAGGTAGCGCAGGCCGAAGCGGTAGCCGTAGCCGATGATGCAGGTCAGGTAGATCGGGTAAAGAATGACGCCATCCTCACCCGAGAGTCCGGTGTACACCGACACCGCGCCGACATCAGTAAAGACGCTGATGACCCGGGTCGCAGTGAACAGACGCGATGCGCTCGGTCGCTGACGCAAAACACCGAAGGTCCAGATGAAGATAACGAGCGAAAGCGCGAGATAAATCAGAGCGAAACGAAAATTCGCCTCCGGCGGAAACCAGTCACCGGAACGACGAAACGCAACAACGTAGGTCCAGATCGCGATGATGGAGACAAGAGCAACACGGAAGACCGATTGCCCGAGGTCGCTGGGAGAAACGTCGTATTGGGATTCAGGCGCGGCGGTCACACTGTCGGCGCTTTCTCAAGCCTCGCGATGAGCCGGAAGCATAACGTGTCGCAAAGGATCAAGGGGAGCGTTGCT
>JAYODW010000028.1:2500-72216 GCA_038116745.1 Gammaproteobacteria bacterium
GCCGCCCCGAAATCCTCAACTTCCACATCGTTCGGACGCGGCTCCTCGACCTCAAACGGCATCCCCGGCAGTTCCTCCGCCTCACCCGTCTCGCTCGACACAAAGAAAACCTTGCTCTCCGGCACGTCTACTTCCTGGCCATTCTGCAGACCCAGATACACCGTGTCCTGCCAAGGAGAAACCACCAGACCCGGCGGCAATCGACCAGACCGACCGCCACGACCGTTGCCGCGGCTCGCGCCCTCAGCGCCGCATCCGTCAACACACTGCGCATCAAAACCCGTGCCCCGGATCCCGATCGTCGCCACAGCCGTCCGGATCTTGAACCGATCCGCATTGCGCTTACCGATCAACCCCGTCACCGCCCGCAAACCGCCGCGCACCAGCCTGAACAGCGCACTGTCCGCTACCGCATCATCATCGCGGTAGGTCAGCGACTCAATCTCAAACACCGTCTCAGCACGAACCGTCATCCGTGTCTCATCACGGAACACCAGGATCGCCGCCGACCCTGCTCCCGTCTCAATACGGTCGCCTGCGTACAGCGGAAACCTGCGCTCCAGCGGACGCAGCTCTTCACCACGACGCACCTGCACATCGCCCCGCAGAAAGCCAACACGCCCAACTACCTGACTTTCACCGCTCCGGCGACCGCCCGCGTCTGCCGCCGATTGCGTACATTCCGAGCCACACAACCACGCGTCAAACGTCGTACCCCGGATCCCGATCGTCGCCACCGGCGTGTTCACCCGGAATGCGTTCGAGTTCCGCTTGGTCAGAAACCCCGTCACCGCGCGCAGTCCACCCTGGAACAGCCGCAGCACCGCGCTCTCCTCATTCGGACGGCTGTTCCACTGCTCAACCTTAAACACTGTCCCCGGACGCAGAACCATCCGTGTCTCGTCATCAAACTCCACGATCGCGAAGCTCTTCGAGCTCGTGCTCAGCAGCGCGCCTTCTTCCACCCGGTCGCCACGACCCACAATCCGGCTTTCACCCGACGGCGTCTGCATCGTCGTCGCACCGCGCGCCACTACCACCTCGCCAACCGGCGCCGCACACAGACACGGTACAGCCGCGACCAGCATCAGCCCGAGAACACTCGCTGCGACATGCTTTGAACGATGGATAAGCATCCCGCTCGCCCTAGCCACTGCAGAACTGGGAGACCGGGCTATCACTTTCCTCGCCCTCCAGCTCTCCGCTGCCGACCGCGATAGCGTCTTCCTCAGTACCGGTCTCCGAACTCGCCGTCTCTTCCTCCAGCACGTCGTCTACCAGCGGGTCCTCCGATTCGAACGTGTCCAAGAGGTCACCTCCAGAATCCGACAAAACGTTTGCATCCTGGATCACAAGTTCGGGCTCTTCTGCAGCATCGACGATCTCTTCCGGAACATCCGGCCCGGATGGCGGTGTGTAGACGCCGGCTATGAGCTGATAGGAGCTGGTCCCGATGCTGGTTGTCACCGTCTGGCTGAGGTTACTGCTGACAGAAGCGAAGTCACCGCTGACGCTGCCATAGCGCAAAGGTTCAAAAACAGCACCATCGGACGGTTCGTACCCCGCCCAGGAAACGACCTCAAGAGCCCCGTCAAGCGCTGCAAGGCCGGTTACGGTAACTAGATCGTAATCAACACCTGGATTCACCCCACCCAGCTCAACCAGGAATGTAGAACTGGGCCCTAGCTGAAGGTCTCCCTCGATCGTCAGGCTTCCTGGAGACTGGCCTGCCGAGAGCGTCGCTGCTCCTACAGTCAGCATGCCGGAGCCACCCCGGATCGACAGGACGCCGTTGCCGCTGACCGTACCGCTGGTGACAGACACATCTCCATTGACTCCAAGCCATCCGTTAATCGCCGCCAGGCCTGCGCCTGGGTCTACAAGCAGATTTCCTTCGATTGTGAAAGCTCCGGGCGCTGTTGAAGAGGAAAGGCTACCCGCTCCAAGTTTGATCGTTCCCGCCCCGCCGCCAGCGGAAAGCACGCCAGAGCCCCCTATTGGACCGAGCAGTTCAACGGTGCCGTCAATATCTAACCAGCCTCCCAGACTCGCGAATCCGTCTCCGCCCGGCGCGACCAGCAGGTTGCCCTGAATGCTGAGTGGCGTCGTAGCGCCACTGGACACCAGCGATGCGTTCCCCATGTTGAAGTTACCGGAGCCGCCTGCGATCGAAATTAAACCGGCTCCCCCAAGCAGGCCGCCGTCCAGGAGAAGGTCGCCATCCACATTCAGGGTCCCGTCAATGACAGTCGTTCCGCTGCTTACGACGAAGTTGCCAGGCCAATTCACAGTGCCTCCGACAGGGACCGAAAACCCAACGCTGCTGGTGTAATCCAACAAACCACCGCCTGCGATCAGTGTGCCCAACAGGTTCATTGAACTCGACACGCTCAGCGTCCCGCCGTTGAGCAGGTAGGTTGCTCCCGCGCTCAACACGAAATCACCAGTCGAGATGTCTCCCGAATCCGCGGCCTGCTCAAACGAGCCGCCGGAGACAACCAGGCTGCCCGAGCTGATCGCCTGCGTGCCCGGCGAAAATCGGTCCACTACACCTTCCGTACTCGTAATCAGGAGGCTGCCTGGGGTCGAAACCAGGGGAATATCGCTTGCGGCATATTCTCCGTAGAGCGCCAGAGCGCCCGACGATGCAAGAGAGACAGCGCCCCCACTCAACAAGGGAGTCAGCGCACTCACGCGAGTCAACTCCACGTAGCCCCCGTCAAAAGCAAGCGGCCCGACGCCTGAATCAACCATTGCGTCAACCAGCACGAGCTCGCTTTCGCTATGCACTTTGACCGAGTTGCTGCTGACAAGGACCGAAGCGCCGTTCGCGTCCGCGAGGTCCGCCGCGTAGACACCCATTACCTCTTCGGCAGGGCCAATTACGTTAAACAGATCCGGGGCGAGGTCTTGATACCACGTCGTTGAGGTCCCATAGAGACCGGGATTCCCCAGTGTGTTGACAATATCGACGGTGTTACCGCCGCTTAAAGAAACATTACCCAGACCAAGGTCAGAGATGAGCACATGGCCGCTTGCGGTGAGCTGCAGCGCGTCCGTAGCGCTGAAGTCGACAGCCCCTCCTCCGGAGACGATTTCAATGTAGCTATAAGTGTCAAGCTCAAGCGGATACGCACCCCCGTCGAGAAGCCCCAAGGTGAGGTCGTAGCGGGCGTAGGTACCATCGGTCACCTGCACACCGATGTTGTTCCCCGCGAGCCCAACGCTTCCCCTGTCAGCGCTGATCCAGATAGCGCCAGCAGCATCAAGGTTGAGATTCTGCGTTGCGGTCAGATCGATGGTCGGAGTGCCCGATTGACCCTGAATTCCGCTCCAAATCTCGATATAGCCGTCGCTGTACTGGCTGGTGGATACCGGGTCGGTCCAGGTACGCAGCGCTGACAGATTGATATTCTGCGCCTCCACCAAAACCGAGCCTGCGGCAGCCCCGAAACCCTTCACGAATATGTACCCAGCTTTAAGTGTCAGATCAGTGGCTGCGCTAAGCGATAGCGCAAATCCCTGACTGATGCCGGCGGTGCGTAAATAGAGCTCCTCCCATTCGGTCACGCCCCAGCTCGGATCGTTGACGAGTTCCAGATAGATGCTGTTCGCACTGACAACGACATCGCCGTTGAAATCATCGGCAGTCAGCGAAAGGTGAGGAGTACTATCCAGCCCGCCAATTCCGAGCGTGGGGCTTTGCGCGATGCCGACCAGATCACCGCCCAGCGCAAGGCTGGCGTTGATTTCCAGCGAGCCGCCTGCGTCCAACACCAGACTCCCCCCACCACTCGAAACAACAGCCTCGTTAATGAAGATGTCCCGGTTCGCCAGGAGCGCCACATCTGCCCCCTGATCCAACGCTGGCAAGAGCGCCAGCGGGTCAATGGGCGTATACGGCGACCCGCACGCACCGCCAATCGCAGCCACACACAAATCAGGCGCAGACAACGTCAGGGCAGTGCTTACATCAAGCGGTGCATTAACCAGAAGATCGCTGTCCGAACGCAGGCTCACCGTATCGCCCGATAAGGAGAGACCACCCCCAGTCGGCGACGCGATCAAATAAATGCCGCTCACCACGCCCGGCGTCCCCAGCAGCGACGCAACCTCCGCGGGCACCCATTCCGCCGGCACGCTGTTCTCAACCCCCGTCGTGGTGATGGTCACCGTCGAACCGGACAGGCTGACAGGGCCCGTACCGTCGTATGCGCTAACGGTGCCGTCGGTCGCAGTGATGTCCAGTACTCCCGTAGCACTCACAGAAACGAGACTGGAGCTGACCGCCTCGAACGACTGAGTGGCCACGTTGAA
Organism: Gammaproteobacteria bacterium; assembly: GCA_038116745.1. Taxonomy (GTDB): domain Bacteria; phylum Pseudomonadota; class Gammaproteobacteria; genus JAYODW01. The sequence goes on from JAYODW010000028.1 coordinate 6,818, forward strand.
CACCTCAACCGGATCTGCGTTTTCAATGCCTATCGTGCTGAAGCGCTCCAGCTGCTCAGCTCCGGATTCCGCGTCGGTGAAAAAGTCGTAGCCAGACGTGGAAGTGAGAGTGACGTCGCCGGCAGCAACCGCAACGCCGCCAACACCGCCCTCAAAATAAATATCCGAGGAGGTCACCTCAAACAGCGTTCCCGCCGACACCGTTACCGGACCGCCTTTCACAGCGGTGGATTCGAAGTTAACGGTTCGCGCGTAGTACTCGATGCCGCCCAGAAGCTCAACGAAACCGGCAGGCAGCAAATTACCCGCTCCGTCGTCGATGGTGCCCGCAGCCGTCAAACTGACGATGTCACCGACCAGCGATACACCTCCGACCCCGCCCTCAACATCAATTTCCCCCGAGAGAAGGGAAAGGGTTGTGTCCGCGTAAACCGCCAGACCACCGCCCACTCGGTCGTAGATACCGTAGCTCGTCGTTGAATCGTACAGGGCAACAGAACCACCAAACAGCTCGATGTATCCACCTTCGCTGCCATCGGCCAACATCGACTGCGCAGTCACTGACACGGCGTTCCCGGAAAGCGTTGCGCCGGCATAGCCACCATCAAGCAGTACCTGCCCACCGGAGACCAGACTCAGCAAACCGGTCGTGGCGCTGACTTCGACCGGAGCACCCTTGACCGTGTCAATGCCTAAATCCGGGTCATAGATCACCAAGCCTCCACCGCTGACGTTCAAGTAGCCTTCTGTCGTCGTAACACCATCAACCGTGTTGCTGCCGCTTGCCGACAGATTGACCGTACCGCCCGAAACCACCACACCGCCGGCGCCACCCGCGCTCAAACCCTCGCCGTAATAGCTGTCACTGCCCAGGCTCAGGGAATTCCCACTGAACAGGGATACTTCGCCTGCCGCTTCCACCAGGACGCCATTACCCAGAACACCGTAGCTCTGACTGACCGGGTCCCATAACTGCGAGTCACCACCACCGGAAAAACTTACATCACCGCTTACGTATTCGCTCAAACTCCCAGTAACGACATCGTCAGAAGACGATGTGGAAACGGCGCTGACATCAATGGACTGACCCTGCAGCGATACACCACCAAGCCCCCCGTCGACATATAAGCTACCCGTCTGAATCGATAGCGGCCCACCCGTGGCAGTTACTTCGACTGCTCCACTTTCCGTTGCGATATCGGTACCCGAAACGGGATCGAAAACCCACTCCGTTCCACCATTGAGGTCGATATACCCTCCCGAGCCTGACTGAGTGAACGTTGGGCTCTCATAAAAGTAGCTATCCAGAGTTGTTAGCGCCACTGAACCGCCAGAGACCACCACGCCACCGGACGCGCCACTGACCGAAAAGCCATCGCCCGCAACCAGGCTCAAGTCGTTTGTCGCCACCAGGCGCACGCTGCCACCAACGACAACCTCGCTTGATGAGACTGGGTCGTATAGGTAAGTCGAGCCTCCATATAAAGCGACTCCGCCGGTCGTGTCCTCCGAGAGATAACCGTCAATGTCGGTATAGCTGTAGCTCGATACCGCTGAGACTTCGAGCGAATCGCCGCTGAGCGACACGCCACCCTGGCCGCCGTCAACGTAAAAGTCTCCGGTCTCTATCGACAGCAAACCGCCTGTGGCAGTGACACTAATTGGGCCACTGCCGCCGGCCACCGAGTTTGCTTCAACGGGGTCGTAGATGAGCAGGTCTCCGCCGTAAAGCTCTACGGAACCCGTGACTGTCTGGGAGATTCCCGAGTAGTCCGAGGAAGCCTCACCTAGTGCTACAAGGCTCACGTCACTACCCGAGAAGAAAATGCCGCCTGTCTGTGCCTCAGCAAACAGGTAATCGTCCGCCAGCAGACTCAACCCGTTCGTTGCCTCCAGTCGCACTCCGCCGCCAACATAGACGTAGCTCGATGAGGTCGGGTCATAAACGAAAGAATCGCCCCCGTATAGCGTTATCCAGCCTTCAGGGGAATTTGAGGACCCTGTAGGATCGCTGAAGACCGAACTCCCCGTTGCCGACGCGGAAATCGTGTCGCCGCTGAGCAGAACGCCGCCCTGACCACCAACAACGTAGACCGTGTTCGTCTCTATAGACAATGCTCCGCCGGTCGCAACAACGCTGACAGCACCACTCCCACCCGCCAGATAATTACCGGATTGCGGATCGAAGATGGTCTCGTCTCCACCATACAAGTCGACCGAACCCAGAGGACTTGATGAAGAGGAGCTCGGAGTTACGTTGGAGTACCCCCCCAACGCCACAAGGCTCACAGCGCCCCCAGAGACCACCACTCCGCCGGATTGACCGTCAACATAGAGGACACTGGACTCCAGACTCAATCCGTTAGTCGCCGTCAGAGACACACCGCCGCCGAGAACTACATCAAGGCCCGTGTTTGAGTCGTACACATATTCCGCGCCACCGAAGAGGTTGATCTCGCCGTAGGAATCAACAACCGACTCCCCTAGAGCGACATCAGCCCAAGTACCGCCCGCCTGCGCGAGAATTTCAACGGTGCCGCCAGACAGGGCCACGCCCCCAAGGCTGGCGCCAAGGTTAACGAAATCCGAGTCTATAGTCAGCACCCCTGTCGCTGTGATCTCCACCGGGGCGCCAACCGCTGTGTTGTCCGCGAGTGTGAGAAACCCACCCTCAATCACCACCCAACCGTCTGTGTAGCTCCAGGTCTCATTCCCTACCGCGGTGCCCTGCCAGAGAAGTTCCGAAACCAGCCGGACGTCAGTTCCGGACAGGCTCACACCCCCCGCATTGCCAAAGATTTTCACCCCTTCCCAAAAGCCAGGATCAGAGAAGTTCTGACCGCCGCTGGCATTGATCTCCAGTGTCCCTCCAGCAGTGAGCGACAAGAGGCCACCGGTATAGTCAACGATGCGATTGTTCTGGTCCGTGACCGGTACAGCGGCACCCGACAGCGCAACCAGTCCGATCCCGTAACTTTCCCCGGCCTGTGAGATCACTTCCCCCGACGCGTTAATCGAGATATCACGAGCGCTCAACGCCACCGGCCCCAGGCCGCCCCAGAGGTCCACTTCCCTTCCCGCGGTGACCGTCAGCGTCCCCGCCAAAGGATCCGCCGAGAGTGTCAGAGCTCCGCCGGTCTGCGTGCTCTGAATACGCACCAAGCCCTGTGTCTCGAGCTGAGAGGAATTGTTCGTGAACTCGGAGAAAGCAGTCAGATTGACATCCTGACCGCTGACTCCGAGAGAACCACCGTTACTGATAAGTTGAACGTGTTCCTCGGCTGTCAGACTGAGTGCGCCATCGGCTGTGATGGTAGTTGGCGCGTCGGCCACGTAGCCACTCATCACCGTCACGGCGGGACCAACGAGCGTCAAAGCGCCGGCAGCACTCATGGAGAGCGTTTGCCCGACCGTCTGTCCGAGCGCGTGTGCTGCAATGATTCCAGAAGGCTCATAAACCCCTGTACCAGGTAACGCTTCCAGAAGAATATTTGCTGCGCTGACTGTCACGTCACCGCTGCCTTCAGGAGTTCTTACATCAACGCCCCCAAAGCCTGTCTGTCGCAGGCCATCGAGTGCTAGAGTCGGGCTGTTTGCGCGGCCGGTCAGATCTCCACCGACAATAACATCGGCGTTGATGTTCAGGTTACGACCTGCATCGAGCAGCAACGAGCCAGCACCGGTCGCAGAAATACCCTCCATCACTTCAATATCATTATCCGCAGCCAGCTCAAAATCTGTGCCCTGGTCCAAAAGCGGCGTTAACAGGGCCGGGTCAATCAGCACCGGGGCAATCGCGCCGCAGCCTGCTCCTGTTGTACTGACACAGACGTCCGGCGCCGCCAACCCCAGCAGAGCGCTCGCGGAATAGGCACTGCTGAAAAGCAGGTCGCTTTCGCTACGCACTTTGACCGAGTTGCTGCTGACGATGACTGAAGCGCCGTTCGCATCCGCGAGGTCCGCCGCGTAGACACCCATTACCTCTTCAGCAGGGCCAATTACGTTAAACAGATCCGGGGCGAGGTCTTGATACCACGCCGTTGAGGTCCCATAGAGACCGGGATTCCCCAGTGTGTTGACAATATCGACGGTGTTACCGCCGCTTAAAGAAACATTACCCAGACCAAGGTCAGAGATGAGCACATGGCCGCTTGCGGTGAGCTGCAGCGCGTCCGTAGCGCTGAAGTCGACAGCCCCTCCTCCGGAGACGATTTCAATGTAGCTATAAGTGTCAAGCTCAAGCGGATACGCACCCCCGTCGAGAAGCCCCAAGGTGAGGTCGTAGCGGGCGTAGGTACCATCGGTCACCTGCACACCGATGTTGTTCCCCGCGAGCCCAACGCTTCCCCTGTCAGCGCTGATCCAGATAGCGCCAGCAGCATCAAGGTTGAGATTCTGCGTTGCGGTCAGATCGATGGTCGGAGTGCCCGATTGACCCTGAATTCCGCTCCAAATCTCGATATAGCCGTCGCTGTACTGGCTGGTGGATACCGGGTCGGTCCAGGTACGCAGCGCTGACAGATTGATATTCTGCGCCTCCACCAAAACCGAGCCTGCGGCAGCCCCGAAACCCTTCACGAATATGTACCCAGCTTTAAGTGTCAGATCAGTGGCTGCGCTAAGCGATAGCGCAAATCCCTGACTGATGCCGGCGGTGCGTAAATAGAGCTCCTCCCATTCGGTCACGCCCCAGCTCGGATCGTTGACGAGTTCCAGATAGATGCTGTTCGCACTGACAACGACATCGCCGTTGAAATCATCGGCAGTCAGCGAAAGGTGAGGAGTACTATCCAGCCCGCCAATTCCGAGCGTGGGGCTTTGCGCGATGCCGACCAGATCACCGCCCAGCGCAAGGCTGGCGTTAATTTCGAGCGTCCCACCTGCATCTAGCAGGAGCGACCCTGTCCCGCTGGCTGCGTCTATGCTCTCCTGAACGTAGGTGTCAAAGTTGGACAGCAGCTGCACGTTGCCACCTTGCAGCAGGATAGGCTCGATCACTGCAGGCTCAATCGAGGCCTCAAATCCGCAGCTAACTTCGACTGCCCCGACGCAGAGCGCAGGCGCCGAGATGCTTAAGTTTGAAGAAGCGTTGATGACAGGAGCCAGGCTCAGACCGCTTTCCGAACGGACAGTTATGTCCGCGCCTTCAACAAGCAGGGCTCCGCCAGAGCTGAACGGTCCGCTGAACTCAACGCCCATGCCGATCATTTCAATCGTGTCTGCGCTGACACGAACGGTATCTGCTTCAAAATCGTTGTGCGTCAGGTATATGCCGCCCTGCTCGCTGTTACTGATAGCCGCGTTGAACGGCAAAGAGATCAACTGTACGAATCCGCTGCCGGCATTGACACCGTAGGTGCCGACGACCGCATCCTGAGCTTTGTCCCGAACAAAAATGTTGCCCGGCCCCGTTCCAAGGTCCAGGCTGCCATCACTGATCCGGCCGAATGGCGCGTTGGCACGCGCAATCAGATTGCCGTTGTTGGTTGTAATCAGTGCCTCTATTTCGATAGAGCGGCCTGCTTCCAGGGTCAGGCTCGCTGGCGTGGTCGGGGTTCCAGTGACCAGGATGTCGCTGCGGACATAAATATCGTTGTCAGCTTGCAGCAGAACATCGGTCCCCTGGTCCAGAAGTGTTTCGACCGTTGCAGGGTCAAGCGTCACCTGACCCAACACTCCATCGGACGTAGCATCGCCTACAGCACTCTGCCCCAGGTCATCGACTACAACGTATTGCGGGTCAAACAAGACGGTGCCGCCCGCCCCCGCCGCGACGGAACCGCGGAAGATCAGCTCACCCTTCCCGGATAGTTCAACGAAGCCACCCAACCCCTCCGCGCCAGGCATCGCGCTGACCTCGCCAGACACCACTGTCTCACCCTCAGACCAGACAATCACCTCACCGCCCGGTGCATCCGGACCAAGCCCCTCTGCCACCAGCCGGCTGCTCGAGTCAATCGTCACCGTCTCCGCGTTGGTCAGTTCATCCACCGCAAGATCCCGTCCACCCTGGAACTCACCGCCAACCCGCACGCGTCCGCCGCCCGTCGTCCCGGAGGCTTCTACCGTCGCCGCTGTCAGCACAAGCTCAGCGCCCGTCAGGTCAATCTCACCGCCTGTCCCGGCCTCGCCCTTCGCCTCAATCACGCCCTCAACCGCGAGACCACCGCCGCTCGTAACCGACACCTGACCACCGTCAGCCCCATTGGCAATCAGCACACTGTCCGCCGTCAGCTCAACCGCATCGCTCGCCACCAGACGGATCTCACCGCTCTCATCCACCACCAGCGTCGTCGCATCCAGCCGACCGCGGTTCTGGATCGTCCCCGCAAATATCGCCGCCGCACCGCCACCCGTAATCACCTCGCCCAGGTTCACCGCCGAGTCACTCGGCGCACTCACCTCATACTCAACGTCGACGTCTTCCAGACTTGTTATGACCACCGACTTCCCCGCAGCCAGCACCACATTGCCGCCCTGCGTCTCAATCACCCCCTCGTTCGTCACCGACGGCGCCACCAGTAGCACATCGCCCGTCTCACTCGTGCGGATATAACCCCGGTTAATCACCGGACCTTCCGTCCCGTCGCCCGCAAACCGCAGCTGACCCGCCAGAAAGTCTTCATCCGTCATCGACAGCGCCGAGGCAATAAAGCCCGCCGTGTCAATCACCGCGCCCTGACCCACAATCACACCGTTCGGATTCAGCAGATACACCCGGCCGTTAGACTCCAGCCGGCCCAGCAGCGACGACAGCTCCTGACCCACCACCCGGTTCAGCACCGCCGACTGCGCACTCTGCTGCACAAACGACGTCACCTCGTTCACGTCAATCCCGAACGACTGCCAGTTGATCACTGTGTTCGGCGCGTTGTGGATTTCAAGCGCCCGCATGTTCACCGTCGGCAGCGTGTTCGGCGGCAATCCGGGCACCTGCACCGAGCCGTGCATCACCACACCACCCTGCGGATTCGCCCACAGCGGCCCCACAAACACCAGGCTCAGCAACCAGCCCAGTAATACCGACGTCTTTCGCATCATCACGCTCCTCACCTCGCTCAGAACGAGGCCAGCACGTTGAAGTGCCACTTCACCCCCGCCTCGTCCGGCGCCTCCGCCGTCGCACCCTCACCCTCCGCCAGGGTGTGGCCGTAATCCAGACGCACACTCAGATTCTTCCGCCACTGCCAGCGCAAACCCATTCCCGCACTCGACACCGTGTCCGTGTTCACCTCACCCGGCTGAACCTTGTGACGGTCCAGCATCCCGAAGTCCACAAACGCCAGCACACGCAGACCCAGCGTCTTCGGGATTGGCGGCGACCACACCTCCGCCGTCACCCGGTAGCCGCTGTCGCCTATCACCGCCCGCTCGTTCATCCCTCGGATAGAGCGCTCGCCACCCAGACCAAACTCCTCACCCGGGATAAGCGCATCGTCGCTCCACTGCCCCTCAAACTCCCCCCGCAGCAGGCAGTCCCGCGGCAGGTAGTAAATCGCCTCGCCATCAAACCGAACCGCATCCCAGTCCGGATCGGCGCCAAAACGTGACGCGCTGTACGCCAGCGCGTTATTTCCGTCCCCGACTTTGAGATTCCGCGAGTAGCTCGCGCCCATCTCGCCCACCCAGCGGTCAGACTCAAACTTGCCCCGATAGCTCAGCGTCACCGGGTGCGAGCGCACGTTCTGGCCGAACGGGACCGTCACGCCGCCTACCGAGTAGTTGATGTCGCTCTCGAAGTAACGGTCCTGCAGACCCAGCGTCCAGTTGTGGCTGTAACCACCCCGTCGCTCCAGCACCCGGGTAAAGCTCACCCCCCAGAAGCGACCCGCACCACTGACGTCAAACCCCGCCACGTCACCCGCGCCCACGTCCGACTCAGAGAAAAACGCGCTCAGCCAGCCGCGCGCCTGATACAGCGGCAGCTTGTAGCTCGCGCCCGCCTGCATCACATCGTCCGTGTTCTCAGGCGAGGTCGTGTACGACGCCGTCAGCTCGTGGTCCAGCCCGAACAGGTTCAGATACTGACCACCTGCAATCAGGCGCGTGCGGCCTGTATCCCGCGTGCCGATGTTGTTCAGCGCCGTGAACAGACGCCACGGACGCTCGTCCTCCACGTCAATCACCGCATCAACGGCGTTGCTCGCTTCGCTCTCCTTCAGGCGCACCTTCACCTGCTTCGCAGGATGCAGGTTGGCCAGCTCCAGCGCACCGCTCAGCGCACCACGCGCCGGCACCTCGCCCGGCCGCACCACCGGCAGACTGCGCAAGATGTTCTTCTCAGGGAAATATTGATTGCCCGACACCGTCACCTGCGAGACGGTAATCGGCACAATCTCCAGACGAACCGAGCCCGACGACAGCACCTGAGGTGGCAGCACCACCCGCTGAAAGGCATAACCTCGCTGGTTCAGCACCGCCTGCAGCGCATCCACCGGGGCACGCAAGGCGTCCAGCGTCGAATAGGTGCCGATGAACTCTGACAGCAGGCGCTCTGTCTCGGCTTCACCCAGCGGGTTCTCACCCGAGACCGTGAAACCAGACACGGCAAACTCAGTGAACGGTTGGGGAACCGGGTCAGCGGCGAACGTTTTTCCAGCGACCAGCACGCACAGGGCTGTGCCAACACATATCGCTCTCAGTCTACGCATGGCTCTTAAGCTCTCGCTATACGCGGCCCCTACCGACGCAGTACGGACGAAAAATGAATATCGCCCCAGACCGACAAATTCCTGCCAATGCAGAAAGATGCAAACCATAGCAGCCTCCAAGCGATATTTCAGCCCGGAAAACGCCTCTGACAGACAAAAAATTATTTAATTTTCCTCGTAAAAATAATCTTTTACCGTTTTGTTACGAGAAACAGCATTACCTGGGAGATCCAAGGCGTCGCAACCGGCGACCTGCCTGCCGTGACGCATTCATACGAAATCGGAAGGTTTGAGCTTGTGCTCGATGCACGGCATCCTCTTCACGAAAGCGAGAAAGCAACCCGAACGGAGCCATCCTATGAACGCGCAACCCCAAGTTTCACAACCAAGCTGCGACCTTTACGACCACATTATTTCCTGGAGCCCCTTTGCAGGGATCGAAAACCTGGAGCTGACCTTGTGTGATATCGACGAAGAACGCGGCGTGGTGGATCTCCTGGTGCGCTTTGCGCCCAACAAGACAGTCACCATGCACAACCATCTTGCGCAGACCAACATGCTCATCATTCAGGGAGAGCTGCGGATTTACGAGAGTGACGGTAGTGTGCGCGAGGTAAGACCAGCAGGTCGTTATTACCGCGGGAGGACCCACGATGCGCACAGCGAGGGCGGAGGACCGGATGGAGCGGTCGTTTTCTACAGCATGCGCTGCGACGATGTGAACGAGGTCCTGGATATCATGGATGACAGCAAAAACGTGCTGGCGACTTTAACCATGGACGATGTACGCGCCGCCTGGCAGGCGCAGAATGCTCAGTAGGAAAACTTGACCCAGGTGCGTCTTGACAACGCGCGGTAAGCTTCAATCCATAGCGCGTCCCCGCGCGTAACTAACCTGACCTACTGCGGTTGACCTGGTTTTCGGGGAGGTTAGACATGAGTAAACGGCATCGCTTCGGTTCAGGGATCGTAACGGCCCTCATGGTCTCAGCAATTGCCACGAGTGCTGGAGCAGTGGAACCGGAGTCGGGGAACATCTGGCAGTGCGTAGAAGAATTTCATCAGGCGATGGCCTCGGCTTGTATCCAATCGGAGAAGTGCACCTACAGCACGAAAAATCCCGAGCCCGCGGCATTCAACGTGACCGTAAACCACATTAAACAGACTGTCAGTTTTGACCAGACGAGTTCCCGCGCAGCGAGCCCTGGAGAGACGCTGCAACTGCCCCCGCTGGAAATGCCCTGCTCAATCACGCAGGACGACACGCTCTCAGCGGAAAGCGTGAGCTGCGGCGACCAATACGCGTCGTTCGAGATGAATCTCAAAAGCGGCTCCTTCTGGCGTCACTTTTACTTCGACACAGCGGAGCTTGGGGGTGGGTTTGTGTCCAAAGGCGCATGCTCGAAAGGATGACGCATACGGGACGACGACAGATCGTACTTATTCGGCCTCGCACGAAGGTGCGGTGGTTGAATTGGCCTGGGATCAAGACCGCCCTCTCCGCCAGAGCAGAAGAGCCCGCTCCAGCACAGCTCCCAACGTTCTTAACAAGGGATTGATTCGGAGACGCTCGGAGCGCTTCCTCACCCTGCGCGCCGGCGTCCAAATCGCTCGCGCAATTTGTCGAACCGAGGGGTTCTCATCAGGACCGCCCTCTCCGCCAGAGCAGAAGAGCCCGCTCCAGCACAGCCCCCAACGTTCTTAACAAGGGATTGATTAGGAGACGCTCGGAGCGCTTCCTCATCCTGCGCGCCGGCGTCCAAATCGCTCAAGCGATTTGTCGAACCGAGGGGTTCTCATCAGGACCGCCCACTCCCCAGATCAGAAGAGCCCGCTGAAGCGCACCCCCTCTCTCGGAGGGATTGATTCGGAAACGCTCGTGGCGTTTCCTCACCCTGCGGGCGCCTGCGCTGCGCGCCGGCGTCCAAATCGCTCGCGCGATTTGTCGAACCGAGGGGTTCTCAGAAGTGGACCCCAAAAACTGGACAGGTCGATAAGTGGATCCTTCATGCCGTTTCAGGCGGCCAATGAGGCCGTGACCTGAGCAAAGTACACCGCATCCGGGGTGCGTCGGTCCAGCGCGCTGTGACGGCGCCTGGTGTTGTAGAAGTTGAAGTATCGGGCCAGTCCTGCCCGTAGGTTGGCTGGCGTCTCATAGGCGCGCAGGTAGATGTCCTCATACTTCACGCTGCGCCACAGCCGCTCGATGAATACGTTGTCCAGCCAGCGTCCCTTCCCGTCCATGCTGATGGCCACGTCGTGGGCTTTGAGGACCTCGGTGAACGCGTTGGCCGTGAACTGCGCACCCTGATCGGTGTTGAAGATCTCAGGTGAACCAAAGCGTTGTAGGGCTTCCTCCAGCGCCTCGACGCAAAAGTCTGTGTCCATCGTGTTCGAGACGCGCCACGACAGCACCTTGCGGGTGTACCAGTCCATGATCGCCACCAGATACATGAACCCCTTCGCCATCGGGATGTAGCAGATGTCGGCCGCCCACACTTGGTTGGCCCGCTCGATAACCACATCCTTCAGCAGGTAGGGATACACCTTGTGGCTTCTGTCCGGCACTGAAGTTCGCCGCTTCGGATAAAGCGCCTGAAGACCCATCTGCCGCATCAGTCGCTGGATGCGCTTGCGATTCACCTGGCGACCACGGGTTTCCAGTTCGTTCCGTATCTGACGACTGCCATAGAACGGATACTGTAGATGTACTTCGTCTATCAGGCGCATCAGTGCCAGTTCTTCATCACTGACCGGGGCCGGTTGGTAGTACGCCGAAGAGCGGGGCACATCGAGCAACTCACAGCGGCGTGTCTTCGCTAACGGGTGAGCACTTTGGACCATCGCTCGGCGCTCGCTCACCGGTCGCGCCCGAGAAACTTTGACAGGAAGTCATTCTCCATCGTCAGCTGGCCCACCTTGGCGTGCAGCTTCTGGATCTCCTGCTCGGTATGCTGGGCTTCAGCCGCATTGCCACCGAACACGTCCTCCGCATCTTCAACCAGGCGCTTCTTCCACTCCTGGATCTGATTCGGATGCACATCGAATCGCTCGGCGAGCTCGGCTACCGTGTGCTCGCCCTTCAGCGCCGCCAGTGCAACCTTCGCCTTGAACGCCGATGAATGATTACGTCGCTTTCTTCTCGTCATCTTCTGCTCCTTCTCCTCTGAGAATCGTATGGCAGAAGAATCCACTTATGTCACCGCGTTAACTGTCCAGACGATGGGGTCCACCTCTCTCATCAGGGTCGCCCACTCCCCAGATCAGAAGAGCCCGCTGAAGCGGGCTCTTCTGATCTGGCGGAGAGGGAGGGATTCGAACCTTCGGTGTTTTTATATTTTTCAATAGGTTGCTAAGGCGGCGTGTCCAGATCGTGTCTATTCTTCCTGAATGAAATGTGATGCAGCCCGTCGCTCGAAAGACTGCTGCTACGAGCAATACAATCAGCTTTATATCGGTACTTGAATAAATATTTCTATAGAAGTGTATTCGGAAAATTCAGGAAATCCGATCCTGTGGCCCTTCCCTCGACGTGCTCCGCGGCTTTCCTTCAGGTGTGAACCGAGAGGTGGAGTACCAGCTCGATCGAGTTCAGCGCGAATTGGAGCCGAATGATTGGAGACCGATGCCGTCCATTGGATCGGGTGTCCGCGAAATCCGCGTCATGCATGAGGGTCAGTTTCGGGTGATTTACGTGGCAATGTTTGTGAATGCCATCCACGTCCTGCACGCGTTCCAGAAGAAAACACGGAAAACGAGAAATCAGGATATCGAGACCGCGAAGCAGGCGCTGAGGCGGATCCTGAAAGAGGGATAACGTCATGGGCAAGAAAGGTCGGTTCACCAGCGTCTGGGATGTCACCGAGGACGATCCGGTGCGTCAGGAACACCTGAAGCTACGCTCTGCGTAGATGATCGAAATCGCGGAACAGATCAGAGAAGAGGGCCGGACGCAAAAGCAGGCTGCAGAGGTGCTACATATCACCCAACCGCGGGTCAGTGCTCTACTGAATGGCAAGATCAAAGCGTTTCGCCTCGGCAGCCTGGTCGATATGGCCCACCGGCTGGGCATGCAGGTTTCGATCAGCGTCGCCGCTTAGTTCAACGAAGAAGGATTGGCGATAGGCCAACCGGTTCTGGCAGGATAATTCAAACTAAACGGCATCCGAGTTCACAATCCGCTTAAACGACGACAGCTGGAAAACATTCAGGCAGAAAGTATCGCCCGGTAAACTCAACCATCAATGAAAACGAGGGGGACACCCAACGTGTCCGATGCAGTCGCGTTCTTAAGCCCCCGTTTGTCATCTTTTTCGTTCTTTGTAGTGGTTGCAGGAAAGTAATCCAATTCGACCAGGAACACTCGACGTAACGACCAACACGCGCTAAGGACGTACCAACACCTTGCAAACGCCATCGCGCTTGTCGTTGAACATGCTGAACGCGCGGTCGATTTCGGTCAGCTCGAACTCGTGGGTGAACAGATCGTCGACGACGATCTCGCCGCGCTCCAACAATTCGAGTGCAGCGCTCATCACCGGCTGCACATTCGCGAAGCCGTTCATATGCAAACTGATATCTCGCAGAAACACGTCCGCGAGGTTCAAATTGAAGGTGTCGCTCGTAAATACGCCAACGGCGCTTATCGTGCCGCCGGGTCTGGTCAGACTGAGGGCGAGGTTCAGGCTATCGGGGCTGCCGACGACCTCAATCACTTTGTCGTAACCGCGTCCGCCCGTAAGGTCGAGTCCTTGCTCGACCGCACGGTCCGCGCCTGCGTCCAACACCACGGCGCCTTTGCGCTCCGCGCGGATGCGACGCTCGATGCACGGATCAAATGCGGCCAGCCGTTCCGGTCGTCGCGCCATCGCCAGATCCAGGCACATCAGGCCGGTTGGTCCGCATCCAACCAGGGCCGCGGTTTCGCCTGCCCGGATATCCGCCAGGCTGTTGGCAATGATTGCGGTCGGCAAGTTGCATGACAGGGTAACCGCGGCTCTGTCGTCCACGGCCCGCGGTACTTTCATCGCATGCGCGTCAGCATGCGGAATGCACATCAGCTCCGCATGCGTGCCGTTCAAATCGCCGAACGCATCACCGAAGCCATAGACCGCTTTGTTCGTCGTTTCGCAGTGCGCGGTCTGTTCGAGTTCGCACATCGGGCATGCACCGCACGAGCAGGAATAAGCCATCGTAACGCGATCGCCCTGTCGAAACCGCGCGACGCCCGATCCGGTTTCCACGACTTCGCCCACGAGTTCGTGCCCGGTTCTCGAATGTCCGGGCCGCATGATGCCATCGAGCGCTCCCCGGTAGATATGCAGATCGGAGCCGCAGATGGACGTACCGCGCACCCGGACAATGATCTCATGAGGGGCAGATATTTCAGGATCATCCACCGTTTCGGTGCGGATATCCCCGGCACCATGATATATCGCGGCTTTCATGAGGCAACCTGAAATGGAAAAAACCTAAAGCAGTCGTCACCGACCGCCGATTGAGTTAAGCCGAAGAAGCGGTCTGTCATTTCTGACGGAAGCCACCGTTCGTGCGACGTCGTAATCGCGCCAACCAACCGGTTGCGAGCCAGCGGCACGCGCGTTTTTGCCGCCGGTGCGCAACCGTAAGGCGGGCGCGGGCGCTCCCGTGCCTCTTTGCACCCGAGAGCGCCCGTTCCGCTAGCGTTACTGGTAATCGCGCAACTGGTCGACGTCGAACTTCTCATCGCCAACCAGTTCGCCTCGACCTTCCCACACCGGCTCCATCTCGAGAAAGTTGAATCGCTGGTTGACGAAGTTCGACACGATGACGTAACGCCACTGGGCTTCACCGTTGGTCGGGCGAAACGCACGGCTGTCATCCCAGATCCGCATCACGTTATCGCGCGGGTCGGTGGTGACGTGGAACTGCATGTAGTAGTTCTCCTTGTCGACCCACGTGGTGCGCGTCTTATAGATGTACTTGCCAGTCTTGTCGGTAATCTTGAGTATCCAGACCGGTCGTAATTCCATTTCCACCGATTTCAGGTTGCACTTCGTCTCGTCAGTTTCGTAGGCGTCGTAAACATAGCCCACTTCGGGCAGCGCGAGGATGAAGCCTTCACCGACCAGTTCGTAGTCGAATTTGTCCGGGTCCGTCTTGCCCCAGTACGCGCGCCAGTCGTCCCAGGTGAGCTCGACACCCGAGGCAATCGGGTCCTGCGCGTCGGATCCGGTCAGCACGCGGGTACGGCGCAGGCTTGGAATGAACACGCGAAAATCATCCTCCTCTCCTGCTTTGGCGTAGCGCTGCCTGACACCCGCGAGACCGCGGATATCAAAAGGTTCGAGGAAGAAGATCGACCCACCCTCGATGAAGTCATCCTTACCTTCGACGTCGCCCTGCGGCCCGACCAGGGAGCGGCCGTGAAACTTCTGCCACCACAGATCGGCTTCATAGTAGCGATCGATCTTTGCCCCTGCCCCGCCAGTACAGGCGCCCATTTTGATCGGTTTGAAAAACAGCGTTTCCGTACCCACGGCATGCGAGACATAGGACCAGTTCAGTTCCATGCCGTCCTTGGGGTGAAGGAACGGAATGGCATTGGCGGTCTCACCGTTGACGAGAAAATAACTACCGTCCGGGTTGCGGAGCTCGCCGTTCGCGGCCACGGTCGGAACGAGATTTTTTTCGACCCGGTTCTTCGTCGCTTCGAGCACGGCGCTCGACATGTAATAGGTATTGGTCGGAACGATGGTTATCTGGCCGATCGTGCCCCAGTCGGAACTCGTTAGTGCGTCGTAATGCTGTTTTGGCAGGTAGTCCTTCAACCACGGGAAATCCCCGGCGTTCTCCTTGGTAATCACCAGTCCCGGTTTCAGTTCCGGCGGCAGATCCGCCTTGGCGATAATGTCGTAGGCATCGTAACCGCGTAGATCCTTCCACGCTTTGGCCAGCGCGACGGCTTCCGGCTTGGAGATTTCATCCACCCATTTCTGGTGATCCGGGTTGCCACTGTTCGCAGCGAAAGCGGCCCAGGCTTCGCGCGCCAGGTTACCCTCGGCTAAGGCCCCGGAACCTACGGTGCAGCACACTAAAAAAAGTAGAAATCGTTTCATGTTGGTGTCCCTCTTTGCCGATCACTGTGCCGATCGGAACGAAATTTAAGCTGATTCTCTTAGAACTGATACGTAATGGAAAACTCGACGTAGTCGGAACGGTCCAGAATGCCGATCGGCGCGTTTTCTCCCTGTCCGTCAAAGAACATCCATTCGAGACGCGGGCGCCAGTTATTCCCGAAGAACTGGAAGTCGATGCGCTGACGGTAGAACGTACCCTGGTTATCAAAGTCGCGAATGAACAGGCCTTCGAATATCAGACGCTCGTTGATGATCGGCATGCTCCACAGAAAGGTGATGAACTGGTGGTTGTCCTTCACCGTGTCGAAACCATACGGCGCTTGCTGTAAGAGTCCCTTCTCGGCATCCATGGTGTGGATGTTGAAAAACTGGAAGCTCGTAAAAATCGATTTCTGCTGGGTCTCCCATCCCGGTACCCAGAGCGGGTAATCGAACCCGAGCATGGTGGAAAGCACATTGCTTCGCTCAATCGCATCGTCAGGATTGACCACCAGAGCATTTGACCCGCTCACGACTGCGCCGGGAATGAAGGGATCCCTTGCGACGAAGCGGTTGAACGGCTTGGAAAATTCAAACGCGGCCTCGACGCGCATAGTCGGTGAGGTTTGCTTCGGACCGAATTTGAACTCGCTCATGTCGCGGGCAAAACTCAATCCAACCATTTTCTGCCGATAGTCGAAATCCAGATCGAAGTTGACGTTCACCGAGCACGGAAGGTCGGTTGGCGCGCCCGGCCCGAACACCGGATCGATGCAGTTCGGCAACGCTCCGCCGCTTAACGCCGCGAGTGGCGCCAGGCCGCCGGCCGACAACGGGAACGCAATCGGCGCACCTGCGCCCACGCTGCGCAGCCATGTCAGGTAACCGCCCGGAGGTGCATGGATCGCGCCGACGGTCGTTGCGAGGTCGAGCGGTACGACCGCGGCTGCAAGGTTCTCGTTGTTCAGCGGATGGCCGACGACGATGTTCGCCCCTGTCATTTTGACTACGGGTAAGTCCTGCTGCCCATAAAAAGCGTTCAGCGTCCATTCGCCGCCAAGCGCGTCGAATTTCAGCCGCGCCGAATACTCCGCATCGTCGAAACTCAGATCGGCATCCGGAGGCGCGACCTCGCGCAGGTTCGCACCGATGCCGACCAGGCCAAGTCCCGATACCGGATCCCGCAACTGCGGAAATGGCAACCCGAATATACCGCCGGACGTCCGATCGCTCGGCGTAGGATTATTAATCACGAAGCGCGAGTGATGGACTTCAGGGACAAAATTGAACTCGAGCGTCGGCCGTTTCATGCCAAGGAATTCGAACGGAGCGGCGATGCCGAGTTTGCGAAAATTGAAGTCTGTGGACACCATCCAGGCCTGGACCCGCAATTCGTCCGAGTCCCGAAACGCGAACCGTTCGCGCAGGTCTTGCGCATGCAACACATCGAGTAGTCGCAATCCATCCGACTGTCCCCAACCGCGCTGGAACTTGCCGGCCTTGACGGTGAATCGGTTTTTCGAATCCCGATATTTGATCGACAGTTCACGCATCACTTCATCAAAATCATCAAACCGTCGAATCTGGTTGGATGGTGCGCAGAATGGGTCAGCCAGGCTGCCGGCGCAGTTGCTGGTATGCAGCCGGAAGGGCAGACGCCCGTTGAACCCGGCTGAGGTTGGATCCTGCAGACCCAGGCCGGTATTGAAGTCGTCACCAATCTGTGGCGCCCAGTCGGCGCGCCACCAGGCGTTGGCGATGAACGTCCAGTTGCGGCTGGGGCGGTACGAAAACTTGAGTTCTGCCGTCGTATTGGTTGGCCCCAGCGCGGTACCGTCAGCGACGTCATACGCGACACTGGTGCCCTGCTTGACGCGACCGTGCAAGGCCCAGTCCTTGCCAGACCAACCGGAGAATCCCAATGCTGGTAGCGCCGTTATCAGGATTATCAGCGCCAGCACCCCCTGCCGGATCGTTAAACTCATTTTGTCTCTCCTTAAATGCTTGCCCAATGGTGCAAGCAACTCTGAATACTTCTTTTCAATACGTTGATTTTTTATATATTCAAACCGTCATGCTGCCCGCAGGCGCGCCCCCCCGGTCACCCGTCAGCCGCGCGGGTGCAGCGCCGTCCGAATGGTCGGAAGGCGCCGCCCGAGCGGGGAATACGGCACGCGGGCGCAGCACTGCGAACGCCGCCGGCACGAACAACAGCGAACCGAGCAGGTTCATCGCAAGCACGAGTCCCAGCAGCAAGCCCATTTCGGCCTGGAAACGCAGCGGCGACAGGAACGCCCACGGGATGAGTGGCGCAATCATGGTTACCGCGGTCACGAAAATCGCGTTACCGGCAGAGCCCAGTGCCGCGTGGATAGCTTCCTCGACGTCGCCCAGTCGGCGAAACTCCTCCTTGATTCGATCAACCATGTAAATGCCGTAATCGACACCGAGCCCCACCCCGAGCGCCGCCAGTGGCAGCGTACTGACATTGAGTCCCACGCCTTTCCAGGCCATGAACGCATAGGTCAGGAAATTGGCCGTGGCGAGACTGAGCAACAGGATGAGTACGGTGCCAATCGAGCGGTAATACAGCAGGATGCATAGCGCAATGACGATGACGATCGCGGTCATGGTCTTGACATTGCTGTGCCGGATCTCGGCGTTGAGTGCCTCGACGATGCCAATCTGTCCGCCGCTGTATAGAAATGCCGCCTTCGACAGGTTGCCGCCCTCAGACTCGAAGAACGCATCCAGTGCGTCGGTCAGGGCTGCAATGGTTGGTACGCTGTGATCCTCTACAAAAGTCGAAATGTTGCCGATTTCCCACGTGTTATTGGTGAAAGCGGCGAAATCACCGGGCTCTCCACGGGAGCGGAACATGTAGATGTCGAAACCCACTTCTTCGGCGGAGTCCGGGATGATCTCGTAGGACGGGTCACCCTCGTAGAGGACCGAATTAATGAGTTTGATCACCGGCACCAGGCTCTGTGACGGGCGTGCCTCGGCGACGTGCTCGTAAATGTAGCGATCGAGCGCCTCGGTGGTGTGATAAACCGCCGGGTCCAGCATGGTGTTCTCGTCGCCCTCGATGTACACCTGCAGCACATCCGTCCCGAGGCGCGAATAGCGGGTATTGATCGATTCGACATCCTGATTAAAACGCGAGTCGGGCCACAGGATGGCGCTGCCCTTGGTGTCACCAACCTGTAGATTGGTGGCGTAGAACATGCCACTCAGGAGCAGCACAATAGTAATCCCGACCGCCATGTACTTGTGATCTTCGAGCTGGATGACACCACCCCAGATCCGCTCCACCACGCGCGACCCGCGGCGATGCCGGCGCGGCTTCGGCAGCAGGCACAGGAGCGCCGTAGAAAACACCAGCGCCGGCGCTATCGACAACAGCCAGATACCGCAGATGACCGCCAGTGATTGGATGCTCGGAATTCGCGCCAGCCCAAGCACGCCGAAACCCGCAGCATCGGTGACGATGGCGGCCGTACTCGGGATGAGAAGCACGCCAAGCGCGAGCCGCGAACAGTCACGAAATCCATGCTCGCCCTGCTCGACGTTTTCCAGCACCCGCGATGTCAGCTGCACCCCGTGCGAGAGTACGATGGCGAAAATAAACGCGGGCAGGAGGATCAACAGCGGGTCAAGGTTGTAGCCAACGTAACCCATTGCACCGAGGCCCCACAGCGTCGCGACGCCCGCCGTGAAGATCGGGACAAGGACACCAATCCAAGTGTGAAAGTACAGGAACAGGATGATGGCGACGATGCCAAGCGAGACCGCCAGGATCTTGTAAACCTCATCGAGCGACTGGTAGATGTATCCGAGCAGCACCGGTCGGCCGACGATATGGATCGATGTGGTTTCATCTTCCTCCGCAGCGCGCAACCCCTTCAGGAAGCTGAGCACCGCTGAGAAATCGGCGGTGTCATTGAAATCGGCAATGATCATCGCTGAACGTTCGTCGTCAGAGACGAGAAAACCGCGGTACTGATTGTTTACCCCACGGCGAAAGGTCGCCATCTCTTCCGGGGTGGTCGGCAGATCGGGCCACATGATCGCGTTGATCTCGACCCTGCCGCCGCCGCCGCTCACCGCCTTGGTCTTGCGTAAAGCGAGATTCTGATTGAGATGGCGAATGCTCTCGGGGTGGTAGTAGATATCGTCGGCGATACGTTTGTATTTCTGCAGGAATTCGAGCGAGTAGATTGATTCTGCTGTCGTGCGGACTTCGACCAGGGTGGTGTTGGCGCCGCCGAACTGGGCGCCGAAACGCTGTACGAGTTCGACGTTGTGCGAGTCGAGGGGCATCATCTCTTCGAGCACGACGTCAAAGGACAAACCACGCACGGCGAAATACCCGGGAATGGTCGTCAGCGCGGTCATCAACAGAAACACGAGCAGCGGGCGCCGCGCGATGAACGCAGCCAGGCGATGATTCATGGCCGAGTTCCCTTTGCCTGGCGACTTCCGGCGGCGATACGAATGGTGTCGCTGCGCCCGAGCGCCCCGCGCAGGCCGACCGCACCCGTTTCATCGTCCAACTGGCCGCCGGCGATAATGCCGCGGATACCAACCAGGAATAACTGGCCGTCGCTGGTCACCTCCGCACCAGCGAACCAGGTGAACGGTAGTTGAATACTGTCATCCACGGTGACAGGCGTCACCGCGTCACCGTCCGTCAGGCGCAGGACTGCCCGCCCGGTGGCGACCGCGCGACCGTTACCCGCGTCGGCGACGGCGAAAAAATGTTCCGTCGTCATGGTCGCGAGCGCGCGGGCGGTATAGGGCGCAGCCGCTGCCGCGTCGCCCCCGGGCGCGTCCGGTTCGGCCGCGTGGGGCGAGGCCCCGCGGGCGGCGGTCGGTTCCAGTCGCACCAGCGTGCCGTCCAGCCCGCCGGCCAGAAACACACCGTCACCGAGATGCGCCAGCGAGAGGAGCGTTTTCTTGGTCCCGGCGTCGAACACCTGCCAGGTCGCGCCGCCGTTCTCGGTGTAAGCCGCGACACCAAATTCTCCGACCAGCATGGCGCGGGAGGCATCGATCGCGCTCACTGCATGCAGGCGCGGCAGGTCCCGGCCCGTGAACCCGGTAAGCTGCTGCGGCTGCCACGTGCTGCCGCCGTCGACGGTGGCGAGGATGGTCGCCTCGTGGCCCACGACCCAGCCGCGATTACCATCCACGAAGGTGACGTCGCGCAGATAGGTGTTCTGTTGCTGCGTCTGCACCTGCCACGTGGCGCCGCTGTCGGACGTGTGCAGGACGCTTCCCCTGTGACCAACGGCCCAGCCGTGTTGCGTGTCGACGAAAGCGATGCGACGGAGCAGCTCGTTGACGCCGACCTGGCTCCAGACCCAGTTTTCTCCACCGTCGTCGGTGCGGAGCACGGTGCCCGCATAGCCAGAAATAAAGCCGACATCCGCGGTCGGAAAATCCACGCCGAACAGGTTGTCGGGCCACAATCGAACGCGTTCATCGGCGTCAAACGCCAGCGCAACAGCCGGACAGCTGACTGCCGCCCAAATCAGCCCTTGCCGCAGCAGCCTTCTGACTGCCGATGTGGGTTTATCCTTGGGCATTGAGAATGTTCGTCGTTGTAATCAGAAGAATCGGTCGAAATGAACTTGTTCCACCGGAACCTTTTGCTCCATCACCAGCATCTGCAGCGCCGCCTGTAGCATTGGCGGCGGGCCCGCGAGGTAGTATTCGTAGTCGGCGAGATTTCCGCGCAGCGTTTCATGGACGAGTTCGTGAACGAAGCCGACGTAACCGACCCACGCGTGACGAACGTCCATTTCGGGGACGGAAATCGCCGCCTGATAGGTCACGCGCGACGTATAACCGGGCAGTGCCCTCAGGTACTCCTCGCCGCAGATATCGGCCGGCCCGCGACCACCGAAGAAAAAGCGCAGCTGGCGCTCCGCCAGCTGCGGTGCAGCCGACGCTGCGCGTGCTATCGCGATCAGAGGCGACAGACCGGAACCACCGGCGATGCAGACAATGTCGCGGGGGATATCGTCGCGCAGATAGGCCAGACCATAGGGCGCGTCGATGGTCAACGCGTCACCGGACGCCATGTTGTCGAACAGCACGCCGGTGCCGGCGCCGTCCGGCAGGCGTTTGATCAGAAAATGCCACTCACCGTCATCATTGGCGTTGTTACACATCGAGTAGGCACGCGGCCCGGTAACGTCGGGAATCTCGAGCAGCGCATATTGCCCGGGCAGGAACGAAGCCGGTCGTTCGCCACGGCAACGAAACTCGCGAATGTCATGGGTGACATCCCGCACGTCGATCAGCTCGACACGCTGCCTCTGCGGGCGATGGTGCGGAATACAGTTCGGGTCCTGCCGCAGCTTGATGGTGCACTCGCCGCGCGCTGCTGACTGGCACCCGAGCTTGCGTCCCTTGCGTCGGTCGCGTTCGTTGAGCGCGGGCGCATCCGGCCAGAGATCCTCGATTTCGCCGTCGAGCAGTTCGAACCGGCAACTGCCGCACTGCCCGACATTGCACTCGTAGGGAAACGGCAGACCAGCGCGCAGCGCCGCGCGCAGCACCGTATCGCCCGGTTCACAGGAAAAGGATTCGCCGCCTTCGATCTGCACCGTGCCGCCGCGTTCGGCTGCGCTCATTGCGGGTATTGAGCTCACCGACTCAGCCCGAGTGCGGTACGAAACGTCGCGGCCGCCGCGCGCGCCTGCGCCGCGGACTCAGCCGCGCCCGGCAGCGCCGCGCACCACGCATCGATGGCGCGGTCACCCAACGGTACCCAGCGCGTCAGCCAATCCTCGAGCACCTGCCGGTTGCCCTCTTCGCCGAGAGCGAATTCAACCAGTGCACCGCTCCAGCGGCGCTGGCGCTCGCTGTCGCGCAGGGCCGATTCGCACATCAGGCTCAGCAGATCGTCCCGGTAGTCGCGCGCGGTACGCCCGAGCTGGCGGAACAGCACTTCGTCGGCCGCCGGCCGTGCCACCAGATTGAGCGCGACGAACGCTTCACCCCAGTCGTAGGCAACCAGGGCACGCTCGATGAGTTCGCGAAAACCCTGCCACGCCGGAGCAGTCTCCCAGTGCTGGCGCTCCCGCTCGGCAAAACCCTGGTCGGACCAGGCATTGGCCAGTTCGCGCGTGCGGTAGGCCGTGTGCGAAAGCCAGCGCAGGCAATCACCAGCCTGGAAAATCGCACAGTTGCTGATGGTGCTGGCCGGCGCCATCTGCACCAGGTAAGCCGAACCCATCTGCAGGCCGTGCAGCAGGTAGCGCGATGGGGTGTACAGCAGCGCAAGCGTTGCCAGCCACTCGCGCTCGAGACCGGCATCGTGCTCGCGTTCGGCGAAATCCTCGAGCAGACCGTCGACGTAATGCTCCTGACCGTCCTGCTGGATGTTGTAGGTGCGATACACCAGTTCGTCCGGGTCGCGAAAAGCGTCCCAGTCGGGGTGGCTGAGCGGCGACCCTTCGCGATGTTCCCGAAACCACGCATTGACCGGCAGCGCCGGGTCCAGCTCCCAGGGGCATTCGGGCACGTCGGTGCTGAAATGCAGGTTGGTCGACACGATGCTGTACTCGTTCGGGCGTTTGCGCGCCTTGTGCAGGTGCGACCAGGTCTTGAGCGGTTTGGCGTCCGCCGCCTTCGCGTCACTCATCGAATCACTGCTCCCGTCAGTCGCCGCGCGCATCACGACGCGGCGGAAAAATAAAATCTCATGAACGCCTCGTCCGCCTCGATGCGCCCGGAGAACGAACCGAGGATCGTCTCCAGTTCCTGCATCTGAAACGGACGGCCGAGGATCGTTTCCATGGTCTCGCGGCGGATCACGCATTCGTCGTCGGTCTCCACGCGCACGTATCCCACCCGATCGTCGACCACGAAAGTCTTGTCGGGATTGTCTTCCTCGAGTGCCTCTATCGCAGCGTCGGCCAGTTCGCCCGGGCGGAAGACGGGGCCGACCCGACGCGCACCTGTGGTGCTACCATCGCCACTCATATTTTTCTCCTCGTCGCAGACATGTAGGGAACCGGGTGCGGTTGCGGCCGGATTAAGCCGGCGCGAAATACGGCTCGGCGGCGTCCGCATCCACGAACACGTCGTCACCGCGCAGTTCGACCGGAAATACGGCCAGCCGACAGTCTTCCGGATTGATGCCGTTGCCCGTGGCTACGTCGAACTGCCACAAGTGTGCGCGACAGGTCAGCGTTTTTGCCTTGAGCGTGCCTTCTTCGAGTGGTATTTCCTGGTGCGGGCAAATCCCCTGAACGGCGTAGAGGTCGCCGCCATCGGCATGGACCACGAGGATCTCCTTGCCCCCGACCTCGAACGCCTCCATGTCGCCTTCCCACAGGTCGTCCAACGAACACACGCGTGTAAACACGCCCCTCCCCTCCCGTTTGCTGCCGGCCCTAGCCGGCTTCGGCGACAACCGGTTCGAAGAAAACCTCGACGGTATCCATCGGCCCGATACCCGCGCCGGCAACCGTCTGCTCGCGCGGAAACGCCTCTTCGGCGTCCTGCAGTCGTACCCGAAGAATGGTGCCCGCACGCGACGCGACGCGACGCCCGACGGAATGGTAGGCGCACTTCTGCGCGACCTGGTCCATCGAATCACCGTCATCCACCTCGACGAGCTGGAGCACGAAATCGCTTTCGAAATTGCTCACGATGGGTAAAGCTGCCATTTGCCTGTGCTCCCCGTACGTCCCGGTTCAGCTGGCTTGCTGCAGACGCTCATCGTCGCCTGTCGCCCAGCGGTAATCATGCGCATCGCGGCCAAACTCGCCCGGCTGCAGGCCCATGTAGGCGAGCGCCCCTTCCAGCGTCGGCGGCTGTACGAGGCCGGCCACGAATCGATCGACGAGCGTCTGGTGCCCGGCGTAGCGCTCCGGCTCCTGCTCGAAGATCCAGCGATCGGGTTCCGAACCGAAATGGTAGCGACGCCCCTTGTAATCCAGGTGATAGTCGCGGCAGCGCCATTTCGACCCGGGCGTGCCGAGGATCGGCAGGTTCGACATATTGCAGATCACGGGCAACGTCTCCGGCAGCGCCAGGTCTTCACGGCCGTTCCTGAGATTCTCGGTAATCACGTCCCAGCAGCGGCCCCAGGTATCGTTCCAGCCTGGGTACTTCGCCTCCAGCCATTCACGGTCGGCGGGCGATGCGCCGGCGGCCGGATTCCACCATACCGTCGGGCGCCAGTACCACACGCCGAGATGCATGCCGTGATGCGTCTCGTTCAGTTCGTCGAGGAAAATGTCCCAGTACCATGGCCGCTTGAGCCCAAGCTCCTCGATGTTGCGCACGAACTGACCGACGATCCACTCCTCCATGAACTCCTTGAACGAACTCTCGCGCCGCGCAAGCGGCGTGTAGTAGTCCATGATCGGCCCGGTGAGGACTGAGAACAGCCGCCACGAGCGCCAGAACGCGATGTCGACGCGCTTTTGCGCCTGCTCCTCGTAACCGTTCTCGAGCAGGATCTTGAGCGCCGGCGCACCAATCTGCGCGTGCCGCGCTTCGTCGGTCTGGATGCTGGAAATGAGATTGGAGAAACTGAAATCCCCGGCCTCGGCCGCGTCCGCGGCCAGGCCCAGGAACTGCATGTTGGTGAACCCGGTCTCGAAGGCGAAGGTCAGCATGATGGCGATCGAGATTGCGTCGCGACAGTTCATCAAATCGGCGAACATGTGGCGTGCCGCAATCGCCGCCCATTCGTTGGTATGCATCGCGCGGTGAGCCCAGTCGAACTGTCGATCCTTGGGCACGAACTCGTGCGGGAAAAAGAGCTGGATCTGGCCGTGGCGCAACTCGTCGAGCATGCCGAAGGTCGCCATGTTGCGCATTCCCGGCGCCTTGCCGAAACGGGCCATGCGTGCCTCGGCCATGCCGGCCGCATACTCCTGCGCGGCAATCGCCCCGTAATGCGACTTGAGCGTCGACAACCAGCCCGGGTCGGCCTGCTCGCAGAATTTCATCCGCGTCAGCGCGGCCTTGACCGAGTACGCACCCGCGTCTTTCTCACGCTGCACGCTGACGTATTCGCGGAAAGTCGTTTTGTACGGCTCATCGTAACTTTCCCACACGGCGGGTTCGATCCCGAAGGTGTCGCTCATCTGCGGGGGGAACAACTCCTCGACGGTAACGTGTGCAGGCGTCCAGTTGGTGTCACGAGCCAGGTCGTACCAGTCAGCGCGTTTCAGCATGTTGGTCTCCGTTATTGACGCCGCGCGGAAACGAGCAGGAACCGCACCGGCTAATTGTTCAGGGAACTAGCAATCGCTACGCCATATTGCGCTGCAGTAATTTTTTCTGCTTGGAATTCAGTTTCTTAGCGTTGCGATAAACAATGCAATGGGAAAAACGAGTCACGTGAGGCGATATGGCGGCAAACATATTCCTCAAATCATGCAGTTTTTCTTAGAATAATGAAATCGTCCAGAATTTTGCGACTATGATGCGATTGCTACGCGGGCCGTTTGCCGTCGCTCGCCATCGCGGCTCGGCTCCCACTGTTCAACCCGCCGCTCGCGCCGTCGGTGCGCCACCGCCGTTAACGGGGATGCCGTGAACGACGCCGCGCGAGCCGACAAACTACTTGCGCGACTGAAGTTCTCGCTCGCCGAGGGCCGGCTTACGCTGGACAACCGGCGCATGCTGCTGCTCGACGCGTTCTCGCTCGGCGCGCTCAGGACCGAGCTGGTGGACTCCCTCGGCATCGAGGCCGCCCGCGGTCTCATGACCCGCATTGGCTACGTCGCGGGGAGCCGTGATGCCAACAGTGCACGTCGCCTGTACCCGGAGTCGGGTGACTACCGCCGCGCGTTTCTCTCGTCGCCGCAGATTGCCGGGCTCGAGGGTTTGGTGCGTTCCGAGCCGGTGGACGTGACACTGGACCCGGCAAGCCGCACTTTTTACGCCGAATACATCTGGCACAACTCGTCGGAGAGCGAGACCCACGTCAACAATTACGGCACCGGGCATACACCCGTGTGCTGGATGCTCGTCGGCTATGCCTGCGGTTTCGCCGCAAGCTTTGTCGGCCAGGCGATCGTGTTCCGCGAAGTCCAGTGTGTGGGCATGGGCCACGAGAACTGTCGTGTCATCGGCAAGCCGGTGGACGCATGGCCGGACGGTGCACAGGATCTCGCTTATCTCAGTCCCCGCGCGTTCGTGAACATGAATCTTGGGCGCAGCACTGAACTCAGCGCCGCCGCCGGTGCGCGCGACGGCGAAGCGCCAGACCGCTGGCAGATGGTGGGCATCGCCCCGTCGTTCAGCGCCGCCTGCCTGGCGCTGGAGCGCGTGGCCGACACCGACGCGACCGTCCTTTTCACCGGCGAATCGGGCGTCGGCAAGGAACTTTTCGCCCGCAATCTCCATCGCCTGTCGCCGCGGCGCGAGAGTCCCTTCGTCGCCATCAACTGCGCCGCGATACCCGACGAGCTGCTCGAGTCGGAACTGTTCGGGGTCGAAAAAGGCGCCTTCACCGGCGCCGTGGCGTCACGGCCGGGGCGATTCGAACTCGCCGATGGCGGCACCCTGTTCCTGGACGAAGTGGGGACGCTGAGTTCCGCCGCCCAGGCAAAACTGTTACGGGCGCTGCAGGAAGGCGAATTCGAACGTGTCGGCGGCTTGGATACCCGCCGGGTCGACGTGCGCGTCGTTGCCGCGACCAATGTCGATCTGGAGAGCGCTGTGCGTGCGCGCGAGTTTCGTGAAGATCTTTTGTACCGGCTCAACGTGTTTCCGATCCACGTACCGGCGCTGCGCGATCGGCCAGAGGACATTCCGCTGCTGACGGACACATTCTTCAAGCGCTATTGCGAACGCCACCGCCGCGCTCTGAAAGGGATCAATGCGAACGCCGTCGAAGCGCTCATGAACCACGACTGGCCGGGAAATATCCGTGAGCTCGAGAATCTCATCGAACGCGCGGTAATTCTCGCCCGTGACGGCGGCAGCATCGAGATCGAACACCTGTTCCGCCAGGGTCGCGCGACGGCGGCGACGCCTTCCGCTACCACCGCAACGCCGGCGGCACGATCATCTCCGCAGGCGAACCCTGCACGGGCGGCAGCCGTGCAACCGTTTGCGGACGCGGACGGCACCCTCGATGACGTCATCGACGGTGCGATCGACCAGGCCCTGGCGGCGACCGCCGGAAACGTATCGGCGGCCGCGCGCAGGCTCGGGATATCACGCGCACGGCTGGACTATCGCCTTTCCAAACGGCGCAGGGATGCGGGAACGGCGGACGCCGGCTGAACGATCCCCTGCGCGAGCAGAGTTGATGACCGGTTTACTACCGGCCCTGTGCCCGTTTGATAGCCGCCACGATATCCGCTGTCGCCGGCACCCGCTCCGGCGTTACATACAAACGACAGCACGGTGACCCGCCCGGAACTTCACCGGCGACATCCTCACCATCGATCAAAATGGTCGGCGAACCCCAGGCCTGCAACGTCGGCAACGTGTCAGGCGACATCAAATCGATCGTCTCGTAATGAGCCACTCCGCACTGCGCCAGCGCCGCTTCGAGGTTGGCGCGCGCAGGCGCCGCCAGTGGACAACCCGCGAACCACAGAAACCGAACGTCGGGCTGCGTGTCTTTCACCATCCCGGGTACTCCGGTCCGCGACGCCTTCCCGTCCGCATCGCCTCAGGCGCTGGCGCGTGACTCGACCCAGAGTGCGTTATCGGCAAGCTCCACCGGTACGGTCTCCAGCGGCTCGGTGCAGGGAAACGCCAGCGGCTCGCCGCTTTTGATGTTAAACGCGCCGCCATGGTAAGGGCATTCAATTTCCTCGCCGTCCTGGTACCCCTCGCACAGACTTGCCATCCCATGCGTACAGGTATCGGCGGTGACGAAGTAGTCGTCACCGACCTGGTAGACGGCAAGCGGCGGATAGCCGTCGACAACCACCCGCCGTGGCTCGCCTTCGCTGACTTCATCAACCGCGCACAAGCGAACTAGACTGGACACGTTTAGAATTTCTCCGACATTGAAATGATCAGGCCAGCACCGGCGCGCGACCACTGGACGAAGTCACGCAAAGGGCATCCGCACATATCACGCCGCCGCCATCTGTTGTCGATACGCTTCCCAAAAACCGATGATCGCCCCTTCGGTGACGAGGTGCTCGGCGTCCTCCGCGCGCCCCCCGCCCATGGCGATGTAGGAGGCTTTCTCACGGTCGCGCACGACCGCCTTCTGCACAATCTCGACCGCCTCCCCATCCTCCATTGAAATCAATCCCGCGGGGCCGATCAGATTGCTCTGCTTGATCCGGATCGCGCGCATCTCCTCATCGTCGTCGGCGTAGCCGAAGTGCGTCCACACGAGCTCGAATCCGTCCTCGCCGTGGGTCACGATCTGGCGTACCGCCAGCGTGTTGGCAATCTGCTGGACGATGACGTTCGGAAAGATGGACAGGATCACCAGCGTAATGTCGTCGTCGAAATCGGCGCGTCCGGCGAGCAGGGACGGGTCCTGCAGGCGAAACTCAGAATTAAGACTGCGGCTGTCCTTATATATTTCCCTGTCGACTGCTTCGTCAGTCGTCGATGCCCGCGTATACAGCAGGCTGTGCCGCCCATCGCCATCCATGACGCTCGCACCCTGCTGCGAAGCGCGGTACAGGCCGAACGTGTTGTGGAACAGGTGCAGCAGGCTTGCGTGGTAGGGATCGCGGGTATTCTCGGCGTAGAGTTTCCAGTTGCCGTGCATGAACTGGCGCTGATCGCCGAGCACGGCGACGGGGCGATTGAAAATACGGGTGACCGCCGCCACGGTCGTCGGCCCCAGATAATCGGCGAGCGGCGGGGCTTCGTCCGAAAAGGTCGCGAAAACAAGGCCGGCCAGGCTCTCGGTCCGCAGCACATCGAGTCCGTGCGCACCCAGGTCGAAGCTCTTCGGCATGCCCCCTTTGCCCTTGACACCGCGCCGGAACGGCACACCGAGCAATTTACCTTTGAGATCATAGGCCCATTGGTGATAGACGCATTCCAGGTGCGCAGCATTGCCGCGCAGTTCGCGGCACACCAGCGCGCCGCGGTGGGCACAGCGGTTCTGCATGACGTTGATGCCACCCTCATCGTCGCGCGTTACCACCACCGGCGTATCACCGATGAAGGTCGTTTTGTAGTCGCCGCTGTTCGGGATTTCGGCCTCCAGCGCAACAAAGCTCCAGTTCTCGCCGCGAAAAATACGTTCCTGTTCGCGGGCGTAGACGTCCGGTGACGTAAAAACGTAGTAGGGAACGGCAAAGCCTTCATCTGTTTGCGGCCAGTCGAGTACAGCCGGATTGGTCGTTTCGTTCACGATGGTTGTCATGTGCTGTCCTCCGTCGCGCTGCGCTCAGATCGGTATGACCATCAGGGTGTCGATGCGGCCGGTGTCGAAGATCACGTGCTTTTCGGCAAATCGCCAGCCTTCATTGTCGGTCACGATACGATCCTCGTACACGCCCGTGTTGTACACCTCGGTGACGCCGTTGGTGCGGGTACGGTAGACCACGTAGTTGCTGCGCGCCGAATACGAGCCGTCCTCGTTCTCGTCCACCAGCAGCGCCGACACGACGTGGCGGTAAGACTGCTGCTCATAAATATTGGCGTGCCGCAGCGACACCACGCGATCGATCAGCATGGCACGCGAATCGCAGTACATCGCTGCCACCGGCATGCCGCGGGCATGGTTCTCGCGCGAGATCACCCGATAGACGCACTGCTCGGTAAACAGATCCGGCCACGCTTCGAGTTCGTCGTCGTCGATCGTATGCACGTAGCGGGACAGCAGGACAGAAATCTGGTGGTAGAGCGCTTGGGAGTCCATCTTCCGGGTCCGTGATGAATCGATATTGCGGGCGGCGTACTGTTACCGGGCATGCTAGCCTAAAGACCTGGTGGCATGCTAGCATTTTCAAAACGCCCGAATGCACCCGACAGCTGGCGCTGCTCAATGCCGGCCGGCGCTGACGGGCTCGCAACGGGGAGACGTGACGCATGGGGTGGCTCGAAAATCAGGTGGCGATCGTGACCGGTGGCGGTTCGGGCATCGGTCTCGCCGTGGTCGATCGCTTCGTTGCCGAGGGCGCGCGGGTGGGCGTGCTGGAACGTGACGCTGCACGACTCGAAGCGCTGCGACAACGCTTCGCGCCATCCGATGTCGTCGCCATCGGCGGCGACGTGACCTCGCTCGAAGACAATGAGACGCTGGTACGAACGGTACTCGACGCGTTCGGGCACCTCGATACCTTTGTCGGCAACGCCGGCATCTGGGATTACATGACGCCTCTCGAGGGCCAGCCGCGGGAGCGGCTCGGTGCCATTTTCGACGAGTTGTTCGCGGTCAACGTCAAGGGCTACGTCCTCGGCGCCAGGGCCGCCGCTGCCGCGTTGCGCGACACGCGCGGCAGCCTCATTTTCACGGCTTCGAGTTCGAGCTTTTACACCGGCGGCGGCGGCCCGCTGTATATCGCGTCCAAGCACGCCGTGCTGGGGCTGGTGCGCGGACTCGCCGCGGAGCTGGCGCCGGACGTTCGCGTCAACGGGGTGGCACCCGGAGGCACGCTGACCAACCTCGCCGGCAGCGCCGCGGCGGATATGGCCGAATCGCGCATGGCGGAGGTTCCCGACGTCGAGCAACTAATCAGCGACATGACACCGCTGGGCTTTGCCTCCACGCCCGATCAGCATGCCGGTATTTACGTGCTGCTGGCCTCGCGCGAGAACGCCGCCTACGTCACCGGTACGGTGATCAGCAGTGACGGCGGCATCGGTTACCGCAAGTAGGCGCCCGGAGTTCGGACCTTGAGCCATACCAAACTGACTGCGCTGCGCCGGCAGATTGATGCCGACACGCTGCCACTCGGCGTGTTCAACGATCCGGACCTGTTCGCGCTCGAACAGGAGCGGATTTTCGCGCGCTCGTGGTGCTTTCTGGGCCACGCCTCGGAAATCCCCGAGCCCGGCGATTTCGTGGTGCGCTATATCGCACAGGACGGCTTCATTGTCGTACGCGACGACGACAACACCATCCGCGTACTGCTCAACGCCTGCCGCCACCGCGGCCGCCAGTTGTGCCGTGCCGAGCGTGGCCGGACGAGCACCTTCGTGTGCCCGTATCACGGCTGGGTCTACCGTCGTGACGGCGCCCTGCACGCCGCCCCGCACGCCGACGACCTCTTTGGCGCCGGCCGCTTCGACGTCAGCACGCGTGGACTCGTCAGCGCGCCGCAGGTCGCCGTGTGGCGCGACTGGATCTTCGCCTGTCTCGACCCGGCCGCGCCGGCGCTGCAGGACTATCTCGGTGACGCCGTGTGGTACCTCGATTTCTACACCAACAAGACCCCGGGCGGTCTCGCCGTGCATGGCAGCCCGCAACGCTGGGTGATCGAGGCCGACTGGAAACTGGGAGCGGATAATTTCATCGGTGACGGATACCATACGGCCGTGACCCACGGCAGCACCGTGCGAGCCGGGATACTGCCAGCGCAGACCGGCGATTTCCTGCTCGACGGTGTGCAGGTGGTGATGGATCATTTCGGCGTTGGCATGGCGCGCCAGGATCCACTGTTCAATTCACTGGCCTATCCCCCGCCGATGATCGAATCGCTGCGGGCGGCATTGTCGGACGATCAGCAGGCCATGCTCGATCGTGGCGTTTCGCTGCCGACCCACGCGACCCTGTTCCCGAACCTGAGTTTTCTCAACGCGCCCGGGGCCCACGCACCCGACCAGCCACCCGCGCCCTATCTCACGCTGCGCACCTGGCGCCCGCTCGGCCCCGGCCGCACCGAGGTCTGGTCGTGGCTGCTGATTGAACGGGATGCGCCGGACGCTTTCCGCGCGGCATCGCACCGCGCTTATACGCTGAGCTTTGGCCCTTCCGGCACCCTCGAGCAGGACGATGCGGAGAACTGGTCGACCATCTCAAGTGCCGCGCGCGGCACCTTCGGCAGGCAGCTCGCACTCGACTATGCGATGGGACAGAATCATCTCGAACCGATCGCGGACTGGCCGGGACCGGGCGCTGCCTATCCGCTGGACTACACCGAGTTTGCACAACGCGCGTTCTGGCGGCGCTGGATCGACATGCTGGAGCAGGCCGTATGACCGGCGACCCCGCAGCGGGTGGTGCGGATCTCGCGACGCTGCACGAGATCGCCGCGTTCCTCTATCACGAGGCCGAGCTGCTCGACAACGGCCACCTGGAACAATGGCTCGGTCTGCTGACCGCTGACATCCGCTACCGCATGCCGGTCCGCGTGACCGGCGGGCGCGGCATCGCGGAATTCGATCCGGCCTCAGCGCATTTTGACGAAACGCGTGACACGCTCGAAATGCGTGTTCGCCGCATGGCCAGCGGCATGGCCTGGGCCGAGGAACCACCGTCGCGCACGCGCCATTTCGTTTCCAACATCCGGGTTAAGACCGCCGATGAAGGAGCCGCCACCGTGCACAGCAACCTGTTCCTGTTTCGCAACCGCGGCGACAGCGCCGCGCACGATCTCATCTCGGCTGAACGTCATGATCGGCTACGGCGAGAGTATGACGACTGGCGTCTCGCCGAGCGGCTGATACTCGTCGACCAGGCGACACTGGGAACGCTTAACCTGGCCGTTTTTCTGTAATTCGAACCGTGAATTTCGGCATTGCGCCGTACACCGCTGCAGGGCATTCGGCGCGCGTCATCCTCTATCAACCCAACAGAAACGCGCGCGTCTCGCGCGTGAAGTCCGCGGTCGCCTCCAGCATCGCCCAGTGACCGCAATGGGGAATGATGTAGCCCCAGGAATGATCGATCAGCTCAAGGAAGCGGTGGGCGTTTGCGAGCGGCACGACCAGGTCCTGCTTGCCGTTCACCACCAGCGTCGGCGCCTGCACGCGGCGGATGTAATCGTCAGGGTAGAACAACCCGCCCTGCTCCTTGATCCAATGCATGATGGCGCCATAGGCGGCGCGCGTTGATTCGTCGCAGGAGCGCTCGTGCCGGTAGTGCACCAGCTCCTCGTCGATAGCGAAACCGTCGCCGGTGAGGGCCCCGATGAGCGCGCGCATGCCCTCGGGCGTGAAGTCGTAGTTCACGATCGGCATCAGTGCCGGTGACAACTCCGCGTTAAGGCCGGCACTGCCCATCAGCACCAGTCGCGAAACCAGTTCCGGCCGTTCCACGGCCAATCCCAGAGAAGTCGCGCCGCCCATGGAATTACCCACCAGGTTCACCGGACCTCGCCCCAGTGCCTCGACGAACGCGGCGAGGTGGCGATTGCGCGCGCCCTGCGAGTAGTCGAACGCTGCCGGATCGGGTTTGTCGCTGTCGCCAAATCCGGGCATGTCATAGGCGATGACATGAAACGCGTCACTCAGCAGCGGAATCACATTGCGCCAGTTGCCGCGCGCATCCGCGCCCGCGCCGCCGCCGTGGATCAGCACCGCCGTCGGCAGGTCAGGGCTGCCGGCACACAGGTAGTGGGTGCGCACGCCACCCGCGTCAATATAAGCGTCTTCAAAAGACTGCTCAGTCATGGTTCTCTCCTCAAATCAGTCAAGCGCCGCGCGCGGCGGGTCAATGTGTTCGGGCCGCTGGAATCCGCGCGCATGCTTGGCGACAAAATTCCGCCACGCGACGATGTTGCCGTCCGGTTCGTACAGTTGCTCTTCGAGCCAGCCGCGATCGTCTGCGTAGAAGGGCTGCGTCGCCTCGCGGGCCCACACGTCGTCGTCATTGAATCCGTTCAGTGCTGCCGGGACCCATCACCCGCGACGCCTTCGCAAAACAGATCCGTAGCGCGGGGGCGCGTGCGAATCACCCCCTGACGAGAACAGAAGTCGATCATGCATTCTATTGCCTCGCGGTTGGTTTCAATGCCATGGCAGTCCGGAAACAGCCCGCGCTGATCAAGCCATGCATACGGCATGCCCATGTGGTCCGAATCGTCGGTGGCCTCGTGGTAGCGAAGACGCGCGGCGACCATCGCCCGATAGAGCGCGGACGGCAATGTCGGATGACGCTCCACCGTCTCGGTTCGAAGCGTCACTACCGTGTTGATGGGGAACACACCACCAGCGTCCAGCCACGACTCACAGGCGGCCAGCCGGTCCTCGAACAAGGGTTGGCAGACATCGTCCGGGGGTGGCCCGCCGGCCGGCGCGAAACACGCATCGATATCGCCCCGCGCAAGCGCGGCGACCGGACCCGGTGTCGTACCACGGCCATCCAGTCCGTCGATGCCGGCCATGCGTTCAACCTGGTAACCGCCGCGCGGATAATCCAGACCGGCAAAAAAGCGGTTATCGCTATCCTCGACCCAGATGATGTCGCGTGGATCAACGTCATACTGCCGCTCCAGAATCCCGCGCAGCCACACGGCCGGGTTGTAGCCGAAGCCCATTACGCCGACCCGGCGGCCTGCCAGGTCGCGCGGGTGATCAATCCCGGCCCCGCGACGCACGACCGCGCCCAGTTGCGGAAAGAACCGACTCGGAAAGACCGGCACGGCGGTGAGAGGACGGCCCTGGTCGCGCGCAATCAGGTAATGGGAAAACGCCTGTTCGCCGATATCCCACGGCAACCGGGTAATCATTTCCCGAAACGAGATCCAGGGGTGCTTGCCGCTGTCAACGAAGTCGAGCGTGAAACCATCGACGGTAATAGCCCCATCGATAAGATAGCGCGTGTCGTAACGATTCCCGAGCGCGGCGGTAAGCCGCGGTGCGGCCGCGTTCACGGTGCTCACTCCGTGCTAAAGAAACACGGACAACGCGCGCGGCAAAAGGCGCTGGTCCAGCACCACGTGGCGATGAACGATGCGGTAGCTGTCGCCGTGGGCGACGAGGCGGTCGAACCGCACAGCGGATATCAGCGCTTCGGAGCGCTCCAGGCGTGACTGGTACAACAGCAGATTGCTGCGCACCGCGAGTGTCTCGTCGTCATTGAGGTCAACAAGGATGTTGCCGAGGTGGCGGCGCGTGCGCGAACGCGGTTGTTCGGCGTGCGCCAGACCGGTGCCGAGGCGCGCTACACGCAGCGCAAGCTGCTCGTAGCCGTCACTGATGATCTTGAGCGCGGTCGCACCCTTCTCGGGAGCAACATCGTTGAGTGGCGCCTCGTAATACACCTCGGCATCGAACAGCTTAAGCCATGCTTCGAAATCACCATCGTCCAGCAGCGCCGCTTCGCGGTAGAGAAAACGTTCGACCGCAAGCTGCACCTCGACCGACACCGGCGCGCTCATGACTCGCCACCGGTCATCAGTCGACGCCACTCGCGATAGAAACCGCGCTGACAATGCTCGGAGAAATGCGGGCCGACTTCCCCCGGCAAGACCTGCGCAGCGTCATCCTCGAAGGGTTTACCCAGCCCCATGGTGTAATCGAAATCCTGACGCTGGGCGACGGCACCACGCGTTGCCGCGCTGGCCTGCTCGAAGTTCTCCGAGTCGTCCTGCCCGAACGCGCCTGCGGCCGACTGTACCTGCGTGAACAGGCCCATTGCTGTCTCGCGAACCGATGCCGGCGCATCGCGGTCGACCAGGCACCATTGCCACACTTCCATTTCGCGCGGTCCGCGCGGGTGCCACAGGTAGATCCCGACCGGCCACAGCGCGCTGAAGTCGTTGAGCGAGAAGTTGGGGAAGATATTGCCGTGACCGAACGCGGCGATGCGGTTGCGCGGCTCGCCGAGTCGCTCGGCTGCCCGCGCATACACCGCTTCCACGTACTCTGCCGCTTCCGGTCCGAAGCGCTGCGCGAACTCGCGATCCGCAACCAGCGGTTCTCCGGCGAGGTGGATATCGCCAATGCCGTGACCGTAAGGAAAAGCCACCGTGTAGGCTCGCGCTTCCGCGTATTGCGGCGACACTACGCCGAGCTTCAGGTACGAACCGTGGGTCCACGGCACGTGATAGTCATCGCCCGCGAAATTGTCAGCCGGCAGCTTCCAGTTGCCGTCGCACCGGTAGCGTTGCACGCCGGACAGGGCCTCGAGCCCGCCCAGGGAACGCTCGATGAACACATCCAGGTGGAAGCGCAGGTCGCCAAGCCACGTATCGAGGGCCTCGACCTTGTCGTCCCAGCAGCCGAACACGAAGCCACCGTAGGATTCGAGTCGCGGAACCCGCGTCAGGCTGCGGCCGTCGCGATCGACCGGTCGGCCATAGGCCTGTTCCTCGTAGGGAACCGAAACCAGGCGGCCGCACTCGTCGTAGGTCCAGCCATGGTAGATGCAGGTAAAGGCCCGCGCATTTCCGGCCGGCTCCCGGCATACCTTCATGCCGCGGTGCTGGCACGAGTTCAGAAACGCGCGGATGACGCCATCGCGAGCGCGGCAGACGATGACCGGGTCTTCGCCCATGTAGGTCGCGAAGTAGTCGCCGGGCGCGGCAAGCTGGGACTCGTGACACAGGAACAGCCAGGTGCGCGCGAAAATCCGTTCGAGTTCCTTGCGGTAGATGGTCTCGTCGGCAAAGATGCGGCGGCTGACGCTGCCGGACTCCGCGTTGACCAGGGCGCTGAGATCCGTTTCCATGCCGGCCACCTCAACTGTAGAAGGTCGGCAGCGGCGCGCGGTCGTTGAGCAGATAGTCGCCGATTTCCTGGCGCTTCCATTCCACCGGATCGTGCAGTGTCAGGGTACGCGCCGAACGGTAGAAGCGATCGATGTTGTTGACGCGATAGGCGGCGCGCGCACCGCACACCTGGAACACGGTGCTGGTCACGTCGAGGGCGATTTCGGTCGTCATGACCTTCGCTTCGGCAATGCGCACGGCGCCCTCGTCGCGCGAGATGATGCCGCGCTCGATATGCACCACCGCCTCGTCGGCGCGCTGGCTCATCAGGTCACCGGCGCTCACTTTGGCCTGCAGGTCGCCGACGGTGCGCTGAATGAACGGATCGAAGCTCGCCCGCTCGACGCCAGCGCTCGGCCACGGGCGCGTCTTGTTACGCGCGTAATCGATGCCGGCCTCGAGCGCGCCGTGCGCCATGCCCATGTGCAGCGCGCAAAACGCCGACTGGTAGTACGGCCCCCACAACGCGGGCTGAATACGCATGATCATGCCCGGTTCGCCGAAGACGTCAGCGTCGGGGACGAAAACATTATCGAAGGTGACGCTGCCGCTGGCCGTTTGCCGCTGCCCCATCGCGTCCCAGTCACCATTCAGCGTCACGCCCTCGGCGGCGGTCGGCACCATACAGATGATGACCCCCTCCATCAGCGACGGCGCGGTATCGAGCGCGGAGAACACCATCATCCAGTCGGAGCCCTCGTGACCAGTGCAAAAGTGCTTCGTGCCGTTCAGCCGGTAACCGCCGTCGACGCGCTGCATCTTGCAGTTCCATTCGAGCACCGTCTGGCCGTGTTCGCTGGCCGCGACGCCGAAACGCGCATTGTCGGACACCACTGCTCCGAGAAAGCGCTCCTTCTGCTCCGGCCCGGCAAGATGCAGGATGGTCCGCAGATTGACGCTGTGGACGAAGAATACCTGCGCGGTGGAACTGTTTCAGCGCCCCGAGTGCGCGGAAGACATCGTTGGCCTGCGCCGAGTTCTGGCCGAGCCCCCCGAGTTCTGAGGGCACTTCCAGGGCCAGCAGACCGGCTTTCGCGAGCGCGGCCATGTCCTCGTGCGGGAACGTCCCGCTCGCGTCACCGGCACTCGCGCGGCTACGAATGCCCTGCGCGACACCGTCGATGCGGGTGGCAACGTCGTCCGACATGCGCAAGGGAACAGCGGTTTCCTGGGTCATTTCAGTTTCCTGGGTCATTTCGGTCACAGGCAGCGGCGAACCCGCATCGTGGGTAGCAATCGGGCGGCGCGCTCAGGCCGCTTGGGCCTGCTGCAGTTCCCGACACAGCGCGGCCCACATCTCACCCGATTCGCGTGCGCCCGCCAGGTAGGCCTCCGGCACGATGTGGTAAGGCGGGCGAATGGGACCAGTGCGCATCCAGCCGGCGGCATCCATGCGTGCCTTCTCCAGGCCGATGTTGTACATCGAGAACTCCTGGAACGAGCCGTTCGGGAAGAGCGGTCGCGCGGTCGGCCCGAGCTTGTCGTTGAAGGCCTTCGCGGCGCTCCAGTCTCCGCTTTGCTTGGCCGCGGCAATCACGTCGCGCAGATGCATCGCGACCTCCGGCCCGCACACGGCGCCACTGGTCCAGAACGCATCGCAGAAATCAGGCTCCATGCGCGCGGCGGCGTAGTAATCGAAATCGAGCGGCAGCAGCTTGATGCGCTGCTGGCTCACGCGCAGATCCGCGAGCAGCGCGCCAACGCCGATGTACTTGGCGGTAATGACCTGCGGGATGTGCGCGACCTGGGCCCAGAACGGACGTGGAAAGTCGAACTTGAACGCTTCCGGGTTGGCGTACACGCAGATATTCATCTCCGGCACCGCTTCCGCCACGTCACGGTAGAACTGCACCGCGATGTCGACACTCGGCGCGCACCACATGGGAATACCAAGCATGGTGCCGTCGACGCCGATATCGCGCGCGTAGCGTGTCTGCTCAATAGTGTCGCGGGTATTGAGCGCGGTCGTGCCGCAGAAGAGCGGCACGCGGCCGCCAACCGTATCGACCAGCGTCTGCATGTACGCCTGCTTTTCGGCAAGCGTCAGCGTCGCGCACTCGCCGAGTGTGCCGAGTGTCAGGATGCCGTCGATACCGGCCTCGATGAGGCCGTTGGCGGCGCGCGCGGTCTCGTCGAGATCCACCGTG
Source organism: Gammaproteobacteria bacterium (assembly GCA_038116745.1). Lineage (GTDB taxonomy): Bacteria > Pseudomonadota > Gammaproteobacteria > JAYODW01. The sequence goes on from JAYODW010000028.1 coordinate 46,285, forward strand.
TTGGCGGCGCGCCAGTCCTCGGCGCCGGGTTTCGCCGGGGTCGGCATGATCGCCCACGCGCCGCGCACGTCGGCGGCGGTCATCAGGTCACGTTTAGCCATCATTGGATCTCCTGTCGTTGGCTGCGTTCCAGATTCCTTTGGCCTTAAGCGGCGAGACTGAGCTCCGCCACGCCAATGCCGCAGATCCACTCAGGTATCGGCTGGTAGCAGATGAGCTCCGCACCGGTCGCACCGACCGCACCCATCGCCATGATCCAGTTGCGGATCTCGAGCGCGCCGTTGCCGGCGGTTTCGATCACGTGCTCGTCGCTGAGCGCGATCAGCGCCTCGACGTCACCCGCGGCCACCTTGTCCAGCACCATGCGATCGAAATCCTCGTTCACGCGACCCATCTCGGCGGTACCCACCCAGTGGCTGATGCCGCCGGTGCCCAGCACGGCGACCCGTTCGTTACCTTCCCAGGCCGCCACCGCCTGGCCAATCATCCGGCCGAGTTCGTAGGCCCGCCGCGTGCGCAGCAGCGGGGTCACGCCCGCGGCGGTGTAGACGGGAATTGCCCGGATCCCGCTGGTGGCGCTTTTCACCGCCATGTGGATCGGGATCATGGTGCCGTGATCGAGCGTGATGCTCTTCGCCACCGCCCAGTCAAAACCGTTGTCGAAGCCGAAGTTCATGATGTGCTCGGCGAGCGCGGTATTGTTGGGCACCTTGTAGCGTTCGATGCCGAGCCACGGTTCTTCCGGGCCGTCGACGTCGCCAATGGCTATCAGGTACTGCGGCAGGCAGTGCGGCCCGAACTTGCAGTAGTGGTCGTCGCCGATGACGACGACCGTGTCGATATCCTGTTTGACGAGCCGAGCGTGCACTTCATCGAGCGCGGCGAACACGGCATCGGCTTTCGGCTTTTCGTTAATTTCAGGCGCTGAGGCCATCAGCGGGTCGTGAGGCAGGCAGAAGCCGGCAACTATCTCGGCCATGGTGATTACTCCTTCAAGTTAGTCGGTGACGCGGGCGCGGAACGCTAGGCGCCGGGCGGCCCGGGCAGCTTGCCGCCGTTCATGTGTTCGAGGTAGGCGAACGGCATGCCCTCGGGGCCTTTCAGCAGCGGCCATACCATCAGCGTCAGCAGCGAGCTGACACCACGCTCTGCGAGCGCTTTCAAATCGACCTCCCGGATCGCACGGCGCTCGTCGTCATCGAGATCGTAGGCCGACAGGTAACCGTCGGGGTCTTCGTTGAACTGCGCGATGCGTCCGGGATCGTTACCGAACTCCCAGAACACCCGTTCGACGTTGTTCAGGCTCATGTGCTTGCTCCTCCGCGGCCAGGCCGCTCACACGAAAAAATACAGGTTCTTGTCGTCCACCACGCGCGCATCGAGCACGATTTTACGGCGTGCGACGAGAAAACCGTCGCCATCGCGCCGCAAACGATCTTCGCGCCCACCGGTATGCACGGCGCGCTCGTTCTGGCGCCGATGACGGTAAACCACGAAGTTCGAATAGACGTCGAACTCGTCGGCAACATCGGCGTGATACGCCTCGACATTGGTGATCACATAGCGGATCCGCGAAGGCGGATCCTCCATCCAGACCTGGCCGGTATACAGCCGCTCGACGCGCAGCTTCAGGTACTCGTAATCGTCGTTGTAGATGGCGGCATCGTCCGGTGTCGGTTCCGGGCGTTTGTCGCGACGCAGGCGCTGTTCGTACACCGGCATCCAGTAATGGATATCCGACGCGACGCACGCCGACAACCACTCGCGGTACTCGCCGTTCTGCAGCAGGCGCGCTTCGCGGTAGTAGTGCCGCTCGATGTCGTGGTGCAGATCGCGCGATACCGCCTGCCCCAGTGAAGGCGGTGACGCTTTTGCTTCGCTGTGCGTCGTCATCCGTTGTCTCCCGCTACGCCGCGCTCAGTCGCCGCGACCAGTAATCACGGTTCGCCCACAATTCGTCCCAGTGCGCGTCGCCGGCACGCACGGCGTCCCAATCGCCGGCCTTGAGGATCTCGCGATAGAAGCGATAGAAACCGCGATAGCTGGTTTCCCCGATGAAGCTGGAGCCGACGATGCCCGGGTACTGCGGGTGAGGTCCTTCGTTCTCCGCACCCATGGACGAGCGCATGACACCCTGACGCGTGCGCCGGCCACGGTTGGCGTTCGTGCAGGTCATCATGTTCTCACCGTCGTCGGCCTCGAGCAGCCCGGCGGTACCGAATGAGAGCGTGGAGTCGATCTGCACCTGCCGCCGCAGGTCAGCATCCATGTCCTTGTGCACGATGGTCCAGGTCCACACTTCTATCTGGTGCGGACCGTTTGGATGCCACACCTTGAAGGTGTTGGTGCCGTAGAGAAAGGAATTGTTCGGAAACAGCGTGCAGTTCCAGTGACCATCGAATAACCGCCCGCGCTCGGGGCCGAGGTTGGCGGCAACTTTCGGTTTCTGTTCCGCGAGAAAACGATCATAGGCCTCGCGCCTGACGTGAATCGACGATCCGGCGTTGTCGATATAACCGAAGCCGTGCCCATGGCGCGTCGTGAACTGCAGACCAAGGTCGTCATAGGGCATCTCGGCGCGGTTGCCGGCGAGGCCGGCGAGTTCACCGCCCAGCACCTCGAGCGCGGCGGCGTGCGTCCAGCCGACGTGGTAGGCGTCGCCGACGAAGTTCTCCGAAGGCACCTTCCAGTTGCAGTCCAGAATCGACTTGCTCGGAGGCCCGAGCAATTCGGCGCCATTGCCCGCGCCCACCATCCAGGTATCGAGATACCAGCCGTAGTCGCCGAGATAATCCTCCAGCGACGGCGCATCAGGGTCCATGCAGCCGTAGACAAACCCCCGGTAGGACGCCACGCGCACGTTTGGCAGACCGTTCTCGGACTTGTCCACGCCGACGTGGCAGCGCTGCTCCAGCGGCACGTCGACCAGCGCACCGTCAGTACCAAAAGCCCAGCCGTGGTAATTGCACACGAATGCACGCGCGTTGCCGCTGTCCGCATGACACACCTGGTTGCCACGGTGGGTGCAGGAATTGAGGAACGCGCGGATCGAACCGTCTTTCTGGCGACACACGATGACCTTGTCCTCGCCCATGCGGGCAGTGACGAAATCGCCATGCTTCGGGATCAGCGACTCGTGGGTCAGAAACAGCCAGCAGCGACCGAAGATGCGCTCGAGTTCGAGTTCGTAGAGATCCTCGTCCCAGAAAATACGCTTCGCCTGCCAGCTGCAGTCGGGTGCAATCAGTTCATCGATATCCTTCATGGTTCTGCTCCCCTGTTCGGTAATCGTGCGTAAACAGGCTGGTGACCCGGGCGGCTCAGCCGGCGTCGCGCAAATGCGCTGTGCGCGCGTCCACCTGTGGCCCCTCGCGGGTGAGACGAACCATTGGTGGATAGTCGGGTTCGCCGACAGTTGCCGCGTGTTCGGCCACGGTCTCTGCCGCCGGGCGATCGGAACGCGCCCATACCGGCTTGCCGTCATCGGCGCGGAAGTGCGGGAACACCTCCTCGGCCATGATCTGCATGTTCTTGAGCGCCATCCATTTCGGCATGGCACCAAACGGTGAGCCGACGCCGATGATGCCGCCCGCGCCGACGTCGTCACAGAATTCGCCGAGGCGGTTGACCACCGTGTCCGGCGAGCCGACGATGATGTAGCCCTGCTCGAGCAGATCCTCGTATTCGAGCTGGTCGAAATCCTTGATGCCGTATTTCACCTTCGCTTCGAGCATGTTGCGCAGCGAGCGCTTCTCCATGAAGCCGGGTGGAAAGAAGATATGCGGCGGCACCTTGAGGTGGCGCTGGTACACCCACATCATGTGGGCACGCGCTTCGCGGTGCGCCTGCTCGTCGGTCTCGGCGACGTAGGTCGGCACCGAGGCCAGCAACTGATTCGGTTTCACCTCGCGCCCGATTTTCTCCGCCGCGGCACGGAACATCTGGTACTGCGCCTTGACGAAGAACTGCGGCGCGAAAATCGTCATGTAGCGGTGCCCCTCTTCGGCGACACGCTCGATGGTATCGAGCGAGCCGACGCCGGGGATCCAGATCTCGGGATGCGGCTGCTGCACGGGACGCGGCCACGGGTTGACCGCCGGCACATGGAAATGATCGCCGTTCCAGGCAAACGGGCCCGGTTCGCGCCAGGCCTTGAGGATCAGATCGTGCGCCTCCCAGAAGCGTTCGCGGGCCTGCGACGGATCGACCGGATGCGCGTAGTACTCCATGCCGGTCCCGCGCACGAAACCCGCCTTGATGCGCCCGCCGGACGCAACGTCGAGCATCGCGAGCTCCTCGGCGACGCGTACCGGGGTGAGGTGCGCCGGCAGCATGTTGCCGACCACCGCGATGGGGATCCGCCGCGTGCGCGGAATGAGCAGTGCGGCGGACAGATTCGGCGACGGCGTGATGGCGCCCGGCGTCGCATGATGCTCGTTGACGACGATACCGTCGTAACCGAACCGCTCGGAGGCGGCGAATACCTCGAGCATATCCTCGAGGCGCTGGTGCGCGACGCGGCCGTCACAATAACTGTTCGGCAGGTTGACCCAGTAGGAATCATACGCGTCCTGGTCGGGGATGAAGGGATAGGCGAGGAGCGTGAAATTATAGAATTCGAGCCGGTTCATGGTCAGCCTCCGGAACAGCGGGCAGTGATGAGCGCGGCGACCGCGTCGGGCTGTTCGACGATCAGCGCGTGGCCGGTCCCGGCGACGCGCTCTACCCGCGCATCCGGCAGGGCGTCGGCGTAGGCGAAACCGATCGCCTCGGGCACCAGGCGGTCGCGCTCGGGCAGCACGATGAGTCCGGGACAGGCAATCCGTGCGAGCTTGCGCGGCAGGCTGATGTCATATCTTGGCGTCCACGCGAGCCGCGCGAACGCGCTCGCTTCGCCGTAGCCATGCTCGATCTCGTCGAGGTTGTGCACGTCCGGCAAGACCGCCTCCATCGCCGCCGGATCCTCGAACAAGCGTTGCCACAGACCTTCCGGACCGACCTGGAAGATGTCCGGAATATCACCCCAGTCGACCCGGATGCCAAGCGGCGCAATCAGCGTGAGGCTGCGGAAGCGGCGCGGATAGGTCGCGGCCAGCGCCGCCGCCAGCCAGCCGCCCAGGGAATACCCCACGAGGTGACAGTCCTCGACGCCGAGCTGGTGAAGGAACTCGTCATAGTGCAGGACCACGTCGTCAATACCAGACAGCCACTCCGGCAGCGGGGTCTCGCCGAACCCCGGATGCTCGGGCGCGATGAAATCGCTGTGCCCGGCCATGGCCGCGTAGAACGGCAACCACATGCGCGTCAGCCCGGCGCCGTGCAGGAACAGCGCGGATTCGCCGTCACCCTCGCGGCGGTAGGCGGTGGCAAGCCCGGCGACGTCAATGCGCGCGGGTTCGGTGTAGTAATTGCGCGGGCGTGGTACGGCCGCGGTAGCGGATGTCGTGGCGTTCTGGTTCATGCGGTTTACCGGTTGGCGAGAATAGCATTTGGCGCCCTGCGCTCAGTTGCCGTAATGCTCGACGGTCTTGATCACGCGATAGGCGCCGAGCACGGTGGGCACGGCGACCTCGAGGCGTGCAGCGGCATCGAGAATGGGTTTGACGATAATTTCGATCTCGGTCTCGCGGCCGCCAAGCACGTCGCCGTGCATCGAGGTGCGCACCGGATCGCGATCCGGGGTCTGGCGTTCGCGCCCGACCTTCTGCATCACTTCGGCGGCCTCGTCGGGCGTCATGCCGTCGATTTCCTTCAACTTCGACAGCGGCGCGAAGAAATTCTCGGGCGCATAACCAAGCGCGTGGTACACAGCCAGCAACTCGCGCGCGATGGTGACGTAATGACGGGCACTGTGCTCGTAGGCGAGTCCGTCCCAGTAATCGAGCGCCGGGCGCCCGATCAGCGTGCTGGCCGACCACAGCGAGGCCCCGCCCACCTGCACGGCCTTCTCCCACAGCACATGGGTGATGTCCTCGACCGCGCGCGCACCCAGTCCGGCTACATCGAAGGCCTGCGCCAGCACCTCGGTACGGGCACTCGTGCCGCCATCGAGTTCTCCGAAATAGGCCGTCACCGGGACCGTGACGTGGTTGTGCGCAACGCCCGGTTCGACCAGCGTCGCGCCTTCGATGGTAGAGCCGCCTATGACCTTGTCGCGCCCGAAGCACGCGATCAGCGCCGCCTCCTTGTCGAGACCGTTCTGCAGCGTGAGCGCGCACCGCACGCGCGGAGCGAGCGGGCGTGCATCGGCCAGCGCTGCCGCGGCATCCTTCACCTTGGTCAGCAGGATGTAGTAGTCGATATCACCCTCGACTTCATCCGGATGCGTGCAGGCACGCAGATGATCGCGGACCTCGTGTTCGCCCCGGCTGCCGAAGATGCGCAGGCCGCGGGCGTTGACCGCCTCGGCGTGCGCCGGACGCGCGATGAGCGTGACGTCGACACCGGATTCGGCGAGATACCCGCCGAGCACGGAGCCGAGACCGCCGGCGCCATGGATGCAGATATGCATGATGGCTCAGATGACCCCGATGTCCGTCAGGTGCGCGGAGATCTCCTCCGCCTTGCCCGGCGGCACCGGCGCCACCGGCGGCAGGATCGGGCCGGCGGCAAGACCAATGGCCTCATACCACACCTTCATCGATGCCAGCGCCGAAGCATAAGTCGCGGTGCGTGCGATGTTCCAGATGAACAGGTCCTCGTAATACTGGCGCACCGGCGCCAGGGCCGCCCAGTGCTCGCGGGCCGCTTCCCATTCGCCGGCGCGCCCGAGCCGGATGTACTCCTTCATGCGGTCGCGCTGCTTGCCATAGAGGATGTAGGACAGTTCGCCCCACAGCACCTCGCCGCCGTCGCGCAGGTCGTCGAGGTAAAAATGTTCGAACGGATCGGAGACGATGAAATCGTCGCGCAGATCGCGCCGCAGCTTGAGCGTCTCGGCGCGGTTCATGTTGCCCTGCTTGACCGCGACCACGGTGTCGATGTCCGCCAGACGCGCCATCAGCTCGGCCCCCAGCACCTTGCCCGAGACCGGCGTGCGATACAGGCAGATGGCGAGATCGGAATGCCCGGTGAGATACTCGAACCAGTCGTAGACCTCGTCGTCGGTGCGCAGCTGCACGACCGGGTTGATAACCTCGGCCCCGTTGAACCCGAGCGTTTCGACGAAGGCCATTTTCTCCAGCGCCTGATGCACGCTGGGATCGAGAATGATGGTCCACAGGTCCATGCGCCCGGCATTCGCTTCGGCCACAATCTCGTGGTAGCGCATCCAGTCGGAAAGCTTGAGGTTCCAGCACTCGGCGATGAAGCCGCCGACGACCAGGCCGTTCAGCCCCATTTCCGCGTAAGCATCGATGTTGCGGCGCATGCCGTCCACGTCGAAGTCGAGCTCCGCCTTGAACGGTGTGAGCGGGCACATGTAGAGATCCTTGATGGTCTCGGCTGCCCATTGCTTGGCTTCGGCACGGGAGAAATCAGGCACGGCATTCACCTCGTCGTCGTTTTGTCGGTGGTACGAGTCGTCGCGATCACGTCATGGATTCTAGCATGTTAGTTGGAAGATGCCAGGGGCCCACGACACCACGTCGTTCAGTAAATCGACGGTAGTGGTTCCTGGCCGAGGAGGAAACGGCCGTAATTGCGCATCCCCACCTCGTAATTCTGGACCACGTGCTGGGAAATGGAGTGGATGTCACGCCAGAACCGCTGGATGGGGGAATCGGCGTAGATCGAGGAAGCACCGGCGTTCTCGAACAGCGCCGTGGCGGCAGCGCGCGTCTCCGATGACATGAAGGCGCGCCAGCCGAACAGGCGCGTACGCAGTTCCATCAGGTCGATCTCACCGCCGGCGGCAAGCGTTTCGCCGACGCGGGAGAGTTCGTCCGCGTAACTGTAAAGCAGGTGTTCGCATGCACTGACACGAACGGTGTTGTGCGCAAGCACGATCTGCGAATGCGCCATCTGATCCTGGCGTTCGACCGTGAACGTCGGTGTGCGCGACTTCATGCGCTCGGTCATGCGCCTGAGCATGCCCTGAGCACCGCCAACCGAGCAGCCCATCAGCGACAGGCAGATCCCCGGCCCGAACGGCATTCGGTAGAGTGGACCGGGGTTGATCGTGTTGCCCGGCCCGGTGCCACTGGCGATCATGGGAAACAACGACAGCGTGCGGTACTCGGGCACGAACCGCCGCTCGACGCGAACCCCGCAGCTGCCGGTACCGCGCATGCCCAGCGTGTCCCAGTCGTCGAGGACTTCGCACTCCGATTTCGGCACGAACATCATGCGGTAATCCGGCTCGCCGCCGTTGTCGAGCATGACCCCGAGCGCGACCCATTGGGACCACAGCACCCCGCTCGAGAATTTCCACTCGCCGCTCAGCAGATAGCCGTCCTCCACCGCTTCGGCCTTGCCGGTCGGCGCGAACACGTCGGAAAACAACAGGTGCGGATCCTCGCGCCACAGCTCGGCCTGCATCTCGGGCGTGGCGAACGCGCCCCACCAGTGATGGATGGAAAGTATGCTGTAGACCCACGAGGTCGCAACGTCGTGTTGGGCCAGCGCCTGGGAGATCCGGACCTGGGCCGGGAAGCCCATTTCCAGCCCGCCCCAGCGGCGCGGCTGCAACACCTGCATGAGCCGCGCGCGATTCAGGTCCTCGACGATGCTGTCGTCGAGCTTGTGCTCGCGGTCGGCCTTCCCGGCCAGACCAGCGGCGCGCTCGCCGATGGCGTGCGCGCGTTCGAGCAGCGTCTCGAGATCAACGTCCGCTTCCGGCGAGGCAAGCGTACGGAAACGCTCGTCGTCTGCGATGGGTGATGTCAGCGTGCTGTTCATGTCGGTTCCCCATGCGGCAGGCGGCGCGGCGGCGGATTCATGACGGATCGGATTCGCGCAGCAACCGCTCGACCATCTCCTGATAGGCGGCGCGGCGGGGGGTGCGGTAGTGCAGCTGGCGCCCGAGTTCCGGATCGCCGGCGAAAAAAGTCTCGTAGATGTCCTGGCGGCCGCCGAACTGGGTCGCAACCGTGTCCCAGGCGAGCTTCATGACCTGCACCCGCTCGCGCGCACTGCAACCCGCACCGGCGATGAATTCCTCCAGCTGAGGACCGGTTTCCGGGTTTTCCAGGTCCGCCAGCGTCGGCGTCATCACCAGTGAGCTGCTGCCGAGCAGCCGGATGATCTCGACCAGGCGCTTGTTCACCCAGGGAATGAAAAACCGCACCATCGACATCGCCACCATGCCGCGATCGGGCGCGGCAAACAGCGCCGCGACCTCGCGGAACCGATCCTCGAGACTGAATCCGGGATCGGCCGCGCGCGCTTCCTCCTTGTGCACCGCCGCCAGCACCTCGCGCCCGCTGGCTTCGATGAGCCCGTCGGCCATCTCGTCAAAGGCGCACATCTCGCCGATCATCGCGCGGTAATGCGGCATCTCGTCACGCCCGAGGACCTCGGCCATCTTGCTCGCCAGCCCGATCAGGTAGCGCATTTTCGCCCGGCCGCGGATGTTGGCCTGCAGGGCGAGAAAGCCTGGATAGCTCGGCCCCATCATGTTGTAGGCGACCACGTCGCGGCACACGAACACCCGTTCCCACGGCACCAGCACGTCGTCGAACAGTGCCAGCGCGTCACCTTCGTCGAAGCGCTCGGACAGCGGCCGATCGAAAGTCGAACGGCCCGCACTATAGGGTTCGCGCGCGACGAAACGCAGACCGGGCGTCGCCACCGGGACGGCAAAGCTCAGCGCGTAATCTTCCTCGTCCGGCTGGCGCGGCATATAGGGCCCGACCCACAGTTCCTCGCTGACCGGCGCCAGCGTGGACAGCATGCGCGCACCTGAGACCACGATGCCGGCATCGGTTTCCTTCACCAGCCGCAGGGCTCGCTGCTCAGCCAGCGGCTTGCTGTAATCGCGCTTCGGATCGACCAGCGTATGGGTCAGACAGATGTCCTCGTCCCGGCAATACGCCCAGTATTTGAGCGCGTTTTCTGCAAACGCCTTGTCGCGGTGCCCGAGCACGTGGGGAATGGCAGCGGTATCGGTGACGAAGGCATTCATGAAATCCGGCAGCCGCCCCATGAGACCGTAAGTCGCCTCCTTGCGTAAGGTCTCGCCATCGATGCGGTGGCTCATCTCTTCCCAGGTGCGCGCCAGCAGGAAGGAATTGCTTACCGGCTCGCCCGTTACCGGGGAGGGAAAGGTCATGCGCCCGGCGATGGCAGGGTCGTGAAAGCGATCGAAATGCGCCGCGATCTCGTCGATGATGCCGCTGAAAGCCGGATGCGTGGTGACGTCGCGCACGCGCTCACCGGCAACATATAACTCGCGTCCGTCACGCAGTGCGGCACGGTATTCCTGACCTCGTTTCAATGGCAAAGGGGCGCTCCTCCCCTGGTCTGTGTGCCCCCATGTGCGTCAGTCACGCGACCACACTCGAGGCGTTACCACTGAAATTATTCTAGCATGTTAGTATTCGGATGGTAGCATGATGTCCTATGAATTCGAGCCCCCAGCCACGTAGGGACGAACCCATGATGCTTGCCCGTCAACGCATCGCCGAGCACGTCGCGGGCATCAACACTGATCACGGCCGCCCGGGCGGCAAGGCGGGAGAGATCGTTGCCGCGCTGGTCGGGCGCCTGACGGGCGGAACACTGGACTTCGGCGCCACGCTGTCAATCAACAGCCTGGCCGAGGAATTCAACGCCAGCCGACAGCCCGTCAGCGTCGCCATCAATCACCTGCGCAGCCTCGGCTACGTCGTGGTGGTACCGCAGGTCGGTTGCCGGGTGATCTCTCCAAGTCCTGCGGAGATTGCCGATTTCTTTTACGTGCTGGCGCATATGGAATCGGCGCTGGCCAGTCTGGCTGCAAAGCGACACGACGCGCGCGAAGGCGAAATACTGCGCGCAATTGCCGCCGAGATCGCCGCGGCGCCATTCGACAGCCCGGAACACCGTCGCTACTACGCCAGCGCCGTCGATACATTTCACGCCTCCATCTGGGGCATGTCGCGCGCGACCGCGGTCATCGCCCGCGTGCGCGATCTGTGGCAGCTCGCGGATTTCTACCTGTGGCACGGCGCAGGTAATTTCGACGCCGGCGGCGTAGCCACGGCGAACCGGGAACGCGAGGCTATCGTACGCGCTATCACCCGAGGAGACGCGCCGAAAGCCGAATCCCTGATGGCAAAACACGTCAGGGGCAAACCCGCCCGCGTGGGGATCATCTGAACACCACGATGGCAGGCACACCAGCGAAGCGGCACGATTTCAGCGCGGGGCGTATATCTGAGCAACGATCAGATCGCGACGATAATTGATTTCTACCTGTTGTAACCAGGCGCGCTAAAACGCCGGTGTCGCAGGCAGCATTGTCGCGCTTCATGTCAGGCCGGTTGCTCTGACGCGGCGCGGACCCACCGTGATTGGCTCACTCCTGAGCGCCCGGTGACAGCGGTCGGCCGACGGAATCAGCGCAAGGGCGTGGCGCGAGGCGAGCCACCTGCTCAGCGTGACGATGCACGTCGCCACGTCGACTCAGGTCAGGCGAAAAAACTGCCAGGCGGATCAATCAGGGATCCCCGGGGGCAGGGCCGTCATGATGGCGTAACCGGCGATCCACTCGGGGATGGCGCGGTAATACTCGATCCTGAAGTGGTCGCACCCGGCGGCGCGGGCGGCCGCCGCGGCCGCAATCCAGGTGCGGATCTCATGCGCGCCGCAACCGCCTTCGCGGGAAATTTCGGCGTCATCCAGGGCCAGAACGGATGCGGTGTCGCCGCTGCACAGGGCCTCGAGAACACGCCGATCCCAGTCCGGGTTCAGCGGCACGCCCGCACCCTGTTCGGCCGCTTCCAGCACGCGCGCTTCCCGCGCTGCCCGCGCCTGCGCGTCAAGTGGTCCGCCGGCTATGAGCCGCTCCCTGACCACGGGCGTCGCGCTCGTGAGCGCCGGGATGGGCGGATCGTGGGACAGGCCGCCCGAGGCGAGCAGCAGAACGCGCCCGGGCAGCGCCGCGGCGAATGCGCCCAAGGCCGCGCCAAGCTGCTGCACACGCGCGAGCGGCGGTAGCGGCGGTGCTGCACAGTTCACCACCAGTGGCACGACGGTTGGCAAAGCCCGCCAGTCGAACAGGTTGTCGAGCAGTTGCGTGACGCCGTGGTCAACGTCCTGCCGGTACGATACCGCAGCGTCAACGCCGTGTTCGTGCAGATGCCGCACGCAGGCTTCGGCCAGCGCGGGATCAGTCGGCAGCGGACCGGCGGGCGTGTCCCAGTCGCCGACCGAGGAAGCTTCCGCGCCGACGCAGAAAGCCGGCATCAATCGATAGAACAGGCCATTGAAGTGATCCGGTCCGATAGCAATAACCGTATCGGGCGCGAATGCCGCTACCCGTTCGGTCACCGCGTGCTCGCATTGCGCCACCGCCGCACTCACGCCGGCGGCGGGTTCGCGACGTCCCCTGAGCGGGGAGTGCGATGAGAACACGGCGCCGACTGTCATGTCCGCGCTTAGCCGTCTCGCAGAAAACCGAGGTGCAGGCGATTGAATGTTGCCGCATCCTCCCACTGTGGCCAGTGCCCGCAATCGCGCATCAGCTCATAACGCGCGTCCGGAATCAGTTCCGCGATACGCCGTCCCACGGTCTCGTCCGCGGTCGGATCCTGCGTCGTCCATACCACCAGCGTCGGGCAGGCGATTGCCGCCCACTCCGCGTCATCCAGGTTGTTGCGCGCGCGGATTTCCGGATCCTGCAATACCAGGATACGCTCCAGCGCTTCGGGAAAGCCGGGCTGGCGGTAAATCGCCTGGCGGCAGGCAATCAGATCGTCGTTGACAGAAGCCGGGTCGGCCATCAGCCATTCGAGGCGCGCCCGGATCGTGTCCCACACGGGATTCTGTACCGCGGCGCGCGTGGATGCCTTGATCTTTTCCATCACCGCCGGGTTCATGGTCGCTCCACCGGTGGTGTTGAGCACGAGGCGACCCACCCGATCCGGATATTTAAGCGCGAAACGCGCGCCTACCCAGCCACCAAGCGATTCGCCGGACAGGCGCGGGCGCTCGAAACCAAGGCAATCAAGCACGGCACGCAGATGCTCGACGTAGGCATCGATTTCATAGTCGTACGCGGGCTTGTCGGTCCAGCCGTGACCGATCATGTCGATGGCGTAAACGTTAAAATGCGCACCGTGGGCCAGCAGGTTGCGCGCATAACACTCCGCGTGACCACCGGTGCCATGCAACAGCACCAGGGGCGGTGCATCGTCGCTGCCAGCCTTCAGGTAACGGGTCCGTATGCCGCCGGCGTCGATATACCCCTGGCTGAAAGCGCCGCCACGCAGATCCGACCAGATACTGCAATACGAGGTGTTGTCCTCAGTGCTCACAATGCCTCCACAAACTCATCGATGTAATCCAGGTACTCCTGCTTGCGCAGGAATTCGCGCTGAATGCCGGCAACCAGCATGCGGCGTTCACCAGCGTAGTTCATTTCGTACAGTTCGTGCCGGGCACCGAATTCGGTACCGCATAGGTCCCACGCGAGCTTCATCAGCTGCGCCTTTTGTTCGCCGCTGATATGCGCGCCACGCAACGATCGTTCGAGGTCCGCCGCCACCGGGGAATCGAACTCCCGCATCGTCAGCGGTTGCTGCACCAGGCCGCCGCCACCGATCACGCGCAGCATCCTGACCAGTTCCGGATAGTAAACCGGCCCCAGCGCACGGCCAGCCTGCAGCGGCGGCAGGTAGGGATAGCAAATACCGTTCCCGGGGTCGACCGTGGCCTGCTGTTCGGCCGCGCGCACGGTCGAGCGGATCACCTCGAGCCGTACCGCGGCTTCGCCGAGTAGTTCGGCCACATCCGGCCGTGCGGCAATGCCGAGCGCTTCCGCCAGGCGATTGAGCAATCCGTACACAAAGCCGAGCTTCACCTCGAGCCGGACATTGGTCTGGTGCGCGGTCAGTTCGCGCATACGGCTGTCGGCATACATGCGATTGAGCAATTCGATATCGCCATGCAGGAACACGCGATCCCAGGGAACAAGCACTTCCTTGAACACAACCGTTGCGTCCATTTCATCGAACCGTGCGGACAGGGGGTGGTCGGCGATGTCGTCAAGGTTCGCGAACGAAGCACGGCACAGTGTCTTCAGGCCCGGCGTGTTCATCGGTACCGCGAATACCGTCGCGTAGGCTTCCTCGCCCGGGCGAAAGGTCGGCGGGAACGGCCACACCAGCAGTTCGTCGGCATAAGGCGCAGCGGTCGCGATGCGCTTGATTCCGTTCAGGATGAGACCGTCCTGTGTTTCCGCGGTAACCTTGAGCGGAATATCCGGATCGGCCTGCTCGTGGCGTAGAAGCGACTTGTCCAGTTGCGGATCCAGCAACGCATGCGTCATAAACAGGTCATTGCTGGCAACGTACCGGTAATAAGCTTCGATGGCCGCCGCCCGTTCTTCGGAAAGCTCAGCGAAAAAGGCGCGTTTGGCGGCCAGCGCGGCGAGCATTACGTTGAGAAAGTCCGGACTGCGCCCCATCATTCCACAGGTTGCCCTGGCGAACAGCGCATAGGCTTCCCGCTTTAAGCGCAGGTCATCGACGTTACGAGGTAACTCGAAAGCGCGCGCGATACCGTCGCTGAAATCCTGAGGGTGCGCTACCAGCACATCGCGGCAGGTCGGGTCGTGCTGCAGGTCATAGAGTCCGGCCAGCGACTCAACCGCTGCGCGGAACTCGGGAAACGTAGCGACGTTACCGACCCGTTCGCCGCCATACCAGACCTCGCGTCCGTCATCCAGCCCGGCTTTGAACTGGTCGCCTGTGCGTACGCTCATGATGCCGGCCCGCGTCTACGCCAGGTCACGCCGTCGAAGTCCTCGCGTAACGTCGGCGTCACCTGGCTGAGCTCGATACCGATTTTCGGCAACACCTTTTCGACCAGCAGTTCGTTGCTCTTCAGCAGAGCGTCGATAGGGGCGGCACCGATCGCCATCCAGGGAACGATGAGGTCGGTCTTGAACGTTTCGATCATGTGTTCGAGCTTGCGCGCGACGGTGTCCACGGTGCCAACGATGCCGTAACCACGATCACGTATACATTCGGTGGTGTTCGGTACCGGACCGGTTTCCCCGGGGTAACGCAGCGCCTCGTTGAAACCGAACCAGTCATGCCAGCGGGTCCAGATGAAGCCCATGCCCTGCTCCTGGATCGCAATCGCCTCGGCCTCGGTGTCGGCGACGATGATGTCGCGGAAGTGGCCAATGTTACTGCCCCAGGGCACGTCGCGGCCCGCCGACTTACTGGCCTCGTAATAGAGGTCGATACTCGCTTTTGCGGTCTCCTCGATGGGCGAGAAGATCACTGGCTTAACCCCTTCCCGGGCGGACCACTCGATGGTCTCCGCGCTCATGGTGAAGGGAATGAAGGTCTCGATGCTGTCCGGATCCTGCAGCGTCATGGGCGCGATGCCAATCCGGTCCAGCGTGCCGTCCGCTGCCACCATACCCGGCGCCATCTCGCGGCTCGCCGGATGATCCCAGGCCACATTCGGCGGTGGCAACTGCCAGTGCGCGCCCTGGTGCCGGAACAAGGACTCACGCCATGCCTTGCGCACGATCTCGTAATGTTCATTGAACAGTTCGCGATTGATCCGATCATGCTCCTTGAACTCCGGATCGGTCGCGGCGGTCGGATAGGCGTTGAGCTTCTGCCCGATAGTGGCGACATGACGCGCCTGGTAGCCGCGCGCAAACCCGGCAATCATGCGTCCGCCGGAAAAATGATCGAGCATGGCCATGTCCTCGGCCAGCAGAACGGGGTTGCGGGCCGGTAATACGGTGCCCATTTGACCGATCCGCAGACGTTCGGTCTGCATGGCGGCCCATGTCCCGAGCATGACGGGGTTGTTCGACACCTCCAGGCCCTCGACATGGAAATGGTGTTCAGAGAACGCCACGAAATCGAATCCCAGTGCCTCCACCTGCCGCAGCATGCGGCTGCAATCATTCAGTGCCTGCTGGTAGAACACAGGGTTCTGGCCGGCGCGGCCGCGCTCGAACTGCGCCAGGCTGGCGCTGACACTGGGCAGCAGGAACGCCCCCATTCGAAAATTCATGGTCGAATTACCCCTTCGGTTGAATGAAGCCGTCGCTGCGGCGACCGTACTAATGGACGCACTAATATATTAGTATATTATTCATGATGGAACTATCGATACGGATTGCGCAGGAGCGCGGTTGTTCGTGATTTCGGTCGCGCAGACGGCGGGGAACCACCGCGGAACACGCGCGGAACAGGCCTACGAGTCACTGAAAACGCGTCTGCTTGAAGGCGACCTGGATCCCGGCGACACGGTTTCGGTGACCGCACTCTCAGCACAACTCGATTGCAGCCGCGTGCCGGTGATGGAGGCGCTGAAACGACTGGAAGGGGATGGCTTCATCCGCATCGTGCCGCAGGTTGGCTGTCGCGTGGTGGTGCCGCCGCCGGATCAGATCCGCGATTTCTTCACCCTCTTTGCGCGCGCCGAGGCGAGTGTGGCCGGGTTCGCCGCGGCGCGACGCAACCAGGATGATTTGGCGGCGCTCGACCGTGTCTGGAACGACCTGGAGGCGCAACTCGAGCGTGCCGACGGACCGGCTTCGCGCGACCCGATCTACCGCCGCCTCAACCTGATGTTCTTCGGACAGATCCATGCCATTGCGCGTTCCCCGATCGCCGCGGGGCTCGCGGCCGGCATGTGGGATCGCAGCGATTTCTACATCAAGATCGCCTTCGGGTCGCTTTACTTCAGCCGCGACGTGCAAGCCTCCCAGCGCCGGATCCGCCGCGCGATCGTAGAAGGTGCCGTTGATGATGCGGAACGGCACGTGCGCCAGTTTCTCGACACCGTCGGCGAACGCGTCGCCCATCGACTAAGGTCGAATAAGGTAGCGGCCGACCGTTGATACGCGGGTACGCCTGACTACCCGGCCGCCTAGCGCAGCCACGTCCAGGCGACCATCACGGTCTCGACGTGCGGTGTGATCGACTCGGCACCTCCGATCCCGAGCACGCGTGTCCGGCTTTGCCGGAATCCGCGGCGATGTGGAAGGCGGCGTGAATGACCGCGGGACACGACCCGCGAAAAACCCGGTTGCAGAAACGAATCACCGCGGGGCACGCCCGTGTAGCGGTGACGTCGCGCGGCGCTCAATGCGACGCGCCAGGATCTACGTGACCGTACTTCGGGTCAACCCGACGAACGGGCCGTCCCACGACCATACCTCGAGCAGGAAGGAGACGCGGTAACGATACTCGGTCGACGAATAACGTTGCGTCCGGAGATGCTATTCCGGCGATGCAGGTGGCGCCCGCATTATCTCAGTCGCTACGTTACTCCGACCCGAACGTGAGCACACGCTCGATCGTCAGGTTGAAAATAACCCGCACTTCACCCTGGCGAATGGGTTCATAGCGCTCCTGCCCCGTGTACTTTCGTGCCATCAGATGCATGTGGTCCATGCCGCCGTCCTTGCTATGGCTGGCTACGCGTCCCCGGATCTCCATCCAGAAATACGGGTTGTCCGGATCGATCAGCAGCACGGTTGCCCAGCGGCGCAGGCGCAGATTTCGCGTTTTCTGCCGGTCATCGGCAGCATTGACACGCAGGAAGGCACCGTCGTAATCGCACCATACCGGGTGTACCTGCGGGCGGCCATCGGGCATCAGCGTCGCCAGGTGTGCGAGCACCGGCTCCGTGAGAAGTCTTTTATGGCTGTCGGGTATCTGCATCTATAACTGTTGAACCAGGGGTCGTCGCTCCGCTTGCCCGCCAGAGCCCAGCTGCATACGGACCTAGATCGGGTAGATTATGTAATGCGGCGGCACCGCCGTGTCCATGATTGCGCGCTTCATACGGAAGCGCAATTCGCCATCTTCCTCGACCATCACATCTTCGTAATGACCGACGACGAGGGGCGCGGTGCTACCCTCCGGCCCGGTGTAGTAGACGGAGAAATTCGTGCTCGCGTGCAGTTCTCCTTCAGTGCCGCGCCAGCAGGCATCGCGATTGAGGAAATGCCGCGCCTGATAGTGCTCTACCGCGTTGTGCCAGACCTCGGTGACATACCTGACCCGGTCCTGCAGCCGCTCGTAACAATCGTCGAGCATGATACTGACCGGCAGGTCGTGCTTGACGTTCTCAAGGGTCGTCAGTTCGTACCTTCCCTGCAGTGAAAACGTGCCCAACCATCCCGCCATGTCCAGGCGATCAATCGCATAGGTGTAACGGTTATTCAGCGCATCGACACGTAACAGCGTCGACGCGTCAGTAACGGTGTCCATGCGCTAGAGATCCATGCGCGATCTGTAATCGCGCCACCACGGCGTGTTGGCGGCTTCATCGTTCTGTTTGCTGTAGCGTCCATCCGGGCTGTCGGCCAGTCCCTTCACGAAATTAATCGAACCGCCCGGCGTGCTGATTGCCCTTTGGACGCGTTCGAACATCGCCCCGTCCTCGATGCTCACAAAACCGCTCGGGCCAAGCAGGTTCGATGCCTGGCGCACGCGATGTCGTGCGAGTTCCGGCGGGTCGTCGGCGAAACCGAGGTAGGTGTAATGGACCTCCGTCCTGTCGGGCCCCAGGGGACGCCCGAAGCGGAAATTGATGGCATTGAAATGCTTGACGGACTGGGTCAGCGGCCGGATCAGGTTTACCGCGGCGCGCTCTCCCTGACCCTCGGTCATCACGACCGAAGGATCCTTCAGATAGCCGTTATCTTCATAGGGCGTGATGTCGTAATTAGCGCCCCAGTGCCCGCCGGTGCCGCTGGCGGTAATCGTCGCTTCACCGCCGCCGTAGTTCAGATGCCGGAAGGCAGTGTGCAGGATCCCGGCGTGGTAACCATCGTTGTCCATGTAAATTTTCCAGTTACAGTTGAACACGATCTTCTGGTATCCGAGCAGTGACAGGCGCCGCTTACCGCCACCCATTGCCGTCAGGAAACTGCCGTTCATCTCGCCCAGGAACGTCTCGATCGCGGGCGTTTCGTCGTCGAACGTGGCCCACAGCACCTGGCCGTGAAGTACGCTTCGCAGCGAGCGCAGGTTGAAATCGCAGCGACGAAAATCCTCGCGAAAGCGATCTTCGCCAGGCGCGCCGCGCATCGCGCCACGGGTGTCGTACAGCCAGCCATGGTAAGGACAGGTGAAATCCGTTGCCTTACCCAGAAATTCCGCGGTCAGCCGCACCCCACGGTGGGCGCATGCGTTCACCAGGACCCTGAATTCGTCGCTGCCGACACGGGTCACGATCAGCGGTGTTTCGCCGACGACAATGGTCTTGTAATCGCCGGGCTCCGGAATTTCCGCCTCCAGTGCCACCGGGTGCCAGAAGGGCCCATAGAAAATCCGCGTGAGCTCGCGTTCGTAGATCGCCCGGTCGGTATACAGCGCATAGGGAACGCGCGTGTGATCGTGCCAGTCAATGTGCTCCGATTGCGTCATGACATGCTCCTGGTGTGGCCGCTCAATCGTCAGCATCCGTGGCCGAGTCCGCCATCAGCCCCATCTCGCGCAACACGTCGCCGAGACCGGGGTCTGACGAGGCATAACTCAGCTTGTCCATACCCAGGTAGCTGTTGGGCATGTCGGCGAAGGTTTCCGGCTCGTTGTCACAGTACACTTCGAGTTCGTGGCCGTCGGGGTCGAAAAAATAGACGCTGTTGGTGATGCCGTGATTCACCGTGAACGAGATCGGGATCCCGCGCTGCTTCAGTTCCGCGTACGCCTGCTCCAGCTGGTCCTGGGTTTCGAGGCGAAACGCCACATGCGCCATGCCTATCGCACCACTGTCGGGGGACGGCGCGTCGGGGCCAATCTCGACGAGTGCCAGTTCGTGGTGATCGCGGCGGTTATTGGCGAGAAACAACAACCCGGCCTGCGGGCTGTCATTCATCACCTCACATACCGAGAACCTCGGTGTAGAACGCGCGTGAGCGCGCGAGGTTGCGTACTTTCAGTACTACGTGGGCAATTCGTTCGGGACGGATCATTCAACTTGCTCCGGCATTACGCTGGCCGCGACGGCATCTGCAGGGACGCAGGCCCCTGCCCAGGTCCAGGGGCCGCCACCCACCACCAATCATCCGCCGCAGCCGGCCGCGAGCATCACCAGTGCGGCGAAATAGCGCGCCATCCCGGCGTACTCAGGCAGCCTCCGCGGCGGGTTCAAACCAATCCGGCCAGCCGGCGCGCGCATTCGCGGCCCGTGCCACCTCGCGTTCCTCGGCGCTGGCAAAGCGCTGGTCCCAGTCACGCAATCGCGGCATGGCGATATAACGAAACCACAGGGGCGGAATCATCCCGACCATGAAACAGATGAACACGCTCGGCATCTGCGGACCGTTGAGATCCGGTTCGAGCCGGTAGAACGGCTTGTAGCTGTCCATGTGGTGATCCGAATGATTGGTGATCTCGAACGCGACCGCACGGATTACCGGTTGCAGGTGATTCCACAGGTGATGCCGCTGGTAGGGCGTGCCGGGGACGCGTACCAGCCCGTAATGCTGGTAGTAGTTGAACGCCTCCAGCAACAGCTTCGAGGCGGCAACCCCAGCCAGCATCACCAGCATCGTCGGCCAGCCGGCGTAGAGGCCGACCCCGATAAACATCAGGATTTCCAGCACGATTGCCCGCACACAACGATTGCCCGGACCGAGCACCGGACGCCCCAGCCGCGCGAGGCGGTCGGCCTCGAGGCGCCACGAATCGCGGTATGAAGCCCAGGTAGCGCGAAACGGGAAGGTATACATGGTTTCACCGCGCCACGCCGTATCGGCGTCATCCGGTGTGCCGAGATGGATGTGATGGCCATGAATGTGCGGCAACCCACGCAGCGGGTCGCCATAAAGGGCGCCGCAAACGAAAGCACAGGCAAGCGAGAAAGGGTCCCGCCGATGCAGCAGTTCGTGCTGCGCGGGCAGGTTGGGCACCGCCGACAGCCAGGCCAGCGAAGCCACGGCGCCCACGATCTCGAACGCACTCCAGGCCTCCGCGCCGCCGTCTGCCGCCGCACGCCACACGAAGGTTGCGTAAAGGGCGAGCATCAACGCGGTGTGAACGTAGAGCGCGAGATCGGCCACCCAGCCGACACGAATCGTGCGCACGGCTTCATCGCGAGGCAGCACGATGTCGACCACGGCCAGCGCGAAGTAGGTCGCGAACCCGGCCCACATCCATGTCCCGCCAATACCAAATCCCGCAACACCAACGGCGACGCAGGCTGGTCCCGAGTAGTATCGAAGGTAGTCGCTCATTGATTCCTTCCTCCCGTCATCGCGTGTCGAGTTGACGTCGCGGCCCCACTGACACCGCTAGACACTGTAGATATCCATCACATTCGGGATCTTGTCGTTGGCCACCAGAATGTGTCGCCTTGCGATGCGCCAGTCACCATCGCCGACCACGAGCTCGTGCCGCTGCTGACCGAAAAAGACATGTTGTTTTTCGAGGCGATAGCTGTACGTTGCCCAGTTGGACTGGACCACTAGACGCCCGCCCTCATCGGCTTCCACGGCGGTAACCGTCGACAGATGCGCGGTACGCGGCAGCGGCGTCGATGCCAGCGAGCGCCCGGTGCGCAGGCGGAACACGCGGTCTTCGAGTCCGCCGCGATCACCGTAATAGATCAACGACAGTTCCCGCGTCGGATCGCGCGTCGGTTCGTACTCATCTGCCCACGCGGGAACCCAGTACTCGCAGTCCTCGCGATACAGCGCGAGCCAGGCATCCCAGTCGCGCGCATCCAGCAGACGCCCTTCCAGCGCGATGAAGGCGCAGGCACGACTCCACTGATCAGGCAACGTCACGCCGGCCCTGCCCGTCAGAATCATTTGCCAGCCCGTCGCGCAACGTGTTCAACCAGTGCCGGTGCTGCCACAGGAAAATCCCTTCGTCCTGCAACTGCCCTCCGCTCAGGCGTGGTTCGAGGCCGATGGCGCGCGCATGATCGTCGGCGCCGTCGACCAGATTCATGGCACCGCGCGAGACGTCATTCCATTCAACCAGCCCGGCATCGAAACCCGCCTGGCTGGCGTTGAACGCGGCCAGGTCGTCGGGCGTGGCCATGCCGCTCGCATTGAAGAAATCCTCGTACTGGCGGATCCGCGAGGTCCTGGCCGCCGCGCTTTCGCTCGCCGGCGCGAAGCACACGGTGCGCACTTCGGTCTTGTCCACCGCCAGTGGCCGGAACACCCGGATCTGGGTACTCATCTGGTCCATGAAAAACACGTTCGGATAGATCAGCAGGTTGCGCAGGTAGCTCGTCATCCAGCGCGCGCGTTCCGCGCCGAACGCGGCTTCGTACGCCTCGCGTGACGCGTAGGCCGGACGCACCTGCGGGTTCGGCCATTCGTTCCACAACATGACGTGCCCGTTTTCGAACGCGTAGAAGCCGCCCGGGAAACGGTCGATGGCACCGACGTCAACCGAATTCACGGCGTCGCCCTGCGCGCGCAATTGCTGGCGATGGCGCACCGTCTCGACGTAATTGGCGTGAATCGTATCGACATGATAGCCGTCGACACCATTTTCGGCCTGCAGTTTCCAGTTGCCATCGAAGGTGTAGACCTGCTGCCCGGGCAGCACTTCGATGCGGCCGTCCGGATCCTGATCGACAATCAGGTCGAGACAGCGTGCCGCCCCGCCAAGGTAGGTTTCGAGTGGCACCACCGCGTCGCTCAGGCTGGCAAAGACGAAGCCGCGGTAGGAAGCCACGCGCGGCAGCGGCGTGAGGCCGAGTTCGCGTTTGTCGAAACCGGGCGCATAGCCCGCTTTTTCGTTGTCACCGCAATCCACCAGGTCGCCGCTGCTGTTGTAGCACCAACCGTGAAACGGGCACATGAAAACCTTCTTGTTGCCGCGACCCATCAGCTCGACCACCGCGCCGCGATGCCGGCAACTGTTGATGAAGCCCCTGAGACCGCCGTCCCGGTCGCGATTGATGATCACCGGTTGACGCCCGATGACGGTGGTGAGGTAGTCATGCGGCGCGGGGATCTGGCTTTCGTGACACACGTAGACCCAGTTCGACTCGAAGATGTATTTCATCTCGAGTTCGAAAATCGCCTCATCGGTGAACATCCTCCGATGCACCCGGAACAGTCCTTCGTTCGGCCGCTCATCGATCAATCCGGCGAGATCATCGGCTGTCGTCATTTCATTGCTCCCGTGGTGACACACTTCGCGCTCGGCGACGCCTGCCCGTAATGTGAGGATTCGAGAAACTTGTCGTAGAAAATGTGTGCGAGATCGAAGCCGAGCGCAAGCAGCCGCTCGATGCCGGCATCGATCATCGCCGGCGGCCCGCACAGGTAGGCATCTGCGTCTTCGAGGAGAGCGGCTGCAGAGGACGCTGCGAGATGGTCAGTGACCAGCCCGGTGGCGCCGTGCCAGGAGCCGCTGGCCGCGGCATCGGACAGCACAGGCACGAAATCGAACGGCGCAGGCCAGCTCGCGCGCAGCTCCGCGATACGCTCGGCACCATACAGGCCCTGCTCGGCGCGCGCCCCGTGCAGCAGCGTGACCGCACGCGCCACCGGTGCCGCAGCCACCTCATCCAACAGCGCCAGAATGGGCGCCAGTCCGGTGCCACCGGCCACCAACAGCAACGGCCGCGGTGCGGCGCGCAGGGTGAACGCCCCGGCGGGGCCGCTGAGCGCGAGGCCGTCGCCCACCCTGGCGCCGTCGGCGAGCCAGCCGCTGAACGCGCCCCCGGGCAGGAGACGTACATGAAATTCAACCGCCGTGCAGCCATCGGGCGGGCAGGACCGGGCGAAGCTGTAGCTGCGCCCACCGTCGATGCCGGGAATGCTGAGTTCGGCGTACTGACCGGCGGCGTAGGTAATCGGTCGATCGAGCGTGAGGTGCAGGCCGATCACATCTTCGGCAAGGCGTTCGATGGCGCTGACCGTGGCGCCGAACGTCGCGCGCGCCGGCCCGCAATTCGCCCCCGGAGGCGCCTCGATCGTCAGGTCCGAGCGCACCCGGCTCTGACAGGCGAGGACATAGCCGGCGTCGAGTTCCGCGGCCGACAGGGTATACGCGAAATCGAGGATCGGGCGAACCTTACCCGCGACCAGTTTCAGCCGACAGCTTCCACAGGTGCCGACCGTGCAATCAAACGGCAGCGCGACACCGGCACGTCGCGCGCCTTCGAGCAGCGTTTCACGCCGCGCGACCTCGAAAGACCGTCCGGCGCCGGCCACCGTGACCACGTACCCTGCTGGGGCTCGAAACCGGTTTACCAGCCGCTGCAAGACCATGTGATGCGTTCCTCGTTCATTCACTTCGGCTCGGTCATGGCGCGGAGCGTTCATGCACTCTGATGAACGGGCGGCATCTCGCCCGCCTGTTGTTAGCATGCTAGCAATATTAACACTTTCGATTAAATCAGGGGTGCCCGCTGACTTGGCCAGCGACGTGCCGGCTTGGGAGCCTGGGATGGCCGGAACCATCGAAGACATCGATCACCTGGTTGATTGGCGCGCCGGTCGCCAGCGTCGTTCGATTTATGTCGATAACGCCGTGTACGAGGCTGAACAGCGCGCGATCTTCGGACGCTGCTGGCTGTTTCTGGCACATGAGACGCAACTCACCGAGCCCGGAGATTTCCTGCGCACGTTCATGGGCGAAGACGAAGTTCTCGTTGTGCGCCAACGTCATGGTTCCGTACGAGCCTTTCTCAATACCTGCACCCACCGGGGCAACCGCCTGTGCCGCGCCGATCAGGGCAGCGCGCGAAGTTTCACGTGCAGCTATCACGGCTGGGGGTTCGGACTCGATGGCGCACTGAACGGCGTACCGCTCGAGCAGGAAGCGTACTTTGGCGAGCTCGATCGCGCCCTGCACGGCCTGGTCGAGGTCGCACAAATCGATTCCTACAAAGGCCTGATATTCGCAACCTTTGATCCCGAGGCGCCGTCACTTGCGGACTACCTCGGCGCCATGACCTGGTACATCGACGTATGGGCGGACGCCATGCCCGAAGGTACCGCGCTGATCGGCGCCGCTTCACGGGTGGTCCTGCCGGTCAACTGGAAGCTGCCGGTGGAGAACGTCTCCGGCGACGGTTATCACCTCGGCTGGGCCCACGCCGGCGCCATGTCGGTCACGTCCAGCATGAAACTGACCGACATGTCGGTCGGCAATACCTCCGTTGACAATTCTCAGGCGGTGTCCGTGGCCGGCCTCAACGGCCATTGCGTACTGGCCGCGCTGGATGGTTTATCGGGTTACGCGTTCTATCCCGACCCGCAACCGGCGCTCGACTACCTTTGCGCGAACCGCGCAACCGCGTGCGAGCGCCTGGGTACGCTGCGCGGCGAAAAATTGTGGGGCTCGCAGCTGAATCTCACGGTCTTTCCCAACCTGCAATTCCTGCCCGGCCTCAACTGGCTGCGCGTTTATCATCCCAAAGGGCCGGAGCAGATCGAAATGTGGACCTGGGCCATGGTGGACAAGCGCATGCCCGACTCGTTGCAACGCATGATCCTGGACAACGTGACGCGCACCTTTGGGCCGGCGGGTCTGTTCGATAACGATGACGGCGATAACCTGCAGGCCTGCACCCGCCTTAGCCGCGGCTGGCGCACGCGGCAGATGGATCTCTATACGCACATGGCGCGCGGTCACGAAGGCAAGCGCGACGACTTTCCCGGAGTCGTCAGCGACGGCCTGGTGTGCGAACAGAACCAACGGTTTTTTTACCGGCGCTGGCAGGAAATGATGCGCGCACCCGGATGGGCCGATGTACCGGTTTACAACAGCTACGACGAGGCCATGGGTAAGCCGGAATGACATCGCCGATCACTGAAAGCGCGCCGGATCTCGCGACCGTCATCGCCCTGCAGCAATGTTTGTACCGCGAGGCACGGTTGCTGGA
>JAYODW010000029.1:0-70322 GCA_038116745.1 Gammaproteobacteria bacterium
GTGCTGGTCACACAATCTGTGATTCCCTGATGCGGAAGACCCGTTGGATTCTGGGTATCCTGGCTTGTAACCTCTTGATAGCGGCAATCTGTCTTGGGGCGTTCTGGCGGCAGATGTCAGGTGAACTGCAAGCGCCTATGGCGGTAGACGGGCCGATCCTGTTCCAAGTCGTTCGCGGGGTAAGTTTCAGTAGTGTGGCTCGGTCGTTGGAAAATAGAGGGTGGATCGATAGCCATCAGGCGCTTGTCTGGTTCGGCCGACTCACTGGGCTTCCACTGGAGGTCCAGGCTGGAACCTATGAAATATTGCCGAATCTCACGCTCGAGCGCTTCCTCGCTAAGCTGGCCAGAGGCGAAACGAAAACATTTTCTGTGACTTTCGTGGAAGGCTCGAATTTTCGCGAAATCCGGGCTGTTCTCGCGCAGCAGTCGTATCTGCAGCACTCGCTGGACAATCTCGACGATGAGCAAGTCGCACGGGAGCTGGCGCTAGAGGCGCCGTCGCCGGAAGGTCTGATTTTTCCCGCCACTTATTTCTATCAGGATGGCTCGGATGATCTGTCGCTTCTCCGGCGGGCAGCTGACCGGATGCAGCAGGTGTTGCTAACGGCGTGGCGTGAAAGGAAGTCCGGGCTGCCTTACCGTTCTCCCTACGAGACGTTGATCATGGCTTCAATTGTCGAAAAAGAGACAGCACTCGCTGACGAAAGACCGCTTGTTGCTGGAGTCTTTGTCCGGCGTTTGCAACGTGGCATGAAGTTGCAGACTGATCCTACCGTTATTTTTGGGCTCGGGGCCGAATTCGACGGCGATCTCAGGCATCAGCATTTAAAAACGGACACTCCCTATAACACCTACACACGTCGCGGTCTGCCGCCAACACCTATTGCTATGCCGGGCGAGGCGGCAATAAAGGCGGCATTGCATCCAGCCGAGGGTGATGCCCTGTTTTTTGTAGCGACCGGAGACGGCGGACACCACTTTTCAGCATCGCTGGATGAGCACAACGCGGCAGTGCGCCGCTACCAGCTAGGAATGGAGTAGATCGCTTTGCGGGATGGATTTTTCCTCACGCTTGAAGGGATCGAGGGGGCGGGTAAAACCACTGCACGGGAGTTTATCGCTGCAGAGCTAAGGGGAAATGGTGTAAATGTGCTGGAGACCAGGGAACCCGGCGGAACAGAGCTTGGAGAAAAAATTCGCGCCTTGTTGCTGGATCCTGGACAAAACCGGATGTCAGCACTGGCCGAATTATTGTTGATATTTGCAGCGAGAGCGCAGCACCTTGAAGAGGTCATAACGCCAGCGTTGGAAAGCGGATTTTTCGTGATCTGCGACCGCTTCACAGATGCGACTTTCGCCTACCAGGGAAGCGGGCGCGGCCTAGACCTGACCCTAATTCAGACCCTAGCGGACCTGGTCCATCCCAGAATCCAACCCGATCTGACGGTCGTTCTGGACACGAGCCCTCAAAAGGGTCTGGCCAGAGCGCGGCGCCGCGGAGAGCTCGATCGATTTGAACGGGAGCGCGTAGAGTTTTTTGAGCGGGTACGGGCAGGCTACATTGCTCGCACGCGTTCGGACCCTGAGCGCTATTTCGTGCTGGATGGCGATCGTCCTCTGGCTGCAGTCAAGACTGATCTCGGGCGCCTGCTTGAGCGGCTCTGCGTATGACGGCTCCGTATCCCTGGCTGGCTCAAGCCTGGAAGACGCTGCACTCTGAATCACATGCGCAACAGATGGCGCACGCCTATCTGTTGCGAGGGAGATCGGGGTTGGGTAAGGAGGAGTTGGCAAATACCTTCGCCAATTTTCTCGTATGCGAAGCTCAATCAGCAGGAGAGGCCTGCGGCGCCTGTCGAGGCTGTTTGTTGCGATTGTCTGGAAATCACCCGGACCTTACGCTGGTCAAGCCCGCGGAGGAGGGCAAGAAAATCCAGATTGACCAGATACGGGATCTGATCGATTTCTTTTCTCTTAGACCCCATTTTGGCGCAAAGAAGATAGCTTTAATTCTAACGGCGGAGCTATTGAACAACGCCGCCGCGAACGCTTTACTGAAAATCCTGGAAGAACCGCCTCCGGGCGGTATCCTCTTTCTCGTGAACCATGCGCCGGCCCCTGTTCCGGCGACGATTCTCAGCCGCTGCAGACGGCTGGAGCTGCGGCAACCCGACGAAAGCACAGTCATTCGATGGCTTGCGGAGCAAAATCTTGGCAACGACCCTGCTCACGCACCGGTTGCGCAGACATCTTTTTCCGGCGGGCCTCGGGAGAGGCGGGCTGTTCTTCGGGGCGAAAGCGAGCCCTGTTTTGATGTTCTAGCGGAAACTCTTTGCTCAATCACAGAGCACGCCATCACACCAGTACAAGCGGCAGAGCGCTTCCGAATGTTTTCGGCTGATGAGGTGCACCTTGCACTTGAGTCGCTGCTTGCGTCCGTGCTTCAGCTTCTTTTCGGAGCAGCGATTAAACCTCTTCAAGCCAACAACGTGACAAGTGCTCGTTTGCAGTGGCTGGCGGATCACTTAAACTCGCGGACCGTATTTGGTTTCCTGGATCGACTCAGAGAGTCGCGAGAAGTGCTGAGAAAATCTGCTGGTGTTCGGGGCAACGAAGCCCTGGAAACTATCTTTCTGCACTGGGGATCGTTGAAAAAGGAACACTTATGAGCGCATCAGGGAAATCTCCCCGGCAGGGGATCTTATCGCTGACAATCCGCGACAAAAGCTCCCTGTACGCGGCCTATATGCCGTTTGTGAAAAACGGCGGTTTGTTCATTCCAACCAACAAGACCTACCAGCTTGGTGACGAAGTCTTCATGCTTCTGACGATTACAGATAGTAAAGAGAAACTGCCCGTTGCTGGACGAGTTGTCTGGATTACACCGAAAGGTGCGCAGGGCAACCGTACTGCAGGGATAGGCGTTCAATTCAGCGAACTCGATAATGGAGCTACGCGCAACAAAATCGAGACCCAGCTGGCTGGTGCGCTGAAGTCAGAGCGCCAGACTCACACTATGTGATGTTCTGCGCCCGGGTTGGCCATGGTCCGGCGCCGAAGTGTTTTTTGGCGATAAAGCTACCATCTGTCATCGATTGAGCTGAGGTTGTTTTGACTATCTGCCTGGCTGATTCTCACTGTCATCTGCCCCTGATTGAATGTGGGGATGATGGTGTGAGCGGAGTGATCGCACGGGCGCATGAAGCAGGGGTAGCTTATCTCCTGTGCGTCTCGGTCGACCTGGAGAGTGTGCATGACGTTCTGCATGCTGCCCGTCGGTACGCATCCGTCCGCGCCAGTGTTGGCGTTCATCCGAATGCCTCCACGGAAACAAGAGAACCTTCGATAGCAGAGCTAGTAGCGCTAGCCCAAGCGCCGGAAGTGGTCGCGCTCGGAGAGACCGGACTGGATTATTTCTACGGTGCAGAAAACGCTGAAACGCAACAGCGCAGACTGAGAACGCATATTGCCGCGGCTCGTGAGGTTGAAAAACCGCTCATCATCCACTGTCGCGATGCTTCGGCGGATTTGCTTGCAATCCTGCGCAGCGAGGGTGCAGCCGAGGTTGGCGGTGTTATGCACTGCTTTGTGGACGACTGGGCAACGGCTGCAGCTGCGCTCGGGCTGGGCTTCTATATTTCCTTCTCCGGAATACTAACCTTTAAAAGCGCGGCGGATATAAGAGCTGTGGCATCCCGAGTGCCTTCGGAGCGTTTGCTGGTGGAAACCGATTCTCCGTGGCTCGCACCTGTGCCGCGCCGCGGCAAGCAGAACGAGCCAGCGTATGTGGCCCATACCGCGGCGTGCCTCGCGGAAATCAGAGGTATTACTGTAGAGGAGGTCGCTGAAATTACAACGGCGAACTACCTCAGGCTTTTCCAACTAGAGCCTTGAGTTTCGGCTTAGGAGACTTTCTTCTGTAGCCAGAAGCCTGCAAACATTGCGCCCGCGAAAACCATGACCTCGACAGACCCACTGCCGAGCGCGGTGAGCGCAGGTCCCGGGCAGAAACCTGCCATTCCCCAGCCAACGCCGAACATCAGCGCGCCCAGAATTAAACGACTGTCGATGTCGCGCCGGGTTGGAATCTGAAAAGCGTCAGCAAGAACCGGCATCGGGCGTTTCAGGACCCAGCGATAACCGATGAAAGTGATCGCGACTGCGCCTCCCATTACAAACATGAGTGCGGGATCCCATGCGCCCGTCACATCGAGGAAGGCCAGCACTTTCTCTGGCTGAGTCATCCCAGAAATTCCGAGACCGATCGAAAACAACAAACCCAGGGCGAGGAAGTTGAGTGCTCTCATTTACGCTGTCCCCGCGAGAACATGTCTGATCAGAAAAACGGCAACGATTCCTGCGGCCATGAAAGTCAGCGTGGCGATCAGCGAACGTGGCGATAACCGGGACATCCCACAAACGCCATGGCCAGAAGTACAGCCTCCGCCTAAACGCGTCCCGAATCCGACCAATAACCCAGCGAGGACCAGCCATCCATAGTTCTCCGTGATCGCCCCGGGCATCGACGCTGGTAGGGCTGTAGTCAAGACCGCTCCACCAATCAACATACCGGCGAGAAACAGAATGTTGTTCAGCCGTCCATCGGAACTGGGTGAGATCGCGCTGGACGCGATGCCGCTGACTCCGAGAATCCGCCCGTTCAATCCCAGCATTAGGACTGCGGCAGTCCCTATCAGTGCA
Source organism: Gammaproteobacteria bacterium (assembly GCA_038116745.1). GTDB lineage: Bacteria > Pseudomonadota > Gammaproteobacteria > JAYODW01. Next base: position 4,704 of record JAYODW010000029.1, read on the forward strand.
CCGCCGAACAGAGCAGCTGGAATGCTTCCAGGTTCGATCATATCGCTCCTCTCATTGTTGTTTTCTGGAAACGCGCCTGGGTGCGCTACCGCACCGCTTGTTTGATTGAGCCGGGATTCGCGATATCTCGCTCAGGCCTTAGCCTGGATGCGAAATAGAACGCGAGCGCGACCGTCAGCTCAAAGCCGACCACAGCTGCCAGTGCCAGCCCTCGACTGGTATGAAATATTTCCGCTGCCAAGGTGCTCCCTTCGGCGGCGATGAGGAAGCTCGCCACAAAAAGTACGAAAAAACCGAATCCGCGCTGAAGCTGTGCGCCAGACAGCGAGCTGGCCAGGCGACTTCCAAGCACTGTGCCCAGGATTGCGAGAGTGCTCACGATTGCAGCGGAGCGCACATCGACCGGCACGTGAGCGATGTATCCAGCCAGGCCTGCAAAACATTTCATAGCTATGACCAGCAGTGATGTGCCTACTGCCGCGTGCATGGGTAATCCCCCCAGGAGCGCAAGCGCAGGCACTACCAGGAATCCACCCCCGGCGCCAACCAGTCCCGTCACAATGCCAACGACGAAACCGTCAACGATAATTTTCGTCCAGCTCCTGCCCCCGTCGGCTGTGACGTTCCCCCCATGGAGCGGAGCGGGGGATTTCTTTTTCACCATAGCTACGCCGCTCCCGATCATTACGCCGGCAAATAGCAGGAGCAGCAGTACGTCTGCTATGTAAACCGCAAGCCGGCCGCCCGAGTACGCGCCGACCATTCCAGCGCAGCCAAATATGATTCCGGTTCTCCAGCGGACATTACCATTGCGGGAATGCGGGAGCAGGGCAGCGAGACTCGCCAGCCCGACTACCAGAAGCGAGGTGGCTATCGCGACCTTTGCGTCAAGGCCGACAACGTAGACCAACAAAGGAACAGTCAAAATAGAACCGCCGCCGCCCGTCAGACCGAGCAACAATCCAATCACGACGCCGGCAAACAGGACCAGTACGGTAGACAAGGTCATGGCGAAGTTTTCCTCGCGGCACGAAATGGCGTAAAGGATATATTACTTTTGAGAATATAGTTAGAACAAATTCGAATAACTGTTTGAACCAGAACAAACTGCGGCGCTTGGAACAATGAGCGCGAACCAACCATCCAGGCTATTGCGGCAAAGGTGTCACCTTAGCCACCTGGCCAGGGCGACTGTTTGCACAGGTGGTGGCTGCACATGACCATGACATTAACGTCTTGATTCAGCTGGTTAACCAGCATTTTGGCGGATGGTGCCTTGGAGGTAACCGTCACGTCCGGGAGCTTTTGGGCTCAGGTGTCATCCAGAAGTGCCATAGATATAACTTCGCATAATGTATATTATGTTAAATTAAATAATTACCTAAGGTCTGACGTGTTCATGGGCCAGATTGTTCCTGACATGTCCAGGTCGTCTTCTACACTTGGTCGGTGTTTACCTACGATTCTTCGGAACAAAAACAACGTGCTTCCCTAATCGCCGCCTAGCCAACCACCGTCAACGGCCAGTACGGACCCCGTTGTGAAACTCGAGGCAGAACTTGCGAAATAAAGCGCGGCACCAACAACTTCCTCAGGCTGGCCGCCGCGCTGCAGCGCCATCTTCGCCGCGCGCTCGCTGAAGATATCCATATCCCATGCTTTTGAGATGTCGGTAAGAAACGGGCCGGCCATGATGCAGTTCACTCTGACAGTTGGGCCATACGCATGCGCGAACGCCTGGGTCAGCATGTTTAAGCCCGCCTTAGCCGCGCCGTAGGGCTGAGAGCCCGGAGAAGCTGTCTGGGAGGCGGTACTGGATATGTTGATGATGGTTCCGCCGCCCGCATTAGCCATCTGTGGTCCGAGAACAGCCATGAGACGGAAAGGCGCTTTCAGATTCAGTCCGACAACTTTGTCAAAGAGAGCTTCTGAAACCTCGTAAAGACTGGGATAGAGCGGTGACATGCCGGCGTTGTTCACCAGAATGTCGACTTGGCCCAAGGCTGCGTTCACCGCGTCTACCATTGGTTCCAGGTCATCCCAATTTCCGAGATGGCAGGCATAGGGGAATGCACGTCGTCCAAGCGCTTCGACTTCTTTGGCTACTGATTCGCAGGCGTCGAGCTTTCGACTCACGATCGCGACGTCAGCCCCTCTCTCTGCGAACGCCAGCGCCATCTGACGGCCTAAACCGCGGCTACCACCGGTCACCAGGGCAACGCTGCCTGTGAGATCAAATAAATCTGTGGTCATAGGAAATACTCCGGCTCCGACGTTTGCCAAGCTGAGCGGCAACAAGTCCTGTTCGTTTGTCCATGTCGGCGGTCAGGCCGCCCAAAAAAAAGGCCCATCACTGGGCCCGGACCAAAACAACCAGTCGCAGGCAGGCCGCGCGCGCAGCCTGCTGCTTAGCTTGGTTAAGGAGGAGGAAATGGTCAAATGGGGAAACGCGGGCAGTCACTCCAATCAGCGAACAAATGACTGCAGAGCGTCTCGCGCTACGGCATGCGGCTGGGCGCTGGCAAAATCCTGTAGCGCTGGTGATGGGAACGCCTGGTTGAGGGCGAGGGTTTCCAGCGCTGGCCGTTCGCCCCGGTAGATCAGTCCCAGGGGGATGCGATGTTCGGCGCGGAGCGCGTTAACGCGCGCAAATGCGGCCGTCCGGTCGGTCGGGTCATACCCTTCTTCGGCATCGAGGTCATAAACCGCTGTGCGCCACTCGCGGTAGGTGTCGTTGTAGGTGACACAGGGAGATAGCACCTCGAGATACGCCATTCCGCGCCCGGCCGCAGCGTGCTCGAGAGCCGCGCGGGTCAGGTCGAGCAGCTGCGCCGGCTGGCCGCTGTACCCGCGCGCGAGGAAAGTCGATCCGGGGATGCTCAGGCCGAGTGCAATGGGGTCGAGGTCTTCCTCAATATTGTCTTCGTAGCCTACCGGACTGGTTGGCGAGGCCTGCCCTTTGGTCAAACCATAGGTCCCGTTATTCATGACGATATAGGTAATCCCGGGATTGCGCTTGAACGCGTGCACGAGATGCCCTCCGCCGATCGCATAACCGTCGCCATCCCCTCCCACGCCAATGACAGTCAGCTCAGGATGCGCCAGTTTTGCGCCCGTCACTGTCGGCAACACTCTGCCGTGCAGCGCGTGATACCCGTAGCAGCTGAGATTGTTCTGCAGGGAGCCAGAACAACCTATTCCCGCAACGACCATCCGCTCATGGGGCGGGACACCGAGATCGTCAAGGGCGTTCACCAGGGCCTGAAGAACCCCGAAGTCTCCGCAGCCCGCGCACCATATCGGACGGGCTGGTGTAAATGTTCTGGTCATGCGACCTCCTCCACTTGAACTACCGGACCGCCTCTTACGGCAGCAACAACCTCCTCTGCACGCATCGGTGTACCGTCGTATTTCAGAAGACTCCACATTTTTTTGCTGTCAGCGCCGTGTGCCTCGAGCAAGCGCTTCAATTGCCCCGTCGCGTTGTATTCGACGACCAGCACCCGTTTGCAACGGCTCACAAAGGCCGGCGTTTCATCCAGCATGGGGAACAGTGTCAGCGGCTGATGGTATTGCGAGTGGATTCCCTCCTCCGCGAGAAGATCGATCGCCTCCAGGATTACGCCGGACGTCATACCCACACCAATAAAACCCAATTCAGCGGTTTCTACCCCATGATGTTTCGCGCGCGGGAGATCCGCCTGCATGGTAACGAGTTTCTTCTGGCGCTTGTCCATCATCTTCACTCTGTTCACGGGGTCGGTCGACACGAGCCCGAACTCGTCGTGCTCGTTCCCTGTCACCAGTGACATGCCTCCCGGGGTGCCGGGCGCTGCAAATGCAGACACACCGTCGTCACTGAAGGCGTATCGTTTGTATTCCGGAGCCCCGGCAAGCTCCTGCTCCGAAAGCCGCTTGCCGCGATTGATTTCGATTGCATTGAGATCGAACGGCTCTACGCTGGCCAGGTTCTGCGCCAGCCCCTGGTCGAGCGCCATAAACACCGGACACTGGTAATGATCAGCGAGATTGCATGCCTCCACTGTCAGGGAAAAGCATTCAGCTGGCGTTCCCGGCGCCAACACGATGCGCGGAAAGTCGCCATGGCCGCCGTAGACCATCAGATTAATGTCGCTCTGCTCCGGCTTGGTCGGCAGGCCCGTGCTGGGGCCACCGCGCTGGGCGTCGACAATCACCAGAGGTACCTCGGCCATTCCGAGCTGTCCAATGCCCTCCTGCATCAGTGAGAGACCCGGGCCGCAGGTCGCGATCATGGTGCGGGTGCCGGTCAAGGCTGCGCCGATCGCCATATTGATAGCCGACAGTTCGTCTTCGGCTTGTCGTACGACGCCTCCGAACTTAGGCAGCCATTTGATCAGCCACTCCATGACGTCAGTCGATGGCGTAATCGGGTAGCCGGCGAAGAATCGCCCCCCGGCGGCCGCAAAGCCGAAGGCTACAGCTTCGTTGCCGGTGATCAGCATCTGCGGCTGCGCCTCGGCACTGGCGATATCGAACATGCCACTATCCGTGTCCAGGCCAGCAGCCTCAGCAAGTTCGAGCCCAATCGTCAGCGCATCAAGGTTGTATTTAAGGGCCTGCGCGCCGCGGCGACCAAAGCGTTTCTCAAAGGAGGAACGCATATCGCTGTCCGCAAGACCTATCAGGCGGCCGATGACCGCAAACGAGATGCTGTTCTTGTAGATATCGCGCCGGAAGTTTTTCACCGCGTGGCGACTCAATGGAACGCCGATCAGCTGCACGCCCTCTGGAACGCCCGTGTCTGCGGGCAGGCCACCACTCGAGTTATCGAAGATGACGACGCTGCCTGCATCTAGCCTGTAGGCATGCTTTTTGACCGCAAGCAGGTCGAAAGCGACCAGAAGATCGATGTGGCTTCCGATACAAAGGCGCTCGCCGGCGTAGGCGCGCAGCGTAGCTGCCGTGATGCCCCCTTTGATCCGCGACAGTACGTCGCGCTCGGTATACACCCTCAGGCCGTAACCGCGCAGGACATCGGCAAGAATGTTGATGACCGTCAAGGAGCCGTCGCCCCCCTGCCCCGACACGATCACATTGAGATCTGTCAGCGCACGTTTCATCTGGCTCATGCTGCGCCCTCCTCTTTCTTGACGGTTTTTTTCTTCGGTGGGGGTGGTGGCAAAGGGCGCCAGTCCTTGGCCGAGTTCCCGGCTTCCCAGCCCCGGTAGTAGTTTTTAGGGTCGAGATTTCCGATCTCTTCGCGCTCGGGCAGAGTCGGCATCAGTGCGGGAAGCGGGCGGTTACGTTTGTAAATCGATAGCCGCGCGACAAGATCCTTGCCTTTCGGCTCGTCTTCGAAAGGTTTGGTTTCTACCCATCCATCGGCTACGAGAGCCTGCCAGGCCTTGTGTCCGGCTTCGGTCCGGATAACCGTGAAGGTCCAGCCGTCGATGCCTATCCCGCCGAAGCCGATATCGGCGTTATCTGCGGAATAGTCCATGCAGTAAAGACACGCAGGTCGCGCGTACTTACCAAAAGCCTTCAGCGATTTAACTTCTTCACGGCCGTCGCGCAGCTTGATCTCGATGCGACCTTTGATGTTGATATTTGTGATATCCCGCTTGGGTACGCCAAGGTCTTCCGCGAGCCAGTCAATGCCTTTCTCGGTAAAAGATTCCGAGCAGAAAAGCCCGATCACCAGGGCGACGTTTTCCCGGTACCACTCAGCGACGTCAAGGCGGATACTTGAATGCTGTTGCTGTCTGACGCCATCAACCTGGCACGGCACGCCGACTACTGCCAGCGGAGCTACGCCTTTTTTCATGGCCTCAACCAAAACCAGCGTGTTGGGCTGATAGGTGTAGCGCGATCTTGCGCCTTCCAGCACTTCCTGCTCTGTCAGCTGCAGGCCAGGTGTCCCCATCTGTGGGTTATCTGCAATCTCAGCACCGGAGACCACGCCCTTCAGCGTCCCGTTGCGCAAACCGTGCACCAGCAGAGCGGAACAAACGCCGCCGTCCTGGCCGTTTTCTGCCCAGGCCTTATCGGTTGCGCGAGCATAAACACCATAGCCATACGGACCGAAGCCTTCGTCCTGATGGGGTTCGAGCAGGCCAATCTGCTCCCGCAGATCCTGATCAGTGGGCCGCAGGACCGGGCATGCATCGACGCAGAGTTCGCAGAAAACGCAGGCGCTGTCGCGTGTGGCGACGGGTTTTTCGTCTGCATAATCAAACACATCGACGGGGCAGATGGTCAGACAGGCAGCACAGCCAATGCACTTGCCCGGATTCACGACTTCTTCCATGAGCATGTCCACGGCTTTGAAACCGCCGCGGTTGTACTCCGAGCGCCACGCGTAAGCCCATTCGTTGGGGTCGCCGCCTTCCTCAATCAACGTGCGGTAGCGACGACGCACTTCTTCAGTCAGGTGGTCAAGATCCAAACTCGTGACTCCTTAATAAATGGTGATGTCCGAACTGCGGCCAGACATAGCGCTCAGGCCTGTGTTGAGTAAACTTGCTTCCGCACCGGTTTTTGAGGACAGGCCGCGGATAATGGCAAAGACGTCTAAATCCACCGTTCATCGCGACGTCTGGCTGCGCAAAGCGCTTGATGTGCTGTTCTCGCAGGGCATCGGAAATGTGAAGGTGGAAATCCTCGCCCGGGAGCTCAAGGTGACCAAGGGCAGCTTCTACTGGCATTTCAGAAACAGGGATGAACTGCTGCATCAAATGGTTGACTGGTGGAAAAACAAGCAGCTCGATTTTCTCAACGAACTCGGCTTCATTTCCGTCAGCGATGCTCCTAATCTAATCAAGTCAGTCATTGATTTCACAGCCCACACGGACGACTCCCGTCATGATGTCGCGATGCGCGAATTCGCACGCTTTGAACCCTATGCGGCTACCGCCGTCGCTGAAATCGACCGGCGACGCCTTGGCTACCTGCGCGAACTGTTCGCCGCTGCGGGATTTGACTCCGCAGAAGCACAGCTGCGGGCGCAGGCCCTGTACTTCTACCAGGTGGGCGAATACACGACGTCGCTCAGCGTGGCGGAAGACGTACGTGATGAACTTGCGGAGCGGCGTTTCCGTCTGCTGATCGCGAGACCTCATCACGATGGGCAGTCCGGCGGAGAAGGCAGCTGATGCTTAGAAACTCCGCCGAATTGCGCTCCATACGCCAGCGTACCGTACGCTGGCGTATGGAAGGTGCACGGAGTCTACTCAGAAGGTGGGTTTATTGCAATCCTGGCCTGAAAACAGGGACTTCCCTGAAAAAAGACTGAGCGGGCACTCGGTTGAGGCGCCGGTCCGTTAGGACGCAGATCCAGCCCATTTAAAGGGGCCGTAGAGACCCTGGGCGATATCCAGGCGATCGCGCTGAGCGCCGCCAAGCCACATCTGTACGATCTTGTAGTCGCGCATGTATTTCTCGACATGGCTTTCGTAGGCGTAGCCCGCGGAGCCCATGAGCTCCATCGCCCGGTTACACACCATTTCAGCGGTGTCCCCCGCGAAAGACCGCGCTGCCGAACACTTTGCCTTGATCTCTTTATCCCAGGGCTTTCCGTAGACGTCGGGTTGGGAGACCTGCCAGGTAACGCTCAGGTAATACTGTCGCGCGATATCAATGGCTCGATACATTTCTGCAAGGTAGGTCGCGAACAAAGACCTCTCGCGCATAGGCGTGCCGGCGATCACGCGATGCTGGCTCCAGTTAAGCACGATCTCGAGAACTGCCTCGGAGAGTCCGACGAGCCGCGCCGCGCCCGCCAGACGCCCGAGCGCAATGATGAAGCCGCTGACTAACTGGGCGCCCTGCCCCGGCGTTACATCCACTCGGTAGCGTTTCGGGATCCGCACGTCCTTGAACCAGATATCGGAGTTCGACTCGGTCCAGGAAAAACCCATCTTGTGATACGGGTTGGAAAATTCTAGACCCTTTGCGTCGGGTGGCACGTGAAACAGGCCGACCCCTTCGGCACCCAGTTCCGGATCTGTCGTCGCCACAGTCCAGTAACCAAGGTGCCCCTGCAGGTATTCGGATTGGAATCTGTCAGCGTATCCCGATGGCCCGGGCCAGAGTTTATGACCGTTGATGATGTAATCGCCGCCATCCTCTTTGGCGATGACCCGCAATGTTCGGAATTCAAGAGCGGGGTCCTCAACATTAGCGCCGCCGGCAGGCTCCGTAATGGCCACGCAGGCCGTCCAGGATTCGTCTCCGACGATGCGTGGGGCGAATTCCTTGAGCAGATCATCCCGCCCGGCACCGACCATGCAGGAGACTATCCAGTGAATTTTCCCGACTTTGGTAGCCAGTCCGATATCCGCCCGTGACAGTTCCTCGTTGATCATCTGCCGGACAACCGGCGCGTAGGCGAGACCGCCGTAGCTCTCAGGGAGATTTGTTTTCGTGACCCCGAGATCAACCAGCTTTGCGTAGAGCCGGTGCAGGGTCTGCTTGGCAAGTTTCTCGTCGCGATGCCAGCCGCCTTCGAGGTCGTGTCTGTAGGGCATGAGTTCCCGCTCGACAAATGCTCGGATGTGCTCTGCAATCCGGATTTCGTCCTCTGTGCAGAAAGCCCGCGTATATTTCTGGCTCGGCTCCAGCAACCGGTAGCCGTCATGAAGAGTCTGCTCAAGTTCTGCCGCGGGCATTGCGCTCATGGCGGGTTTCCTTGTTTTGAATGATCTCAGCGGTGCAAACCGCCGTCGATAATGAATTCACTGCCGGTGCAATAACTGCTCGCGTCAGACAGCAGAAAGCGCACGAGCTCGGCAACTTCGGCGGCCTCCCCGGCTCGACCCAGGGGAATCATGCGATTGATCTGTTGCATCTTGCCCGTCGTGACAGCCGGGGTCTGCTGCATCATGTCGGTGTCAATGAAACCGGGATGGACTGAATTGACACGGATCCCGCTGCGTCCAAGCTCCTGAGCCGCAGCCTTGGTCATTCCTCTCACCGCCCATTTGCTTGCCGCGTACGCGAAAGCGCCGTTGATGCCTTCGAGTCCGGCCAGCGAAGAAATATTCACGATCGACCCACGCCCAGCGGCGCGCATCGGCTCACAGACGGCCTTCATCCCAAGAAATACGCCCCGTTGGTTCACCGCGAGAATGCGGTCGAAGTCTGCAGGCGTCGTATCAACCAGGCGGGCAGACTGAAAAATGCCTGCGTTGTTGACTAAGCCATCAATACGCCCGTGGGCTTCAAGGATCGCTTCGATGACCTGTGCCCAGGCCGCTTCATCGCTGACGTCGAGGTGGAAATAGTGTGACCCGGTGCGGACTGCCGTTTCACTGCCGGCCTCATCCAGCACGTCGCTGATGTACACAACGGCTCCGTTGGCAGTCAGAAGCTTCGCCTCGGCTGCGCCCTGGCCACGTGCTCCACCGGTAATCAGCACGACTTTGTCTTTGAGATCTTGCATCAGAGTTCTCCTGCGACGCGTTTCAGCGCCTTTAAAACCGCGTCGATTCCACTGCCGCTGCACGGCTTGCCATTCAAGGTCTCAGTCGCACTCAATTCGGCGCAGAAAACAGGACGCCCTCTTCTTCCAGACGCGTGACGCGTGCCGGGTCGTAATCCAGCAGATCTTCGAGCACCTGCCGGTTGTGTTCACCGAGGAAGGGCGCATCGCGTGCCGGGTACTCCGACTGACCTGAAAAGCGCAGCGGAAACCCTGGGAGCATCAAGCGTCCGAGAATGCGATCATCAGCCGGACGAATAGTGCCGCGCTCCAGGTAATAAGGATGCTCCATGGCATCCGTCGGGCTCAGCACCGGTCCACTCGGCACCCGGTTTTCATCGAGCCGCCTGAGTACCGCCTCATCGTCCGGGAAGCTCGCCATCCAGTTCTCGATGAGGGAGATCAATTCCGCCTGGTTGCGCGCCCGTTCTGTTGATTCGGCGAAACGCGGATCAGTCTCAAGATCCGGGCGCTCCATGGCACGACACATATTCGGCCACTGAGGTTGCACGATGAGCAGCGCTATGTGGCCTTGCGGCCCCTTGAACACGCCACACGGGCACAATAGCTGGTGATGATTCCCTATGGGGCCGGGTTTGAACTCTCCTCCTGTCAGCTGCGGAACCTGGAGATTGACTTCGTGCATGTGGAACAGGCAATCAATCATGGAGATGTCCATCCACTGTCCTTCCCCGGTGCGCTCCCGGTTGAACAATGCATAGCCGATCGCGGAGAAGGCGTGGACGCCGGCGCTGACGTCGGCCATCCCCATGCCTACCGGGTGAGGCGCTCCGCCGCGGGGGCCGGTAACCTGCATGACGCCGGCGAACGCTTGCGCAATCCAGTCGAAGCCGGTCTTGTGCGACAGCGGGCTGTTGCGCCCGAAGGCCGAAATTGAGGCCATAATCAGGCTCGGGTTGATTGCTTTCAGTGAGAGATAGTCCCAGCCACGTTTTTCCATCACGCCCGGCCCGAAGTTCTCAACCACCACGTCCACCTGCGCCACGATGTCTCTGACGATGGTGTCAGTATGCGGACTGTTCATATCCAGACACACGCTGCGCTTACCCATGTTCTGCTGGACGAAATAACCGCTGCGTTCGTCTTTGACTGCAGGCAGGGCGCGCGAGGGATCTCCATGCGGTGCGCGTTCGATTTTGATGATTTCGGCCCCCATTTCAGCCATCAGGCGGCTGACCGTGGGACCTGCAAGGTACTGCGTGAAATCCAGGACTTTGATGCCCTTGAGTATCATCTGGTTCTCCTTAACAAAAAGCGCCGATCCTGTCCTGACCCGTGGGAACCCGCTCGAGTCCGCTCAGGGGTTCGGAACGGGATTCTAACCGCCGGAGGCAGTGACTCCGAGAAGCGGGTCGTCGTGCGATCCCCAGAGCAAAATATGAGCGATGCGACCAGGTTTCGCCTTCTCTGCGATATGCCCACGGAGACCGGACGCTGGTAATCTGACTCCCTGACCCATCCGCCCAGAGGCAACTCGATGAAACGCGCCCCTGTAGCCCTGCTCTTCCTGGTATTGCTCAGCACCCCCCTGCAGGGCGCTGAAACAGACGCCGTGATGCGGGACGTCTATGACGCGATTTCTTATCTCCTCCCTCTGTCGATCCGGGATGCGGGGAGACAGACGCCCTGGGACAAGGAGCTGGTTGACGCCAAACTGGATACGCTGCTCGCCGCGTCTGCCGTGTTGCAGGAGCACGCGGGCAACGGCGACGCGGAATTCCGTCTCCTTGCACGCTCGTTCGACCAGCTGGTCAACAGCACAGCGGCCTCGTTCCGCCAGGAATGGCCTGATTTTGCTTACTACTCACTGTCGGAAATTACGGATCATTGCGTGGCCTGCCATGCACGCTTGCCGTCGGATTCGCAGGCATTTTTTGCACAGCGCCTCCTGGCTCGCATGGACAATGACAAGCTTCCTGCCGAGGCCAAAGCGCTGCTGCTGGTCGCCACCCGTCAGTTCTCCGAGGCGCTGACGGTTCTGGAAACGCTGCTGCTCGATCCGACGATGGACCCAATTGAAGCCGACTATCGCGGACTGACCATGCTCTATCTGCGCATCGGACTGTCAACCAGCGAGAAACTCACCCGCATGCAGCGTCTGGTAGAGCGCTATCTTTCCAGATCTGATCTGCCCTACTACCTTGAACAGCGAATATTGCACTGGGCTTCTGCCCTGCGCAGGGTCCAGTCAATACTTGATAGCCAACCCGGGCTCGAGCAAGCGCTTACACTCTATGATGAAGGGAGATCGGCCTCGCCGGTCGCTGGAAACCGACAGGGAGCGGTAGAAGATCTCGCCGCAGCCCGTCTTATCCGACAGCATCTGGCGGCTAATCCAACGGCAGACAAAGGTCTGGCGGCATCGCTGTATCTGAAGCTGGCTGTCCTCTCTTTGAGAACCAGCGACCCCGGGCCCGCGGTGCCCGAAATGGAAAGCCTGCTGGTCGCCGCGATCGAGTCCGCGCCAGACAGCGACACCGCCAGAAAGGCCTACGCGCTGCTGGAAGAATACGGTTTCGTTCACGAAGAGCATCTGGCCCGACAACTGGAGTCACGCGTTCTGATTGACATGAAGCAGCTCAAACGCGCTGCCGGCATTACCGTTAACGCCGCGCATTGAGAGAGGCCTGACGCCGGTCTGTGGATGCCGCGAAACACTGCGCTAACGTGCGCCGGAGAAGCCTGCGTTATCTTCCCGCCACCGGGCCGCAAGCAACCGAAAAATGTCTGTCTCGGAAATCAGACCGGCGAGTGTGTGTTCGCTGTCCAGAACAGGCAGGGCTCCGATTTTGTGGGTCAGCATCAACTCAGCAGCATGCCCCACTGTATCGTTGACATAGGCCACTACGGGTCCCTGTGTCATGCAGACTCCGACCGTCAGTTTCGTGAGTTGCGCCTCGATATCTTGCACAGGCAGGCGGTGACCGGGATCTGCCGGGCGCGCATCGAGCAGGTCGCGCTGGCTGACGATTCCGACAAGCTTCGTTTTGTCGAGCACCGGTAAGTGTCTTACCCGGTTGAGCATCATCAGCTCCCAGGCCCGGGCCAGCGAATCGAACGGCGTCACGGTGTGCACGGCCCGCGTCATGCACTCGCCGAGCAGGGCGTGAACCAGCTTCTCTGCCATCGGTGTTTTCCTCCAGAGGAAACGGTGTAAGTTTCAGTGTTCTCTGATCATGCCCGAGGGGCGAACGGGAGCGAAACTGTGTTCTCGATCCCCCGTCCCGGATGACGTCTGTGGAGAGAAACGCATGCGGTACAGCCCGGCCCGGTCGTCCGCGCCAGGCGGCATTTCTGCCAGGACAACCAAAGAGCCGAGTGTCTCAAGCACAGGTCGATGTCGGGTTTCACACAGGACATACAGCGACTGGTCCTCACGTCTTCTGGCTAACGACGCCAGACGCTCCGGACTTCTGACTCGCTCGATCGGTCGTTGGCTCAGGTAGACATAGACCACGGGTGTCAGGTCGTAGGCGACGAGCAAAGCACCCATCGGAATGATTTGACGCGCCGATTCTGCCAGCGCGGCCTTGTTGTAGCGGTCTTCGCTCCAGAGCAACGTGCCGCTCGCATGCAGGACGAAGACACCGGCGGCAAGCAGCACGCCGCATAGCAACACGGCCCGGGGCAGCGCGAGGCCTCGCCACAATGCAACGCCGCTGAAGCACAGCGCCAGCAATGCCGCGGCCAAGGTGATGATCGGCTGGGAGATCTTCAGGCCGCTCCAGATCGCCAGCGCCAGCACGAGCAGTGTCTGGAGCAAAGCAACAAAAAGTGCAGTGCGCGGCGCCCGCTCCTCCAACGAAATCCAGCCTCGGGCCGTCAGTGCGATCATGAAAGGCAGCGCGGGGAGCATATAAAAATAGCGCTGCTGTGGACCGAAGCTGAGGGCCGTTGCCATCGTTGCGATGCTCGCGAACATCCAGATCGATTGTCCGCGTTGTTTTTGAGACTTTGTGAAGGCAAACGGCCAGGTGAATGGTGCCAGGAGGATCCAGGGCAGGAGGAGTTGCAGCGGTCGATAGAGGTAATAGGCACCGCTGCCCGAGCTGTCGGGCTGTAACAGCTTGCCGCTCAGCTGTGATGAAGCTAACGCTGCAGTGCTGACACGTTCCTGCAGTAGCCACCACCAGGGCAAAACGACGGTCAGGAACAACAACAGTCCGCTCAGCCAGGCCATCCAGCGCTCGGGACGCGCAGCGTGCCGGTGGCTGTGCAGCTCAAACGCCAGGTTCACCGCCAGCAGCATCGCAGGCACGTGTGGTCCCTTACTCAGTGTGCCGAGGGCGTAGCACAACCACATTCCACACAGAAAGCGTCGCGCGCCCGCTTGCCCCCAGCGTTCAAGACTCAGCCAGAAGCACAGGCTGCCGAGGGCACAGCAGGCGGCGTATAGCGCGTCGGGCCGCGCATCGTGCACAAAACTGAACCACCCTGCGCTTGTCACCAGCAGCGCCGGCGCGACCCAGCATGAGCGATCGTTCGCCTGTGCGCGGGACAGGCGCAGCGCGACTCCGGCGAGGACGAGGCCGCCGATAAGTGATACCAGTCGGCCATGCCATGGCAGCACCACGCCTGCCGAGCCGGTAAGACCAGCCACTGCTGCGCTGGCCCAGTAATTCAACGGGGGTTTATTCAGGCGCGCTTCGGCGTTGAAGTACGGCGTTATCCAATCGCCTCGCGCCCACATCTCCTGTGCCGTTTGCAGCACGAGCACTTCGTGCTCATCGGGAGGCAGTGAGAGGATGCCGCCGCTACCGACCAGCAACATCAGGCAGCCTCCAGTAAGGAGCATCCAGTGCTCCCAAAAACGCGTTCGCCGCATCGGCCGAAAATCCACGTTCAGGTTGGTCGGCGATTATGCCGTGCCTTCAGGCGGGCTGATTTGGTGTTGCTTCAATGATGTGCGCGCAGCTCGCGCGCAAGATGCTCAATAATTCGTTGCGATGCCCTGCCATCCCAAAGTTCCGGGCGCCGTCCTGTGACAGCCTGTGCCAGAGCCGCGGCCGCACCGGCAAAGATCGCTTCCGGATCGCTGCCGACCAGCCTGTTAGTGCCTTCGCTGAGGGTAACCGGCCGCTCCGTGTTGTCGCGCAGCGTCAGGCAGGGGATCCCCAGAGCCGTCGTTTCCTCCTGGAGTCCGCCGCTATCGGTCAGCACCAGACTTGCGCGCCGCCAGAGCTGGAGGAAATCGCGGTATCCCAGCGGGGTGGTCAACTCGATCGTCGCGGGGGGCACATAGCTCATCGCATCGAGCCTCTGGCGGGTTCTTGGATGGACGGGGAAAACCAGCGGCAGGCGCTCCGAGATTTGTGCCAGCGCCGACATGATGCCGGAGAGAACGTCGGGACTATCCACGTTTGACGGACGGTGCAGGGTGACAACCCCGAAGCCGCCGTCTGGTGTCGGCGCGGTGGATGGCGGCAAAGACTCGAGTTCGTGCAGCAGATTGTCAATCATGACATGGCCGACATGGAAAACGCGCCCAGCCTCTTTGCCTTCCTGCTGAAGGTGTGTGACGCCGCTCGGTTCGGTGCAGAAGAAAAAATCGGTAATCGCGTCTGTGACCACGCGATTGACCTCCTCGGGCATGCGCATGTCGCCGCTGCGTAGTCCAGCTTCCACGTGCGCGACGGGATACTCCAGTTTTTTCGCCACAATGGAACAGGCGAGCGTTGAATTCACGTCCCCGAAAACCACAACGCAGTCAGGTGCCTCTTTCTGTAGGACCTCTTCGAAAGCCGTCATGATGCGTGCAGTCTGCGCCGCGTGAGACCCGCTGCCGACATTTAAATGGTGTTCCGGTGCCGGGATCCCCAGGTCACGAAAAAATACATCGCTCATGCCTTCGTCGTAATGCTGGCCCGTATGCACCAGGACGTAATCAAACTCTTCGCTACGGCGCTTCAGCTCCCTGATAACCGGTGCGATTTTCATGAAGTTGGGCCTGGCACCGGCGACAAGCAGTAATTTCACTTTTTGCATGGCGGTCTCTCGTAAGCGGCAGCGCGACCGGCCCGGCCAAGCGGCTGTTGTGGATCAGGATCTCTGGTAGCGGTCTTCAAAACGGACAATGTCGTCCTCGCCCAGATAACTGCCTGACTGCACCTCAATGAGTTCCAGAGGAATCGTCCCCGGGTTTTCCAGCCGATGGCGCGAGCCGAGAGGGATATAGGTAGATTCATTCTCTGCAAGAAGCAGCACCTCGTCTCCGCAGGTGACCTGAGCAGTGCCGGACACGACGATCCAATGCTCCGCGCGATGATGATGCATCTGCAACGACAGTGCCGCACCGGGGTTGACCGTAATTCGTTTGACCTGGAAACGCGGACCATGGTCGATGCTTTCGTAGCTGCCCCATGGGCGAAAAACGCGGCGATGCGTCAGTCGCTCTTCGCGCTCCCGATCGCCCAGCCAGCCAACGATGGCCTTAACGTTTTCGGCCGCTGACTGTCGCGCAACCAGTACCGCGTCGGCAGTTTCCACAACCACTAGATCGTCGCAGCCCAGCGTGGCCACCAGACGATGCTCGGCGACTACCAGCGTATTGCGGGTGTCGACAGCCGCTACATCGCCGCGCAGCACGTTGCCCTCTGCATCGGCATCCGATACCTGCCAAAGGCTGTGCCAGGATCCGACATCGGACCATCCCGCGCGCAGGGATACGACGCTGACTGCGTCTGCATCTGCGGACAGCGGTTCCATGACCGCATAGTCGATCGAATCGCTTGGCGATTGTTCGAAGCTGGCCGCGTCCAGACGAAAAAAATCGCCGTCCTGACGCCCCCCGTCTACCGACCTGCGCGCAGCATCCAGGATTGCCGGGCAGTACTCCGCGGCGCGCTGCAGCCAGGTTGACGAGCGCATCATGAAAATGCCCGAGTTCCAGCGAAATCGCCCGCTCTCGAAAAACTCGGTGGCGGTCTGCCGGTCCGGTTTCTCTCGAAAAGCAAGAACCGCGTGGCATTCGGCGGCGCCGTCAGATGCGCCAGGGGCTCCCAATTCGATATAGCCATAACCAGTCTCCGCGCGGGTCGGCACAACGCCGAAGGTAACGATCGCCCCGGCCTCCGCCTGAGCGGCTGCTACCTGCACAGAGTCGGCAAATGCATCGCTGTCACCTATCAGGTGATCAGCGGGCATCATCAAGAGCAGCGGGTCGTCGCCATCGGACTGTGCTCGCAGCGCTGCAGCAGTAAGGGCGGGGGCAGTATTTCGCCCGGCAGGTTCCAGCACCAGATCGCAGAAAAAGCCTCCGAGGCGCGCCTGTTCTGCGACCAGAAACCGATGTTCTTCGTTGCACACCACAAGCACCCTGGCGTCAGAGTCGTTGCAGACAGCCTGCGCGCGCGTCAGGGTCTGCTGCAGAAGGGAGTCTTCGCCGCTGACGGCAAGGAACTGTTTCGGGTAGTGACCGCGGGACAAGGGCCACAGTCGGGTGCCCCCTCCGCCGGCGAGGATCACAGCTTTGATTCTGGTCATAGGCAGTACCTTTCTTCTTGACTTGGCTATCAGGAATTTTGCGCAAAAGGGCATTTGAAACCCGCGAGGAACTCGCGCGTTTTCACCTTGTCATCGTAATCATTAAAATCCGCCGTCGCCAACGCCGCCAACATGGAATGCTGTGAATATTGATAACGCACGCCGCGAGGATATTGCTCGCCTTCATCGCTTTGTTTCAGCCCGCATCCTTGGCCAGGAACATCTCGTAGAACGTCTGCTGATTGCGCTTCTCGCTGACGGTCACCTGATCGTCGAAGGTGCGCCTGGACTGG
Organism: Gammaproteobacteria bacterium; assembly: GCA_038116745.1. Taxonomy (GTDB): domain Bacteria; phylum Pseudomonadota; class Gammaproteobacteria; genus JAYODW01. Next base: position 21,960 of record JAYODW010000029.1, read on the forward strand.
CTAAAACACGCGCCGTGAAGGTGCTCGGCGATGGCATCGAAGGCGATTTTCATCGCATCCAGTTTACGCCCGATCTGCTCCCTGCCGATCTGACCGGTACTGAAATTTACCGACCGCAGGACGGTTCTTTTGCGTTTCAGCGCGGCCCCCTCTTTCACAATCTGGTGCTTGCCGACGAGGTCAACCGTGCGCCGGCGAAAGTGCAGTCGGCCCTGCTCGAGGCGATGGCCGAACGCCAGATCACCATCGGGCGGGAATCGTATCCGCTGCCGCCGTTGTTCATGGTCATGGCAACACAGAACCCGATTGAGCAGGAAGGCACCTACCCGCTGCCTGAGGCGCAGCTCGACCGCTTTCTGCTGCACGTCAACGTCGCGTATCCGACTCCGGCAGCGGAAAAAGAGATCCTTACTCTTGCGCGCAAAGAAGCGCTGGAGCCGGAACCAGCTCAGGTCAAGGAGCCAGAGCCCATCGTCACGCAGGCGCAGGTGTTTGCGGCGCGCAGAGAAGTGCTCAGCCTATTCATGAGTGACGACGTGGAGAAGTACCTGCTGGAGATCGTTTTTGCCACCCGCGGGCCTGGTGTCTACGGCGCAGAACTCGGCGAATGGCTCGCCTACGGGGGCAGCCCGCGCGCCACACTGTCCTTGGACAGAACCGCGCGTGCACATGCGTGGCTGCGAGGCGCCGACTTTGTGACGCCAGATGATGTGCGCCATGTCGCGAATGATGTGTTGCGTCATCGCATCATCCTCAACTACGAGGCAGCGGCGGACGGCATCACGCCGGATCGTTTCCTGGACGAGCTCCTGGTTCGGATCCCGGTGCCCTGAACGCCCAGCGTCGCGGCTCAGAAACGTGAGCGAAATTCTTCACGCGAGCGCGAAACAGTCTGAGGGCGCCACGCTTGCTCGTGTCGAGCCCCAGCTGACCGACCTGCTCGGAATGGTGCGACAAGCGCGGTTTTTGCCGAACTGGGCAACACGTATGTCTGCCCGGCAGAGCGGGCAGTATCTGTCGCGCTTGCGGGGGCGGGGTATGGATTACGACGAGTCGCGCCCCTACCAACCGGGTGATGACATCCGGCATTTCGACTGGCGGGTGACTGCGCGCAGTAGCCGGCCGCACACCAAGACCTTCCGCGAAGAGCGGGAGCGGCCGGTGTTCTGCTGTGTTGATTACCGCCGCAGCATGTTCTTTGCGACGCAAGGCGTTTTTAAAGCGGTACAGGCCGCCCGACTCGCTGCGTTGCTCAGCTGGCGGGCAGAGTTGAACGGGGATCGTCTGGGCGGGCTGGTTTTCGGGGAGCAGGAGCATCATGAAGTGCAGCCGCGGCGCGGCCAGGCTGCCACGGCGCGTTGGCTGAAACAGCTGGTCGCAATGGCGCCTGCCTGCCGCCTGGCGGATCAGTCACCGCAGGCGGCGACCGCGGATACGCTCACCGAGGCTGTCGCGCGCCTTACCCGACTGGCTAAACCGGGCAGTCTGGTTTTCATCATCAGCGATTTTCGCGGGCTTGATGATAACGGTCAGAAGCAGCTGGCCCGGTTGGGCCTGCACGCCGACGTCGCTCTGATTGCCGTTCATGATGCGTTTGAGGCAGCCCTGCCAGAGTTAAGTCAACGGCTGACCGTCGTTGGCGAGGAACGTTGGGTGAGCCTGCCATCTGTTTCCCGGACCGAACGAGGCGCTTACTCGGCTCGTTTCGAGAGCCGCATGACGCGACTCAAGCAATTCTGCCGTGAGCGTCGGATGCTTTTTGGCAGCATTACCTCGACGGATGAGCCGTTACAGGGCCTACAGCGGTTGCTCAGTCCATGAACCCGGAAGATCCCCTAAGTCTGCCGCTTCGGGATATCACCCTGCCGGCCGATATCGGCTGGTGGCCGCCTGCGCCCGGCTGGTGGGTGCTGCTGACTATCGTCGTGCTTGCGCTCGCCGTCTGGCGAATCTGGCGCTGGCGCGAGCGGCGGCTTGCCGTTAGGCGCGAGGCTCTGCGCGCGCTCGCGGCTATCGAATTGGATCTGGGCAAAGGGGCGCCCCTGCCGTCCTGCGCGCGCGCCCTCTCCCGCCTGGTGCGCCAGGTGTTGCTCGCTACGCGGGGACAGGAGGCGGCGAGCCTCAGCGGTGACGGCTATCTCGACGCCATTGCCGCCTGGCGTGCGGATTCGACCCGCCCAGAAGTCCTGAGACTGGTGCTGAGCGAACTGCCCTACGCTGACACCGCCTCCGAATCGCTGACGCGTCGTTCGCTGGAGGACGTGATCATCTACCTGCGCCCGGCATTTGCGCGGCTGACTGCAGGTCGTGCCACAGGTTCTGCGACGCATGCTTGAATTCGAGTGGCCGTGGCTTCTTCTTTGTCTACCTTTGCCGTGGATGGTGCGTCGACTGATGCCCCAGGCCGACGGGGAGCGGCAGGCCGCGCTGCAGGTGCCGGCGGTTGGTGATTTCGAGGCGCTGCAGGTCGGCGCCGTCCGGGTTGCAGGCACGAACGGACGTTTGCTGCTCGCCTGGCTTGGCTGGAGTCTGCTCGTCCTAGGGGCAAGCAGGCCAACCTGGCTGGGTGAGCCGGTGGAGGTGCCGGTCACCGGCCGCGACCTGATGCTCGCGATCGACCTCTCGGAAAGTATGCGCGAGACGGATTTTGTGCTGGGCGGAGATACCGTGGACCGCCTGACCGCGACCAAGGCGGTTGCCAGCGAATTCATCGAACGGCGCGCGGGCGATCGTGTCGGTCTGATTCTCTTCGGGCAGCAGGCTTATCTGCATGTGCCGCTGACATTCGACAGAACCACCGTCAGGCAACTCATGGATGAAGCCGTGATCGGGATCGCCGGGCGCCAGACCGCGATCGGGGATGCTCTGGGGCTTGCGGTAAAGCGCCTGCGCGAAGAACAAACGCCGCACAAGGTCCTCATCCTGTTGACCGACGGTCGCAACACGGCAGGCGAAGTAGACCCGCTACGCGCCGCGGAACTTGCGGCCGAGGCAGAGCTGAAGGTGTACACGGTGGGGATAGGCGCGGATGAAGCCATTCAGCGCGGATTTTTCGGCGCGGTGCGCGTAAATCCGTCGGCAGACCTGGACGAAGAGACCCTGCGCGCCATAGCACAGAAGACCGGCGGGCGTTATTTCAGAGCTCGCGATACGCAGGAGTTTGCCGACATCTACCGGGAGCTCGATGCACTGGAACCAGTTGAACAGGAGGGGCAGGTTTTCCGGCCGAGACGGGCTCTGTTTTACTGGCCGGCCGGCGTCGCGTTCGCGCTATTCTGCCTGTCGCTCCTGATGGCTATCGCTGCAGCACGAGAAGGCCGCCCGACGTGAGCGAGATCTTTCACTTTCTGCGGCCTGAGTGGGTCTGGGGTGGTCCGGCGTGTCTGCTGCTGGTCTGGTGGTATCTACGGCGCCTGCGAGGCGGACTGACGTGGAAGCGCATTGTTGATCCGGCACTGCTGCCCTATCTCACGCGTGAACAGCCTGGCGCACGCACCTATCAGCTGAAACTCGGGCTGTACGGGTTGACTACACTGACCCTGCTGGCGCTCGCCGGGCCGACCTGGGAACGCCTGCCTACGCCGGTATTCCGCCAACAGTCTGCTGTCGTGATTGCTTTGGATCTCTCCGCTTCGATGAATGCGCAGGATGTCAAACCCTCACGTTTGGAGAGAGCTAAATTCGCTATCAGCGACCTGCTGGCAGCGCGCCAGGATGGTCAGACTGCTCTGATTGTCTACGCTGCACAAAGTTTTGTGGTCACCCCGCTGACTGACGACCGTACGACTCTACAGGCACAGCTATTGGGGTTGGACACCGGCATCATGCCGCGTCAGGGCAGCGAACCGACCCAGGCCCTGACGCTGGCCGCCAGCCTGCTGCGGCAGGCCGGGCTGCCGGCAGGAGATGTGCTCCTGGTGACAGATGGCGCAGCTTCCGCAGCCCTGGAACAGTCCGCCGCCATAGCGGCCGAACACGGACTGCGCGTCAGCATTCTCGCCGTCGGCACCCCGCAGGGCGCCCCGGTTCCGGGTGCCGACGGCGGGTTCATGAAACAGGCCGATGGCACGCTGGTGATGAGCCGGCTGGAGTCCAGCGGCCTCGCCAGGCTGGCGCAGGCGTCCGGTGGGCGCTTGGTGCGAGCTGACAGCGCGGGATTCGACCCGGGGCGACTGCTGGCCGCGACGCCCAGCCCCGGCCAGGTAGTGGAAGACATCAACGGGCTTCACTCTGACCAGTGGCAGGACCAGGGGGTATGGCTCCTGCTCCCGGTTCTGGCCCTGACCCTCTGGGGTTTCCGCCGCGGCCTCATGTTCTGTCTGCCCCTGCTTTGCCTGCCTTTGCTCAGTCCTCCGGTCCAAGCCGGCTGGTGGCAGACGCAAGACCAGCGTGGCGCGGCAGCGTTCAGGGAAGGCAATTTCCCGGAGGCGGCCGCCAGTTTCGAAGATCCGGCGTGGCGCGCGAGCGCGCAATACCGGGCCGGCGACTTTGAGCAGGCGCTGCAGAACTACGCGGAGCAGAACAATGCGGTCGGTAACTACAACCGCGGCAATGCCCTCGCCCGCCTGGGACGCTATGAAGAAGCTATCGCGGCCTACACCAGGGCGCTGGATGAAGCGCCCGAGCATGCGGACGCCCTGCATAACAAGGCCTTGCTGGAGGAGCTGCTGAAGCAGCAGTCAGAGTCCCAGGAGGACAACCAGTCAAAGCAGAGTGATGAGGAGGAAACCGAGCCCACTGAAGGCGAAAATAACGAACAGCAGGGCAGCTCCAGCGAGGAGAACGACAGCGGGGAACAGCAGAGTTCCAGAAATGGCGATGAGCAGGGACAGCCCGACGACAGCGCCGACCAGCAGGAGAACGCTCCGAGCGAACCCGAGGAACAGAGCAAACCAGAAGAGCAGCGCCAGGGCAATGACGAGGAGAGCGGTGATAACGCCCAGGAAAACAGCGCCGCGGAGCGAGCCGAGAGCATGGAAGACGAGACTGAGGCTGAACGCGCACAGGCGACCGAGCAGTGGCTGCGACAGATCCCGGACGATCCTTCCGGCCTGCTGCGTCGCAAGTTCCTCTACCTGTACAAAAAGCGCTACGGCAACGAAACCTACTCTGGAGACCAGTGGTGATACCCGCGAGCTATCTTCAACCTCTTCCTTTGGCCTCAGCGCCGCGCATGACACGCCTGTGGCGCGTGATGCTGCTGCTTTCCCTGTTGCTGTCCCTTGCGAACGCGTGGGCGGAGATCGAAATCGACATTTCGCCTGAACCTGCCGTGGTGAATGAATCCTGCCACGTGCGTTTCAGAGTTATTGGCGGCGCGTCTGGAGAGCCAGATTTCGCTGCACTGGAAAAAGACTTTGAAATCCTGGGACGGAATCAACAGACCTCAATCAACTGGATCAATGGGCGCAGTCAGCGCACCAGCACCTGGGCGCTGGACGTCATTCCGCGACGCAGCGGCAACCTCGAAATTCCGGCGATTGCTTTCGGGCAGGAGATGAGCTCCGCACGCACGCTGCGCGTGAATGAACAGAGCTCCTCAGTGCAGACAGCTCAACCGGACATCCTGCTGCGGGTCGATGCGACCCCGGAATCGCCATACGTGCAGCAGCAGTTGATATTTACTATCCGTCTGCTCCATCGTGTAGAGCTCTCGAGCCCGCGATTTTCGTCGCTCAGCACCAACCTTGATGCTGTGGTCAAACCACTCGGAGACGGGCGGCAATACACCGAAAAGCTGAACGGCCTGAGCTACGACGCGTATGAGCAACGCTACGCCATTTTTCCGCAGGAGAGCGGTCTGCTCCGCATCGATCCGATTGTGCTCACGACGCAGATAGTCAGGGGACGGCGTTCGTTTTTCGATCCATTTTCGCAGAACGTACAGACACGTCGGGTTCAGTCGCGCGCGGTCGAGGTCGATATCCGCCCGGTTCCTGAGGCGTATCCTCGCGATGCGGCGTGGCTGCCGGCGCGCAGTGTGAAACTTCACGAGGAATGGGAGCCAGACAGCGCATCGCTCGAATCCGGGACTCCCCTTGCCCGCACCGTTTTCCTGTGGGCAGATGGGCTGATCTCCGGTCAGTTGCCGGAAGTCACACCGGAATTCCCCGCCGAGCTGAAGGCCTATCCCGATCAAGCGCAGACGAACGAGCAGGCCACCGCCAGCGGCTTCACGGCAGTGCGCCAGCAGAAATTTGCCCTTTTAAGCGACGCCGGCGGGAAACGGCGCTTCCCTGCCCTGTCAGTTCCCTGGTGGAATGTGGCGACCGATTCGCTCGAGTCGGCGCTGCTGCCGGAGCGGACTGTCGATTTTATTCTCCCGGCACAGCCCGGGGCAGTAATGGCTGAGCCAGGCGGTACCGAAAAATCGCCGCCCTCTCAATCCTTTGAACAGCCTGCTGACATGCAAAATCCTGCGCCTCGAGCCGCTGATTGGCGCCTGGTGAGCGGACTGCTCCTGGCACTGTGGCTGATGACGCTGCTGCTCTGGGGCGGTAGCTACCTCCATCGTCGGCGCGCGCGCGGCGCCGCGCCTTCAGAGTCCCCTCGTGCGGTGTCCGTGTCCGCATCAGCAAAGCAGGTAGTACGCGCCTGTCGGGAAAATCAACCGCGAGCTGCTGTCGACGCACTGCTGGTCTGGTCAAGCGCAGCGCTGCCTGCGACTCACTCGAGCCACGCGCCCAGCCTGACCGAGGTGGCGCGGCAGACAGCCGGTAGCCCCCTGAGTGCTGCGATTCATGAACTCGAGGCAGTCCTCTACGGCAACAGCCAAACTGAGTGGGACGGTGGCGATCTGGCCGCGGCAGTCAGCCAGTATTCAGCTGCACCCCCAACCGGCGAAGTGCTACCAGGCGGGTCTTTGCCGCCGCTCTTCAAATTTGCGGAAAACTGAAACAAATTTATTAAATAAATTCTGTAACATGTTCTAGTAATGAGGTTTTTTTTGCGCTAAATTTCTCTCCATCTCAGTAGCCTGACCTCGAGCAGGGCATCAGGAGTCCGCCAATGAATTCTGCCGCCGCAGTCCTTGCCGTTGATGACAACGCCACCATCCGCAAAGCGATCTCCATGCGCCTGGCAGCCAAGGGCTACCAGGTTGATACGGCTAACGATGGTGTTGAGGCGCTGCGCAAGATTGCGCGACAGAACTTCGATCTCGTGATTCTCGATCTACAGATGCCAGGGATCGGCGGAGATGAAGTCCTGCGACGGGTACGGGAAACCTTCACTGCAGTTGAGTTGCCCGTCATCATGCTGACGGCCAACAGCGACAAGCTCAGCATCAATCGTAGCCTGGAACTCGGTGCCAATGATTACATCGTCAAACCCGGCGACTTACCTATTCTTCTCGCCCGGATCCGGACTCAGCTCGCCCTGAAAGAAAGCGTTGCCCGACTGAAGGATCAGTGTGATCTCATCGGAGAGGTCGTGGGCGATATGAAGAGTGCCGATGCCCCTGGCGGGACGCGTTCGACCGGCGACGTGCGGGAATTTATCAGCGCGATATCAAACGCGGAGCGCGTGCCCTTCGATGTCCTGCACGACAACACGCCGATGACCTGCTTTGCGCTGAACGCTGAGGGTACGGTCATTCACGCTAACCGATTCGGCGCAAACTGTCTGGGATACACCTGCGAGGAGCTTGTCGACAAACATGTTCTTGAGCTCTATGCGCTCGAGGATCGAATGCTTGGCCAGGAACAGATTGACGCTGTATTCGACAAACCAGGGCGCGTGCGGACCTGGGAGATCCGACATCTGAAGCAATCCGGCGAAAGCATCTGGATGCGCAACACCGCCCGCGCTGTAGAGCATGCCGGGCGCCTGATGATGCTGGTGACCTGTGAGGACATCAACGAGCGCTATGAGCTGACTGAGCGGCTTGCATTCCAGGCCAGCCATGATGAGCTGACGGGCTTCCCGAATCGAAAAACGCTGGAGAAACGACTCGCTCGGGTGCTGGATAGCGCCCACGCTGAAAACACCGAACACGCACTGGCTCTGATTGACGTTGACCAGTTCAAGTTCGTCAACGATGCGTGCGGCCATGGCGCCGGGGACGAACTGCTCCGGCAGGTGGCGCACCTGCTCAGAACGGTCGTTCGAAAGCGGGACACCATAGCCCGCATCGGCGCGGACGAATTTGCCGTCCTGATCGAAGACTGCCCGGTCACCGCCGCCTATTCCACCTGTGAGGCTTTGCGGCGCGCGATTGAAGAGTTTGCATTCGAGGTTACCGGTGAACCACTGAATATTTCAGTCAGCATCGGGATAGTGCCAATTACCGCCGCCTGTGAGGACGCGAGTGCGGTCCTGAGTATGGCCGACACCGCGTGTTATGCCGCGAAAGACTCCGGGCGCAATCGCACACACGTTTATCAGCCGGACAATGTTGTGCTGGCGGAACAGCACGGCGCGCTGCGTTGGCTTGGACGAATAAATCGCGCCATCAGCGAAAATCGATTCACACTCGCGCTCCAGCCGATCTGTCCGGTCGCTAAGGACCGGTTTGAGGCCCATTACGAAATCCTTCTGCGCATGCGCGACGAACATGGCGGCGTGGTGCTTCCGGGAGAATTTCTGCCAGCTGCCGAGCGCTACAGCATCACCGATAAGCTTGATCGTTGGGTGGTCGGCGCTTTGTTTGATTGGCTCGAGCAGCATCCGGAGCGCCAGTCTGCGCTGGGGCTGTGCTGCATTAATCTATCCGGCCAGTCCATTGGGAACGATGACGTGCTGAAGTTCATTCTCGAACAGCTGCGGCGGCGCGTCACGGAGCCTGAAAAAATATGTTTTGAAATAACGGAAACCGCGGCCATTGCAGATCTCGCTCAGGCTAACCGCTTCATTCAGAACATCAAGGATCAGGGCTGCCGTTTCGCGCTGGACGATTTCGGCACCGGGTTCTCTTCGTTTACGTATCTGAAGCAGCTGCCGGTCGACTATCTCAAGATTGACGGCTCTTTTGTGCGGGACATCGCATCAGATTCCACAGATCTGGCGATGGTGCGGTCGATCAATGAAGTCGGGCATGTCCTCGGGAAACAGACCATTGCCGAGTTCGTTGAGAATACGCAGACCCTTGAGTTGCTGCGCTCTGTCGGGGTGGATTTTGCGCAGGGCTATCACCTCGGACGTCCTGCACCGATCGATTCTTATTTCAACGACTCGGAGATTGCCGCCAGCGCGTAGCGCTCAACTGGCTTCTCGCGGCGCTCAGCGGTTGTTTAGAGCCCGCAGCGCCTCGGGCGTATCGATGTCCAGAAGCACCCCAGGGTCGAGGCATTCCACGCGGACTACTCGGTTCGGGTCGCGAAGGACGACCTCCCGGGCGCCGCGGTCCCCGCTCAGGCGCGATAGCTCTGGAAAAACAGTCCGGGAAAACCCGACCGGGTGCCCGTCGTGACCCGAATACGTCGGCACGACAATCTCTCCTCCCGATCTCAGAGAAGCCACCACCCGGTACACGGTTCCGTTTGATAACATCGGCATATCAGCCAGTGCCAGCACGCAGGCTCCGGCTTCCCTGACCGCTGCGATGCCGCATCGCAGGCTGTGCCCCATCCCCAATGCCGCGTCAGGGCAAAGGCAGATATCCAGTCCAGCCTGCGTGAAAAGTTCGCTGATGGCGCGCTGTCCATGCCCCACAACAACCACGAGTCGGTCTATCCAGGGCAGAAGATTCTTCGCCGCGCGCACTCCCAGAGGGGTCCCGTCAGCAAGCGGGGCCAGAAGTTTGTTACTGCCAAAGCGGGACGATGCACCGGCAGCCAGAAGTACCCCTGCTACTTCCAGATCATCTGACATGTCGTGGCATTCGTTCGCAGCTGATGGTGACCTGATTTTTTGCAGCGGTCACCTCGGCCAGAACGGCCAACGCAATCTCCTGCGGACGCCGCGTCGCCAGATCGATCCCGATGGGGCCATGGATCCGGGCGAGTTCAGACTCAGTGAGCGCAAAATGCTCTCTCAGGCGCGCGGCGCGCTTTTCCGTCGTGCGCCTTGACCCAAGCGCGCCTACGTAGAACGCGGGGCTTCTAACCGCTTCCAGCATCGCCAGATCATCCACCTTTGCATCATGGGTCAACGCCAGAATGCCGGTACGCCCGTCACATTCGTGTGCGGCAATGAAATCGTCAGGATAAATATCCGCGACAGGCACATCACTCAAGGACCACGCGTTGCGATATTCCGGACGGGGGTCACAGACCAGAACCTCGTAGTCGAGAATTCTGGCCAGTTGACACACCCAATAGGCAAGCTCGCCGGCGCCGATGATCAGCAGCCTCCACGGGGGCGCATAAAGAACCTCCAGAATATCTTCCGCCAGGCGCGTCACTGCATCAGACTCTGCGATGTCAAAGCTTGTCTCTGCCGTGCGGAGATTCATACGGCGCACCAGCGCGATGCCATTGTTCAGCTGGGCAGCGAGTTCCTCCACCCCGGTAAGCTGAGCGTAGGGTTCAAGGATCAGAAGGAGCCTTCCTCCGCAGGGCAAAGAGCGGTTGGCATCGGAAGAGAACTCAATCTGCTCGAAGCGTTCAGGAAAATCCCGCTTCACCCGTTCGATCAGTTCGGACTCAATACAGCCGCCGGATACGGAACCTGCGAATTTTCCGGATTCCGTCAGCACCATGACCGCCCCTGCCGGTCTTGGCGAAGACCCCCAGGTGTGGGCAACCGTTGCGAGCAGCACTCTTTCGCCGGCGCGGTGCCATTCCAGGCCCAGCGAGATCAGCTCTGCCTCGCTTCTGCCCAAAGAACGTGGCTCCATCTGGCTTCCCCTGGTTGTATCCGAAACAGTTTGGTCTCTATGTAGCCCGCTTTAAGCTGAGCCGGCGTAGAGGCTGCGGCGGCCTGTAAGCACCGTCCCCGGGTCGGCTCTCGACCTCTCGGCAGAGATGGTCACCAGACGCGGCGGTTACTCTGGCGGCAGCAGTCCGCCGTGTTTGGCTTTGTAGTCGGAAATGCGCCCCTCCAGATCGGTCAGGAGCCCTTCCATGCCCTCTGCCTGGATGATTGCGCTGAAGGTATTCCGATAGTTGTTAACCAGGCTTATCCCTTCGATGAGGACATCGTAGACAAACCACTCCCCATCGTTATTTTTTAAACGATAGGTCACGGGTACGCGAATGTTGTTCGCGACGATGAAGGTATCAACGCTGGCGCGATCGCGCCGGATGTCTTCACCCACAAACTCGACGTTCTGGTCGGAGTAGGCTTCTATTTTTGTCCGGTAAACAACTTCAAGATATTGCGAAAAAAATTCGACGAACTGTGCCTTTTCCGTCACGGTCGCCATGCGCCAATTCGCGGAAAGCACGCTCTGCGACATGCTCCGGAAATCAAAGCGCGCGTCGATCACGCGCCCTATCTCCAGCCAGCGTGTATCCCGGTCAAACTCAGTGTTGCGCAGGATCGACACCACGCGCTGGATCGCGTCCTGCACTGTTGCTGTAGGAGATAAGGGTGTTGCCGCGATTGCCTGTCCAGTGCTCGTGCCGCTCAAAATAACCACTGCGAGGCAGGTAGGCATCAGCATGTGCCACATCCGCGACGTACGCGCGCGTGTTGTGCTGATAGCTACGGGGTGATGGCTAATCTGTTGATTATTCAATCCCAATGGTGCCCCCCGGAGATTTTGTTATGTCTGGCGTGAGAACTATGAAGCGAGCAAGCAGGATGCGCTTTCGAGCACTGTAATCAGACCGGAGCTACCACGACCAAGCCTAGAACCATTGCCCGCTCATCAATCGAGAACGATTCGCAGAATGCACCAGCTGGTGCAGGCGAGGCAACGAGGCTCACGGCGAGAGTTTCCCGACAGATAGATCCCAGATTCTCCGTAATTGCCGCGCTGAGCGTCTCATCAGCACTGAACTCCACAGCAATGCGATCGGTAAGCTGGAGATCGGCGGACTTGCGCAGCGACTGAATACGGTTGACCACCTCGCGGGCCAGCCCCTTTGCCCTGAGGTCTTCACTGATATAGGTATCCAGGGCGACAGTCAGATTTCCGTCCTGAGCCACGCTCCAGTCACCGACCTCCTCACTCAGGATCTCTACGTCATCGCGTTGGATGAGCACCTGTTCGCCTCCCAGCGCAAGCTCCAGCGTCCCCTCAGTCGCGAGTCTGTGGATATCCTGCGCATCCAGCTGTGCAATCGCTGCCGCAACCGACTTCATACGCTTGCCCAGGCGTGGACCGAGTTTTTTGAAATCGGCTTTGGCTGAGCGCCTGACGAGTCCGCTCGAATCCTCGACGTACTCGATCTCCTGCACATTGATTTCCTCGAGGATGATATTTCTGACCGCTTCCACGCTCGTCTGGTCGACAGCGTCGTTAAGCACAAGAAGGATCCGCGCCAGCGGTTGCCGAACATTGATTTGACTGCGATTGCGCAACAATAAAGCGAGCTGTACTACCCCGCGAGCAAGGTCCATACGGTGGTCAAGGCCGGGGTCTGACAGCGACGGATCGGCGACCGGGTACAGCGCATGATGAACCGAGTTCTCTCCACCGGCGGTCTCTTTTCTCTCCATCAGGCGGCGATACAGCCAGTCGCTGAAAAAGGGCGCGATTGGGCTGATCATGATTGCCAGCGCAGCAAGGCACTCATAGGTCGTCTGATACGCGCTCAGCTTGTCCTGGTTGTTGATTTCGCCGCTCCCGGCTGCCTTTTTGGCTGCCCAGAAACGCGGTCGTGAACGGCGGATGTACCAGTTGGACAGGTCGTCGACCAGCCGCTCCATGGCGCGCGCGGCCCGGGTGCCGTCGAAGGCTGCATAGGCTTCATCGACCAGGTTTATCGTGGCGTTCAGACGACTCAGCATCCATCGGTCGAGCTCAGCACGTTCGGTTGGGACGACACGGGCCTCCGCAGGGTCGAAACCGTCGATGTTCGCGTAGCTCGACATGAAACGGTAGACGTTTTCCAGCGTCCCGAAAAATTTGCTGCGCGTTTCTGCCAGACCACGCTCGGAAAACTTCATGCTGTCCCAGGGCGGTGAGTTGCTCATCATGTACCAGCGCACGACGTCCGCACCGTAGCGGCTGATGACATCGAAAGGATCTACCGTGTTGCCACGGGATTTCGACATCTTTTCGCCTTTTTCGTCGAGGATCAGACCGTTGACCACGACGTTGCGGAAAGCTACGGAATCTTTAACCAGCGCGGCAATTGCATGCAGTGTGTAGAACCAGCCACGCGTCTGGTCGACGCCCTCGCAGATAAAGTCGCCCGGGAAACTGGCCTCGAAAGCAGCCTGGTTTTCGAACGGGTAATGCCACTGTGCGAACGGCATCGCGCCTGAGTCGAACCACACATCAAGCACATCCGGCACCCGGCGCATGGTGCCACCGTCCGGACTGGGCCAGGTCAGGCTGTCGACAAATGGTCGATGCAGGTCAATCTCATTGTCGGCGGGCAGACCATCGGCCCCGACTTTCTCGCGCAGCTCAGAGATTGAACCGATCACCTCGAAGTAAACGGACCCAGGAACATCGGAGCTCCAGATTGGCAGTGGTGTTCCCCAGTAGCGTTTCCGGCTCAGCGCCCAGTCGACGTTGTTCTCCAGCCAGTTGCCGAAGCGTCCGTCCCGAATCGCGGGGGGGAACCAGTTCACTGTTTTATTCAAACTCACCAGGCGGTCTTTTATCGCCGTAGTCCGCACAAACCAGCTGTCGACGGGGTAGCTCATCAAGGGAGTCCCCTTGCGCCAGTCGTGCGGGTAGTTGTGCAGGTAGTCAAGGCGCTTGTACAGCAGGCCCCGTTCTTTGAGGTCGCGCAGGATTATTCGGTCAGCGTCCTTGAACCAGGTACCGGCCACCAGGGGCGCGTGTTTGGTGAAACGGCCGTCCGGCGCTACCGGATTAACCAGCGGCAAGCCCTCACGAACGCCGACTTCGTGATCTTCGGCGCCGAAAGCCGGCGCGATGTGAACGATTCCGCTTCCGTCATCGACGGTGACGTAATCTGCGAGGTAAGTTTTCCAGGACGCTGCGTTGTAGTCGGCTTCCCCGACCTTGTACAGCGGTTCGTAGGCAATGCCGGTGAGGTCACGGCCCTTGTGCCTGGCGAGCACCTCGTAACCGGGCTCGAGCACGGACAATCTGGACTCCGCGAGGATCAGGCGCTCCTCGCCATTCCCCACAGTGACGTAATCCAGATCAGGTCCGAGGACCAATCCAACGTTGGAGATCAGAGTCCAGGGCGTCGTCGTCCAGGCGAGCAGACTGAGGTCGCTTTCGGCCGCGACTCTGAATCTGACGTACACGCTCGGATCGCTGACTTCCTTGTACCCAAGCGACACCTCGTGGGACGACAGGACTGTTCCGGTACCCGGGCTGTACCACTGAATCTTGTGTCCTTTGTACAGCAGCCCACGCTTGTGGATCTGGCTGATCAGCCACCAGACGGATTCGATGTAGCTGGTCTCAAAAGTAACGTAAGGGCGTTCAAGATCCACCCAGTAGGCGATGCGGCGTGTCAGCTCGTCCCACTCTTTTTTGTAGCGCGAGACGCTGTCTCGACAGGCCTGGTTGAATGCGGCGATGCCGAAGCTTTCAACCTGCTCGCGCCCGTCAAGACCCAGTTCCTTTTCGACTTCGATTTCAACCGGGAGGCCGTGCGTGTCCCAGCCTGCTTTGCGTTCAACTTGGAACCCTTTGAGGGTCTTATAGCGGCAAAAAACGTCTTTGATGGTACGACCGAGAACATGGTGTATGCCTGGTCTTCCGTTAGCCGTTGGAGGCCCTTCGTAGAACGTGAAGCGTTCCCCCCCTTCACGGATCTCCACGCTGCGTTGAAAGGTTCGCTGCGCGTCCCAAAGATGAAGCATCTCATTCTCGAGAGCCGGGAGATCGAGTGATTTGATTTCGGTGAAACGACTTATCGGAGCCATCAGGGTGTTTACTTTCAGGTAAGACTGGAGGCTAGACGTCCGTGTCATCGACTAGTGACTCGACCGCTATCTGTCTGATCCGCTGGATCATCGCGTGAAGGCCGTTACTCCGGGTGGGAGAAAGATGCTCGGCCAGCGAGAGCTGTGCAATAAAGTCTGGCGGCGTCGAGAGGATATCCTGAGGCCGTCTACCGGAATATACCTGCAGGAGCATGGCTATCAGTCCCGACACAATAGACGCGTCACTGGTCGCTGCATAGAAAAGCAGGCCCTCGCGCTCCTCGCTCACGATCCAGACCTGTGACTGACAGCCACGAAGACGGTTACCTTCCGTTTTTAGCTCGTCGGGGAACGGCTCAGCCTGCCGGCCGAGGTCGATAATGAACTGGTAACGATCCGTCCAGTCGTCAAACAATTCGAATGTATCGATGAGTTCCTGCTGCGCCGCGAGGATTTCAGCCGAGGGTTCCCCCGGCGTTGCGGCCTGTGCACTCACGCTTTTCTCCATTGCGTACCGTCAGGGGTATCCAGGATTTCGATCCCCATCCCCTCCAGCTGCTCGCGCAGGCTATCAGCCTCAGCCCAGTTTTTCGCGTTCCGTGCAGCGGTCCGCTGCGCGACCAGCTGTTCTATGCCAGCGCTGGCTTCTTCGTCCGCTGCCTCGCCCCGAAACCAGCTTTCAGGCGTCGATTGCAGTAGTCCGAGCTCCCTGCCGGCGTGTATCAGATACCCACGCAGCAGACGTTGCTCGGTGACCGCAGCCGCCCGATTCAAAGCTGACGCGTAGCCCATCATGAGGGACAGCGCGAGGGGTGAATTCAGATCGTCGTCCATGGCTGCATCGAACGCAGGATCGCGCGGCGACCCTGTGACGGCTGTATCCTCCTCGGACTGCGTTCGCTCGAGCGCGCCGTAAAGTCTGTCCAGTTCGTTTTTCGCCTGCACGACCAGATCAGAGCTCCAGCTCAAGGGTTCGCGGTACTTGGCACGCAGTAGCGCCAGCCGGATCGCTTCTCCGGGATGGCTTTCGAGAAGTTCGCGAACCAGCAGCACATTGCCGATCGACTTGGACATTTTTTCGCTGTTGATCTCGACGAAACCGTTATGCAGCCAGAATCGGCTCAGCGGGGTACCGTCGTGAGCACAGTAGGACTGCGCGACCTCGTTTTCGTGATGCGGAAATTTAAGGTCGTTGCCGCCGCCGTGGATATCGATGGACCTGCCCAGATGCTGCGCGATCATGGCGGAGCACTCAATATGCCATCCCGGGCGCCCCCTTCCCCAGGGACTGTCCCAACCGGGAGCGTGGCTGTCGGAAGGTTTCCACAGCACAAAGTCCGCCGGGTCTTTTTTAAATGGAGCGACTTCGACGCGGGCACCCGCAATCATGTCCTCTCGCGCGCGTCCGGACAGCGCTCCGTAAGCAGGGAAGCCTGGAACATGGAACATGACGTGGCCCGCAGCCTCGTACGCATGATTGCGCTCAATCAATGCGCCGATCATGCTGATCATCGCTTCTATATGTGCGGTGGCCCGTGGTTCCAGAGTGGGCGGCAGAACGCCGAGCGCGGCTACGTCGGCGTGATACACCGCGGCGTAGCGCTCCGTGATGGTGGCGATCGGCACACCCTCAGCTGCCGCAGCGGCATTAATTTTGTCGTCCACGTCGGTAATGTTCCGCGCGTAGATCACATTGGGATAGTGACGCTGTAGAACCCGGAACAACAGGTCATAGACGACTGCTGCCCGGGCATTGCCGATATGGGGCGGGTTGTAAACCGTTGGCCCGCAGGCGTAGAGGGTTACGCGCTCAGGATCGAGCGGCTGAAAAACTTCTTTACGCTTGGATAGTGAGTTGTAGAGGACGAGCGACAAGGACTATGGTCTAGAGAGAGTCAGGCTGAAATTTGCTGCGTTGCGATTATAAGCCCCCCCTGCTCATAAAAGCATGGCGAGAAGCGTGCCGCTTTGGCTGATTCGGGTAGCCCGCGCTCCAGAGCGGACCACCCGGAATGGTCACAGCCTCTGTCGACTCAGTAGCGGTAATGCTCCGGCTTATAAGGCCCGCTGGAGGCCACGCCGAGATAGCGCGCCTGCTTGCGACTGAGCACATCCAGTTTGACGCCGAGCTTGTCCAGATGAAGCCGGGCGACTTTCTCGTCGAGTAGCTTAGGTAGCGTGTAGACGCCGATTGGATAGCGCTCCGGATGATTGAACATCTCGACCTGCGCAATGGTCTGATTAGTAAAACTGTTAGACATGACAAAACTTGGATGCCCCGTCGCACAGCCCAGGTTAACCAGACGGCCTTCGGCCAAAAGTATCAAGCTCCGTCCGTTCGGGAAGGTGATCTTGTGTACCTGCGGTTTGATCTCCGTCCAGCGATATTTGCGCAGGCGCTCAACCTGTATCTCGCTATCGAAGTGGCCGATGTTGCACACAATGGCCAGGTCTTTCATGCGCTTCATATGCTGCTCGGTGATCACATCGCAGCAACCAGTGGTGGTCACAAAAATGTCGCCCTCCCGGCAGGCATCATCCATGCTCATGACCTCGTAACCTTCCATGGCCGCCTGCAGCGCGCAGATCGGATCGACTTCGGTGACGATAACCCGCGCACCCTGGCCGCGCAGGGATTGGCAGGATCCTTTGCCGACGTCCCCGTAGCCGGCAACGACGGCAACCTTGCCCGAGATCATCACGTCAGTGGCACGATTGACGGCATCTACCAGTGAATGCCGGCAGCCATAGAGGTTGTCAAACTTAGACTTGGTGACCGAGTCGTTGACGTTCATCGCTGGGAACAGAAGCTCTCCCCGCTCCATCATCTGGTAAAGGCGGTGGACGCCCGTGGTGGTCTCTTCAGTGACGCCGCGGATCTCCGGCACGATGCGGTGGAAACGTGTCGGGTCGTTCTTCAGCGACCGTTTCAGCTGGTCATACAGGGCAGCCTCTTCTTCATTCTCTGCCTTTTTATCCAGCAGCTTGGGGTTTTCCTCGGCCCTGTAACCAAGAAGCGCGAACAGTGTCGCGTCACCGCCGTCGTCCAGGATCATGTTGGGCCCCTGTCCGTTGGACCATTCCAGAATGCGGTCGGTGTACGCCCAGTAGTCCTTGATACTTTCTCCCTTGACCGCGAATACCGGAGTGCCGCGCTTGGCAATCGCTGCCGCAGCGTGGTCCTGGGTCGAGAAAATGTTGCAGCTGGCCCAGCGCACTTTGGCGCCAAGCTCCTGCAGGGTTTCGATCAACACAGCGGTCTGTACCGTCATGTGCAGAGACCCGGTGATGCGCGCGCCCCGCAGTGGTTTACTGCGCCCGTACTCTTCCCTCATCGCCATCAGGCCGGGCATTTCCTGCTCAGCAAGGTCGATCTCTTTGCGTCCAAAATCCGCCAGAGACATATCTTTGACGACGAAGTCCTGCTTGGCGGCTTTCGAGGCTCGTTTAGGGCGTTCGGTTCGCGTTTTCTGCAACATCAGTGTTCCTTGGTTTGCAACTTGAAAATAGAAGTACGTGCGTCAGCCTAGAGCGGACTGCAGGGCACCCACCAGATCGGTCTTTTCCCAGGAAAAGCCTCCGTCGGCCTCCGGTTCACGGCCGAAGTGTCCGTACGCAGCGGTGCGCTCATAGATCGGGCGGCTAAGCTGGAGGTGCTCACGGATCCCTCTCGGGCTGAGATCCATCACTTCCATCAGAGCCTCCTCCAGTCGCGCCTCATCCACCGACCCAGTGCCATGCAGGTCAACGTAGAGAGACAGTGGTTTGGCTACGCCAATTGCATAGGCCAGCTGGATAGTGCAGCGGTCGGCACAGCCCGCGGCGACGACATTTTTCGCCAGGTAGCGTGCGGCATAAGCAGCTGAACGGTCGACTTTTGTGGGATCCTTGCCTGAGAAAGCGCCTCCGCCGTGGGGTGCAGCACCGCCGTAAGTGTCAACAATAATCTTGCGACCCGTAAGCCCCGCGTCGCCGTCCGGACCGCCGATGACGAAACGCCCCGTCGGGTTGACATAGAAATCATCCTCACCGCACATCCACCCATCGGGCAGCGTGTTCAGGACGAAAGGCCTCACCAACTCGCGCACATCCTGCTGACTTAGGGCTTCAGCATGCTGTGTGGAAACCACTACGGATGTGGCGCGTACCGGCTTGCCATTCTCGTATAAAAGTGTGACCTGGCTCTTGGTATCGGGACCGAGCCCAGGAGCGGTGCCCGCGTGACGGGCAGCAGCCATATCCTGCAGTATCCGGTGTGCGTAGTAGAGCGGCGCGGGCATCAGCACCGGCGTCTCGCGACACGCGTAGCCAAACATAATCCCCTGGTCGCCAGCGCCTTCGTCTTTATTTTCAGCACTATCGACACCCTGAGCGATGTCGACCGATTGTTTATGCAGGTGGACAGCAACATCCGCTTTGGCCCAGTGGAAGCCTTCCTGCTCGTAGCCGATGTCTTTCACGGCGTCGCGGGCCAGCGACTCAATGGTTTCGGATGTGATCGAATCCGGCCCTCTCACCTCGCCGGCGATGACGATGCGATTGGTCGTGGTAAGGGTTTCGCACGCCACACGGGCCTGAGGCTCTGCCCGCAGGTAGGCATCGACCACTGCATCGGAGATCCGGTCGCAGACTTTGTCCGGATGTCCCTCAGACACAGATTCGCTGGTAAAAAGGTAGCTTTTGCGCACTTGTCATTCCTCGCTCAGGGTACTGAATGGGCTGTCACTGACGGCGTCGGTTTATCTGCCAGCCCCGGCAGCGCGCGCATTATGCCTGAGTGAGCCTGTCTGCACGCGGCACTCACGGTTACTACTCTGCGGCAACGTTCAGGATTATTTTGCCCATGTGCGCGCTTGATTCCATCAAAACGTGAGCCCTGCCTGCCTCATCCAGCGGGAAGGTGGCATGGACCGGAACGCGCAGACGCTGTTCGGCAAGCAGCGGCCAGATATGCGTTTCCACCGCTTTCGCAATAGCCGCCTTGGCATCATTCGACTGCGGACGGAGCGTCGAACCCGTCAGGGTGAGACGCTTGGGCAGTATGTGGCCGAAGTTGACTTCGGCCACCGCTCCTTGAAGGAATGCGATCATGACGTACCGTCCGTCTTCCCTGAGCAGTCTTACGTTTTTCATAACGTAGGGTCCGGCAACCATGTCAAGTACAACGTCTACGCCCGCCTCTGCGTATTCCCTGCACGCGGCCTCCCAATCTTCCTCACGGTAGTTAAACGCCCGTGTCGCGCCAAGCTCAACGCAATAGGCGCACTTTTCTTTGCTGCCGGCAGTGGTCAGCACCCGCGCACCACGGGCTACGGCGAGCTGAATCGCGGTGGTTCCGATCCCGCTGCTCCCGCCATGGACCAGCACGGTCTGTCCCGTCGCCAGCTGGCCGCGCTGAAAAAGATTGTGCTCAACGGTAAAACAGGTCTCAGCAAGCCCGGCTGCAGCTTCGGCGGAAAGGTCTTCTGGCCAGGGCAGACAGTGTCGCGCATCGACCGCGCAGTACTCCGCGTAGCCACCACCGTGACACAGGGCTACCACTCTGTCTCCGGCTCGCCAGCGCAGCGCCTTCCCTCCGCTCAGGACGACTTCTCCAGCCACTTCGAGCCCCGGCAGCGGGCTCGCATCGGGCGGCACCCGGTAGTGCCCGGAGCGTTGCAGACAGTCGGGACGGTTGACCCCTGCGGCAAGAACCCGGATCAGAACCTCATGCGGGCGGCATTCAGGTACCGCACACTCGATCGGCGTTAATACTTCGGGGCCGCCGGGCTTGCTCACTGCGACCGCTTTCATTGTTGTAGGGAGACTCATGATTGTGTCCTTGGATTTCATGGTTTAGAGCCCGCCGAGCGGCCTTCTGGGGTCGAATGAGCGTGCTAGCATGCGCGCCCATGACAGCCTCTCATCATAAACTCATCGTCATCGGCTCCGGCCCCGCCGGATACACTGCTGCGGTCTACGCCGCCCGTGCCGCCCTGTCTCCGACGCTGATCACGGGTCTTGAAGTCGGAGGTCAGATGACCACCACAACAGACGTCGACAACTGGCCCGGAGACGATGCCGGGGTACAGGGGCCGGAGCTAATGCTCAGGATGCAGCGCCATGCCGAGCGCTTCGGCACTGAAATGATCAACGACCAGGTCACGTCGGTGGCGCTGAAATCGGCGCCTTTCGAAATCATCGGCGAACGCGGGCGCTACACCTGCGAGGCGCTGATTATCGCGACCGGGGCGTCGGCTAAATACCTGGGATTACCCTCTGAGGAGGCGTTCAAGGGCAAAGGCGTGTCTGCGTGTGCCACCTGCGACGGATTTTTCTACCGCGGTAAGCCAGTCGCCGTGATAGGCGGCGGGAATACCGCTGTAGAGGAGGCTTTATACCTCTCGAACATCGCCTCGCGGGTCACCGTGGTTCATCGCCGGGAGCAATTTCGCTCAGAGAAAATCCTGGCCGACCGGCTGATCCAAAAAACGCGAGCGGGAAATGTAGACATTCGCTGGAATCACGTGCTGGACGAAGTCCTGGGAGACGCCAGCGGCGTCACCGGGATCCGAATCAAGCACACCCAGTCGGGCAGCGTGGAAGAAGTGCCTGTCTACGGCACCTTCATTGCAATCGGCCATCAACCCAACACTGGAGTTTTCGAAGGACAGCTGGAGATGAAAAACGGCTACCTGGTCGTCGCCGGCACCGGCGCCGACCACGGGTTTGCCACTCAGACCAGCGTGCCCGGCGTATTCGCCGCGGGTGATGTCGCCGATTCAGTCTATCGACAGGCTATCACCTCTGCAGGGGCGGGATGCATGGCCGCGTTGGACGCAGAGCGCTATCTCGAATCGCGTTAACCGAGAGCGCTTCAGGCGTCCTCAGAATTGGGTTCGGTCTGGCGGTACGCCCCGCTGAGTGCCGCATAGATATCCTGGCGAAAATCGGGGCTGTCCGGATCAAGCTCCCGCAGCAGATCGCTCAGAACCTCGTTGTCCTCACGGCCGTTCCATACCTTACGATAGGTTCCCTCGCGGTAACCATGATCCTGGCGAAAAACATTGAGGCAGTTTTTACCGACATAGGCACGATAAAGATCATCAAAACCGCGGTCGCAGCATGCCATCAGGCTGCGAGTGGCGCCTGCGTCAAAGCGCTTTTCGCTGAGGGCAGCCGTCGCGAGTCGTTCAACCTCTGCACGGAAGTCGTGTCTGATGGAGGATTGCTCCCAATCTTCTGCCAATCTTCGGGCGATCAGCTCGACGTCATCCTCGGCGTTCAACAGAAGACTGAGCCCGAAATGCCAGATGTCGACTACCTCAAGCACTGACTGCTCAATATCCTGAGTGCTGTGCTTCCACCACTTCCAGCCGCCGTAGTGTTCCATCAACTCTGCACACTCGATCCAGATCGCCCGGTACCACTCCCGCTGGTGCGCACGCCAGTTGCTGTCAACTGTGCTGTTCATTTCGTCCTGCAGCATCAGCATGCTGAGCACTTTGCGGACGAGAAGCGAGCAGGAATCAGGCATTGGGAACACTCGGCTGAAGGGCGCGTCAGTATATGTCGCGCGTTCTTGTGAACGCAGGGTAATTCTCCTAACCTCCCGCCACCGCGTTCCGCGCTTTTTCTATTCGCAGCATGATGACCCCACTGATCACGACAGCTATCGTGGTGCTTCTGGTTCTTATCACCATGGCTAGAGCGAATCGCGCACCGGATTTCATTATCTGGGGAGGCGTCGCCCTCCTGATGGTGGCCCCGGTTGAGCAGTCTGATGGTGGCTATACGATCGGTCTGCTGTCAGCCGCCGATGCGCTCTCCGGTCTGGCCAATGAAGGGCTGCTCACCATAGCTGCGTTGTTTATCGTCGCGGCTGGCGTCCGCGAAACCGGCGCGCTGCATCTGCTCGCAGGTCGACTGCTCGTTGCACCCAGCTCCGAACGGGCCGCGCAGCATCGGATTGTGTGGCCGACGGCGCTGATGAGCAGCGTGTTCAACAACACGCCGCTGGTCGCCCTGCTGCTGCCGGTCGCCGATGACTGGGCACGGCGCTACCGAATATCCCAGAGCCGTCTTCTGTTACCCCTGTCCTACGCGTCGATTCTCGGGGGCGCATGTACCCTGATCGGCACCAGCACTCACCTGATCGCTAACGGCTGGCTGATTCAGTCAGCCGGACTGACCGGCCTCGGAATCTTTGAATTGACGCCGTTCATGCTGCCTATCGCCTGCTGTGGGCTGATGTTTGTGATCGTCTGCAGCCGTTGGGCCCTTCCCGCCCGTGAACGCGCTTTTCCCGATCTCGGCAACGCGCGTGAGTATGTTGTGGAGATGCAGATTGAAGACCGTAGCAGCCTTGCTGGACAGACTGTGGACGAAGCTGGTTTGCGTGGTCTGCCCGGGCTGTTTTTGATTGAAATCGAACGGACTGGCGAGATAATCCCGGCAGTTTCGGGCAATGTCCGCCTTGCTGCAGGAGACCATTTGATTTTCGCCGGGGTTGTGGACTCCGTGGTTGACCTGCAACGCTTTGAGGGCCTCACGCTAGCCACAGACCAGGTTTTCAAGCTGGATGCCAAGCGCGCCAATCGCCGCCTGCTGGAAGCTGTCGTGAGCAACAGCTGCCCACTGATCGGGCGTACCATCCGCGCGGGTCAGTTCCGCACTGTCTATAACGCCGCAGTGATCGCCGTCGCCCGCAACGGCACCCGCATACGGGGCAAAGTCGGGGATATCCGCTTGCTTCCGGGCGACGTCCTGCTGCTCGAGGCCCGCCCTAATTTCCTTGAACAGCAGCGCAATCGCAGAGATTTCTACCTGGTCAGTGAAATCGAGTCCGCGTCTCCGCTGGCGCGGGAACGCGCCCCGATTGCACTGCTGCTGGTCGCGGGGATGCTCGCGGCTTCGGGTAGCGGCCTCGTTTCCGTCTACACCGCGAGCCTCCTGGCTGCGCTGCTCACGGTCGCGAGCGGCTGCTGCTCGGCCAGCGTGGCTCGTCGCGCGATCGACTGGGAGGTGGTGCTTGTCATCGGTGGCGCACTGGCCCTGGGCAAAGCGATGGAAAACAGCGGTCTTTCGTCTCTGTTGGGTGGCGCGATCGCTGCGCTCGTTGGATCTTCTCCTACCGCAACCCTGGCCGCCTTGTTCCTGGCCAGCGCCGTGCTGGCGGGGGTCGTCACCGCGAAGGCCAGTGTGGTCCTGATGCTCCCGGTGGCGCTGGCTATAGCGGAGCAGCTCAACCTTGCACTGATGCCGCTGGTTGTGATCGTCATGCTCGCCTCAGCAACGGCAGTCGCGACGCCCATTGGATACCCTACAAATCTCATGGTCATGGGGCCTGGCGGCTATCGGTTCAGCGACTATCTCCGTCTCGGCGGACCACTAACTCTTTTTGTCGGCGGGCTCGGGGTTTTGCTGGTCCCGCTCTTCTGGCCGCTCTCCTGAGTTTCGGGGTGTTCCTCAGGCGGATGCCGAGAAGAACGCCGCCACGTCATCCAACGCGTCGGTCAATGGAAACGGGGGCAGAGAGTCGAGAAAGCGACGTCCATAACCGCGGGAGGTCAGACGCGGGTCGCAGATCACCAACACCCCGCGGTCGGTGATATCGCGGATCAGGCGACCCGCGCCCTGCTTCAGCGCCATCACCGCCTCCGGGACCTGCTGGCTCAAAAAGGGATCCAGTCCTGCCAGCCGAGCCGCGGTGGCACGTGCCTTGGCGAGCGGGTCATCCGGCACTGCAAACGGCAGCTTATCGATCACCACGCAGCTCAGCTGCTCCCCGCGCACGTCGACGCCCTCCCAGAAAGTCGCAGTCCCGAGCAATACCGCGTTCGGCGTGCGCTGGTACTGCTCAAGCAGAGCACTGCGTGGTGCTGCCCCCTGCACGAGCAGTGGATACTCCAGCCGATCGCGCAGCAGTTCGGCGACGATGCCGAGCGAGCGGTAGCTGGTAAATAGTAAGAACGCGCGACCCTGGCTGTGCTGCAGCACCGGCAAAATTGAGCGCACCACGGCTTCTTCATAGCCGGGTTCTCGGGGTTCTAACTTGATGGAGGGCAGGAAGAGTAGAGATTGCGTCGCAAAATCAAACGGGCTTTCCAGACACTCAAGACGCGTATCGCCTCCCAGACCCAGCGCGCGCGTGAAGTGGTCGAAAGAGCCGTCTACTGCAAGTGTGGCCGAGGTCATAACCCAGCTCGCCTGCATCTGTGATCTGCAGGCGGAGAAAGGTTCAGCAATGCTGACGGGCGTTTCGTACAGTGTGAAGTTTCGTACAGAGGCGTCCAGCCAGCGCACCGCCGTGCCATCCTCAGGAGGGACTTCCATCAGGTGCCAGAGTTCATCGATTGCAAGGGCTCGTTCGAAACAGTTTCGCAAGCCCGGCGTCCTGTCCGCAGAGGCATCCAGCGTCTGGCAGAGCTCGCCGAGCGCAGCGTGGGTCTCTGCAACATTTTCCTTAACCGTCTTCCGCCCGTGAAGTGCTCGCCATTCCGTTCGCCCGGGTGCGGCAACCAGCGCAGCGCGCAAGCGCTGCTGTGCCTGATCAAAACACCGCCCTGCTTCAAAGAGGGCGGGCATATCACTGGCATCCGCCGTCGCTACTGTTTGCACGTCGCGGGCAAAAATGGCCAGGCGCTGCCCGGACAGCGAGCGACTGAAAAATGCGGAGGCGATGTCAGGGATTTTGTGGGCCTCGTCCAGTACTACGACCTCCGCGTCCGGCAGGAGCTGGGCGAAGCCGGTCTCACGCAAAGCCATGTCCGCGAACAGTAAGTGATGATTAACGACCACGAGGTCAGCCTGCGCCGCGCGCTGCCTGGCGCGCGCAACAAAGCAATCTGAGTATTCCGGGCAGTCCTGTCCCAGGCAGTTTTCGGCTGTTGAAGTCACCCAGCCGTGATTGAGCGCGCCATCGTGGGAATCCCCTACTTCGTCCAGGTCGCCGCTACGGCTGTGCCGAGCCCAATCCTGCAGCTCTCTGAGCGCACCGCGACGTTCCTCGTCCCAACTCTGCTCCTGCAGCGAAAGCTTGAGCCGATGCAAGCAAAGGTAGTTCTGCCGACCTTTGAGCAGCGCGATGTCCCGTTTGGCTTTCATCGCCGCGAGCACACGTGGCAGGTCGCGGGAAAATAGTTGGTCCTGGAGTGTTTTCGTGGCTGTAGACACCACAGTACGCGCGCCAGACGCCACCAGAGGCACAAGGTAGGCAAAGGTTTTTCCTGTGCCGGTACCAGCCTCAACCACGAGAGTGCCGCCTGAGGCGATTGTCTGGTCGACAGCGGCAGCCATCTGGAGCTGGACCTGTCGCGGCTGAAAATCCGGGTCCTGCTGTGCGAAAGGGCCGGCGGTCCCCAGCAGTTGCTGGACGTCCGTAGCCCGTTGTTGGTGCGTGCGATTCTTGACGGTTGAGGTGCTCAAATTGTGGGGTTCAGTCCCTGCACCAGATCCGCTGGGCGATATGTCGGAACTTCGCGACAGATAGGGAGCCTTTGGCTTTCTGCGGCGTCTTCGCGAGCGCGTCCTCAACGGCACTCCGCGTCGCTTCATACATTTCCAGCGGGACGTAGCTTTCATCCATCAGCACGAGGATGATCGCGTCCCACTCTTTTTCAAGCCTGAGCTGGCCTAATCGGTGCGCTCTGCGCGCATCTTCGAACACCATCCGAGCTTTTACCTGAATCCGCGTCTCGTCAGATTCATCGCGGCGAACAGCGTCAAACCCCTCGTCGGCTGGCGCAGCAGCCTCAAGGCCAAGCAGTCTGATCGCGTCAGATAAAGCGATTTCGCCGCTGATAGCGAGAGATTTACCGGTAGCCTGACGGTAAGCGGCCGCCAGATTTCTCGCCTCGCTCATAAGTTTGTCGACGCTGTACGCTTCTGCGGACACTGACATTGCAGCCTTCTGAATCCAGAAAATATCTAAAGTTTAACCTACAACATAATGATTTTAATAGCTTTAAATTTGAACCTCCGGACCTAGTCAGGCGCCGCGAGTAATACTGAAGCGATGTTTGTGCTCCCATACAGCGCCATCATCAGACGCTCAAGGCCGAGCGCCACACCGGCGCACTCGGGCATGCCATGTTCCAGTGCGCGCAGCCACTGTTGATCGGGCTCAACCTGCGGCCGCCCTCTCTGCCGACGTACTTCATTTTCCTGCGTAAAAAGGGAGCGTTGCTCCTCAGGATCGACGACCTCGAAGTAACCGTTCGCGATTTCCAGCCCGTCGATAATCAGCTCAAAGCGCTGCGCAAGCTGCGGGCTGCTCGATGAGAGGCGCGCGTACGCCCGCTGACATTCTGGAAAATCGTAGAGCAATACGGTGCCGAGCTGGCGCAGCTCGGGTTCGAGAATTTCCAGGTAGAGCAGATCCATCAGCATCGCGCGGTCGGATCCACTACCGAAACGGGCCGTTGTGCGGCGTATCAGAATTTCCTCCAGACTGCGGAGGTCTGCCGTATGAGGATCCAGCCCGGTCAGATTACCGAACAGGCTGGCATAGCTGACCCTCTGGACCGGGGCATCCCACCCACATGTGGCCAGGAGCTCTTCAACTTCGCTCATCAGTTGATGGTGGTCGAATCCAACGCGGTACCACTCCACCAGGGTGAATTCCTCTCGGTGAAGGGCGCCGTATTCGTCGGCGCGGAAAACCGGCGCAATTTCATAGATGTCGCCGAGGCCGGCAGCCAGCAGAGTTTTCAGCGCTGATTCAGGGGATGTGCGTAGAAAGCGGGACTTACTTCCGCCGTTGGCGCAAAGATTTTCAAGCGAAGGCTCGGTCGTAGCATAAGGAATGAGAATCGGCGTGCTGACTTCCTTGACGCCGCGCGCCGAAAGGAAACCACGAATGGCTGTCAGCAATCGCGAACGCCGCTGCGCGCGCTCGAGCAGGGTCACGCAGGTTGCTCACTCTTCCTTGGCGCGCGAGACGTATTCTCCAGTCCGTGTGTCAATTTTCAGCAGATCCCCCTGCTCGATGAACAGCGGCACTTTAACTACCGCACCTGTCTCCATAGTCGCCGGCTTTGTGCCACCGGATGCGGTATCGCCGCGCAAGCCCGGGTCGGTTTCGGTTATCCGCAGCACAACAAAATTCGGCGGTGTGACCGCGATCGGAGAATCGTTCCACAGCACGACATCGCACATTTCCTGACCTTTCAGCCACTTTGCTGTGTCAGCCACGATGGCCGCTGAAGCGCTGAGCTGCTCGAAGGTCTGGGGATTCATGAAGTGCCACTCAGTACCATCGGAATAAAGGAACTGCATTTCGACGTCGACAACGTCAGCGCCTTCGACGGAATCCCCGGATTTAAGCGTCTTTTCGATCACTCTGCCGGTCTTCAGGTTGCGCACTTTTACGCGATTGAACGCCTGTCCTTTCCCGGGTTTCACAAATTCATTTTCGATGATGCTGTAGGGGTCGCCGTCGAACAGCAGCTTCAGACCCGGTTTGAATTGGTTCGTGGTAAAAAAGGCCATGTTGCGTCTCAGTTTTGCTGGTTTTCAAAGGCTCCTATGATATCCCGAAGCCCTCTTCGCGAGGACATGCCCGACTGGCATCGCGAGCTCAGCGAGGCCTATCGCGACCCGTTAGAACTGTTGAGAACACTCGAGCTGGATCCCGAAAAAATCGGCTATGCGCCAGCAGCGGCCCGTCTATTTTCCTTCCGGGTAACACGCTATTACGCGAACCTCATCGAGCCTCGCAACCCTGCAGACCCCCTGCTGCTGCAGATTCTTCCGCAGACGCAGGAAATGTTGCCCGCAACAGGTTTCGAGGCTGAGCCGCTGGCAGAGTCCCGCGCCGCCCAGGGGCATTCTCTGCTGGCGAAATATCAGCAACGTGTTCTGCTCATGGTTTCAGGCGCCTGTGCAATCCATTGCCGGTATTGCTTTCGGCGATCATTCCCCTACAACGATTTTGTCGGCCACAGGCGTCTGAGCGACGCAGTAACCGCACTGGAGCAGGATCCCGGAATCAAGGAAGTTATCCTCAGCGGGGGGGACCCGCTGGTGATAGACGATGCAGCGCTACGCGAGCTTGTGCGACGCCTTGCTGCGGTCCCCCATATAAGCAGACTGCGGATCCACAGCCGGCTTCCGGTGGTGCTGCCGTCACGTCTTACCTCGGGCCTGCTCGAGATGCTGCGTGCAACCCGACTCCGAACAGTCCTCGTGCTGCACATCAATCATCCGCGCGAGGTAACCCCGGCGTTAGTTGATGCCTTGCTCCCCTGGCGCCAGTCCGGGTTCACGCTGCTCAACCAGGCTGTTCTGCTCGAAGGAATCAATGACGATCCGGAGACACTCGAAGAACTGAGCGAAAAGCTGTTCGATGCAGGCGTGCTGCCCTATTACGTTCATCTGCTCGATCGTGTAAGCGGCAGCGCGCATTTCGAGGTACCGGATACCCGAGCGCGAGAGATCGAATCGGATTTGAGAACCCGCTTGCCTGGCTACCTCATGCCGCGTTTTGTTCGAGAGGTAAACGGCGAGCCGTACAAGGTTCCTCTAACGGCAGCCTGAACGCGGCTTTCTTGAGTCAGCGGCTCCGGAGTTCGAGTCGGTCTCGATACAAACGGTGTAGGCCTGTCAGACCTTCCCCGTCAGCCGGCGGGTTCCAGCCGGTCCACGCGCTGAAAGCCGCGCGGCAGTTTCAAACCACGTCGCGCACGGTCCCCGACGTAATGCTCCTGATCGGCTTCCTTGAGCGTAATGTGGCGACTGCCGGAATTGACCCTCAGCGCTTCTTCCGGGCGCAGAACCGTAATGGACTGCATCCATTCCTCCTGATTTTTAACTCGAGAGGTGGATAACTGCAGGATCTTGAGTCCTTTCCCGCGGGGCAGCAGCGGCAATTCGGCGACGGGGAAAATGAGCAAATGCCCAACATTGGAGGCGCACGCTATCCAATCCTGATCTCTGTCAACGAAGCTGACAGGTGGCAGAAGCTGCGCGCCTGCGGGGAGTGAAATTACTGACTTCCCGGAACGGTTCTTCGTTTTCACGCTTTCCAGCTCGGCAACAAAACCATATCCGAGCGTTGTCGCCAGCAGCACCCAGGGGCTTCCGCCCTCCATCACGACGCCGGAGAAGGTTGCGCCGTCCGGCGGTGAGAGGCGCCCGGAGAGCGGCTCGCCGAGCCCTCGCGCTGAGGGCATCAGGTGGGCTGGAACGGTGTAGGCACGGCCCGTAGAGTCGAAGAAAACCGCGCTCTGGTTGCTGCGTCCGCGTGCCGCACCGAGAAATTGATCGCCGCTGCGATAGCTCAGGTCCCGTGGCTCAATCTCATGTCCACGCGCGGCGCGGACCCAACCTTTGGCCGAGAGCACGACCGTCACCGGTTCGACCGGTATGAGATCTGTTTCGCTGAGCGCTTGAGCACTCTCGCGCTGTACGACGGCGCAGCGTCTTGGGTCGCCGTATTCCTCTGCGTCCGCTGTGATTTCATTGCGCACGAGGGTGCGCAGTCGGCGGGTCGATCCGAGCGTTTTTTCCAGTGCTTCCCTCTCCTCCTCAAGTTCGCGCTGTTCTCCTCGAATGCGCTCTTCCTCCAGACGCGCGAGATGTCGCAGACGGAGATCGAGCACGGCATCCGCCTGGATTTCACTCAGCCCGAAACGGGCCATGAGAACCGGTCGCGGTATGTCTTCCTCGCGAATAATGCGAATCACCTCATCGATATTCAGGAAGGCAATCAGGTAGCCATCGAGAACGTGCAGGCGTTTAAGTACTTTGTCCAGACGGTATTCGAGCCGCCGGCGCACGGTGGCAACCCGGAATTCGATCCACTCCTCAAGCAGCGTTTTCAGGTCCTTGACTGCCGGTAATCCGTCAAGACCGATCACATTCAGATTGACTCTGAAGTTGCGCTCGAGATCGGTGGTCGCGAACAGGTGTTGCATCAGAGCCTCAGCATCAACCCTGTTGGAGCGAGGGATCAGCACGAGGCGGATGGGCTTTTCGTGGTCTGATTCGTCTCTGAGGTCTTCCAGCATGGGAAGCTTTTTTGCCTGCATCTGCTGCGCAATCTGTTCAAGGATGCGGGAGCCTGAACTCTGATACGGCAGCGCGGTGACGACAATGTTGTTGCCTTCACGGTGATAGCAGGCACGCATGCGCACGCTGCCGGTTCCGGTCTCATACAGCGCCCGCAGATCTTCGGAGGCTGAAATGATTTCCCCGCCGCCGGGAAAATCCGGCGCCGGCACGATCGCGTGAAGTTCCGCCGCGCTCGCTTTAGGTTGTTCCAGCAGAAAAACGCAGGCCGCCGCGATCTCGCGCAGGTTGTGCGGTGGGATGTCCGTTGCCATGCCGACGGCGATCCCAGTAGTGCCGTTGAGCAGAACGTTAGGCAGGCGCGCCGGCAGAACCGACGGCTCATCGAGCGTGCCATCAAAATTAGGCGTCCAGTCGACCGTGCCCTGACCCAGTTCGGCCAGCAGCGTCTCGGCGTAAGCCGTCAGCTTGGCCTCGGTATAGCGCATCGCCGCAAAAGATTTGGGGTCGTCGCTGGAGCCCCAATTGCCCTGACCATCAATCAGCGGATAGCGATAGCTGAAAGGCTGCGCCATCAGGACCATGGCCTCGTAGCACGCGGAGTCCCCGTGGGGATGAAATTTGCCGATCACGTCGCCGACAGTGCGCGCGGATTTTTTATGTTTGGACGCGGCATCCAGCCCCAGCTCTGACATTGCGTACACGATGCGACGCTGCACCGGTTTCAGCCCGTCCCCGATATGCGGCAGAGCGCGGTCCAGGATGACGTACATGGAATACTCCAGGTACGCCCGTTCGGTGAATTCGGCGAGCGGGATCTGCTCGATATTGAAAGTGTCGTCGCTCACGGCGTCGTTATTCCGCGTTAAACGCAGCGAGGTTGCCCCGCCGCTCAAGCCACTGCCGTCGATCGGACGAGCGCTTCTTGGCCAGTAGCATGTCCATGACAGCTTCAGTCTCGGCCCGGTCGCTGATCCCAAGTTGTACAAGCCGGCGCGTGCCCGGCGCCATCGTGGTTTCCCTGAGCTGCAGCGGGTTCATCTCCCCGAGCCCTTTGAATCGCTGAACATTGACCTTACCGCGCACTTTTTCCGCGGCAAGTCGGCTGAGAAGCGCTGTCTTTTCTTCATCGTCCAGCGCGTAGAAAACTTCTTTGCCCACGTCGACGCGATAAAGCGGTGGCATCGCAACATAAACGCGGCCTGCCTCGATTAACGCCCCAAAATGTCGGACGAACAGTGCGCACAGGAGGGTGGCGATATGCAGCCCGTCAGAATCGGCATCAGCCAGTATGCAGACCTTCCCATAGCGCAGACCATCCAGCTCATGGCTTCCAGGCTCTATGCCGAGCGCCACTGAAATGTCGTGCACCTCGTTGGATCCCAGCACCTGACTTGAGTCGACCTCCCAGGTATTCAGGATTTTTCCGCGGAGCGGCAGGATGGCCTGAAAGTCCCGGTCGCGCGCCTGTTTTGCTGAA
Organism: Gammaproteobacteria bacterium; assembly: GCA_038116745.1. Taxonomy (GTDB): domain Bacteria; phylum Pseudomonadota; class Gammaproteobacteria; genus JAYODW01. The sequence goes on from JAYODW010000029.1 coordinate 54,337, forward strand.
CCGCCCGCGGAATCACCTTCGACCAGAAACAGCTCTGTCCGCTCTAGGTCCTGTGCCGCGCAGTCGGCCAGCTTACCCGGCAGCGCCGGCCCTGCGCCCGCAACCTTCTTGCGCACGACTTTGGCCGCTTTGAGACGCTTTTGCGCCCTCGCAATAGCAATCTCCGCGATCCGTTCGCCGGATTCCACGTGCTGATACAGCCACACGCTGAGCCGATCTCTGACTGCGGCCGCAATGAAACTGGTGCAGGCGCGTGATGACAGGCGTTCTTTAGTCTGCCCCGAAAACTGCGGCTCCTGAAGCTTTGCTGAGAGGATGTAGGCGCATTGCTCAAAAACGTCCTCTGCGGCCAGCTTTACGCCGCGGGGTAAAAGCCCTCGGCTATCACAGAATTCGCGCAGCGCCTCGAGCAATCCCTGGCGCAGCCCTGCGACGTGAGTACCCCCCTGAATAGTTGGCACAAGATTGACGTAGCTTTCGGTGATGAGCTCGCCGCCGTCGGGGCACCAGTGCAGCGCCCAGCTGACCGCCTGGTGCTCTTCCTGAACCTCACCGGCGAATGCCTCCAGCGGCACTTTCTCGACGCCGACTAACGAGTCTGCGAGATATCCCTCGAGACCGCCGCTGAAACACCATTGCTCAGTTTCTGCGGCGGGCCCATCAACCAGGCTCACCGTAAGGCCGGGGCATAGCACCGCTTTGGCACGCAGCACGTGCTTAAGTCGCGGGATGGACAATCGGGTGGTGTCAAAATAAGCAGCATCAGGCCAGAACCGGATCGTGGTCCCGGTCTGGCGCGCTGGTGACTTCCCAACGGGCGTCAGCGGAGCGACCGGTTCGCCGCGCGCGAAATCCATGTGGTACTCCACCCCGTCGCGCCGCACTTTAGCTTCGAGCCGCTCTGAAAGCGCATTGACTACGGAGACACCAACGCCATGCAGGCCGCCTGAGAATTTGTAATTCTTCCCCGAAAATTTCCCACCCGCATGCAGCCGGGTCAGGATCAGCTCAACGCCGGAGATCTTCTCTTCAGGATGCTCGTCGACCGGTAGACCGCGCCCGTCATCGCTGACCGATACCGAGCCGTCCTCGTGCAGTTCGACGGTAATAGCCGTGCAAAACCCGGCGATAGCTTCATCGACGCTGTTGTCGACGACTTCCTGTACAAGATGGTTAGGACGGGATGTGTCTGTATACATCCCTGGCCGCTTGCGCACAGGCTCCAGCCCGGTGAGGACCTCGATGTCGGCGGCTGCGTAGCGTGAGTTCAAGACGGAGAATCCGGTTCCGCCCGGGCGGGCTGATGGTCTGGTTGAGCGGGCCCGGATTATGACAAAGCGCCTCCGGGTTGGGAATCAGCAGCCTGACTGATTCGTCGTTTCGCCCGCGTCAGTCGAAATCAGACACTAGAGAAGCGCGGATTGGCTCCGGCACCGGCGCTATCTCTGTTTGATATTCCGGATGGTCGATCCCGATCGCGAGCGCCCCGCCTGCTTTGGCCAGTCCGAGCGCCTCCGTCGACAGCTGGAAGCGCAAAAAATGGACTGCAGAGGTTTTAACATCGTTCTCTCTGCTCAGGTCCTCGTCCGCTATCGCGAAAGCGCGTTCCCCCTCGCCGACCTTAAGGTAGACGCGATCCTCAATTCCCCTCAGCTTTGCCAGAGCCCGGCGACGCTCGTCAACGTCCTCGTACTCGAGCATGAAAGTAGCTTTCAGGTTGTCGCCATCAGGAATCAGCGGGTTGTACGCGTCCAGCTCTTCCTGAATGGCTTCAGCCTGGAAAATTTTCTCGGCGCGCAGCATTTCCTGGATCTGGTATTGGACTGTCATGCTGTCCTCGAAATACAGGGTGGCATGCTCGCCCAGCGCAAGGGTCCGGCGTTTCTTGTGCGCCATCAGGCTGGTGCGCATCGACGCGCGCTGTTCGTGGTAAGTCTCCAGGCTGAGCAGGTCTGCTCGCGTCAGTTTTTTTGTCATCGTCAGGCTATCCCGTAAGCATGTCGCAACAGGCTGAATGCCGATTCAGCCGGCCTGGAATGCTCCAAACCATTTTCAATCAGCTCACCGGCCATGGGGCAATCGCTGACGTAGTGAGCAACGTCGCTATCGCCGATGCGCTTGACGACCGGGCGGCAGATTTTTTTCGCAAATTCATAGTTTTCAGACTTGACCGCATAGGTGCCATCGTGCCCGGAGCATCGCTCGATGGCGATGACTTCCGTTTCCGGCACGAGCTCGAGCATTTCCTTGGTTTTAAGACCGATATTCTGAACCCGTTGATGACACGGCGCGTGGTAAGCCACGCGACCGATCCGATTTGGAAACTCGGTATTGAGCGCGCCCTGGCGGTGTCGAGCCATGAGGTATTCGAAGGGGTCTGTCATCGCCGCCTGAACCTTAAGGACACCCTCATGCTCGGGGAACAGTAAGGGCAGCTCCTGCCTGAACATCAGGACACAGCTCGGAATGGGTGCCGTAATCTTAAGGCCCCGCTCGGCGAGCTCGAGCAGCGGGGGAATGTTGGCTTCCATGTAGCGCTCCACAGAGCGTAGGTCGCCGAGCTCGAGTTTCGGCATGCCGCAGCACTGCTCCTTGGAGACGAGTTCAACCGCAACGCCGTTGTGCTCGAAAACAGCAATCATGTCTTCCACCACCTGCGGCGAATTGCGGTTGCCGTAGCAGGTCGCAAATAAGCCGATTCGGTCTCTCGGCGCCGCTAGAGTCTCGCGGCGCGCGGCGCGCCTGCGCAGGGTTTGACTGTTGAATCGCGGCAAGGGCGCGTCGGCGTGCACCCCGATGAGTTTATCCATCAACTTTCTGGCCGGCTTATTCGCATTCACCAGGTTGACGGTCTCAGCCACCACTGGAATCGTGGCGAGACGCCCGACCGCGTCGGTCGATGTCAGTACACGGTCGCGAACGCTGACGCCGTGGTCCTCAAAATGCACCGCCTTCGCGCGCAGCATCAGGTGAGGAAAGTCCACATTCCATTCGTGCGGTGGGACATAAGGGCATTTCGTCATGTAGCACAGATCACAGAGGTAGCACTGGTCTACCACTTTCTGGAAATCCGCCTTGTCAACGCCGTCCACTTCCATCGTGGACGACTCGTCGACCAGGTCGAAAAGCGTCGGAAAGGCGTTGCATAAGCTGACGCAGCGCCGGCAACCGTGACAGATGTCGTACACCCGCTCCAGCTCTGATTCCAGTTTTGCCTTGTCTCGGAACTCGGCCTCTTTCCAACGAACCGGATGGCGCGTAGGCGCCTCCAGGCTCCCCTCACGCGTTTCGCTAGCCATGTCTTTCTGCCTCTGCTCTGTCAAAAAGAAGCCGGGCGAACCCGGCTTCCGTCATGCTTGGGAAAGCTCTCTCGAGATCAGCCGAGATTGTCCAACGCTTTTTGGAATCTATTGGCGTGGGAACGTTCCGCTTTCGCCAGCGTCTCAAACCAGTCAGCGATCTCATCGAAGCCCTCGTCTCGGGCAGTTTTCGCCATGCCGGGGTACATGTCGGTGTACTCATGCGTCTCACCTGCGATGGCTGCTTTCAGGTTGAGCTCCGTGCTACCGATCGGCTCACCAGTCGCCGGGTCACCAGTTTCCTCCAGGTACTCTAGATGCCCGTGGGCGTGCCCGGTTTCGCCTTCTGCTGTAGAGCGAAACACCGTAGAGACATCGTTATAACCTTCGACGTCAGCTTTCTGCGCAAAATAGAGATAACGGCGGTTTGCCTGCGACTCGCCCGCGAAAGCGGCTTTAAGATTGTCCTCAGTTTTAGAACCTTTCAGGCCCATCAGATATTCTCCTCGTGGTGGTATGGAAAGTGCGCCGAAAACGCGACGCGCCCTATTTAGACTGAATCTAAATTCGCCGCCTGAGTCTAGGTGGGGGTGGGAAGCACCGTCAAGGACGACACTTCGTTGACCCGCTATTACCCCGTCAGTACAGTGCGCACGCCGCGCCATCATCAGAGCGAAACAGAGGTCATACGTCGGTGAGTAAAAAGACGGATCACCCGGAATCTCCGGCTTTCGAAGCTGCCATGCGCGATCTCGAGAGCCTCGTTGAGGCGCTGGAGAGCGGCGATCTCTCGCTGGAGGACTCGCTGAAACAATTCGAGCAGGGGATGGCGCTTACCCGATCCTGCCAGGAAGCTCTGGTGGCTGCTGAACAGAGAGTTCAACAACTCATATCTAAAGATGGATCCGAGCGACTCGAACCATTCGACGATTCTGCGCAGGCCTGAACAAATCTTATGCCCACCCTGAAAGAGAAACTGTCTGTCCTGCAAAGGAGAGCAGACGCCGCCCTGGACAGGTTCCTGCCCTCTGCAGAACTGGCACCAGAAAGACTGCATCAGGCGATGCGATACGCAGCGCTGGCGCCAGGTAAACGCATCCGCCCGGTGTTCGTTTTCGCCACTGGAAATGCCGTAGGTGCGCCGGACGCCTCACTCGACCGGCCCGCGGCTGCGGTTGAATGCATCCACGCTTACTCGCTTATCCATGACGATCTTCCCGCCATGGATGACGACGACCTGCGACGCGGCCGACCAACCTGTCACGTTGAGTACGATGAAGCGACCGCGATCCTCGCCGGCGATGCACTGCAGGCGCTGGCATTTGAGATTCTTCTGAATGACAGCTCCAGCGATTCAGGCGCAGGAACGCGACTGGAGATGGCCGCAACGCTGGCCCGGGCAAGTGGCTCCACAGGCATGGCGGGGGGGCAAGCGCTAGACCTCGCCGCTGTCGGGCAGCTCCTGGACATCGAGTCGCTGGAAACCATCCATCGCTACAAGACCGGCGCCCTGATCGCGGCCAGCGTCCGTTTGGGCTATCTGGCCGCGTCGGAGCGCGACGCCGCGCTCGATGATTCCTTGCAGCGTTACGCGTACTGCATCGGTTTGGCCTTCCAGGTGCAGGATGACATTCTGGACGTGGAAGGCGATACCGCGGTGATCGGCAAGCCTCAGGGGTCGGATGCCGGGCTGGACAAGCCGACGTATCCCAACCTGTTGGGGATGGCGCAGGCTAAGAAGACTGCCCACGATTTATGCGAAGAAGCGATGACCTGCCTCGATGTGCTGGGAGGACGCGCTGAAACCCTGCGGGATATCGCCCGCTTTGTGGTGACTCGCGATCGCTGAGAGATCCGGATGAACGCGGGCTGCTCATTCCAGCCCCTTGGCGGCGCACCATAGCGCCTCCCACTCGGTCTCGGACAGCGAGTCCAACGACTGCCGGCGCGCGCGGCAACTCGCTTCCATTGCCCGAAACCGGGCCTCAAAGCGTCTGTTGGCCCCGCGCAGCGCTGTTTCGGCATCTTCGCCGAGATGCCGCGCCAGATTGACTGCAGAAAACAGCACATCGCCGATTTCATGGCGTACTGCCGACCCCGAGTTCTGGCGCCGCGCGGTCGCCAGTTCGTCTAATTCTTCAAGCAATTTATCCTGCGGGCCGGACCAATCCTGCCAATCAAAGCCGACACGCGCCGCACGCCTTTGAAGCTTCTGCGCTCGAACGAGTGCCGGCAGTGCCTTCGCAACACCATCAAGTGCGCCAGCGGAAGACGGTCTGCCACCGGCCTTTGCGCTTTCCCAGGTCTCAGCCACCTCCTGAACGCTGGCTGCTCGGGGCTCGGCGAATACGTGCGGGTGACGCTCGATGAGCTTCTCCTCGAGGGTTCCTATCACATCTTCAAAGGAAAAATGGGCGCCCTCCTCAGCCATCTGGCAATAAAAAAGGATCTGCAGCAGCAAATCTCCGAGCTCTTCACGCAGATGCTGAAGGTCTGAGCGCTCAATGGCGTCACAGACTTCGTAAGCCTCTTCCAGCGTATAGGGAACGATCGATTCGAAAGTCTGGGCGCAGTCCCAGGGGCACCCTGTTTCCGGATCACGCAAACGACGCATCAGTGCACGCAGGCGGGAAAGATCTGCCAAAGGTCGTCTCCTCTCGTTTTTCTCAGCCAGGGTCAGCTTTCGCGGGTGGACAACCTAGCAGAGAACAGAATTGTCCTCGGTCCTCGCTGTGACTTGAAACCCGCACGATTTTCCGATCAGAATTCGAGGCATCGCAGCCACACGAAAGTCCGCTCCTCAACTCATGGCTACGCCCTTGATTCTTCGCCTGGACATTTCCGGGATTCCCTTACGCTGGATCCCGTGGCAGGAAGCAGTCTGTCTCTACACGCGAGGGCTCGTCGGCTGGACCACCGGAGACCATGCCTTCACTTTTTACGGCGGGACCACGCGACTGACCGGTGCCCGCTCTCAAATCACCATCCACTCGATCGTTGCTACTCGGAGCAGCACGAAAAATCCTCGGGCATCCAGGACCCGACCGCCGCTGAGCAATCAGGAACTTTTCAGGCGTGACGGTAATCTGTGCATGTATTGCGGCCACGAGTTTTCAGACGTTCAACTGACCCGGGATCACATCGTGCCGCTGTCGCAGGGCGGCAAGGATATTTGGGTGAACGTGGTGTCTGCCTGCAGAGTCTGCAACACGAGGAAAGGCGGGCGAAATCCTGAACAGGCCTCGATGCCACTGCTGGCTGTCCCTTATGAACCCAACTGGGCGGAATTCCTGGCGCTGTCCAATCGACGCATCCTGGCGGACCAGATGCATTTTCTGAAGGCACAGTTCAATCGCGCTAACCCGCGCCAGCAAAGGACAAGCTCTGGACATGAATAACACCGACAAGCCTGTCGCCGAGACTTTGAGAGCACTTGTCCTATACGGTCTTTTGCTTGTCCCGTGGCTGCTTGTGAGCAGCCTGACGGTCGCTGCGGATCGTCAGGGCAATTACGCCGTGTGGGGACTGGGTTCGGCGTCTTGCAATCAGTTTGTACAGGGTAGCGACAGCCCCGAACGCACACAGCGTTTTCAGGATTTCATGATGGGCTATCTCACTGCCGTGAACGGAATGACGCCGGACACGGGCAATGTCATCGGAACCATGCGTCTGAGTGAAGGACTCGCCTGGGTGCGCGAATACTGCAACGAGCACCGGATGGACAGCTTCGAGCGCAGCCTGTCTCAACTTGTGCTCAAGCGTCAAACCGAGTTGACGCAGCAACAAGCACAGGGGCAGACCTGGGGACGGGCAGCTACCGCACCGGCGGCTCCAACCCAGGACTGATACATCACCTCTTAAGAAAAAATTGCGCAGCGCAATAAAGGGCCCTATGATCTGCGCGCCTCGGAACGGACGCGCGTCTGCAAATCATTTCCGAGAGATATCCCTCGCTTACCTCCCCTACTTCAGGAGACTACGAATGATGAGTGACAAGGTGATTGGACGCCTGCAGCTGGTCCTTCTGTGCTTGGCTCTGGGACTGACCAGCGCCTGCTCAACAGTGAGCCCGGAACAACTGTCTGCAGTGGATTCGAAGGCAACCAGCGCTGCATCCGATGCACGTAAAGCCGCCAGCGATGCTGCCGCCGCGATGAAGGCCGCACAGGCCGCGCAGGCCGCTGCAGCTGCGGCCCAGGCAACAGCCGACGCGGCCAAAAATACGGCTGAGGCGGCGATGACCTGCTGCAACGAAAACAAGGACCGCATCGAGCGGATGTTCGAGAAGACCATGAAGAAATAAGCCAGCCCCAGGGTGGCACTAAAAACCCCGCTTATGCGGGGTTTTTTTTGCCTTGCCCACCTCGCGCTGAACTATCCCGACCTGGTCAAGCGCGGTTTCGCCCTCCCGATGGGAGTGGGAATCCCGCTCGCATCGCGCAAAGCCTGCCGGATTTCTCTCCAGGAAAGCTGGATTTCGTTTTCCGTGGTCCATTTTTCCAGCAAACGCACCACCAGCGCGTATTCGTCACGGAATGCGTGACCATCCTCGTCCAGATGAGGATGGACTTCGAGATAGACCACCCCTTCCGTGAGTGCCGCTTTATACGGCTGATTAACAATATGTACAGGGGCACCGACATCGACAAGTTTGAACAGCGCCTCGATGTCTTTGGGGTACATCCTCACGCAACCGTGAGTAACACGCATTCCTATGCCGTAGGGTTTATTGGTCCCATGGATCAGATAGCCATCAAGGCTGAGTCGCAGCGCGAACTGCCCAAGCGGATTGTCTGGCCCAGCCGGGACGACCCGCGGAAGCGGATCACCCTCTGCTGCATGTTCCTCGCGGATCGACTGTGGCGGATACCAGGACGGATCTTTCACTTTGGCGACAATCTGCGTCCTGCCTTTCGGTGTCCCCCAGTCCTGCCTGCCGATACTGATGGGAAACGTCGCGACCTCTCCGTTTTTTGAGAAAAAATACAGCCGCATCTCCGGGACGTTGACGATCACCCCGTCGCGGGGGGCCCTGGGAATGATGTAGCGTCCCGGAATGACCACCTCTGTACCGTCGCCAGGAAGCCATGGGTCCACAGCCGGGTTCGCCAGACGCATTTCCTGATAGCCCTGATCGTATGCCCGCGCGAGATCAGACAGCGTGTCGCTCTGGACTGTCGTCGTCAGTGCCATTTCGCCTATGAGATCCGGGGAAGAGGATTCGATCCGGAAAACCTGGCGAGCGTCTGCCGCCGCCATGTGCAGGAGGAAAATGCCAATCAGCAGAAGTCCTCCGGCTGGACTGCACTTAAAAAAGGGCACAAGTCTCCGCACCCCAGTCATTCGCCTCTCTCCTCAATCGTCAGTATTTCCTTAAGAGCGCTCATCAGCCGCAGTCAGCTCTGCCGAATCCCATAGAGCGCCAGACTCAACCAGCTCCCCATAAGCGCCAGTCCGCCTGGTGGCGCAACCACGGCGAAATGCCTGACGCCCGTCACCGCGCTCATGGAAATGCCGCCGCAGAAACCCAGCGTCCCGAGGACGCACAGTCCGCCGGCCAGGGGCAGCAGGACGCTGCCGGGATTTTTACCGCAGAGTTGACTGATAAAAATCAGCAGCAGACCGTGCACCAGCAGATAGAGGGAAGCCGTCTGCAGGTTCGTCACCGCCGCCGCATCAAGACGCGCGCGAAAAAAATGTGCAGTCAGCGCGCCGAGAACGACACCCGAGAACCCGGCGAGCGCGCCAAAAGTCATAAAACCACGTGCGTAAAACATTCAACGCTCCAGCAGGCGAGGCATTAACTCGACCAGGTTGCAGGGACGCGTGCGGTAGTCGAGTTGATGCGCAATCAGCTTGTCCCAGGCCAGCCGGCAAGCGCCGCCGGAGCCAGGAAGCACGAACACATAGGTTGCGTTCGCAACACCAGCCAGGGCGCGCGATTGAAGCGTCGAGGTTCCGATATCGTTATAGGACAACACCCGAAACATCTCCCCAAAACCATCGAGCACTTTGTCAAACAGGGGCATCATGGCCTCGGGCGTTCCATCCCGTCCGGTTACGCCGGTGCCTCCGGTGGACAGGACGACATCGATGGATTTTTCTGCTATCCAGGGGGCGACGATTCCCCGGATTGCATAGACGTCATCCGGGCAGATTTTTTTTCCTGCGAGCGTGTGACCCGCGGACACCAGTTTTTCCACCAGCAGCGCTCCGGACTTGTCCGTCTCCTCGGTGCGCGTGTCGGACACCGTCAGGACGGCGATATTCAGCGGTTTGAAATTGCGTTGCTCCATAGGTGCTCCGGTTTCTTTCACAGGTCAGCAAGAACAGACACCTCGCTGAACGAGGCCGGACGGTTACTCACTCCACCACGGTGTTAGAGTAGCCGCTCATTGTGGATCAGACTCGCCTCCCTTCGTAATGGCGAAGAACTTCATGTCGCCGAAATCAACTGCCAGAACTAGCGCTGACGGGGACTCATCCAGGCTCGACCGGTGGTTGTTCTCCGCCCGCTGGTTCAAGACAAGAGCCGAAGCCGCACAGTCGATCAGCCAGGGGCGTGTGCAGCTGCTCAACTGCCAGGTAAAACCGGCCAAACGGGTGCGCCGCGGTGACACGCTTACCATCCGACGCGGTCAGGAGAGTTTCGAAATCACGGTCATGGCGCTCAGCGCACGACGCTTGCCGGCAGCTGAAGCTCTAACGCTTTATGAAGAAACAGAGCGCAGTTTGCGTCAGCGGCAAGCAGATCGCGCTGAGCGCGATCTGCTTTCGCTTTCCCATCCAACCCCGACCGGGCGTCCGGACAAGCGTGAGCGCCGCCAGCAGGCCCTACTGCGTCGACAGATCCCGGTTCTGGACGGCTCCGCAGACTGAGCCAGACAGCCCTTAGCCGTATCGCAAACCAGCAATGCAAGCAGATCACGAGTCGATCGACCTTATGGCCGGAACAGCGCTATACGACAGCATCAGGTCGAACATTGCGCTGGCCATCGCCGGACAGGAAGCAACCATCAGGCTGATGCTCAGCGCCTTTCTGAGCGGGGGTCACGTGCTGCTCGAAGATTTTCCGGGCACGGGGAAGACAACGCTAGCCAAGGCGCTTGCCCGCACCATCGGCGTGCACTTCCAACGAATTCAGTTCACGTCCGATCTCCTTCCTTCGGACATTCTCGGCGTGTCGGTCTATAACCAGAAAACGGGTGACTTCGAGATCAGAAAAGGTCCCGTGTTCAGCAACATCCTCCTGGCCGATGAAATCAATCGGGCCTCACCTCGGACGCAATCTGCGCTTCTCGAAGCGATGGGAGAAGCACAGATCAGTCTGGAAGGTGAATTTTTTCCACTCGAAAGTCCGTTTTTCGTCATTGCAACGCAGAATCCGCTCGAGCTGCACGGCACCTACCCGCTGCCGGAAGCGCAGATGGACCGCTTTGCGCTCAGATTAGGGCTGGGCTACGTGTCAGTGGAGGACGAGGTCGCAATCATCCGGGGGGGTAATGCGGCCGAGCCTCCGCTGGAAAAACTCGCCAAGGTCTGCAGTTCTGCCGAGGTTCAGGAGTTTCGCCGCACGGCGCGTCGCGTGACGATCAGCGCGGAACTCAGTCGCTATCTGGTGTCCCTGGTCTCGTCGACCAGGGATCATCCCGATCTGATATTCGGTGCGAGTCCGCGCGCCTCGCTCACCTTGCTGCAGTGTGCGCAGGCACTGGCGGTTTTCGACAGCTCAACTTTCGTCACGCCGGACCACATACAGGAACTTGCCCCCGCGGTACTCGCGCATCGTCTGGCTGTGAAACCCGAGTCGGCCTTCTCCGGAATGACCGCGGACCTTGTCGTTGCGCAGCTGCTGGAGCGTCTTACCCCGCCGCGCTGATCGCACTTTTGAGCTCCTTCCCGCCGCGTTTTCTGTATCGGATGTTTCCCTGGGTCGGCACGCTCAGCCGTTGGGCTGAGCGCCGGTTGACTACTACTGGGCTACTGCTTGGCTCTCTGCTGATCGGGGGCGCTCTTTTCGGGCTTGACCCGCGTCAGACAATTGCCGTCAACATTGCCTGCATTGCTCTCGGTTTCTTGTGCGCCAGCGCGCTCCTCAGCGTGGGCTGGCGGCCCCGTCTAGAGGTTCAGCGACTGGTCCCGGAAATGATGACGGTAGCGAGGCCGGCGGTCTATTTCGTCTGCATCACTAACCGAGGGGGGCGACCGGAGCGAGGACTGGTGCTGCGAGACACACTCAGCGCGCGGCCTATCGACTATGGCTCTTTTCAGCAACGCCGCACGGCGCTGGAGCAACAGTCAGTTGGCCGGATTGACCGGGCGCTGGGGTTCAAAGCCTGGGTCTGGCTGCGGCGGCAGGACAGCGGCGGGAAACCGGCATACCAGAACGTGCCGGACATCGCCCCTGGCCAGACCGTGCGTGTGCCCATCGAACTGACCTGCGAGCGCAGAGGATGGATCACCTTTGACACGATCGAACTCCTGCGTCCGGACCCTCTCGGTCTCATGAGAGCTGGGAGACGCTATCCGACGCCCGGCCGTCTGTTGTCCTTACCCCAGCGTCACCCGTTGGTGCTTCCACGTTTCGACATCAACACTCACGATCGCTCTATCGGTGTTTTCTCTGCGGCAAAACACATCGGAACACAGCAGTTCTCTCACATCCGGGATTACCGCAACGGAGACCCGCGAAAGCTCATCCACTGGAAAAGCCTCGCGAAAACATCGTCCTTGCTGGTCAGGGAATTTCACGGTGAAAGCACGGCTCGCTCTGCGCTGATTGTCGACACGCGTCTCGGCCCACGCGATGGGCTTTTGTTCGAAGGGATCGTGACCGCTGCAGCCTCCGTTTTGAGTGCGCTATTTGATGCGGATATGCCTGTTACGTTGCTGGTGGCCGGCCACGAAGTGCTGGAGCTCCCCCCAGGCGTTTCTGCACAAAGCATCAGTGTCGCATTAAGGCAGCTGGCTCAGGTCAGGAGTAGAGAGAGCGACAGCTTTCGCCTCGCCAGCGACGCACTCCGCGCCGGTTCCGGAGTCATTTCCAGGATTTGGGTAATCATGGGGCGGCCGGATGCCGAGAAGAACCGCTTTCTGCAGGAGCTCAGGCAGAGCGGCATGCAGGTAAAAACGCTGGAAGTCATCGCGGGCCCGTCACCTGATGAAACCCTGAACGGAGCGGAAAACCAGGCCCTGACCAGGGTGCGTCTGGACGCACTGGCACACGACCTCGCACTCGCGCGGCTATGAGCTCTAAAGGATTGCCGCAAAATTCGAAAAGCGCCATGCCGCCCGGTGGGATATCTTTTTCTCTGCTTGGCTGGGGTTACTTTAATGACTCCCTCCTCGCGGCCGGACTCATGGCGTTGATGGTCGCGGCCCTGCACTGGTCACCCACAAAATGGGCTATCAGTCAGCGCGATCATTGTCGGGCAGGGGATTTCACCACCGTGCTGTTCGCTGTGATCACAGTTATCCAGTTTCAGCGTTTTTCGGTTCACGGCATCTACGAGATCCTACGTGTAACGCCGTACTGTTTTTTTCCTTTGCTGCTGACGCAGGTCGCTTGCGTTGGCCAGCGGATCCCGCTCGGCGCCCTCGTCTACGGCATGCGTAAATTGCCTGAGGGCCTGCGTCCGGTGGACGTCACTCCGCTTTACATGGTGACGTGCATCCTCGCTTCGAGCCCGGCCGTGGAGAAAACAGGCGCTTACCTCGTCTTCTGGCTGTCGCTGATCATCATGGTTGTCGTCAGAGGCAGTCCCAGACGCTTTGGCGCGATGCAGACCGTGCTGGCTCTGATCCTGGCGCTCGCCTTGACAGCACTGGCTCTCGACACCTCTGGACGGGTTCGGCGTTTCGCAGAGGGCGCTGTTATGTACTGGCTGAGCCAGCTGCCATGGAGTGGCGGCGATCCCAATCAGGCGGTCACTGCCATCGGCGCTATCGGACGCTTGAAACTTTCTGACCAGATCAGAATCCGCATTCGTTCCGAATCACCCGTCGGCGTGCCCTTGCGGCTGCACCAGGCTGCTTATGACAGCTACAGCTTCGGCAACTGGAAAGCCAGCGCTGCACCGTTCGAAGCCCTGGATCGCGATCGTCACGCGGCTTCGTGGTCATTCGGCCCCAATCCGGACCCTGCAGAAGAAATGCTGCACCTTTCTTTTCAGCACAAGAGGGAGCTCAGTCTGTTGCCACTGCCCCCGGGCACTCGACGAGTAAGCAGCGCTGAGATCGCTGAAATTCAGCGCAACCGTTTCGGCACGATCATGAGCGAGTCACCTCCTGGCGCGTTGGAATTCAGCGTCCCCAAGCCGGGCGCCCGCGCCTCCGATGTCTATGGCCCCGTCACGCCCACCGACCTTGCGGTGCCAACCGCGTACGCGGCAACCATGCGCACTATCGGCGCTGAGATTGGGTTGGACGCTGGCGATCAGCGACAAAGATCAAAGGCCATCCAGGCTTTCTTCCTGAACAAGTTCAGTTATTCCCTGATTCAGCCGGGCCGATTGGGTTTCCGGATACCGCTGACAGAGTTCCTGACAAAGACGCGTCGCGGCCACTGTGAGCTTTTTGCGACTGCGACCGTTCTGCTGCTCCGGACAGCCGGCATCCCGGCACGCTACGCTGTGGGGTACATCGTTGATGAATTCAGCACGCTTGAGAGCAGTTACGTGGCCCGCGATCGTCATGCTCACGCATGGGCTCTCGCTTACCTCGAGGACCGATGGCAGGTTATCGACACTACACCGTCATCCTGGTTCGCAGACGAACAGTCTGTCGTCTCTGACTGGCAGACGCTCAGCGACGTCGTCGCATGGGTGCGCTACCGTCTGCAGCGCCTCAGCCGCTTTGACCTGGAAGAGCACAGTCAGGAAGCACTCTGGCTCGTGCCATTTCTTGCGGCACTGCTTTACTGGCGTCTGCGTCGCAGCGCGAACGCCGTGCGGGTAAAACGCCCCTCGCCTGCTGCCACGCCGGCGCCAGATTCGGATCTCCTCCTCGAGCTGACGGCAGCGCTGCGTACTCGTGGCCATGAGCCCGCGCCTGGCGACACCATCGCCCGTTTTCTTGCGCGATCGGCTCCGGCAGAAAGCAATGGGGTGCAGCTCGCCGATTTATGTCGCGTCTACTACCGAGTCCGCTTTGGCACAGCTTCCGCTGGCCTGTCTGAGGAACTACGTCTGAGTGTCGGGCGTTACGTTGCCGGTCTGCGCTGACCCGTCCGGCAGGCGCGATCAATCTCTCAATCGCGGCGCAGACTGTCGCTTACCGCAATCGGCGTCGGATAGCGCATCACTATCAGATAAGACGAGATAACGAAGGTCAGCAGCGTGGCGAGCTTCACGATTGCGCCTCCCAGAGGAGAAAGAAGTCCGCCGCTCTGAGCCATCACCGCGATCAGGAAACTGAACTCACTGATCTGACCGAGCCGCACGCCGACTTCCAGTGATTGCCTTGCTCGCTCGCCCGCGCGGATGAACAGCCAGCGAAACACCAGGGGCTTACCTGCCAGCATGAGCAGACTGAGCGCCAGCGCTTCGCCCCAGATTGCTGAGAGCAGCCCCAGGTCAAAACCTGCCCCGAGCGCGAAAAAAAACATGACCAGGAAAAAATCCCGTAGCGGCCGCAGGCTGTCGGCCACGAAAGCAGCTACCGGACAGGTTGCAAGCGCAACACCGGCGATAAATGCCCCGATTTCATGCGAAAGGCCCAGTGCGGCTGCCGCCTCGGCCACCGCCAGGCACCAGCCGATAACGAGTAAAAAAAGATATTCCTGGATCTGGTCGAAGCGCGCGATCAGCGGCTCCAGCAACACTTTTTCACATGCGAAGGTCAGCACGAGCAGTAGCGGCAGCGCAAAGAGGCGCAGTCCCGTTCCGGCGCTCGGTGCAGCGGCATTCGTTTCCTGTAATACCACGAGCACGAGGATCGCCAGCAGGTCCTGTGCCAGTAGCACTGAAATCATGAGCTGGCCGGTATGACGATGATGCAGGGTCGTGGTTGGCAGCAGCTTGAGGCCGATGATGGTGCTTGAGAACATCATCGCCGCACCGACAAGGACGGCTTCGTTGGTCGTCCATCCCGCCAGAAGCATGACGCCCAACCCGGCCACAAAAAAGACGACCGAGCTCAGCAGGGTCACACCGAGAGCTTCCCCCAGCATGCGCCACAGCTGACGAGGCTCCATATTCAGGCCCAGCAGATACAGCAGGAACATGATCCCGACTTCGGACAGGTCTTCGATCCAGGCTGCATCGGTGACCAGGCCGAGGACGTGAGGGCCAGCGAGCACGCCAGCAAAAATGTAAGCCACGATCATGGCCTGCCGGGCATACAGGGCCACCGTCGCAAGCAGGGCGGCCCCAAAAAAGATCAAAAAGGTGACGAATATGAATGGCTGCTCGACCATTCAGGCAGGCTCCGCCAGGCGATCAAGGGTCTCTGTCAGCCGCGCCACGGTGACTTTGCCCTGCGCCCCCAGCTCCGGCGTAAACAGCGCGATCCTGCATTCCTCAAACATCGCGCTGATATCCGATCCGGTCTCTTCATTCATGACAGCAGCATCTGCCTCGAGCTCCAGGAATCGGTTCCAGACGGGCATGAACACATCAAGTCGTGCCAGGTCTCGACCCGGATTTGCCTGCGCACGCTCCACACGCCGCGTCACCGCGTCTAGGTAGC
>JAYODW010000030.1:0-66632 GCA_038116745.1 Gammaproteobacteria bacterium
CTCCAACGGTGGGTCATCTGACCCGCGCACCAGTCTAAAAGAAAACGACGCGGTCAGCGCCAGCGTGCCGGACTTGACCTGCCTGGGGCTGTTTTCAGTGTTGGCCAGGGGGGAACCGGCGGCAATTTGCGGCTATCCAAGGCGGCTTTTCAAACTCAGGACGCCGCCGGGCAAGTCGCCGCTTCTGCAGGCGACACCCTCGGTGATGTCCCGCTCACTCCCCCAGCAGCAGCTCCAGCACGCCGGCCGGCAAGCCGCGGCGTTCCGGCAGCACCGGATAAGAATTCGGGTCGAGCGGGTTCGTACCCGCCGCAATCTCCCGCGTGTCGCTCCATCCGTCGTTGTCGTCGTCAAGATCAGCGTTGTTGCCGATGCCATCGTTGTCAGTGTCAAACCACTCGCTTGGATCGAGCGGGAAGCGATCCACACCGTCCATAAAGCCATCGTTATCGTCGTCCGGATCGGCGTTGTTCCCGATACGGTCACCGTCCGTATCCACCGTCTCCGTCGCGTCATACGGCAGCGCGTCTTCGGCATCCAGCACCCCGTCGCCGTCGGAATCAACCACCAGCGGGTCCACGGACACCGCGCTCTCTTCAGCGCGACCCGTCACTATCGAGCCGCGGGCGATCAGTCGCGGCAAATCGCTTTCACCTATCGAGACGTTTTCAAGCGTGACCGTCTGATCAACTGCGCTCGCCGTGCCCAGCCCCGCGTGATTCAGCTGCAGGATCGAGTCGACGCGTGGTTGATCGTTCTCGTCGCGGGTGACCACCGAACTGATGGACAGATAATTCGCGAGCGGACCCGACTTTCCGGCAAGAACTTCAGCAAGATCAATGACATCGATCTCGCCGACTTCTGTCGCATCGCGTTGCCAACCGGAAAAGTCAGTAACCGTGTCCGCAGTAGCGCCAGCGATAAAGCTAAAGCGATCGCCTCCACGTCCGCCGGTCAGGATGTTGGAACCCGGGCCTCCGCACAGCGTGTCGCCATAATGACCACCAGTGAGCTTGTCGTTGCCTTCTCCACCATGAATCGAATTCGGAACCGCGTCAGCTCCGTGGATCGTCAGCGGAACGATCGCCAGGTTGTAGTTCCACAACCGGACGCCCTGCCAGCGCGTAGCTTGATAGTCCTGAATCAGCCGTCTCGCCTGGGCGTTGAGCGGTGTTTCGTAGATGAGGATCTCGTGCACCCGGCCATGGAAAAAATCTTCCGCCAGCGATGCTGACAGCGCCCGCGAGGCCCCGATGGTGTAGAACGAAGAGACAAGAGACCGCGCGCTCGGTTTCGCGGGAAACCTCGCGCTACCGGCGCCCAGGCGATAGTCAAGAAGTGAGCCACCAGCCGCACTGAGGAGCGTCAAAGCAGCCGTCCGACCGCCGCTCAGGGCCATTCCGCGTGGACCGGAAATCGCACGACCATTCTCCAGCACGTTCAGCTGCACTGCATCGTCCCCGGGGTCAAGGCCGATGTTGAAATCGGAGGCAGACAGCAACGCTTGTTCGTCTTGTGCTGCGGAATCCGGCGCAAACACGGCAAAGACGGTGTAGCCGTTGCCCAGCTTGAGTTGTCGATCGTCGAGGTACAGGAATTGCCCGTCGGCGAAATTCACCGCACCCTCGCCATCGCTGCTCGGCTGCATCGCTGTGTCTGCCTGGTAAGCATCGCGTCCGGTGCCAGTCTGATCCGGCCATTCTGCGACGGCGGCCGAGAGCTCGAGCTGCTCGGCGTCGAGCCATACGGATGGCTTCCTCGGCCAGCGCAGCATGGGCGAAAAGGCTTCAACAGCCACAGTCAACGTCTGCGCCGGCACATCTGGTGACGACAGATCATCAAGTAAAAAAACCGCGCTTGAGTTTGCAAAGCTCACGGGTACTCGAACGCTTACGTCGCCGTCGAGCATGTCGGCGTAGGTAAAAGAATCGCCGTCGGTAATGGACGTGCCGCCCAGCCGCCAGGACAGATCCTCTCCGGCGCCTGTCAGGGTAAAGCGGAGATTCGCCGGTAGCGTATCGGCGTCGATGACCGGCAGGTACACGCCAGCCTCACCGCCGGCAGTCACAACGAGCCTCGCGTCCTGCACCACGGGAACAGTATTGCGAAATCCAGGGTCGGTACTCTGTCCGAATTCCCGCAGATTGCTCAGACCGTCGCCGTCCGGATCTGCCGAGGCGTCGGCTGCATCCGCAGGGTCCAGCCCGTACAGTACCTCCCACCAGTCCGGCAGACCATCTTTGTCGGTGTCCACCGTGGGAACCTCGGTTTTGATGTCAAACCGCTGCTCCTCTCCGCGGGAATTGAAACCCGCCGTCAATCCGCCATCCTGGCCGGGATCCAGCAGGCTGGCGGGAAAACCGTTCACCGACATTGTCAAAACGGCGTAAGGGATCGGGTCAGCGCCCACAACCAGGGTCTGATTACGACTTTCCTCAGATAGGTTTGTGTGCTGATCGAGCTCCATCCGGTAGGAGTACTCGCCATCCTCTCCCACCGGGCGCAGTGTCGTTTCCAAGTTCAGAAGTTGTTGCGGATCCCGGACATTGACCAGGGTGACGCTCAGTGTGCCGCTGAAAATCTGGTTGGCGCTTCCGGCCCCAATGTTCAGCACTTTGCCGTAGAAAATCATTGGCGGCTCACTGTAGCCCGCAGCATGAGCATGCAGCGCGAAGACAAGACTCAACGCTGCAACTAACAGAAGTTGCCGACACACGCGCTCCACTTCATAACTGATCTGAAGCGCCGGACAGTACCTGCGGACAGCGTGCCCGCGGCGCTGCTGCGTAACAGACGCGCTGAACAGGCCACGGGTATCGCTCACCGTCACATACCCGAAGCGGAAAAGGTGGTGAGCTCGAGTCTTATGTCCGTCACCGTCTGGATGAAACGGTCCAGAGCGAAGTCCTGATCGCCCCTCATACTGGCTGCGGGGATAAACAGCGCCCACTTGTCATTCCACACAGAGCGGCTGAACAACGCGCTGTCAGTGTACGCCGGGTCTATCCCTGCCGGCGCACCGCTGACGGTGGGGACAGCGCGAAAATCGCCCATTCGGACCAAGCTTGCAGAGGTCCCGGTAAGCCCGTTTACCGACGACTGATATGCAAGCTCGCTCAGATCACTAATGTTGAGCGGAAACGGCACGGGAATGCGCTGGTTGACGACTTTCCAGGCGCGGACCCTGGGCTCCTGCTGGTCGGAGTACCGCATATAGTCAAGCCCCAGAGGAACGAGGTACACGCGGGGCGTCGCGGCAAGCTCCTGCTGCCCGTCGAGGGCGACGTCGTAATCAACCAGGTTGACCCCGACTGAGCGGATCCGCGTATTGAAATTAGCGCTGCTGTAGGCCTGGTCCAACGGACCCAGCTCACGGCCGAAGAAATTACGCCCGCTGCTGATCTCCGTGGAAAAAATTATCTTGAACCCGGGCTGCGGTAGGCCATCATTCGCCGCAAAGGGGCGGCATCTGCGGGTGAAGTCGGAGTCGCGGTTGAGATCCGCGACCCTGGCACTGCTGAGATAGCTCTTCCATCTGGCATTCGCGTCGTCGCCATCCGGGCGGATCCTCAGCGCTTCGGTACGCAGCGAGAAAGTATTTGTTTCCCACTGCGGGTTATTGAGCCCGAGATCGCCCTTTAGAGCATCGAAGTTGGTTTTCACCTTGGCGAGTGCCTCAGCGATCCCATTGTTACCGACCTTGGGCTCGTCGCCGTCCCACTGACCGAGCTGACGCTCACGCTGCAGGGCCTCGAGAAGCGGTCGGGGGTTCGCCGGATGCCCGGGAGACAGGCTGGTCTCGTAGTCATAGGACTGGGCTGCGAGCCACGCGTATCGCAGGGCATTGTCCATTGCTTCCTCGTATTTACGTGCGGCTTCGTCCCGACTTTGTCGGATGGCCATGTCTGCATAGCGATTACGCTGGGCGCGGGCAGCGATCATCTTGTTGTAGGCTGCGCGCTCGACCAGAGCTCGCTGCGCTTCAGCCACCTCTCGGCGGAGAAGCATCCTGCTACCGACCTGCTGCTCCAGCGCACTGGCAATCGCAAAACGGTAACCACGCTCGTCAAGCAGCTCATCGCTTATCGATTTCATGAGCTCAACCAGATCGGTGAATTCCTGGTAACCGGCCAGATTGTTGCTGTTCGCGAAGGCGTTCAACTTCGCCTCGTATTCTGAGAATGTCTGGGCAATAGACGCACCTGATGCCAGCCGACCTACCAAACCAGTGAGGCTCCCGGCTGCCGTATCAATCGCCGCCCTAAGAGGCGCAAAGACGTCAGAAGCTAACCCCACGACTGTGGGAAGGGCCATGATTGCGTTGTCCGACCTGCTTTGAATAACGCGCCCAGTGGCCTTCAATAACGTTTCAACCGCGGAGAGACTCGCGCTCTGCAGCGCGAGCGCTTTGCCTGTTCTGACGAATTCTCGACGCCACTGCTGTGACGCAAAAATCTTAATGAGTCGCGCCTCGGCCTGGGTTGCTCGATTCTGCAGGATGTCGAGGTAGGAGTTGTAATCTTCGATTGCGCTCGCCAGCTCAACTTCGGCCCGAAGTACCCGATTGATGCCCGACTGAATTTTTCCTGGCGCCTGGCGCTGACCCCATTCGGTCGGTGCGGTAAACGCAAAGCTGCTGGCCGTGGCGATCGGGATTTCAACACACAACCGCTCAACATCATCTTCCGTCGGCTCACAGGAGCTCTCCAGATAGACCGCGTCATAAGCCCGCTTTTCGCCACCGAAGTTGGTTGCGCCGTCGGATTTTTCATCCAGCAGGTAGAAACTTTCGAATAATCCCCGTATCGCTGATGAATCGATTGTGCTCAATCCTTCGACGTCAGCAAAACTCAATCCCCCGCCCTGCGTTCCAGCTAGCGAAATCTGGGGGAGGTTGTCACTTTGCGCTGCGCAGCCCACCTCATCTCCGGCCGTTTCACAATGTTCTCGCGACACTCTGAGCCTGACGTTGCGATACGCGCCCGATGTACCGTTTTCAAAGGGCCCCTGCGGCAGGACCTGTTCAACGCTGTTCGCCGCCAGATACATATAGGTCACGGTATCCGGTCCGGTATAGCCTTCCTTGAAAATCTTTCCGGGACCGATAGTGCCCTCATAGGGTGTTCCAAGCAGCAAAATAAGCCTGTCTCGGTAAGCGAGATCCGTCTTAATAGCCTGCTCTTTAAGTAACTGGGTATCGTCAGCGATAACTCTCAGGTTCTGGCTGGCCGTACTGACATAATCCAGCGCCTGTCGCGCATTGCGCGCGGCTGCAAGTGCCGCGTCGTAAGTCTGCTCAAAATGCGTTTTGCGCTGCCATCCGGAGCCGGCGGTGCCGTCGAAGAAGGGATCCAGCCCGAACCGCACTGCGTCCTGATCGAGACCCAGCGGAGTCAGCCCGCCGTCGATTCCGTCGATTTCGCTCTGAAGCTCGCGCACGCTGAGCGCCAGGGTCGCCAGATCCGCCTCGGTCGTACCACGCTCCAGACGCGCAAGCCCCTCCAACGGCTCGCCCGTCTGCGAATCAACCGCATCCAGCGGTAAAATGGCGTTACCCACCATCCAGTCAAAAACACCGCTCTGTCCGGCACGGTTGGCCCACTCAACGACGCCGAAGGCGCGCTCGGGGTCGGCCGTATCGGTATAACCCTGGGTCTGGCCATCAGGGTCGAGCACGAAAGCGTCGCGATAGGTCGCCTTCACGACCGACACCCCTACCTTGACTCTGGTGGCCGCACTGCGCGCAAAGCTCTGCTCATCAAGGAAGTCGACTTCCACCACGTTTCCCTGCCGCGCGTAAAGCTCCGGACGTGCCTGCCAGTCGAAGTTACTGCTGCGCAACAGCTCGTAATGCTGCTTCGCTGCAGCGAGGTACCATCCCCAGGCATCACCATGCCCCGCGGGATAAAGGGTCAAGGCGTCGCTCTCGTTGATCACGCCATCGTTGTTAATGTCTGAAATGTTGTAGTTGACGTTATAGGCAGCCTCGCCAAGTCCGCGAAAATAGTTTGGATAAATGCGGTTCTGCACGGGATAGGCATAGGGGTGATCGGTGCCGCGCAGCAGGCCCAGCTCTTCCTGCAGAAGAGTCGGTTCCTGGTTCATGAACGCGAAAACGTAAGGGTTTGCTGCAATGAGTGCGTCACTGGTGTCGCCGCTGTAGGACGCGAGGCTCAGCGAACCGTTCTGCGCATCGGCATAGGCCTCGCTGGCGAACAGCTCGTAAAGCGTTTTCAGTCGCGTATGCGCCAGCAGTCGCGCCTGGTTGATACCGGGGTTCGCTGGTTGTCCAGCGCTCAGCTCTGCGGCGCGCCTGGCCACCGTCTCGTAGACACAGATGAGTCCAACGCTCTCGATGTAATCTTTCTCCGCGTTGAGGGCGCAGGGCCCCCGGTACGGTGCGCCGGCCTCCATCAACATGCTGCTAAATGTGGCGGGTGCATCGCCGGAAAAATCTTCTGAGTAGCGCGCCTCGTAGGGAGTAACCGCGTCCAGCACACGCTTCACCCAACCCATGAGCAGCTGCGGCACATAGGTATACACCCCGGAGGGTTGCAGCTGCGGCGAGTTGGCCGCGCCTGCCCACTGGTACGGCACCGCCACCGCGGCATCATTCAACGGACTCGTCCAGTCAGCCGTTGCTGACCCCGAGCTGACCAGATGCCACGCGCTGTCATGGACCGAGCCACTGGTCACATTCTCATTGGTTTCTCCGGGCGGCGCAGGGTTATAGCCAGCTGCATCCTCCGCTGCGCTCAGCTCTGCAGCGTACCCGTAGCGCACATAAAAAAGCTTGTCTGACAGCGTCACGTCAGGTCGGCCCTGGAAGCTGATCGCATCCAGTCCTGTCCCCTGCGCGTAGGGGAGCCAGCCTGTGGCAGCCGCATCATCCGGCGTTGCGAGCCCGTCCAGCGGGGCGATGTCATGCACCCACCACTGGTAGTAGATCTCTGCTGTATCCCCGCCGAAATCGCCGGTATGTTTGAGCTGCACCTTCTCGTCGAATGCGTTCCGCGGAGTCAGCACGGCGATGCTTCCACGGAAGCGCTCATCACCGAGGCGCACCACATGCAGAGTCACCGCTCCCGACGCGTCGGGATGGTTGTTCTCCACCAGTGTCACGTAGGTCGCCTGTCCGACTGGCCAGGCAAGCGCAGCCGGGTTCGGCACGAGCGTGGCACCGGTACCCAGGCTTCTCAGCGGGCGGTAGCGCACGGAGCCGCCGGCGTCGACGGCGGCCACTTCCAGACCGAGGGGCACGACAATCCCGGCAGGGACCGCGTGCTCTTCGCCCTCATCATCGGTATAGGTTTCAGCTCGGTTGTAATTGGTCTTCGCATAGAGCTCGCCAATCGCGCTGCTCCATTCGGAGCTGCCGCTGCCAAGCTCGCTGAGCGCGGTCACATCACTCGAGCTGAGGCGGCTGGGCTCAAGTACAGTGGGCTCCATCGGGCTCGCAGCAAGGTCAGGCGAACCGCTTTCGTAGCCATTAAGCCGACCCCGCACAATGAGCTGGGAAAGGGTGTTGTCAAAATAAAACCGTCGATTCAGCGAGCCGTAGAGGTCGTTGAAATACCAGCGCGTTCCCTCAACCGAAACCCTGTCCGGATTCTCGGGGGACAACCCGTCGGGCATCGCATCGGCGGTGTAGGCGGCATCCTGAACATCCAGCAACCGCTCGAAGCGCGCGGTGTACTCCGCTCGATTGTCCTCATCGATCACCATGCCCGGCGTCGCTGAATCAAACACGATCTCGGCCGAAGCCCAGCCGACGACCGCGGGCAAGCCTGGCGCCAGCGGGTGTTCCGCCTGGTGCTCGCCACCGCCATTGGACAGCGTCTCGCCACGCTTGAGCACAGGATAGTTCTCTTGCCAGTAAGCGCTGTATCTGGTCGCCTGCGGCACGCATGTAGTCGCGGTATAGCTGCCGAGATGCGCCGGGTCCTCGGGCAGCCAGCACACCGGCCGACCAGTCACGACAGCGTCACTGTTTTCACCAAGCCAGAAACTCTGCTCGAGCGGATACCAGAAACGGTATTCGAACTGACCAGGATTGCCGTCGACATCGCCTGCGACCGCCCAGGGCGTCCTGTTTTTGTCGCGCCATAAAGTCTGCTGTGGCACGCGCTCGCCGTTCACGGGGAACATCAGGCCCAGGTTGTCCCCGACATTCAAAGCCAGCTGAAGCCCGCCCGTCACCCGATTCAGTGGATAGATCGGCTCCACCAGCTGACCGGCGAAAATCAGTTTATCGAAGGTGTAGGCCGGGTTCGCGGGCTGCGTTATCGGGTCACCTGCAGCGTTTTTCATCAGATGAGTAGCGGGATCACGGGCAGGGAAAAAGTCCAGCGGTGTGGTGATCGTCGGATCATCCTCACTGGTCAGAAGCCCACCCATTTCGTCGACGCCGCGTGTGGTCCTGACCAGGTAAGCGCGCATGTCCCGCTCGCCTGTTGTCCGATCCGTGAACTGAGCAAGGACGAATGGCTCGGAGGTGTATGACCCAAGCTCCCCCCGATCGGTGCGGTTGATCTGATTCTGCAGCGCAAAAAAGGCACTCTGGCCGATGTTGAGCCCATCATCACCGGTCATTAGCGCCAGATTTGAAGGCGCTACGAGTGCATGCTCCTCATTGGGATTAAAGCCTGGTTGTGCGCGGTCAGGCTGGTTGTATACGGCCAGATCAGCGTAGACCGCTGGATCGAAGACCAGCTGAGGCTGCGGCACGGCCAGGTCCTGTCCATAGCCCTCACTGCCGAGCTGGCTGGCGATGTAAATCACAGGAGCCGTCGCCTGCGGCGGAAAATCGACGGTGTCGTAGTGCACCATGACATGCGGCCAGCCGACCGGAGGATGCAGGCTGCTGCCCTGATCGGCACCTGGGTTCTCGTAGTATCCGATACTCAGACGGCGCCCGGTCTCCGCGGTAAACAGACCGCTCCAGTTCACCGGGTAGACGGGTCCCCACTGGCCGACCGCCGCGGTACGGTCATACAGAAAAGCGTTGTAATTCGACACCTCGTTGAGGATGTATCCGGAGCCATAGCCGGCGGTATCCCATACTTCCCCGCGGATCCGGGAGGCAACTATCTGGGGCTCGCCATCCTGATAGTTGATAGGCTGCCCGGCCTCATCGAACGCGGGCAGTGATGTCACCACCCGCACGGCGACGTTTTCTCGCGCCGGGTCACCAACGGCGATTCCGCTCGTCGGCAAAAAGCTGAAGACCAGAACGCTGCGGCTATTGGCCGAAGTCTCGGTGAAGCGGGGCCCGATGGCGGCTGAAGTATCGACCGCGGCAGTGTTCTGTTCCGAGAACCCCAGCCGAAGAAATTTCCAACGATCCACATTTGCGGGATCGAGGTCGACCGGCATCGGCGATGCCGGCTGCGGTGAGACGAGATAACGATAATGCGCGCCCGGGGCCGCGGGGAAAACCTGCGCGTCAGTAGGCGCGAAGGTATGAGTCGTGACGTAATCCGGTGCTTCGCCCTGGTAGTCCCCGTTCTCTTCCTCCCAGAAGCTGAAATCGCGCCGGACATCGGGGAAATCCGCGACGACCTCGAGGTGGTATGTCTCGAGGGTGTTGCGGTCTTTCAGCTCTACGACAAAAGTCCCCGGCTTGAGAGGATAGAACTTGCGGCCGGGTACATCCCACTGCCAGGGGTCACCGTTTCCCGCAGACCAGCCCGGCTCATCCAGCAAGAGGTCCGGCGGTGTAACGGATGGTTTGACATTCGCTGTGAGCGCCACCAGGGCGGCGCCATCGGGCAAATCCGGGGTCAGCTGCAGATTCAGAGCGGCCATACTCGAGAGATCGAGGCTCTCCCCGATGCCAAGCCGTGCGCGAAACCGCGTAGGCGCGTAATTCAGCTGTATCCGTCCTGAGTCAGAGACATTGGTGATGGTTGCGCCTTTGGCGACTGCGCCATCGCGGTCGGTATTTCTCAGTGAGCCAATATCGAACGGGCCGAAATTGCCTAAGGCTCCGCTGACGCTCTGGAAGGTGTAACGTCGATCCTGGGTACGGAAGGCTGTACCGAAACTCAGGCTGTCACCCGCGGGGATCCACTTTTTCTGCACGGTCACGACGCCACCACCCAGCGGCGTTTTTTCCGTCGTGGAGCCATCGTTGTTGCCACTTCCAGCGTCGAGATACGGAAGCTCCGTGATCTCGCTGAGCATGCTTTCCGGAGCGCCCATGGCCAGAACGTCGATCTGGAATGGAAACACTTTGTCCCATAACCAATACACGCCGACATAATCGGAAAGTTCGCCTTGCTCGGCGGGATCGATGTTCTGGGTGCCACCTGCTGTGCTGGGGAGCTCCCTGAAATGAAAGCCCGGCAGGACCGCAGCTGCGATTCCGGCGCCCGCCTTATTGGTTGGGAAAATGGCAGCAAAATTGCGCGGTTCAAACTGAATACCGCCGCCCTCGGTCGACACCATCTGTGCGCCCCCCAAGAAGAGCTGGTCCCGAGCCGTCAATCGGAGTGTCGACAGGGCAAAATCCTGCCTTTCCAGGCTGGCGTCCTGGGAAGCGTATTGAAGGGTCAATGACCTGCCTCCTTTGTCGAACACACTAACCTCGACGGTATGGTTGCCCTCGTCCAGGAACAGCGCTTCCTCAAGCGGCTGCGCCTCAGCGTTCTGTACATCAACGAAGCCCATAGGACGGCCATCGATCAGAAGCCGCCCGCCGTCTCCTGCGGTCATCCAGAACCTGTAGATGCCGGCGCGCTCGATTTGCAGCTGTGAGCGCAACGTCCAGCCGTAATAACCGGTGGCCGCATCCGCCGCAGGAACGCTGCTCTCATCGGGCAAGGTGAAGCCGGCCTGAATGGACGCGTCTTCCAGCGCGAAAGTTTCCGTGTCGGCCACGCTGTCGGGCTCGGCTGTGCCGCGCCGCCGCTCGATATAAACGCCTGACGAAAGCTGCGGCAGTAGATCAAACGGCAACTCGAGGGCGAGCGCAGCGTTACCCGCTCCGATCAGGTGTTGCGACCGGGCACTGCGAACCTTGGCCTTGCTGAGCGCGGTCCTCCATATTCGGAGATTATTCAGCCCGCCGGCAAAGAAAGCTTCCGCGCTCCCGCCGTCTTCCTGTTGCCTCGCACCCACCATGATTGACGCTGTGCCTGAGAGGTTCAGTGCGGGACTTTGGGGACCAGCTACGACCCTTCCATCCCGGTAGAGCGTCACGGTGTCTGCCGTCATATCACTGACCACTGCCCAGTGATGCCAGCTGTGGTCGCTCAGTGCCACCGGCGCTACGACCGCGTTCACGCTGTCAGAAACCGCGAACGCGCCGGAAGCGTTAAACCCGGCTAAAACATGGGCATCATCCGCAGATGCGAGCTCGACGAGCGTCTGCTCCGCGCTCACCTCGGTGCTCTCGCGGCGAACCCAGAATTCAAGCGAGAAGCTTCCGTCAACACCGATCAGGTCGCCAACCGGCGCTTGCGAGTAAAGATGGTCTCCGCTCCCGGAGAGCTGCAAAGACCGCTCGGGCGGACTGTGGGCGTTTTCGATCACATACCCAGCCGGCTGGAATTTCACGCCGTCGCCCTCTATTCCGGCGTACACAACAGAGCTGAAGTTGTACCCCTGCGGCCTCCAGTTGCGTCCTAACTGGTCGACTTCGGGCGTCACCGCAGAAGCAGCGAGACCTTCGACGGAATCAGTACCCGCATCGATCAGCGCCAGGTACTCCAGCGACCAGCGCCAAATGACGATCAGGTTTTCCGTGAGTTCGATAGTCGCCCCGGGCTCGATCGACTGCCCGTTGCTGGAGCCGCCGATCAGGCGTGCGCGATAGTGGGCCAGCGACCTACGTTCTTTATTACTGCCACTGAGCGCTTTTCGGTAGCGGTCGAGATAGACGAATTCGGGCGCATCAAAGGTGACCGTGGTTCCCGCTGCGTAAAGCCCGCTGCCTTGCCGCGGAGCAACCAGCTCCTCGCCGTATTCACTGACGACGGTGACGGAGACCGCGGCATTCGCTTGGACCACCACATCGGCGACGCTCTGTTCCTGATAGAACCCTCCTGTACTCGCGCCAAAGCCGATATCCCATCCGGCTGCGCGCACGTATGGAACCGATACTTTCGACAGGATCTCCACACCGTTCCACACCACGGTGACGGCTCCACCGCTCGTCTCTGCATTGGCTGTAAGCACAACCACGACCTGTGCCGGTTCCTGACCGGTGGTCAGCGCAAGATACTGTCCTGACTCCGGGTCCGTTGCCAGGTCGTAGGCCGGGGCCGCCCCGTCTGCTCGTACGCCGTCGAAGGAGACACCGCCGATCACGACTCCGTCGTAAACCACCTCGACTGCCGGTGCGCTGTCACATGCACCTCCGCCGGCACAATCGCTGCTGTTGTCGAAAGAATCGAATCTGACCGACAGCCCCTCGCTGACGCCGCCGGCACCGAGGTCCACGACATCGATCTGCGGTCCAAAATTGAAGCTGAATCCATCGGCCGGGGGGGCTGTCCCATCCGTCAAACGGACCTTAAAAGAGACCTTCAGATCTTTGATCAGCTGCGGCGGCAACGGGCGCAGCAAAAGACCTCCACTCTGACCCTGCGCGCTTTGAGTGAGGCGGACATACGGGGTCGTCGTCACATCAGACACAGCGCTTCCGCCCAAGCTCACCGTCTCGTTCAATTCAAGCGCGTCGGGAAACCTGAACAGCTGCGTAAACCAGTAATCTTCCCCCGCGTCCAACCACGCGCTGCTAACCGGGTTTATCCGAACGAGTCCGTTGCCCGAGCGAGCGCCGGCGACCGGTACAACAGCAGTCAATGCACTGAAGAACGATCCACCGCCGCCGCCACCCGACTTGGCTGAGGGCCCACCGGCGCCACCGCTATATCCACCACCACCGCCGCCACCGCCGTTATGGCCGCCGATCAGCGCATTGTTCACGGGGCCCGCTTCCCCGCCGCCTCCCCAGCCACCGTCAGAGGCGCCGGCGCGACCGTATCCCCCGTTATTTCCATTGATATAACTGCGACCGCCGTTGCTGTTCCCCGAATGCGATCCACCGTCTGTATGGAACCCTCCACCCGCTGCACCACCGTATTGGTCATCTCCGTCCACACTGCCGCCGTTACCATCTTTGCCGCCGTTAGCGTATTGACCGTCTGGCCCGGACTGCCCCGCACCCCCCGAGAAATCCTTGCCCGCGCCGCCGCCACCACCTGCGATCACCAATATCTCGTAGCGATCCTCTGGCTCCACGGCTGAGGCATCAACGACCTTGACGATCGATGAAGCACCGCCACCGCCGCCACCGCTGACATAATTTCCGTCCGCAATACCCTGCTTACCAGCGCAGCCGACGGCGATGCGCAACTCATCCCCGGCAGTGAGGTCCGCGTACCCTCGAATGCGGGCACCCCAACCACCGGTCCTACTGTTATCCGGCAAGGTCCCCCCTTGGGCACCGCTGGCGTCGAGCAGATAGCGCCCTGTTTCCGGCACGGTGTAGGTAGAGAAAGTCCCGCAGCTGGTGAAATCTCTGGCGTTCACGGATTGCGCCACAACCATGCTTAGGAATAACGCGAGCCAGCGAGGCGCTGGGATCAGAAACGCCATGACTTGTGCGGCGGAGTTACTGAATTTCACTGCAGGCTGTCTACGAGGCTTACCCGCCGTAGGTCGATGGTGCCGCGTGACTCAAGATCGTCGCGCGCCAGGCCGCGGGTTGTTTCTGCGTAAGTCCCGGTCAAAATCTGAGCGTCAGGTGCGGCGTCAAAGGAGATCCGGAACGCTCGGGTCACGGCATAACCCACCCTGTGCTGGGGATTGAACGCGTGCCGGAACGGATTGCTGCGGTGAAAAGGATCGAGGCGCAGCGGTTCTGCCGCAGCCGTTTCGAGCACCCGACCGACGCCCAGCTCTCCCGCCAGAGGCCAGCTAAGGTAGTAAGTCTCGGGCAGGTCCGGTGGTCTAGCAGTGAGGGTATCGACGTAGTCCACGACGTCAGCCTCGGTGACGGCGGCAGAATCCCCGCCCCCCTCGAGCGCCGCTTTCCAATCGCTGACCGCTTGCAGCAAGCGGGCGGACAGCGTACTGACATCGAGTTTGCGCGGCAGATCGTAGGCAACGCTGGTCAGTCGCAGGCCACTCCGCTGTCCATCTGGCCGCTGCCTGATGCCCTCGAAGAACGGAATTTTTGTTTCGTCCACGACCAGTACTGTGGTTGCCTCGACCCGGTCGGACGCAGTCCTGGTCTGCATCAGGATCCCCCGCGTCAGCAGGCGCGCTCTTCCCGCCGCGTCGACGTGGATCATGATCCGCATCGGCAGCTGACTGCGCGCACCCTGCACGGGCTGGCCGGCGCTGCTGAGACTAGTGACCGCATCCAGAGTGACCTGTCCTACCCACAAGCCTGTGAACGTGTCAGGCGGTGGCGTATCACTCGTGTCCGCTGAGAGGGCCTCATTCGTCGCGACCACCGGCAGGTAACGATGGGTAGACCCGCCCCCGGGCAGGGCAACGTCTATCTCGTAGAGCTGTTCGCGATAGTTGAGGCCGCTGTTCCAGTCGCGCAGCACGCCAACTGTTACTGTCCGACTGTCTCCGCCGGGCAGGGAGGCGGCCTGCCAGCCGGCTACGAAGTCGACTGTCCGTTTTTGCCAGGCAAGCTCTTCAGGCACCGGTTCGAGCGCTGACATGACCAGGTCATTGGCGGCTGGATCCGACGCCGCCGGCAGCAGCCGCTTGATCGTGACGGCGACCGGCGCAACGGCAGACGCGTCTACGTTGGAGAAGGTCAGCTCAGAAGGCGAGAGAAGAACTGCTTCAGCCGTCGGGTCGTTGGGATCGCTTACCGGCAGTGAGCCGGGACCCGGGCCAAAATTCCAGGTGCCGGTCACTGCGCCCGGAAAGTCGGTCTCCACCGGCCCCGTCCACCCGTTCCCGGGCAGGTCGTAGGGCACGTTAATCCAATACGCCTTCCCGCTTGTGACCGGGTCCTGGGCTTTGACCGCCTTCCACTGTCCGGTGGCTGAATCGAGCTCCTGTATCGTGGCATCGACGCCAAAACCACCAACCGAAATTCCCGAACCTGACAGGAACGCGCTGAAGGCAGGGTCCCCGCGGACGCCGAAACCAACGAGGTTGAAGCCACCCTTGACCCACACCGGCCGGTAAAAATCGACTTCGCCGGCGATATCCAGAGCGCCGGCGGGCGCACCGTCGACTGCGCTGACGCCGCTGGTCGGCGACACGTGCACGAGGTAGCCGTGGTTCGCGCGACAGAGGATCAGGTCGGTTTCATCGGAACCCGGATTGAGCTTCCACTGGCTCCAACCACCCTGGTCGAAGAGTGTCTCAGGGCTGGCGGAGAATTCTGCTGTACCCAGCCTTTCGATCGGGCTCGCCACCTGGTCAACAACAAAGTCGGGGGACAGGAACACCTGATCACAGGTCGGCGGATTACCCGCCGCATCCGCCGCGCCGACCTCGAGCCACACCGCGTTCCAACCGTATTCAAGCTGCAGTGTCTGGGTAACGACCGCGGCCTGAAGCTGAACGGACAGCAGGCATAACAGAAACAGAACAGCACGGCGCCCCCGCAGGGGAACGAGCGCCGGCCATCCTGCTTTCACGCAAGGAGAACGAGTCACACGGAAAGTCTATGCCAGTCAGGCGTGGACATAAATTGGTTGCGCGCCGGGCCTTCGGGTCATGGCAAAACCGCTCTGCAGACCACGCTCAACGGCAAGGTCTCGCCCCGCGCTCAATCTCCCAGCAGCAGCTCCAGCACTCCGGCCGGCAAGCCGCGGCGTTCCGGCAGCACCGGATAAGAATTCGGGTCGAACGGGTTCGTACCCGCCGCAATCTCCCGCGTGTCGCTCCATCCGTCGTTGTCGTCGTCAAGATCAGCGTTGTTGCCGATGCCATCGTTGTCAGTGTCAAACCACTCGCTTGGATCGAGCGGGAAGCGATCCACACCGTCCATAAAGCCATCGTTATCGTCGTCCGGATCGGCGTTGTTCCCGATACGGTCACCGTCCGTATCCACCGTCTCCGTCGCGTCATACGGCAGCGCGTCCTCAGCATCCAGCACCCCGTCGCCGTCGGAATCAACCACCAGCGGGTCCACAGACACCGCGCGCTCTTCAGCACGACCCGTCACTATCGACCCCTGAGCCAGCAACCGCGGCAGGTCGCTATTCCCCACCGCCACACCTTCCAGGGTGATCGTCTGGTCCACCCCACTCGCCGTGCCCAGCCCCGCGTGGTTCAGCTGCAGGATCGAATCTACCCGCGGCGCATTGCTTTCGTCGCGCGTAACCACCGACTTGATCGACAGATAATTCGCGAGCGGCCCCGCCTTTCCGGCCAACACTTCGACAAGATCGATAACGTCGTTCTCCCACTCGGAAAAGTCCGTCACCACATCCGCCGTCTGCTGCGCTTCAAAGCTGAAGCGGTCGCCGCTGCGCCCGCCCGTCAGCGTGTTCGCGCCCGGACCGCCGCGCAGCGTGTCACTCTGGCTACCGCCAGTGAGTTCATCGGCGCTCTCACCGCCGTTCATCACGTTAGACACCGTATCGTCGCCGTGCATCACCAGCGGCACCGTCGACAGACGGTAGTTCCATACCCGCACCCCGTCCCAGCGCGACGCCTGGTAGTCCTGCACCAGCCGACGCCCGAACACGCCGAGCGCGCCGTCGTACACCAACACTTCGGACAAATCGCCGGTGAACAAACGCTCCGCCACGGTCGACGACAGCGCCCGCGCACCGCCCAGGGTCGCATACGACGACAGCAGCGACTCATCCCCTGCCACCGCCGTAAAGCGCGCCGTCCCGCCGCCCAGCCGGAAATCGATCGTCGACACACCCGCAGACTGCATCAGCGTCACACCCGGCGTACGGCCGAAGGCCAACGCCTCGCCGGCAGGACCCGTGATCGACGAGCCGTTCTGCACCACGCGCAGACCTGCGCCTGCCTCCTCGAGAGTCAGTTCCAGCGCCACATCGGAAGACGAGAACAACGTCTGGGGCGATGCCGTCTCCTCGCCGGCACCAAACACCGCAAACGCTGTGAACTCATCGGCCAGCGAAAGGTCGCGGTCGTCGAGGTATAGAAACTCTGCGCCGCTGAACTCCACCCGGCCCGCGCCATCAGCGCTCGGCTGAAAAGCCAGCTCAGGCTGATAGCCGTCGCGCTCCGAACCGCTCAGATCGGGCCACTCCGCCAGCCGCTCAGCCGCAGCCACGCGCTCCGCATCCAGCCACACCGCCGGGCGGTTCTGGAGACCGGAACCCGGGGAGAACACTTCCACCCTGACCGCCGTCTCCGCCGGCACCACAGCGTCAGACCCGAGATCCTCCAAGAGAAAACGCACCGCCCGCTGGGTGTAATCCAGGGCCACGTCAACGCTCACCCGGCCCGCCAGAACGTCCGCGTAGCTGAACGCGTCACCCGCACCCAGCACGTCCTCGCCGTTCCGCCAGGTCAGACCAGCAGCGTCTTCCAGCAGCGTCAGCTGCAGCAACGAGGCCGAGGTATCCGTATCCACCACCGAAAAATAAACGCCGGCATTGCCGCCGGCCGTGACCAGCAGCGTCGCGTTCTGCAGCAGCGGTACTCGGTTGTCCCCGTTCGGATCCGTGCCGCGCCGGAACTCCTCCGCGTTGGACCACCCGTCCCCGTCCGGGTCGCCCCCGGCATCGCTGCCGCTCAGCGCGTCCAGACCATACAGGGACTCCCAGCTGTCCGGCATGCTGTCGCCGTCCGAGTCGGTCTGCGGCACGTTGGTGATGAAATCGAAGCGGAATTCTTTCCGGCGGTCGTTCCCGCTCGTGGACAGGACCGGGAGCTGCCGGGCATCGAACGGCAGCGCTGGTCGTCCGTCCACCGTGGCGGACTGGATGGCGAAGGACTTGCCCGGGGCCGCCACGAGCGTCGTGGTCTGGCGGTCGTCGAAAGGCGCACTCTCCTGGTCGATCTCGAGCCGGTAGGAGAACTCGCCGTCAGCCACCGGATACAGCGGTGTGTTCAGGGTCAACACACGGGACGGACTCGCTGTATCGACGATAACCAGGCTCAACTGCCCGGCGTAGAGCTGATAGGCAGCACCTGCGCCTGCGTGGATCACCTTGCCGTAGATGACCTTGTGCGGCTCCGGCAAGCTGTTGGCCAGGGCCAGCGGGCTCACGCTCAACAGCCATAGCGCAACGACCCCGAGACCGGACCGACAGTGACGCCACGCAAGCGGCCGGAACGCGCTACGGCGCATGCGGGCTCTCCCGGGACGTCAGCGCCGGCGGCGACAGGCGCCGCACGTCAGGCGGAGACAGGCGCGGCGCGTCAGGCGGCGTCGGCCGGCGACTTCCCTCGCGCGACGGCAGCTCGCTGATCGCGGCCAGCGCCTCAGGAAAGCGCTGCACCGCAGCCTTGCCCAGCAGCGCCTGTCGGAATTCCTCACGCATCTCGCGGCGACGCTCATTCAGCAGTCCACGCCGGATCGCAGCGCTGACGGTCTCAAAGGGCTGCACCTCCGCGGCCCGGCGCTCGATCAGGCGCACCAGGAACAGGCCCTCTTTTGAGGCCACGATCTCACTCATCTCGCCCGGCGATTGCAGCGGTACGGCAAGTTCGAGGACGGCGCTGCGCCAGCCATCCTGCCCGGGGGACTCGTCCAGCCAGCCCAACACGCCACCCTTGAGGCGCGAGGGCCGATGTTCGGTATTGCCCACCGAGAGCGAACCAAAGCCGCCGCTGACCGGGTAGGCCTCAGCGCCCGCCGCCACTGCCTCGCGGATCTGCGCCAGACGCGGCCGGTAGCGCGCCTCGAGCGGCTCCTGACCGCGCGAGTTGAACCACAACACCGCCACGCGCACCGCGGCCGGGCGGGTGTAGGTGGTGTCCCGCAGGCTGTCATAACGCGCGCGCACCTCGTCATCACTGACCGTCGCGGCCTCGAGACGAGGATTGAGCTCAATCTCCTGCAGGCGCGCGATGAGCAATGACTCGATCTGCATTGCCGTTTCCGGGTCGCGGTCCACGCCGGCCTGCCGCGCAGCGGCGGCCAGCACCGCCCGCTCGGTCAGGCGCTCGAGCGCCTCGGTGCGCGCCTGCGGGCTGTCCGCCGGCCCCGGCCGGGTCGCCCACCAGTGACGGAAAAAAGCCTCATCAACCTGCCAGCCCTCACCTCTGGCCAGCACGCCCGGCTCGCCGGTGCCAGCAGGCGGCGGCGGTGCGCTGCGCTCGCAGCCGCCGAGGCTGACCAGCAGCAGAGCGAGCAGCGCCACGCGGGCACAGTGCCAATGCGGCGCAGGGTGTCGTACCTGGGCGGGGTCGCAGCGCACGTCTACATGCCCGCGGCCGAGTAGGTAGTGAGCTCGAGATTGATGTCGTCCACCGTCTCGCTGAAGCGCGTGATCGCCGTCTCGTGATCGCTGCTCATGTAGTCCGCCGGGATAAACAGATACCAAAGGGTGTTCCACACCGAGCGGCCGAACAGCTGGCTGTCCGTGTAGGCCGGATCGATACCGGTCACGGCGCCATCGGCTGTCGGGTACGCGCGAAAATCGCCGAACCGGATCAGCTCAGCAAAGCTGCCGTCGAGGCTGTCGGTGCGCGGGTTGTAAGCGAGCTGTTCCAGGTCGGTGATGTTGATCGGGTAAGGCACCGGTATGCGCTGGTTGACCACGTTCCAGGCGCGCGTTTTCGGCACCGCGCCGTCGGCGTAACGCATCACGTCCAGTCCCGCCGGCGTCAGACACACCCGCGGCGTGACCGCGAGCTGCTGCTCGCCGTCGGCGGCGACGTCGTAACCATCAAAGCGAACCCCGACGGAGCGGATCCGTGTCGAAAAGTTGGCGTTGCTGTAGCCGTGGTCCAGAGCGCTCAGAGAGTGGCCGAAAAAGTTGCGCCCGCTGTTGATTTCGGTCGAGAAGCGGATCTTGAAACCCGGCTGCGCCGGACCGGCCGGGTCGGCAAAGGGCCGGCAGTGCCGGGTAAAGTCCGGGTCCGAATTGAGGTCGTCCACCACTGTGCTGGCGAGATAGCTGGCCCACCGGGCGTCGGCGGCACCGTCACCCGGCGGCAGGATGCGCATGGCCTCGCTGCGCAGCGAGAAGTTCGACACCTCCCACTGCGGGTTGTTGAGCCCGATATCGCCCTTCAGCGCCTCGTAGTTGATTTTCAGCTGGGCCAGCTTGTCCGCCAGGCCACCGTTGCCGAGTTTCGGTGTCCCGCCGTCCCACAGGCCGAGCTGCAGCTCACTCTGGATAGCTTCGAGAATGCTTCCGGCGTTAGCCGGATGGCTATCGGAAAGGCTGGTGTCGTACTCGTAGGCCTTGGCCGCGAGGAAGGCGAAACGCAGCGCGGTATCCATCGCGTTGTCGGACTTGCGCAGCGCCTCGTCGCGCGCCAGGCGGGAGGTCATGTCGTTGTAGCGGTTGCGCTGCGCGCTCGCGGCTATCTGCCGGTTCATCGCCGCACGCTCGTCGATCAGGCGCAGGCCTTCAGCCTGCAGCGTTCGGACCCGGTCGCTGGCGACCTCGAGCTCATGGACGGCCATGCCGATGTCGCGGCGTAAAACGGGCTCCTCGACCAGCATGTCCGACATGCCTTTCAGCATGCTGAGGAAGGTGTTGAATTCGGCGTATATCTTGGCGTCGTTGGCGCCGAACAGCTCGGCTTGCAGCTTAGCTTCTTGGGCGAGGAAAAGGATGCCTTTTTTAAAATTGACAAACCACTTAAAACCATCTTCCCTTGCCGCGCTAGATATATCGAAGCCAAGCAGGCGTGCTTTGCCAGGAGCGTTTCCGCCTGACATCGTCAGGTTCAAATCAGCAGCACCGATTTTTCTAAGGGTTTCCTTAATCTGATTGAGCTCTCGGATTAGGTCACCATTATTTTCATTGGCCACGGGGACTTCTATTCTGTCTCCGACTCCGCGAATGAATGCGGCGTCTGCTTCGCTGCCTGTATTACGAAAAGTCCAGTTTTTTTCCGGGTTGTATTCGAAAACCCCAGACGCCTGTATGACCTCCTGCGACGCCAGAATTGTCGCGAAAGCCGACCGCCGCGACTCCTGCGCCTCCGCGAACGCATCGAGCCGATACTTGAAGTCGGTCCACGCGTTCCTGAGCTTCTTGTTATAGGTCTCGTAGCGGCGCAGCTTGTCGTTCAGCTCTAGCTCGGCCTTCAGCATGTCGGCGAGCGCGACCTGGATCCTGCCGGTCGACGCCCGTTCCTCCCACTCGTGAGGCGCCTCGAAGGCGTAATCAGATGCGGTGTTTATCGGCACCTTGACTGTCAGGACACTGGCGTCATCCGGGCCAGTCTCAAAGTTCTCGAGGATGACCCCGTCGTAGGGGTCGTCCTCGGCATGTTCGTCGTACGGGAAGAGAGCGTTGAAAATGTCGTCACGGTGGTCCTCCAGCTGTTTGTAGCTCACCGGCTGGAACTGAACGTCCTGTCCGCCGCTCAGCGATTTACCCTTGTCGCGCTCTCCCCAGACACCATCCGCGACGATGTCGGCGCGCACCGTGGTGTAGGCATCGGCCGATTCGGGAATGAAGTCGTGGATAGCCGTGCTGTGCAGGTACATATAGGTCAGAAGATCCGGGCCGCTGTAGCCTTCCTTGAACAGCTTGCCGGCGCCGATAGCGCCGCGGAAGGGCGTACCGAAGAGGTCGATGAGGCGATTTTTGTAGTCGATGTCCTGCCGGATGGCCTGCTCCTTGAGAGCGTCCGTGTCGTTGGCGATGGCGCGCAGATTCTGCGTGGTTTCGGTGACGACGTTCAGCGCCTGTACGGCGTTGGCAGCCGCGGCGGTGGCCGACTCGTAGACCTGCTCGAAATGGGTTTTTCGCACGAACCCGGACCCGTCGAACACGGGGTCGAGCCCGAAGCGCACCGCATCCGCGTCAAGTCCCAGCGGCGTCTGTGCGCTGTTGGCATCGTTCAGCGCCTGTTGGATCTCCCGCGCGGTGCCGGCCAGCGCGCGCAGCTCCGTTCGCGTCGTCTCGCGATCGAGGCGGTCCAGTCCCTCAAGCGGCTGCCCGTTATCGTCGACCGCAGGGTCAGCGGGCAGCATGGCGTTGCCCACCATCCAGTCGAACACCGCGCCCTGCAGGCTCCGCCCAGCCCATTCAGACACGCCCCAGGCGCGCGCCGGATCGGAGGTATCGGTGTAACCCTGCCACTGCGCGTCGGGATCTGATGTGTAGGCCGCGCGGTAAGTCTCCTTCACGATTGACAGCCCCACCCGGGCCCGAGCAGTGGCGTGACGGGCAAAAGATTTTTCGTCGAGATAATCGGTCGGGATCACGTTGCCGAGCAATGCATACAGCTCTGCGCTGGCATTCCAGTCAAAGTTGTCGCGGCGGAGCAGTCCGTAGTGCTCTTTGATAGCCGACAGATAGTGCCCGAAGGCGTCGCCGTGGCCCTGGGGGAACAGTATCAGCGCGTCGGTCTCGTCGATGAGACCGTCGTTGTTAGCGTCCTTGATGTTGTAGTTGGTGTTATAGGCGGCCTCGCCGAGCCCCTTGAAGTAATTCGGATATAGGCGGTTGTAGACCGGGAAAGACTTGAGATAGTCCGTTCCGCGCAGCAGCGCCAGCGTTTCTTCTCCCAGATCCGCCACCTCGTTCTGAAACGCGTGCACCCACGGGCTCGCCGCGAGCAGTGTGTCTTTGATACTACCGCTGGCAGAGACAACGCTCAGCGCGGCATTCTGCGCGTCGCTGAAGGCCTCGTTGGCGTTCATTTCATGGAGCATCGCCAGCCGGGTCGAGGCCAGCAGGAGCGGCTGGTTGAAGCTGGAGTCGGCGGGATAGGCACCCGTGTCGTTATTGGTCAGCGCCAGCGCCCGGTCCTTGACCGTGGAGTAAAGCGCGATCAGCCCGACGTTCTCGATAACGTCCTTGTCCGCATTCAGCGCGACCGGCCCGTCGTAGGGCGCCCCGGCCTCGACCAGCATGCTGCTGTAGGTCGCCGGCGCGTCGCCGGTGAAGTCCGCCGAGAAGCGCGCCTCGTAGGGGTTGACCGCATCCAGCACGCGCTTGACCCAGCCCATGACGAGCTGCGGCACGTAGACCTTCGCCCCCGAGGCCTGCAGCTGCGGGGAATTGAGAGCGCCGGCCCACTGATAGGGGGTTTGCCAGGCGGCGGCAAGCGAATAATCGCCGTCGCCTGAAGAAGGGCTACTCCAGTCGGGCGCTGAGGTGTCGAGGCTGACCAGGCGCCAGGCAGCGTCCCGTACCGTGCCGCCTTCGACATTCTGAGCGGCGAAGGCTCCGCAGTCATACTGTGACTCGGGCGTTGGGTCCGAGCTGATGTAGCATTCCCCGAAAAACAGCTCATGCTCGTGCCCGTAGCGCACGTAGAAGAGCTTGTCCCCCAGGGTGTATTCCGGATCGCCCTCGAAGGTGATCGCATTGAGACCCTTGCCGGCGTCATATTTCGACCAGCCGAGCGGGTCGTCGTCCTTGTCGGGCGTCGGCAGGTCTTCCAGCGGCGCCACGTCGCGCACCCACCACTCGTAGTAGACCTCGTCGGTATTGCCGCCGAAATCGCCCGAATGCCGCAGCTCGATCTTCTCGTCGAACGGGTCGACCGGGGTAATAACCGACACGGCACCGCGGTAGCGTTCATCGCCGAGGCGGATGACGTGCAGGGTCACCGCGCCCGTCGCCTGCGGATGGTTGTTTTCCACCAGGGTGACGTACCTGTTCTCACCGACCGGGTCAGTCAGCGAGTCCGGGTTGGGCACCAGCACCGCACCGGTGCCGAGGCTGCGCAGCGGGCGGAAAAGCCACTTGTCGGGAGCTCCACAGCTGGTGCTGTATTCGAGGGTGCTGGGGTCCAGGCAGCCAGCCAGCTCAAGGCCGAGGGGGGGTTGAACCAGCGGCTTGCCCGTCGCTTTAACGATCGGGACGTCTGCTGGTTCACCGTCTTCGTCGGTGTATTGACCAGCCTCGTTGCCATTTGCCTGCTCGCTGCCGTTCGATTTCTCGACGAGCTCGTCAAGCGCATCCGTCCAGCTCGTGTTATCCGGGTCAAGCGCAACGAGGATATTGTAGTCATCGCCCTCCTCCGGCAGCCGGTTCGGCTCCAGCGTGGAGATCCCCAGCGGCACCGCGGTCAGGTCAGGATCGCCGCTTTCCCGCCCGTCAATGCGCCCGCGCAGCACCAGCTGCGATGCCAGGCTGTCGAAGTAGAAGCGCTGCGCCAGCGAGCCCGCAAGCTCTTTGAAATACCAGCGCGAGCCGACGACGGAGATCTTGTCCGTGTTCTTGGGCTCGTACCCTGCCGGAAGCTGATCCTTGCTGTATTCCTTAGCATGCACGTCAAGCAGGCGCATGAAGCGCGCGGCGTATCCGTCCAGGACTTCGGCCGGATCGTCAGCGGCGGCGACGTCGAACGCCATGTCAGGGCTGGTGGAATCGAACACTACCTCCGCCGAGGCCCAGCCGATGACCCCCGGCAGGCCGGCGGCCGCGGGGTTTTCGGCCTTGTACTCACCGCCGGCGTAGGACAGTGTTTCGCCGCGCTTCAGCACCGGATAATCGGTCCGCCAATAGGCGCTGTAGGCGATGCTCTGGCCGGCGAATCCGGCCTCCGCGACGGCCGCAGCTCCGTCATATCGGTAGATTGTTACTGAGGCGGGATCGCTACTGGCGCGAGAAGAACAGTACTTGCCTGAAACGCCTGCAAAGTACGAGATCCCGGCGTCGCCAGCGTTCCCGCCGTCGTCATTTTGCAAGCCCTCTCCGCCGTTGCCACCGGTGTACCCGCCGCCGCCGCCCCCGGAGCCTGGTTCGTCGGCCGGTGGTGCCGGGTCTGTGCAATTGTCGGAATTGCCTGCGCCCGCTGTGCCGCCTTCGCCACCGCCGCCCCAGCCGCCGTCGCCGCCATCAGCCGCGCTGCTGCCACCAGAGTTGGGTTCATCCGGATCTGAGTAGGCGCGGCCTCCCTGTGGTTGGGTTTTTGCGTCGTTATTACCCTCGCCCGTTCCGCGATAGCCGCCGCCGCCCGCGCCACCGTGAAAGTTGTTGCCCGTGCTGGCGGTAGTCCCGCCGCTCCCGCCGGACGACTGGCCGAAGGCGATACCACCAGCGTCTTTCCCAGACCCATTAAGGCCAGCACCGCCGCCGCCAGCGGCTATCAGGAGCAGTTGGTCGTCTGAACCCGGGGTGTCCTGGTCCCCGTTAACCATCTTGACAATCGACGAGGCGCCACCGCCGCCGCCGCCGTGGTAAGAGGTCGCGCAGGCAGTTCCCTCTTCGCCGGCGTTACCTACCCCGATACGCAGTAGCTCACCGTTCTTTAGCTCTACGACGCCCGTGACGGTCGCGCCGTAACCTCCGCGCTTGCCGGCAACTCCGCCGCCCGGGGCGCCGGTCGCTTCCAGCAGGTAGTACCCATCCTCTAGAACGTCAAACGTGGCGAAAGCGTCAACTGCGGGGTAACTCTTTATCTTTTCAACAGAGGCATAACACCCCGCGTCCAGCGAGATGAAATCGTCCGGAACAGCCGGCGACCCCAGACCGCGCGGTAGCCACTTGACCGGGGTTCCAACTGAAACGGTGGCCCCGCCCTCTCCCAGCCAGAAGCCCTCTGCCAGCGGGTACCAGAAACGGTACTCGAAGGGGCCCGGATCGTCGCC
This sequence comes from Gammaproteobacteria bacterium, assembly GCA_038116745.1. GTDB lineage: Bacteria > Pseudomonadota > Gammaproteobacteria > JAYODW01. Next base: position 25,652 of record JAYODW010000030.1, read on the forward strand.
TTCCTCGGTGACGAAGTGCCCTCCTACCACCCAGGGCACGCCGTTCTTGTCGCGCCAGAACGTTCGCGGCGTCGTGTTTTGCGAATCCAACGGCTTGTTCCAGCCCTCGTTCTGCGTCAGCAGCCGTCCGTTCGTGACCAGATTCAGCGGGTAGAACGGCGTGACCTGGTCGCCGGCGAAGGTGACCGTCTTGAAATCGTAGGCCGGCTGAGTCGGGGCTCCCGCCGCAGTCAACAAGCCTTCTCCCGGCTGCGCGACCGGGTTGCCCGCCGCGTCGACCGGTAGGTGGGTGTCGGGGTCACGGTTCGGGAACAGCGCGGCCGGCGGGTCAAGGGTGCTGTCAGGGTCCCCGTCCCCGCCCAGCGCGCGCGTGGTCTTGACCGCGTAGGCGATCATGTCCGGTTCGCCGGTCTCCCGGTTCGTGAACTGGGCGAGCACGAAGGGCTCGGAAGTGTAGTGCGAGCACTCGCCGGCGGTGATTCCTGCGTTGTCGCAGTTGATGTCCTTCTGCAGCGCAAACACCGCGCTCTGGCCGATGTTCTTCATGCTGTCGCCCGTCATGCCGGCGTAATTCGACGGCGCAATCAGCGCGTGCTCTTCGTTCGGATTGAAGCCCGCCAGAGATCGGTCCGGCTGGTTGTAGACCGTCAGGCCGGTGAATACCGTCGGGTCAAAGAACTGATGCTCCGCGTCGACCCTCTGAGGCGCGGGGGGATTGAGATAGTCCTGGGTGAAACCCTCGCTGCCCAGCTGGCTGGCGATGTAAATGACCGGAGTTACGGGCGCGTCGTATTCCGGGAAGGAAACCGTGTTGTACTGGATCGTGCTGTCCGGGCAGAACGTATTCTCCGTTGCGTCCGAATCCACGCAGTGCCGATACCACTGCACCTGAAGCGCGTTGCTGTCGTTCCCGTAGACGGTGCTGTCGTTGACCGGAAAGACCGGCCCCCACTGCCCCACCAGCGCGGTCGAGTCGTACAGGGTGGCGTTGTAGTTGGCCACCTCGTTGATGATCCAGCCGGTGCCCAATCCGGCCTCGTCGGCAGAGCTTTGTAAACATGTGCCACGGTCGACGAAGAGCCCGGTCCGACAGGGTGGGACGCGGTCTGCGACGTAAATCTCCTCAGTTCTTTCAACCAGGTCAGGTTGGTCTGAGCGCACCACCCGCACCGCAATCTCCTCGCGGGTCAGGTCGCCGGTGGCGGGCTGGCCGTCCGTGCGCCGGCTGAACACCAGCACGCTGCGCGTGCCGGCCGTGGTCTCGGTGAAACGGGCGGTAAACGCGTTGGTGTCGGTCTGCGCAGTAGAGTGGTCGGAGTAGTACCGGCGCAGGAAATGCCAGCCGTCGTCGCTCGAGAGATCCAGGTCAAACGGTGCGGGACGCGCATCGTTGGGCGACAGCACGTAGCGATAATGCGCGTCCGGGTGGCCGCTGAACGCGACCTCGGTTGACGGGTAGATAAAATCCGACACGTAGTTCGGCGCGTCCCCGAGGTAGTGACCATCGGGGTCCTCCAGGAAGGCATATTGAGTCTCGGTGGCCGGGAAGTCTGTCGTCACCTGAATGGTATAGGTCTCGCCGGTGTTCGCGTCGGTCCAGTCAATCGAAAAGACCCCCGGCTTCAGGAAATAGAGTCGCTTGCCGACACGATCCAACTGCCAGGCTTCCCCTTCACCGTCGGTGCTGGAGAGGGGACCACCGCTGGACAGGAGCTGCACATTCGGGCGATTGGTATCGGTCACCGGCTGCAACTCCGCATCATCCGGTAGCGCCGTGTCGAGCTGCAGGTTCATGCCGGCAACGCTCGAAAAATCGAGCCCTGTGCCGATGGGCAGGCGCGCCCGGAAGATCGTGCGGTCAAAGTGGAATACCAGCTTTCCGGGTGCCGTGACCGCTGGATGCCTGAATGTCTTTGCGACAAGCCCCCCGAAGGTGTCGTTACCCATGGTGTCGAGGTCGACCGTGGCAAAGTTGTCGACCTGCTGGGACACCTCGCTCAGGGTGTAGCGGCGATTCGGCGAGCGGTAGACCGCGCCGACCTCGAGTGGATCACCCTCGGGGATCCACTTCTCAAGTACCGTCAGAATACCGTCGGTAATCTGACGGCCGGTCTCGCCCGCGGGAAGGAAATACTCCTGCTCGACTGTGCGCAGGTAGGCGTGCTGTGCGAGCTGTGACAGCAGCTCTGGTGGCAGGCCAATGGTGAGCACGCTCACCTCAAAGCCAAACTCTTTCTGCCACAGCCAGAACACGCGCCGATAGCTGCTGAGCGGACCCGCTTCGTCGGAATCGATGCCCTGCAGGTCGCCCGAAGTATCCGGCGTCGGGTTGTAGTGGAACCCGGGATGCAGCGCCGCGGCCAGCTGGGCATGGGTCACGTCTACCGGGACGAGCGCCGCGAAGCCCTTGGGCTCGAAATCGAAGCTGCCGTCCTCCACAGGCACTTTGATGTAGGCGTAGTTCAGCTCTGCACCTTCAAGCGCAGGGTCGTTCAGCGGCAGACTGCCGGTGCCCGTGACATAGTCCAGCTGGTCGAACGGCACCTCGAGAAGCGGTCCGGCGCCGAGGGTTGCGGGCACCGCATCGGCGCGGATCTCGCCCATGCTGCGCGCAGATCCCCACACGCGCAGGTTATTGACCCCACCGGCAAAGAAGTTTGCCGCATCGCCTCCGCTGTCGCGGGCGCCGATCGTCACGACGCTATCCAGGGCGAAGCTCAGCGCCCCGACGGGCGTGCTGCTCGGGCATTGCGCGTCGTCACCGCAGCTCAGGGGGCGCAGGGCCTTGCCGTCTCGGTAAAGGATCACGCTGGGCGCCGGCGTGCCGGACGCGTCAACGTAGTCGGCGTCGTAGACCACGGCCCAGTAGTGCCAGGTGTTGTCCGTGAGCGCCGGCTCTGCCGCTATCTCGACGCCGGGCGCCGACACATAGAAAGCACGGGACGACCTGAACCCGACCCGAAGCTGGTCTCCGACCGCCGAGCCGAGCGCAACGATATCCCGGGTCATCACCTGGCTCCCGGGCGGGTCCACGCGCGCCCAGAACTCGATAGTGAAACTCTGCGAGCCGTCGAGTGCGGCGGTCTGATCGCTCTGGTCGGTGTACAGGTAATCCCCGGTGCCGGAAAGCTGCATGAAGCGCTCAGGAGGATTGGGCGCATTCTCGATCACATACCCGCGCGGGTGATAGGCCAGGTCGAGCCCCTCACCGGTACTCAGGATCTCCGCATCAACCACCGAGTTGAAGTTGTAATCCCGCGGGCGGAACTGTCGCCCCAGCGTATCCGTGAACTGCGGGTCGGTAACGGACGCGGCATCCAGGCCGTCAATCGACTCCGTGCCGGTGTTCACTTCCGCGAGAAATTCGATCTCCCACTGCCAGTTGATCGCCGTCGGACCAACGATGGTGATCTCATCCCCCGACAGCGCCGGCACCCCGTTTACCGAGCCGGCTTTCAGTCGGGCCCTGTAGGCCGCGCGCAGGCGTACGTCTTCCTCCGTTCCCTCCAGGGTTTTGCCGTAGCGGTCGAGATACACATAGTCGGGCGCGAACAGAGTGACGGTCTCGCCCAGCGCGAAGGAGCTGGTCGCGGGTGATGCGGACGGCACCAGGAGGTGCTCGCCGTAGTCACTGTTAACGGTCACGTCGGTCGCGCCGTTCGCACTGACGGTGATGTCCTTGATGTAGTGTTCCTTGCTCAGCCCGCCCGTCGTCGCGCTGACAGAAACAGCCCAGTCTCCAGCCGCAGCGGGGTCGTAGGTTACCGGCACCCGGTCGAGAATCACCGTGGTGTCCCAGACCACTGACAAAGTGCTGTCAGCGGGCGTTGCGCCGGCCTCGATCGTGACCACGACGGTGTGGTCATTGCTATCGCCGTTAGCCGGAAAGATGAGATCTGCCCTGGTTTGCGCATCCACCGCAGGCGGGTAGGCGGGAAGGACGCGGCGCGAGTCGTCAAAGGACACGCCCGCAAAGGGCTCACCCTGATTTTGCGTGGAATCACGCACGCTGACCGAAGAGCCCGTATCAGATGAACCGTTGTAATAGATATCAAACGCGACGGCCAGCCCTTCACTGCTGCCCGCATACCCGGGATTTTTCACCGCTTCAGGCGGCCCGAAATTCACGCTGAAGCCGTCTGCAGGCGGGTCAGCACCGGCGTCCATCTTCATCTTGAACTCGACCTGAAGGTCCTGAATCTGCTCGCCCGCCGCGAAAGGCTGCAGCATGATCGTGCCGTTCTGACTGTTTAGATTCTCAGTGAGGTGCAGGTACGGTGAGACCGAAGTGTTGGACAATGCCGTACCGGAGAGCGTCACGTCACCATCATCGAAGGGATAGACGTAATTCCAGACCAGGTTGTAGACCTGCTGAGCGCGCGCGTCATCCGTCCAGGAGGTGCACGCACACTCGCCAAGCGGTTGGATGATTACCTGGCCGTGGCCTGGCTGCAGCCCCGCACCGCCACCAGGAAATCGAACCTCGGAAGCGTAATAAGACCCGCCGCCGCTACCACCCTGTGCATTCTGCGTTCCGTCCCCGCCATCGAAGCCACCGCCGCCGCCGCCGCCGCCATTTTTATTGGTGCCAGCCTGCTTGTAGGGTCCGCCTTCACCGCCGCCGCCCCAGCCGCCATCCCCGCCCGAGGCGTTGTCCCCACCGTTGGGGTTGCCGCCGCCGGCGTGACCCGCCAGGTAAGACTGGCCGCCCTGCGCCAGCAGGGTAATGCCGGTATCGTCATTATGGCTACGCCCGCCATCCCGATAACCCCCGCCACCAGCGCCCCCGTAGTAGTCAGACGCAATGCCGCCTCCGGTGCCCGAGGACGCGCCGACATACCGGCCGGCCTCGCCGCTCTCATCCCTGCCCGCGCCGCCGCCGCCGCCAGCCATCAGCAGCAGCTTGTCGTTGGAGCCCGGCTCGAGGTCCGTTCCGTCCTCAATTAAAACGATCGACGAAGCGCCGCCACCGCCGCCGCCGCTCATGGGGCCGCTGTTGTATTGGATGCCGGGCCCACCCTGGCAGCCGACGCCGATGCGCAGCTTGTCACCCTCAGTCAGATCGACCTGCCCGGTGACCTTCGCGCCCTTGCCGCCGACCCAAGCCGTTGCGTTGACTTTTCCACCCTGCGCGCCGGAGACCGTCAGGGAGTACCGTCCCGTGTAGGGCGCCGTATAGACTTCAAATTTGCCGGTACAGGAAAAGGTTTGCGGGTCTGCCTGAACCGATGCTGCCTGCAGCAACGCAAACGCTGCCAGACCCGCCAGGCAGGTCGCCCACAGCAAGCGAGGATGACGCTCGGGAAAACTCACTGCAGCTCTGCCACTGTGCTCACCCGGCGCAGCTCGACAAGACCAACAGACACGATATTCGTACCTTCGCGCGTCAGACCGCGAGTGGTCTCCTGGTAAACGCCGGTCAGGAGATCCGGATCCGCGGACTCGTCAAAAACAATGGAGAACCCGCGCTCAATAGGCAGACCTGCGGCGTGGTCAGGATGGTAGGCATGCCGGAAAGGATTGCTGCGATGGAATGGATCCAGGGTCAGCGGTGAGCGGCTGCACCTGCCGCAGACCGCCGGATCGAGCGGGTCGGCCGGCTCACAGGGCGCGGCGTTCGTATCGCAATAGCTGTACTCCGCATCCCCTGTGTAGATCTCGCGCCCCACACCAAGCGCGCCGCCCAGCTCCCAGGAAAGGTAGTAGGTTTCGGGGAGATCAGAGGGGCGCTCGCGCATCGTCGAGAGCGCCGCGAAGCTGTAGGAAGTCCCGCTGTAGTCGCGTGGCATATCGTAGGCCCCGGTCTCCAGGCGCAGCCCCTCGCGCAGACCGTCGGGACGCTCACGGATCCCCTCGAGATAAGGAATCCTGGTCTCGTCCACGACAAGCACGGGCGTTGGCTCGACCTCCTCAGAGGCAGTTTTCGTCTGCATCAGGATCCCGCGGCTCAACAGACGCGGGGTACCCGCCGCATCCACGTGGATGTAGATCTCCATAGGCAGCATGCTGGGTGTTCTCTGCACTGCCTGCGCGTCATCAGCCAGGCTGGTCACAGCGCCCAGGGTGACCTGACCTGCCCACAGCCCGGTGAAGGCGTCCACAGGCTCGCTGGTCTCCTCTTCGAGGATGAGGCTGTTGCTCGCCACCACCGGCACGTAGCTGTACACCGTGCCGCCCCCCTCGAGCGATACCTCAGCCCGGAACAGCAGCTCGCGGTAGTTGGGCTGGTCCTTCCAGTTGCCTCGATCGGCGTCGACCCCCAGCGTGACCGTCAGGCTTTTCCCGGCAGCGAGCGCGGTACCCGCCGTAGCCTCCCACTGCCACGGGTTGCCCGACACGATGACCGTGCGCCAGTAGAGCTCCTCAGGGACCGGCTCAAGCGGAAGAACGTCCAGCACCGGCGCGGTCAGCGCAGCCTCGTTGGCCGGCGGATCGCCGTCAGCTGTGAGCGTAACCTGCTGCAGGGTGATGACATGCGAAGTACCGGCGGGGTCATCCGAAAGCGCGTCGCGGTTGGAAAAGGTGACCTCTGACGGTGTCACCTGGCGGGTATCGTAGATTTCTGAGCTACCGCTATCATCAGTGACGGTCTGGACCGTCGCCGTGTCTACCACGCTCAGTGACGCCGGACCCGAGCCGAAATTCCACGCGCCTGAGATAGCGCCTGGGAAATCAATCTCAACCGGCCCGCTCCAGCCTGCGCCTTTGAAGGCGTAGGGCACCAGCATCCAGTAAGCCTCGCCACTGCTGACCGTATCCGTAGCTCCAACTTTCGACCACAGCCCGGTAGCGTCAAGTCGGAGGACGTTTGCAAAGGTTGGCAGCGGCGGCTCAGGGACGACCCCGCCGGAGCAATCGACGGGGCAGGTGGTCTCAGTTTCAGGGATTTCACAGCGGCCGTTGCCGCAGGTCAGCGTTTGTCCCAGCCGCGACGTAAAGCTGATCCCAGAACCCGACATCAGCGCGTCAAATCGGGGGGCGCCTGCCACCCCGAACCCGACCAGGTTGTACTCTCCTTTGGTCCATGAAGGCCGGTAAAACTCGGCCACGCCGCGGACTGCAAGCTGACCTGCAGACAAACCGCAGACCTTCGCGGGGTCGTTGAGCGCCAGCAGATCATCACAGGAGGTTGCGCTAGTCCCATCCGGCCGCACGAAGACGATGTAGCCGTGGTTTGCACGGACCGCAAAGTTATCGATCTGACCCGACGACGGGGGCGGATCGGACCAGACCTCCCAGCCGCCGATGTTATAAAGCTCATTCGGATCTGACACAAAGCTGTTCGGGCCGCGCACCTCGATCGGGGTTGCGGCGTAATCAATCACGAAGCCGCTGCCTGTCGCGCCGAATACCTCAGAGGCGGTTTTGGCCGTGCCATCCGCGCTGACCGGGCCAACCTCCAGCCAGATGGCGTTCCAGCCGTATTTAAGGTTCAGGGTCTGGGTGATGGTTGCCGCCGGGCAGGCCAGCGGGATAAGCAGAAAGGCGGCCCCAGCAAACAGGAAGCGGCTGAGCACCTTGTACCCGTTTTGCTTTCCCCGCGATGAGATCATCGAAACCGCCATCACTACTCCCTGGTGCGCCAGCCCACCAGGAAATCGCGGCAGGCAGCGCATCCAGGACGGAACCTAGCCTGAGGGCAAAAGAAAGACAAGGTCAGTTAGAGATGTCACACCAACGTAGCCTTGCAGTCCGAACCGGTTGGGGTCGTGTCTCGCATCAGAAGACCCGCTGGAAGGGCATGTGGCAACGGCCCCGAGTCAGGCTAGACTCGCACCATTCGGCGGTCAACGCTCCCGGCAACCGATCAGGGGACCTGCATGATCTTCACCGGCCTGTTCATCCTCGTTCTTGGAGCGCTCGCCACGGCCGCGGCCGGTCTGCGCCGGCTCGCGCTCGCGCTGTTCGCCGTCTCTCTGAGCGTCAACCTGCTGACCTTCCTGCATCACGCCACCGACGTGCTGCCGCTGTCTTTCTGAGCATGAACCGCGCAACCGCGATCACGCTCAATGTCCTCGCGCTGTACGGCATCAGCGTGGTGCTCGCCGTCGCCTTCGCGGCACAGCTCTGGCTTGGTGAGTTGCCCTGTCCGCTGTGCATGCTGCAGCGCCTGCAGTTCGCGCTGCTCGCAGTGGGTCCCCTCCTGAACATCCGGTTCGGGCCACGCCCGGGTCACTACGCGCTGTCGCTGCTCGCCGCGCTGGCCGGCGCCGGCTTCGCCCTGCGCCAGGTGGCGCTGCATATCCTGCCCGGCGACCCCGGCTACGGCAGCGCCCTGTTCGGGGTGCACTACTACAGCTGGGCGGTGGTCGCCTTCACGGGCGCGGTCGCGCTGATCGGCCTGATGCTGCTCTGCGAGCGACAGTTCGCCGCGAACGGACCCGAGACCGGGCGCATCAGCCGCTTTGCGCGGCTGGCCATCGCCCTGGTGGTGCTGATGACCGCACTGAACGTGTTGTCCACCGTGCTCATGTGCGGTTTCGCGGCCTGCCCGGACGACCCCACGAGCTACCACCTGCTGTAAAGAACAGGCGGCGCAGCTTAACCGACAAGCATGACGGGTCAGCCGCTGAGAACAGTCCCGGGCAGAGGACAGTACAGATGAAATCAACCGGCCTGGCGCTGCTTGCGCTCTTTACCAGCGCAGCGCTGCACGCGGAACCTCTCGATTACCTCCTCCGCGACGGGCGTTTCGAGACCACAGAAGGCGTTATCCCGAACGGCTGCTTCGCGCAGCTCATGACCGAGCTGAACGGCGATAACACGGTCGCCGCGGTGTTCCTGAACCGTGCCGCGCTGCGCGGCTGCATCGCCGCCAATTTCCCCTACCCCGGCGGCGATGAGACCCGCGTGTCCTACACCGTGAACGAGGCACTCGCGAACGATACTTTCAGACTGACCGTATGTCAGACAGTAGACGGCAGCCTGCGCGCCAGCTGCGACCGCATCCTGGTGCGTTTCGTGAACCGTCCCTATCGGACTGGCGACACCACGACGAACGTCCTGTCGCTGGAAAAACTCGGGGAGTGGTAGCGCTGCAGGCAGCCCCTGCCGTGCGACCCGCCGGCGCCGGGCTCACGGGTCCTTCTCTACCCTCTCAGACCGTGTAACCCGGGATTGCCACTGGGGTTACGACCTGCGTTGCATTCTCATGTCCGCCCTCGGGCTCCAGCCGCCACGCCTGCCACTGTTCGTTGCGGTCAAACAGATACACAAACTCCTCGCCCTCGCTGCCGCTGCAGAACGCCGCGAAAGAACCTCGCTCGACGCTGAGCGGGTCGCCACGCTCAGTGTCATACAGGGGCTGCGGCTCGCGGGTATGGGAGTAGACGTAGTCATCGTTTTCGTCGGCGAGGTAATCGCCGCATTCATTCTTGAGCTTGCGGCTGTCCCAGGTAAGGGCCGTCTCGATCGACCTCATACGGCCGCCGTCGACCAGCGCCTGAACGTCATCCGGGTCCTGGTAGGACTCAACCAGAATGCGTCCGTTGAATTCGATATAGCCGTCGAGCGCACAGTAAGCGCTCACGATGGTGCCGTCGGGAAGTTCGTAGCCGATGCGGGAGGCAGTCATTAAGAAGGGAGACCCGTTTGCGAGCCGGCGCGACGGCGGAAACCCGCCCCGGGTCGCTTAGCGCCGGGACGGGGCAGGTGCGCCTCTCTCAGCCGCCGCTGGCCTCGAGCACCTCGCTCGCCGCCGGACCGAAGACGAAGCCTTCGTAGCCACCCGCGGCAATGTCCTTCAGGTGCTGAAAATAGGCCTGACCACCCAGGTGGACGATGAACTGCCGGTGTTTGCCATCAATGTTGGCGCCCGAATACCAGGAGTCCGTGCCGTGGAAGAGGGTCTGTGAGGCGGCCTCGTCGACGCTCTCGCTCCACGCCTTGTCCACGCCCGGGGCTGGCTCAATGGTGCCGATCCCGGCTGCGCGCAGATGCAGGATGCACTCGAGGATCCAGTCGATTTCGCGTTCGCCGCCCAGCGGCATGTTGAACAGCACCGATGGCGACTCGACGCCGTGGACCATGAACAGGTTGGGAAAGCCCGGGATCATCATGCCGAGATAGGAGTTGAAGCGTTCCTGCCAGCGCTCCTCAAGATCGACCCCGCCGCGGCCGCGGGGATTAAGCCGCATCAGGGTGCCGGTAATAGCGTCGAAACCGGTCGCGAGGACGAGGATGTCGAGCGGGTGCTCCCCGCTCTCGGTAACGATGCTGTTGGCCGTGATGTGGTCGATGGGGTCGGTTTTCAGATCGACCAGCGCGACGTTGTCCCGGTTGTAGGTTTCAAAGTAGCCGTCGTCGATGACCTGCCGCTTGGTGCCGAGGATATAGGTCGGCGTGAGCTTTGCCGCCGTGTCCGGGTCCTTGACGATGTGGCGGATCTTGCCGCGCACGAATTCCGCCAGGGTGTCGTTGGCTTCTTTGTTCGCCAGCAGGTCGAAGTAGCTGTTGAACAGCATGTGCAGACCGCCTTCCTGCCACAGGCGCTCATAAAGGGCGTCGCGCTGCTCGGGCGTATCTTCGAGCGCTGAGCGCTCCGACATCGGGTAAGGCATGCCCAGCGAGGAGACCGCCATGTTGGCTTTGTACTGCTCCCAGTTCTCGCGCGCGTCGCTGAGCTCCTCCGGCCGTACCGGGCGGTTACCCGCGGGAATGCTGTACTGCGGCGTGCGCTGGAACACGGTCAGATGTGCGCACTGCTTCGCAATCACCGGAATGGACTGGATCCCGGACGACCCCGTACCGATGACGCCGACCCGCTTGCCGGCGAAGTCGACGTCTTCCTGCGGCCAGCGGCCGGTGTGATAGAGCTCGCCGGCGAAGTCGTCGATCCCGCGGATGGGCGGCTTGTTGGTGTCCGAAAGACTGCCCATGGCGCAGAGCAGAAACGGCGTGACGAGATGCTCTCCGGTACTGGTGTTCACGTGCCAGCGCTCGGCCTGCTCATCGAACCAGGCTTCCTCAATCCAGGTTGAGAGCTGAATGTCCGATCGCAGATCGAGTTTGTCGGTGACGAAGTTCAGGTAGCGCAGCACCTCCGGCTGGGACGGCTGACGCTCTTCCCAGTCGAACTCATCGAGCAGCTCTTTGGAAAAGGTGTAGCCGTAAAACGGCGCGCTCGGAAAGTCGACGCGTGCACCCGGATAGCGGTTCCACCACCAGGTGCCGCCAACGCCATCCGCGCCGTCGTAGGCCCGCACCGAAAGGCCGAGTCCACGCAGCCGGTGCAGTGCGTACAGGCCCGCAAAACCGGCGCCGACCACCACGACATCAAAAGTTTTCGTCTCGCGCGAACGTGCATTGTTCGCCTGTTTCTGTGTGCTCATCTCAGTTACCCCTCGTTCCTTTCCCCATCGGCCGCGCGATCTCCCGGTCGCTGAGCCGTTGCGGGCATGAACGAACGTTAGCGCTTTTTGACGCGCGGGGGAAAGAACATGTGGCCCGCGCTCGCGTCTGCACGCGGGTCTGCGGCCTGCACGGCGACGGCTCTCAGTGCGTCTAGAGCCGCTCGGTCACGTCCGCCAGCCGCTCGGCCACGGTGCCGGTCAGGTTCCAGAAGATGCGCGAAGCAATCTTCGGATAGCGGCTCTCGATGCGCTCAAGGCTTTCCTGGTTGAGCCATAACACGCGCACGTTGTCGACCGCATCGATATGCGCGGTGCGTTTCCCAGTGAACAGCGCGACCTCACCCATCACGCTGCCGGGGTGCATCTCGCGCAGGGTCACATCGCCTTCGTCACGCGTCACTCTTGCGGCGACGGTGCCCTCCACGATGATGCAGATCTCGCGGCCCTCCTCCCCGGCGGTGATTATGCGGTCGCCGGGCGTGTAGGCTTCGATGCGCCCGAATAGCGCCGCGATCCGGGCCTGCCGGTGGGTCAGACCCTTGAACAGCGGGATTTTCTTATGCGGCTCCTGGCCCAGATCCAGTGCCAGCACTTCCCATAGGGTGACGAAGCGCAGCCCGCTGCTGAGCGCCGGACTGATAGTCAGGTCGATGAGCCAGGCGAGCACCAGCGTGATGGCGGCGAGCACGCCGAACTCCACCTGATTGCGCAGGGCGCTGAACACCAGCGCGAGGAAGCCAGCGCTGAGCGCAGCCGTGGTGAACGTCACCGGGCGGATCACGGCCGCCAACGCGTGCTGTACGCCAAGCTGTTCGTTAGCCAACCGGCGGGACTCGGCGTTGAATCGCGAGAAATAATGGATGCTGTCATCAACCGCAATGCCGAGCGCGATGGTCGCGACCAGGCTGGTGGCCAGGTTGAGCGTAATACCAGTCAGCGCCAGCACGCCAAAAAACAGAATGATCGGCAGCAGGTTGGGGATCAGTGCGATCGCACCGACGCGCAGCGAGCCGAACAGCGTGGCGAGGATCAGGTAGATCACCAGCAGCGCCCCGGACAGGCTCAGAACCTGGCCGCGGGTGATGTCGTCCATGGTGCGCGCTACCAGCACTGAACTCCCGGTCACTGTGCCGCGCATATGGGCCGGCAGCTGACGCAGGCGGTCCTCGATCCGCCGGATCAGCGCCCCCAGGTCGCTTGAGCTGACGGCGCTTGAGCGCACGTGGATCAGGGTGGACCTGTAGCGCGGATCGATAAACACACTGGCGTCTTCTGACGAACTGAACGCGAGCAGCTGATCGGCGAGGTTGAACGAGCCCGGCAGCGCATTGGCGAACTCCACCTCAGGATCGAACGCCTGGTGCAGCATGCGCATGTAGTCGACGAAAGACAGGCTGCCGCCGACCTCGGGCTGTGCGTTCAGCCATTTCTGCAGTTCGTCGAGTTCCCTGAGCTCTCCCGGATTCTTGAAGTTGTCGGGAATGTCGGTCTCGATCAGCACCTGCACGGGTACAACCCCCGCAAACCGGGCCGAGACATCGTCAAAGTGCGCGCGGATCTCGCTGTCGGCCGGAAAGTTGCGCAGATAGTCGGTGCCGACCTTGATCTGCGGGATCAGCGCGAGGCCCACCAGGCCGAGCAGCAGCCCGCCGGCCAGAATAGCCTTGCGATTTTCCAGGTCGAACTGCGCAATGCGGGGCGCAACGCGCAGCAGGAACCCCGGCTCCGATCCGGCGTGCGCGCTGGCCGGCATGAAGCGCAGTCCGAGCGGGACCACGGTCACCGCCGCAACCCAGCTGAGCAGCGTGCCCAGCGCGGAATACAGACCGAAGGTTTTTATCGTCTCGATATTGCTGGTCGCGAGCGAGCCGAAGCCGATGCTGGTGGTGAACGCCGTCAGGGTCAGCGGCACAAAGACCTCCTGCAGCGAGGTCTTCACCGCGGCGAGCTTGTCTCCGAGCACGGAATAGGCGTGCTGAAAGTCGCTCACCACGTGGACGGCGTAGGCGAAACCGACCACGAACACCACCGGCGGCATGATGACGGTGACGAAATTTAGCGCGTGCCCGGTGCGAATGAACAATGCCATGGTCACCAGCAGCGCCACGGCATTGGCCAGCAGCGGCAGGACCACCCCCGCAGTCGAGCGCAGGCCGAACGCGGAGACACAAACTGTCGCCAGAATAGCCAGCGGGAAAACCACCCGGATATCGCTGAACAGCGTGCGCGCGGTCTCAAGGCGCGCCACGGCTGGACCGGTGATGAACTGCTCGATGCCGCCCGCCGCGGCCGCCTCTTCGGCCGACAGGGCGGCGACCCGGTCAACCACAGCCGCGGTCGCGTCCGAATCAAGCCCCGGCGCGAAATGCACGGCGAGCATGGTGGCGTAACCATCACGGGACACCAGCTGGCCCGCATACATCGGATGCGTCACCGCCTCTTCGCGCAGCCGGTGCGCCTCGTCCAGCGTCTCGGGCAGCTCGGCCAGAAACTCGTCAATGCTCGTGAAGTCATCCTCCACCCGCACCATTTTCGCGTTGGCGAGACCGTCGACGCGCGCAACCCCGTCGATCGCCGCCAGCCCCTCGGTGACACGCTGCAGACCAGCCAGGCCCTCGGGGCTGAACAGGTCTTTCGCCTGCCACAGCACGACCAGCAGGTCGTCACCCACGAACTGCTCGCGCACAGCCGCATAGGTATCGATAGCGGGGCCGGAGGCCGGCAGCAGGCTTTCGACGGAGGAGTCGATCCCGAGCCGCAGCGAGCGCGTCTCGAAATCGACCAGCTGGACCAGCGACACGTAGCTGACCAGCACCATGGCCGTCAGCACGACGAACGGATAGTCGACGCAGGCGCTGACCAGCTTGCGGGCACTCATCGTCTGCGCCCGACGCTACTGAGACTTGCCGAAACTCTTGGGGTTGAACAATGCCTCGCTGAGTTCGACATCAATCTCGACGTTATCGATGGTCAGCTCGGTGCGCGAGGCCTTGGCCCGGTCGTACATGATCACCTGATGCGGCACGAAACGCTCCCCGATCTGCCTGATCTCCTCGGGCACGGCCACCAGCTCTTTGCGCACCTCGCCGCCGGGCGCAATGAACTGGCTGCGCAGCGGAATGCAGCGTTCCTGATCAACAAAGGTCAGGATCTCTTTGTACACGGAGGCGCCATCCTGCGGCGTTGTCTGCAGGACATAGACCGGGCGGCCATCGATTGCCTGGTCTTCGACGCGGACCGTCTCGCTGCTCCGGCTCATCGTCTGCAGGTGAGAGAATTCCTCGTAGCTGAAATCGGTGTCCATCATGTCGGTGGAGATCTGCTTGCCGGTGATCTTGCGCGCGCGGCCGAGGTCCGGCAGGTAGAGAAAAAACTGCGGGTCCTTCGCTTCTCGTTCGATGACCAGAACCATCATGCCGTTACGACTGGCAGGCTCGGACACGCGGATGGTGGCGCGCTGGCTGCCCTGGACATCCCGCCGCCAGAAAATCTCGCCTGCAGACTGGCTCCTCACGCCCGCGTCGTCGAGCGCGCGCAGCGTCACTGAATGTTTCAATGATTGTTCCGGCATGGCCCGGGCGATGCACGCCTTGACCGCGGGATCGGTAATGCTGTCGAGCCCGGCCGCCGCCGCACCCGCTGCCGTCAAGGCGCCCGTCAGCAGCGCCACCAGTTGTCTGATCATGAGGGTCCCTCTTCCAGCACTTTTGTCACGTGGAAGGGTATGCCTACTGGCAGCGCACTGGAAGCACGGAAACGGTAGGTCGCCATGTCACCCGTTTCCGGCCACGCTCAGCGGCTTTTGAGCAAATCCAGCAGCGCGTTGCCGACCGCCGCATTGTCATGCTGCCCCGAAAACGCGGCGCTACCCGGCCCGAAAGCGAACACCTGCACATCGACGGCGGTATGACCATCGGTCGTCCAGCCGGTAAAGCTGTGCTGGTCGATAAGACCGCGGATAGCCCGGGTGAAGTCGTGCGCCGATTTCAGCTGAGCCACGCGTAAGGCCGCGAGTTCCGCGCGGCTCAGGTCGAAGCCCAGATCCCTGGACAGCGCTGCGCCGAAATCACTGTTCTGACCATAGCGCTCAGCCAGCGCGGCCGGCGTTCTTCTGACCCGCCGCACGACGTCACCGCGCCACTGGTACTCACCCCCGGCGCCCAGCGTGAGACCGCCGGTCGAGTGATCGGCCGTCACCAGAAGCAGGGTGTCCCCACGGGATGCGGCATAGTCACGGGCCAGGCGCACGCTCTCGGCGAACTCATCGAGTTCGCTCATGGCATAAACAACGTCGTTGGCATGGCCGCCCCAGTCGATCTGGCTGCCCTCCACCAGCAGGAAGAAGCCCTGCTCATTACCGTCCAGTCGGTCAATAGCAGCCCGGGTCATCGCCGGCAGGCGCGGCCCTGCCGCGTCATCGAGCGCCGGCGGCAGCGCGACCTCAGCAAACAGGCCGAGCAGCGGTCCCCGGCCATCGGCACGAAGCTCATCAGCGGCAAACACCGTCTCGAAACCAAGTTCCGCAAAGCCGGCAACGAGATCGCGATCGGCGCGCCGGAAGTACTCCAGACCACCGCCCAGAATGACATCCGCTTTGGGTCTGCCCTCGATCCGGTCATCGAGATAGGCATCGGCAATCGCGTTGTACTGCTTACGGCTGTCAACGTGCGCGAGAAAACACGCCGGGGTAGCGTGGTTGATCTGCGAGGTCACCGCGATTCCAACGCTCATACCGCGCCGCCGGGCCACCTCCACGACGGACAGCAGCGGGCGTTTTCGAACATCGACACCGATGGCTCCGTTATAGCTCTTCTGCCCGGTGGCGAGCGCGGTGGCCGACGCAGCCGAGTCGGTCACCACCGTACTGTCCGCCGGATGGGTACTCGACATGCCGACCAGCAGTTCGTCAAACACCGTCGGCTCTACGGCTTCGGTGGCCGGGTCATCGCGGTAGTGGCGGTAGGCAGTCGTATAGGCGGGCCCCATGCCGTCGCCGATCATGAAAATGATGTTGCGCGGCGTGGTCTCGGCGATGGCGGGCGCGGCAGACAGCGGGCCGACCAGGAGCGCGGTAACAGCTGCACGTATCCTCCAGCGCAAGCGCGCGCACGTGCTGGTAGTCCCGCGACCTGCCGGGTGCGCAGGCGAGCGGCTGAGTCCCGGCGCAAAGCTCAACCTATTGGTCAGTAAACCCATTCTGCTGTGTCTCTGATGCTCTGTTTGTTGATTGGATGCTGCCATGGCAGCACGGTCGCGAGCGATCGCAGTCTGTTCCCGCATCACCCTTCCTGCTACTGCCCTCGAAAGGACCGACCTGACGCCAGGCCTTTCAGTGCTCAGGGCGGTGTTCGCACTGCGCCCGCCGCCACGCACCCGGTGGCTGTCCGAATCGGCGCCGGAACACGCGGCTGTAGTGGCCGGGATCCTTGAAGCCCCATTTGTAGGCAACGGTTGTCACGCTGTCCTCGCCGAGCGCCAGGTCGACCGCGCTGCGCTCGACCCTTCGCCGCAGGATCCAGTCCCGCGCAGAGCATCCTTCGGCCTCAAAGAGCTTGTGCACGTAACGCGGCGTCACATCAAAGGCGGCGGCGATCGTTGCGGCGGACAGGCTGTCTTCGATGATGTAGCACTCGATGTATTCCTTGATATCGACGAGCAACCGCGCCCGATCCCGGCGACCGCCCCGGGCACCGGTCAGCAGCGCGTCGAACAGGCTTGTCGTCAGATCGCTCAAAGTCAGCTCAACCGGCCCGAGATCGTCATCCAGAAAACGGGTGAGCGTGCTCATCTGGCGCACACACAGCTCTGAGAGCACGTTGTGACGATCGATCCGCGAGCAGTGCTGACGCGCACAGTCGGCGCGGCTGGCACGTAGCAAACGCTGCGGCACCAGCACTGAAAGCATGGCGAAGCCGGCGCGCTCGATAGAAAAAGACATCGGACGGGTGCTGTCCCAGATCCCCAGTTCGTGTTTGCCGACGCGCTCTGAGCCCGAATCCGAGCTGAGCACGATAGAGCCGCGTGAGGGCATGAGAAATGTGAGGTAAGGCTCCGGATTCGCGCGGATCTCGCGCGCCGTGCGCTCCCCGCTCCAGGCGCTGACCCTGACCCAGGCAAGGCGCAAAGCGCCGAGGCTGCGCACCGCCACGCTGGCCTCGAGTTTTGCGGTCTGCGCGGGATTAAAACGCCAGAAAAGGTGGGCTGTGCTGATGACGCGGCTGAGCTCTGCTCCGCCGACCTCGCGCACCCCCTGCCTTCGCCTTACGTCCATATCCCGCTCCTGCCCTGCGCCGGCGCCTGCAGCGACGGCCTCCAACGCAGTCTAGCGCTAACCAGGAGAGCGTTAGCCTTGAGTTCGTTCAGAGATAAGGCGCTGTCTCCGGGCGTCCCGACGGCAACGTGTCAATCACCTGCGCAGGGCGCTGCCTGAGCGCCGCGCATCCCGCACCCGACCCATACGCCAAACCGGGGCAATTGGCTGGTCTTCGGAAGCTGGTCAGCGTCGGAACAAATCCACGACCCTGACGTTACCGCGGATAACTGTGGAGACGTCCAGTTTTGCATCCCTGGCCCTTGCCGCCTGACAAGTCGCTGGAACGAAAGCTGGCGCGCCGGTTCTCTTCCCGGCCGCTTCAGTGGATCGCCATCAAGCGTCGCTCGCCTCAGCGTCAGATCCAGCTGTAAATCATTTGATATTCGAGGCGCGGTGTTAGGATGCGTCCCGGAGGTAGCCGCTATGTCCTCAATCAAAGAAGAGCTCGCGGAAGTCCTGCAGCGCCAACCCGCTGACAGTAGCTCCGAAGAAATTGTCCGGGAGTTGGCGTTTCACGTCATGGTGCAGCGCGGATTAGCCGATTCTCATGCCGGCCGTACTATCTCGAATGAAGAAATGGGCCGACGCATTCGACAGTGGCAAGGCTGAACTGGACGGCCGAGTCTGAACGCTGGCTCCGCGATATCTACGACTACATCGCCGTAGAAAATCCCATTGCTGCAGCCGAAGTTGTGGATGGAATCTACAACCAGGCCCAACACTTAGCTCGCTTCCCAGAGATGGGGCATCGGTACGCCGTTATCGATCAGGAAGTCCGTATTCTTCTGTATGGCCACTATCGGATCGCGTACGCGGTGAGATCGCACAGTGAAATCGACATCCTGGGTGTGTTCCACGGCGCCCTGGACATCGACCGCTACCTTCTCTAAAGCGAGATCCAACCAGTCGATGGAGCAGCAGCCTGGCGGCAGATAACCTGCGCAAACACGACCGTTTCTCCCATGTCAGACCTATCCGCGTGCGCCGACCCAAGCGCATTCGCAGTTGCTCCGTTTTGCAGGACGAATGGCCTGCCAGTTCGGCTGCTCCACAACGGGCGCCCTTACCTGCTCGGACCTGCCCGGCGCCGCCACCGACCGTCGAAAGACAGGGCAGGCCGGAACTCAGTCTGGTGCCGCACCCTGCGACAGCAAGCCTTGAGTTCACTCCGAGACAAGCTTCGGTTCACCGGCAGACAAGCCCTCCAGAACTGCAGGTCATAGCCTGTAGCGGCGCTGTTTATCCGTGGAGGGCTCTGCATGAGCACCGTACGCCCCGCACCCGACCCCTACGCCATGCCGCTCGAGGCGATCGACATGAGCGATCCCGATCTGTTTCAGCACAACCAGATGATGCCGTTTTTCAAACGCCTGCGGACCGAGGCGCCGGTGCACTTCTCACCCGGCTCGGACTACGGCCCGTTCTGGTCGGTTACCCGCTACGACGACATCATGGCCGTGGATACCAATCATCAGGTGTTCTCCTCGGACCATGCGCGAGGCGGCCACATCCTCGGCTATGAAATGTTCTTCATCGAGGACGAAGACTTCCAGCTGCCCATGTTCATCGCCATGGACCAGCCGCGTCACGACGTCACGCGCAAGACCGTCAGCCCCGCGGTTGGCGCGGAGAATCTGCGCCACATGGAAAGCGCCATCCGCGCCAGCTGCGTCGATATTCTCGAGCAGCTGCCGGTGGGTGAAACCTTCAACTGGGTCGATCGTTTTTCCATTGAGCTCACGACCCGGACGCTGGCCACGCTGTTCGACTTTCCTTTCGAGGATCGGCGCATGCTCACTCGCTGGTCGGATATTTCGGTGTCCGTACCCGGCAGCGGTATCGTCGACAGCTGGGAGTCACGGCGCCGCGAGCTCGAGGAGATGGGCGATTACTTCGCGCGCCTGTGGCAGGAGAGAACGCACAACACCGAAGGTTATGACCTGGTCTCGATGCTGGCGACGGGCGCGGAAACGCGCGGCATGAGCCGGGCCGAATTCATGGGCAATGTGCTGCTGCTGATCGTCGGCGGCAACGACACCACGCGCAACACCCTGAGCGGCAGCGTGCTCGCGCTGAACGACTTTCCCGATGAATACGAGAAACTGCGGCGCAACCCGGGCCTCATCACGAGCTTCGTGCCGGAAGCCATCCGCTGGCAGACACCGCTGGCCCACATGCGGCGCACGGCGCTCGAAGACGCTGAGCTCGGGGGACAGCAGATCCGCGCCGGCGACAAGGTCGTGATGTGGTACCTGTCCGGCAACCGGGACGAGCGCGCGATCGAACGCCCGGATCAGTTCATCGTCGATCGCAGACGACCCCGCAACCACCTGTCTTTTGGCTTCGGGATCCACCGCTGCGTCGGCAACCGCCTGGCCGAGCTGCAGCTGCGCATCGCGTGGGAGGAGATCCTGAAGCGCTTCCGCACGGTCGAGGTGGTGGGTGAGCCGGTGCGCGTGCGCTCCAACATCATCATGGGATTTTCCGAACTGCCGGTCAGGCTCGAGCCGTGGGCCGCAGCATGAGCCGTCCACAGCGCGCGACAGGAGCCAGCACATGACCCGCATCGTTTTCATTGAGTACGACGGCACGCAGCATGAGGTCGAGGTGGAGCCCGGTACCAGCCTCATGTCGGCGGCGGTTGAGAATGATGTGCCAGGGATCGACGGCGACTGCGGCGGTAACTGCGCCTGCGCGACCTGTCACCTGTACATCGACGCGTCCTGGCGCGACCACGTGGGTCCGCCTGCATCGGATACCGAGCGCGACATGATTGGCTTTGCCGATGGTGCTACCGAATCCAGCAGGCTTGGCTGCCAGGTCGCCGTGACACCCGCGATGGACGGGATGGTCGTGCGCCTGCCGCTCGGCCAGCACTGAAGCGCTGAGCTAAGCGCCCATAGAGCAGCTACCCTGCGCGGTAGCTGCCCGGCACCGGCGCAAAACGCAGACCGGACACAACCGACCATGCAGTCGAGGTAACTCTGCCATGACCTCCAAAGAAACGCCGTCGGGCGCCGACCTGGCACCCGACACACGCTTCAGCACGCTGACCCTGACCCGCGATGCGGTCAACAGCCGGGTCGCGCGGATCACGTTCAACCGTCCGCAGCGGCTGAACGCCATCACTGACGAGACGCCGGGCGAGATCCGCACGGCAGTAGCCCTGGCCAATGCCGACGACAGTATTCACGTCATTGTGCTGCAGGGCGCCGGCGCCGCGTTCTGCGCCGGTTACGACATCGGCCTGTTCGGCGAGGCGGATGCGGACCACCCCTGCAAGCAGGAGCAAGAGCCCTGGGACCCGATGCTCGACTACCGCGCCATGCGGCGCTACACCGATGACTACATGGCGCTGTGGCATTCAGCCAAGCCGACCATTGCCCGGGTGCACAAATACGCTATTGCCGGGGGATCCGACATCGCGCTGTGCTGCGATCAGGTCGTCATGACCGAGGACGCCCGGATCGGCTACATGCCGACCCGGGTCTGGGGCTGCCCGACGACCGCGCACTGGACCTATCGCCTGGGACCGGAGCGCGCCAAGCGCCTGCTGCTGACCGGCGACCTGATCGATGGCCGCACTGCCTGCAGCTGGGGTCTGGTCAGCGAAGCGGTGCCCACCAGCGACCTCGACCGCGCGGTCGACACGCTGGCTGCGCGCATGACGGGGGTGCCGCGCGGCATGCTGCAGATGCAGAAGATGATCGTGAATGAAGCGGTGGAACGCATGGGCCTGCTCGCCAGCCAGACCCTCGCCACGGTCTTCGACGGCATCACGCGGCATAACCCGGAGGGCCTGTGGTTCCGCCGCCATGCGCAGGCCCACGGCTTCAAGGACGCGGTCGCCTGGCGCGATTCGGGCCGCCCTATCCCGCAGGGCGACGAGGCGCGCGCGCTGATCGCCGAGCTGGACGCGCTGATTGCCGAAAGGAGTAACACACCATGACCGTACGGATAGAAAAGAACGGACCGGTGACCACGGTCATCAACAGCCGGCCCGAGGTGCGTAACGCGGTGAATTTTGCAACGGCGGACGCGCTGGCCGCGGCCTTTCTCGCCTTCGAGGCCGATGAAGAGGCACGGGTGGCAGTCTTCTGGGGCGAGGGCGGCGCGTTCTGCGGTGGCTGGGACCTCAAGGCGGCGAGCGAGCTCGCCGGTGACGACAATCCGCTCGGGGCGCTCGACTTCGGCACGGACGGCGCAGTTCCGCGTGGACCGATGGGCCCGACCCGCCTGCAGCTGAGCAAGCCCGTGATTGCAGCAGTCGCCGGCCCGGCGGTAGCCGGGGGCTTCGAGCTGGCGCTGTGGTGCGATCTGCGCGTGATGGAGGAAAGCGCCTACTTCGGGGTCTATTGCCGACGCTGGGGCGTGCCCTTGATCGACGGCGGCACGGTGCGCCTGCCGCGTCTGGTCGGCCGCGGTCGTGCGCTGGATCTGATCCTGACCGGGCGCAAATTGCCTGCTGCTGAAGCGCTGCAGATAGGCGCCTGCGACCGCGTGGTTGCGGACGGCGAGTCGCGGCGGGCAGCCGAAGCGCTGGCCGCAGAGATCGCGCGCTTCCCGCAGGGCTGCCTGCGCGCCGACCGCGCGTCGGTCTACGCTCAGGAAGGCCTGTCCGAGCTGGACGGTCTGCGCTCGGAGTGGGCGATCAGCGCCAGGATGGTTGCCGCCGAAGGCGTGGCCGGGGCGCAGCGCTTTGCCGACGGCAAAGGGCGTCACGGGAATTTTGAAGACATCTGAGGGAGGTCTGCGGCACGCGGGCCCACCTCATCTCACGGCGGCCCTTCGCGCTCCCAGCTCAGGATCCGCTGCGCGCCATCAGCCCGGCGCGGCGGGCGCAGGACCAGGCGATTACCTTTCAGTTCGACCTCGCGAACCTCGTCTCCACCGATACGCTCGCGCAGCGCCGCGGCATCGACCCGCGTGATGAGGCGGCCGTCCTCGATGCGGAAGTTGCCGCAGTAGGACGCATAGGCGCGCTCCTCTCCTGGCGGCAACTGCGGGCGCCCGTCGCACAGCACCGCCATCATGCGGCCGTCGGCGTTCAGTACCAGGCGCCCCATGGGCTGCGGCCCGTAGGGCGGCGGCAGTTTGCCCCCCGCCTCATCCTCGGCGACGGCTCTCACCAGCCGCCAGCTGCCAAGCAGCTGCGCCGTGTCGAAAAACGTCGGCTCATTCACACGCAGGTACCTCCAGAAAAAAACATGGCGCCGACGCTTAGCCCGGCGTCCGGCCGTTGCTCCGCGCCGGTGTCGTTGAACAACGCGCCGCGCTCGGTCGCAGACGGTCCAAAGGTAAAGCTGCTTGAGCGCGTCCCGCAGTGCGCGCCGGCTTGCGCTGCATCCCGCCCCCGAGCAGGATACTGACCGGCTGCGGTACCCCCCGCTATCGCCGCAGCTCCCCCCCAGTGCCACCAAGGAGGCCCCGGCTATGAGCGCGTCGTTCCACGACTTCGAGCAACTCGAGTACACCGTCAGCAACGGCATCGCGACTCTCAGACTGGACCGCGCCGCGGCGCTGAATTCTTTCACCACGCAGCTTTACCGGGAAGTCAAAAACGGCGTGCGGCTGGCGGCGGCCGACCCCGAGGTCGACATCATCGTTATCACCGGCACCGGCCGCGCGTTTGCGACCGGCGGCGATCTCAGCGAGACCCTGGCACGGATGGAAGATCCCAACCCACTCGCCCTGCACGCCTACGACGACAACATGCCGTTCGAAACGATCAAACACTGCGGCAAGACCACGATCGCAGCCGTCAACGGGATCTGCGTCGCCGGGGGGCTCGGCATCGCCTCGGTGTGCGACCTGCAGCTGGCCGTACGCAGCGCGCGTTTCGGCATTCCCGAAGCGCGCATCGGCATGGCGAGCTCCATGCTGCCGAGCCTGCTGCTGCCAAAAATCAGCCTGGCCAAACTCAAATACCTGCTCTACAGCGGCACCATGATCGGCGCCGAGGAAGCCGAGCGCATCGGGCTCATTACCGAGGTCGTGGACGACGACGCCCTGCCGGAGCGCACGCGCACACTTATCGCCGAAATTCGCAGGACCTCGCCGAATGCCCGACGCCTGTACGCTGAATATCTCAACCGCATGTTGCCAACCGCGTCCAACGCCGATCTCTACCGCTCACTGATCACCGATGAATGCCGTGAGGGCTTACGGGCGTTTGCCGACAAACGCGCGCCGGATTACGAGCGCTGAGCGCTGCACTATGCAGACGCGACCCTGTCCGCGAATGCGGACAGAGCAAAGCTGACTGAGCAGAATCGCCGGATCTTTGAAACCGACGCCCGCCGACTGCGCCTCAGTCCTCCGCCGCTTCCGGCCCGACCCTGAGCAGCAACACATCGGTGTCGTGAAACTGCTGATGCCGCACTGCTGACGCCTGGTGGCGCAGCAGCCGCAGCGAGAACTCGTCCTCGTCAGGGGTCTGTGCTTCCTGATGGCCGAGCACGCTGAGCTGGTCCTCGATGTTCACCGCGTCCGAGCAGACCGTGAATTCCAGGTCAACGGCCGGCCCGTCGGCGCGCGCCACAATCAGCAGCTGGCGCTCGCTCGCATCGGCTGCGTGGCCAGGCGCCATCAGCAGGACCTGCAGGGCTTCCTCACCGACCCCGCGCAGGCGATCGGTCAGCACCGGATCCCAACGCCGGCGTTCGGCAAACTCGACCAGGAAAGCGTCGATCTCAGGCTGCGCATCCGCTCGCAGCCGGGTCATCAGGCGCCGCGGCCTCGGGCTCGTCACCCGCACGAAAGCCGTCAGCAGCATGACCAGGATCCCGCCGACGGTCACCCCGTTGCTGAACAGCACGCCCCAGGTTCCCTGGTCCGATACCAGCTCCTGGAACAGCCAGCCGAAATGCACCGCAGTGCCGGTCCAGAACGAGAAGCCGACGATCACGCCGGTGCGGTAATCAAGGCCTTCGTCGATCAGGATCCTGAGGCCGGTGACAAAAAGCATGGCCAGCAGCACAACCAGGTACGCCCCGATCACCGGGCTGGGGATGGCCAGCACCGCCGCGACGACCTTGGGCAGCAGCGCAAACAGGAGAAAAAATGCGGCGACGGCGATCCCCACGCGACGGGACGCGATACCCGTGATCTGCGCCACCGAACTGCTCAGCGAATACGTGGAATTGGGCACCGTGCCGGCCAGCCCCGACAGCAGATTGCCGAGACCGTCGGCATTGAGCGAGCCCTGGATGGCGCGGAAATCGATCGCCCGCGGCCGTCGCCAGGCGACACGCTGCATGGCGATGGTGTCGCCGATGGTGTCCAGTGCGCCCACGAAGGTGACCATGATAAACGCCGGCAGCAGCGCCCAGAACTCTGCCCCGAAACTCAGATCAAACCCGGGGTAGATCAGATCCGGCCAGCCGAACCAGTTGGCCTCGGCGACCCGCGAGGTGTCATACATGCCGAACCAGACGCCGCCGATAATGCTGCCGATGGTGAGCGCAATGACCGGTGCCCACAGGCGCCACTGGCCAACACCGCGGACGGCAAGCAGGACGAGGATCAACAGCGTGATCCCGGCCGTCACCGGCGCGGCTTCCGTGGGCGTGCCCTCGGGAACGGTGTGCAGCATCTTCTTGATCATCGGACCGATGGTGATCGGCAGGAGCATTAGCACGGTGCCAGCGACCGTAGGCGTGAACAGGTTGCGGAAGAACGACAGGCGCGCGGAGAGCGCGAACTGAAACAGCGCGGAGATCACGATCAGCGGCGCCATCAGACTTGGGCCACCCTGCTGCAGCGCCGGCACGCAGACCACCAGAAACGACGAGGTGCTGCCCATCAGCAGGATATAGCCGGCGCCGAAGCGCCCCACCTTGACGACCTGGATAAAAGTGCTGAAGGCGCTGATCACCAGCGCGGCGAATACCGCGGAGGACAGATAAGCCTCGCTCTGACCACCGAGGCGAATCATCATGGTTGGCACAATGATGATTCCGCAGATAGCCAGCAGCGCGTACTGCATACCGAGCGCGAGGGTCAGCGGCAGCGGCGGCACCTCATGCGGCTCGTAGCGGATCTCTGATGCCATGACGGTCTCCGGGGCGTGGGGCTGAGATTGGGATTGAGGTCGGAGGGCGCGAGCTGCCGGCCTCCGTTGGCAGCTTATGCGATACGCGCTCCCGCTACAGCCCCATCTGGCGCACCGCGAGGTCGCGCATGATCTCGGCCGAGCCGCCGCCGATGGCCATGACCTTGGTTTCGCGGTAGATCCGCTCGACCGGGTTGCCGCGCAGGTAGCCCGCGCCGCCGAAAATCTGCATGCCCTCGTTGGCGCAGAATTCGAGCGCCTCGGAGCAGAAGAACTTGGCCTTGCTGATCTCCGCCACCGGCATCTCGCCCTCATTGACGCACCAGCAGATCTGGTTGATCAGCGCTTCCATGGCGTCGATGCGGGACGACATGTCGGCAAGTTTGTGGCGGATCACCTGATGCTTGATCAGCGGCTTGCCGAAAGTCCTGCGCTCAGTGGCATAGGCAATGCTCTCAGCGAGCACACGGCGCGCCATTCCCAGCATCTGCGCGCTCATGAACAGCCGCTCATAGTTGAAGTTGTTCATGATGGCGAGGAAGCCCTTGTCCTGCTCGCCCATGAGGTGACTCGCCGGCACGCGGCAGTCGTCGAAATACAGCGTCGCCGTATCAGAGGCCCACCAGCCCATCTTGCGTTCGATGGCGGTGCGCGAAAATCCTGGCGTGTCGGCCTCGACAAAGAAGAGCGAGATCCCGCCCAGACCGGCATCTCCGGTGCGTGCGCCGATGACAAAGTAGCTTGCATACATGCCGCCGGTGATAAAGGTCTTCGAGCCGTTCAGCACGAACTCATCGCCGTCGCGCACGGCGCGCGTCTGCATGTTGGCGACGTCCGAGCCACCTGACGGCTCGGTGATCCCCAGCGCGCCGCCCTTGCGTCCGGAGAGGATCGCAGGCAGCGCGCGGCGTTTGATGTCCTCATTGGCCAGGCTGGCCAGCGGGCCGACCATGATGCTGCGCGAACCGATGGCCGCAATGACGCCACCGATACCGCCGCGCCCGAGCTCTTCCGCGCTTGCGGCGCGCATGAAAGCGTCGTCAAAGCCAAGTCCGCCGTATTCCTCATCGATACCAAAACCGAACAGGCCGAGCCCGCAGGCCTTTTCGTGAAATTCCCACGGCACCTCGCCGGCCTCATCCCAGGCGTCGGCATTGGGCTCAATCTCCTCCCTGACCAGGCGCGCGACGGCGTCACGAAATGCGCGCCGCTCCTCGTTGTCGAATGGATTCTCCACGCGGGTTTACCTCGAAATTGATGCGATATCGGCGCCGGCATGGTAGCAAGCAGGTCGGCTCACCACCCGGCACCCGCGTCAGTCAGATGATCACCGTGCGGTAACTGCCATTGATGCTGGCGGTCACCGGTCTGAGCGACCTCAGATGCTCTGCCGACAGTTCTGCGACCCCCTGCGCAACGTGCTCCGGCAAGGCCACGTCCCGCGCTGAAACGGGGCTTATCGCCATCTCCGGAGCCGCATTTCAGCCTCCACAGCAGCGCTTCGGCCCGCGGGTATTATCTGTTACGTCCTGTATCAGCCGGGATTCTGCCGCACCCCCTGTTCGCAACGACGATGAAGGACATGCTGACGCGGCTGGACCGCCGGTTTGATGAGCGCTCTCGCCCGGCGCTTGCGGCCGGGGATATGCCCGCAGACATGGAGACACCGGCGCTGGAAAAAGCCGCCCGGGCGGTTCTGCACAGCATTGCGATCCGGGCGTGCGGCGGTGAATCCTGTGTCGCTCTGCAACGGTTCGCGCGTTTCAGCGCACGGCTACTCAGTGCGGGAGGCGCCTGACGCCGCGAGGACGCGCTGTGGCGATCTCGGCGGCTGACTGGGATCTGCGTCAGGTCGCAGAGGCGGCGAGAGGGTCCCGCGCAGAAGCCAGCGGTCGGCGCTCCCAGCGGCGGCGCAGCCCCTCCGCAAGCACGATCCCGATCGGGGCGGAGAGCCAGATGCTCAGCAGCAGCGCCACTGCCTCGTGATCCCTGAACAGCGGACCGGTCACGATGAGCATGAGACGGAAGATCCAGAACGCACCCCACATCGAGCCGATAAAGCGGATCATCCACACCCGGTGCGCTGCCGCGTCGCCACGCCGCGCCTGCGCGACGCCGGCGAGCATGCAGCCGTAGACGCAGAAAGACATGAACCAGAAGCCGTAGCGCGAGAGGGCACCGCCGTAGGGTCCAACGCCGTCATGCTCTGAAGCCAGCCACACGGCGCAAACGGTCCCGATCGTGAGCAATACGAAAGCGACTCTGCCGAGCAGACGATGCGCAGCCTGGCTTGCGCCGCGCCCCGGATGCGCGAGCTGGTAGTGCATGAGCAGAAAGACCGCGGTATTGCACACAAGGTGCCCGTAAAGCAGCTGCGTGCGCAGCGCCGGCCCCTGGACGAACCGTTCATAGAAAGCGCCACCCCAGGTCGGGTGGTTCACGTACACCGCACCGAGTATCGAGCACGCATTGTCAGCACAGGGAGCGAGCGCGGCCGCCGTCTCACCGGCGGCAAGACCGAGGTTATCGAACACCGAATAGAGGCTGACAAAGAAGGCGATGCCGCCCGCAACGCCTTCGATGACATAGCGCAGGTTGAGCAGCGCCACGATCGCCATCCCCCACAGCAGCGCGGGACGATAGGCGTGCATGCGATATCCGCGCACGGCTAACGCCACCCAGACGGCTGTGGCCACGTAGACCAGCAGCACCTGCATCGGTATCCCGCTCATGGCTTTTCCTCAGGGTTCTATCGAGCAGCCTGGAACATGGTCGCTGACCTGTCGGCCGGCAACAAGCCGGCCAACGCTGCCCCACAACGCCGCTCATCCGCCTCTCGCGGAGCCCTCACCGGTCAGGCTGCCCTGCTTCCTCACGCAGCAGCCGGTCGAGCACCCACAGCATCTTCGCCGGCCCTTCATCGAACGGCAGGTCCACCATCGGGAAATCAGGCTTCTCGTGCCAGCGCTCATGCTGCGCCTCGAGGATGACGGCATCCTCGCGGAAGGCGATGTCCAGCGTCTGGCCGAGCATGTCGCTCAGTCCGGGAATATCGGTCTCTTTGCTGGTGCCCCAGGAGTAGTAGTAATCCACCGCGTCCGCATGACGCGGCGTCACTGCCTGGCTGGTCCAGGTGTCCACGAGCAGGGTGCCGTCCGAGTCTCCCTCAGTCGCCGTGCCCGCGGTAAAGATGCGGAAATGCATGACCCAGGTGCAGGGGATGGTGTGAGTGATCTCGAAATGCAGATCGAACAGCGTCCCGGCGGGAAAGAGATGGCGCACGGCTCCGGTCGCTTCCACCGAGCGCACCCAGTAGCGGGTGATGAGTCCGCGCGGGAGCAGCTCGAAGTCCGGCTCTATGGCGGCGTACTTGAGGCTGCCGCCAACCGTGTTTTCATGCACCCAGGTGAGGTGTCCGAGGTCGGCGAGATTGATGATCTCCAGACGGTAGTTGGCGTTGACCGACATCTCCGAGGTCCAGATGTTCCAGCCTTCGGCACCGGGACCGACTGCGAACGGGATCAGACTCTCGTCGGCCTGCTCGGGATCACCCATCCATACCCAGATCCAGCTGTCGCGTTCCACCACCGGAAACACGCGCACCCGGGCACGCTCGGGAATGCGATCGCGTGCCGGCACCTCCACACAGCGCCCATCGGTCGCGAAGCGCAGCCCGTGATACATGCAGCGCAGGGTGTCGCCTTCCTTACGCCCCATCGAAAGCGCCGCCTGGCGATGCGGACAGCGATCCTCGAATGCATGCACTTTGCCATCCGGCGTGCGGAACAGGACCACACGCTCGCCGGCGATCTGGCGGGCGAGGATCGCGTCGCGCGCCAGGGTCACCGAATAGTCCCATCCAGCGCAGTACCACGCGTTTTTTACAAACATCAAACCAGCCTCCGCGAAGTAATTGGCGCGGCTATGTTAACGGCGCGGACGGGTATTCCTGCACGAGGTCCGGGGACAGATCCCGCGCGGGACGATCGAGCCGCTAGACTTAGGCCTGGCGCGCAGCGAGCAGCACATCCGATGAACTCTGGACGAACCACACTGAACAGGCGCGCAAGCGCCCGCGGGCTGCTGGGCGGGCTGTTGCTCTTCACCGCGGCAGCCGCGCTGGCCGCCGATCCGGTGCCTGTTGCAGTGGCCGTGGCCGGTCAGGAGCGGATCTTCCATGAGGTGCTGGTGAACGGCACCGTGACCTCCCCGCGTGTATCGCGCCTGTCAGCACAGACCAGCGGGCTGGTCGTCGATATCACGGTCGATGAAGGCAGCCGCGTCGCGGCCGACGCAGTGCTGCTCAGGCTCGACCCGGAGCTGGCCGAACTGCAGCTCGCGAGCGCCCGCGCCCGGGCTGAGCAGTCGCGCGCGGCGCTGGCAGATGCCGAGCGGCGCCTCGGTGAGGCGCGGCAGCTGATGAACCGACAGACCATCGCCGAATCGCTCGTCCGGGATCTGGAGGCCGAAGTCACGCAGGACCAGGCGGCGCTGCAGCAGGCCGAAGCGCAGGCCGCTTACCAGCGCGCGGTGCTCCAACGGCACACGGTCAGCGCACCGTTCGCCGGTGTGGTCAGCGCGAAACTTGTCGAAAACGGCGAATGGGTCCAGCCCGGTGAAGCGATCCTCGAGCTGGTCTCGCTCGATGGCCTGCGCCTGGATTTTCCGGTTGCCGAGGACTACCTGGCGGGGATCAACGAGCGCACCGGGATTGCGCTGTCGCTTAACGCAGCGCCGGAGAACGCGATCACACCCGGCGCGATGACCCTGGTCCCGGTGATGGACTCGGGGACTCGGACCTTCCTGCTGCGGGTGCTGCTGGAGCACGCCGCAGGCCCGGTGATCCCCGGCATGTCGGCGCAGGCCCTGCTTCGACTCGATGCGGGTCGTGACGGCCTGGTGGTGCCGCGCGACGCACTGCTGCGCTTTCCCGACGGCCGTGCCGTGGTGTGGGCCGTAACGGCCGGTCCGGGCGATACGGTGGTGCAGGAAAATAACGTCGAACCCGGCCTCGCTTTTTCCGGCCGGGTTGAGATCCGATCAGGGCTCGCGCCCGGCGCCCGGGTAGTGGTCCGGGGTAATGAACTGCTGCGCCCGGCGCAGCGGGTCACTGTCGTCGACGGCGGTGGCGGCTGACACCAGCTGCGGGAACGACGCCGGTGTTTGACCGTATTGTTGCGCATGGCACGCTGGTCACAGTGGCCACGCTGATCGTGTGCGTGGTCGGCGTCCTTGCCGCCCTGCGCATTCCGGTGCAGATGATCCCGGACCTCGATATCCGCGTGATCAGCGTGCGCACGATCTGGCCGGGCGCAACACCGCAGGACGCGGAGAAGGAGATCCTGATCGAGCAGGAGCGTTACCTCAGGAACCTGCCCAGCCTGTCCCGCCTGGTGGCGACCGCAACCGGCGGACGCGCCGAGATTGAGCTCGAGTTTCCATTCGGAACCGACATCACCCAGATGATGATCCGCGTGAACAACGCCCTCAGCCAGGTACCGGTCTATCCCGAGAACGTTGAGGAACCGGTGATATACGCCAGCTCGTTTTCAGCCAACGCGTTCATGTTTTTCAGCCTGACGCCGCTGCCCGGCAATCCGCGCCGGCTCGACGTGAACGGTCTGCTCGACTTCGTCGATGACAACGTCAAACCCCGGCTGTCGAGCGTGCCCGGGGTGTCTGAGGTTTTGATGCGAGGCGGCACTGAGCGGCAGGTGCAGATCCACGTACAGCCGGAACGTCTGGCGCAGCGCGGCCTGACTCTGAACGATGTCCGCCAGGCGATCCGCGCGCGCAACCGGGACGTCTCCGGCGGCGACATCGAATCCGGCAAACGTCAGTTTCTGCTGCGCACCATCGGCCGCTTTCACGACGTCGAGAAACTGAACGAGCTGATCCTCGCGCGGCGCGGTGATTCGGTGATCCGCCTCAGCGACGTGGCCAGCGTGCATCTGGGCGCGTTCGAACCGCGGGACGTCACCGAGTTCAACGGCGAGCCGAATATTTTCATGGCGCTGAGACGCGAGCCGGGCTCCAACGTGATCGACATCAAGCGCGCCATGCTGCCCGAAATCGATGCCATCAATCGGGAGGTGCTGAACCCCGCCGGGCTCATGATCACAGTGGTCTCAGACGATGTCCGCTACGTGGAGGCGTCGCTCCGCAACGTGTGGCAGAACCTGGCGCTGGGCGCGCTGCTGGCTACCGCGGTGATGTTCTGGTTCCTGCGCTCAGCCCGGGCCACCATGGCCGGCGTAATCGGCATCCCCATCTGCATCATCGTGGCCTTCCTCGGGCTCCTGATCGCCGGGCGGACCATCAACGTCATTTCACTTGCCGGGATAGCGTTCGCTATCGGCATGACGCTCGACAACAGCATCGTGGTGCTGGAGAGCATCGAGTTCGAGCGACGTCGCGGCGCCAACCCTGTCCGCGCCGCAATCGATGGCGTCCGCCAGGTGTGGCCGGCGGTGCTGGCCTCTACCCTGACCACGGTGCTGGTATTTGTCCCGGTCGCGTTTATCGAGCAGGAAGCGGGTCAGCTCTATTCGGACGTTGCGATCGCCATCTCTGCCGCCATCCTCGCCTCGATGCTGGTTGCCATCACCGTGCTGCCGACCGCCGCGGCAAGGCTGCAGTTTGCCCTGCCCCGGGTAGCCTCCGCCGGGACCGGTGCCCGGCCACGCGTCAGTCTGCGCAGCCTGACCCTGGGGGGAATCGACTGGCTTCTGGCTACGGGGACGCGCCGGGTGATGTGCATTCTGCTCATCGTCGGCGCCAGCGCGGCGGCGATCGTCGGCCTCACGCCACCGGCGGAGTACCTGCCGGAAGGCGAGGAGCCGAAAGTCTTTGCCAGCATGAACCCGCCGCCGGGCTACAACCTCCCGGCGATGCAGGCCATCGCCGCCGAGCTCAACGCCTATTTCCTGCCTTTTGTGGGTGACGACAGCGCGCGCTTTCACCGCGGCGAAACGCCGGTTCCGGCCCTGAAATACATCAATCTGCGGATCGCACCGGACCTGATCCGCGCCATCGCTGAACCCGCTCTCGCCGCGGACACGGAAGACCTGATGGACGCCATGACCGCGAAATACCGCGAGTATCCGGGTATGCGCGCGTTCACCACGCGCGGTTCCATCATCACCAGCAACGACGGCGGCACGCGCAGCATCAATCTCGATATCTCGGGCTCACGCCTGACCGCGGTCTACGAGGTCGCCAACCTCGCCTATCAGCGCGCTGGGGAAGTGCTCGGCAAACCGCGGATCCAGAGCAGTCCCTCTGCGCTCAGTCTGGCGCAGCCGATGATCGAGGTGCGGCCGGACTGGGACCGCGCGGCAGAGCTCGGCATGACCGCGAGCACGCTCGGTTTTACTGTGGCCGCGCTGACCGATGGTGCCTTCGTGGACGAGTTTTTCCTTGAAGACGACAAGATCGACGTCTTTCTCTACAGCGGCGCCGGTCAGCACGCCGTGGTCGACGACCTCGGGCAGCTGCCGGTCTACACGCCGCGCGGCACCATCGTGCCGCTCGCCGCGCTCGCCGATATCGTTGAGACCGTCGACACAAGCACCATCCGCCGCGTCAACGGCCGACGCACCGTGACCCTGAACATCATTCCGCCGCGGAGTATCCCGCTCGAGGCGGGGGTTGAGACGGTGCGCACTGAAGTGGTCGACGCCCTGCGGCAGGAGGGTGCCATCCCGAGTGACGTCAGCGTGACCATTTCCGGCGCCGCGGATCAGCTCGACGCCACGCGCGAGGCGCTCACCGGTAACTACATCGTCGCGCTGCTGATCATCTATCTGCTGCTGGTCGCCATCCTCAACCATTGGGGCAGTCCGCTTCTGATCATGGCGTCCATTCCCCTCGGCATTGCCGGAGGCATCGTCGGGCTATGGGTTCTGAACGCGGCCGGCGGCCTGCTGCCGCTGGTCGGGTTCGCGGCCGTGTCGCAGCCATTCGACATGATCTCCATGCTCGGCTTTCTGATCCTGATGGGTACGGTGGTGAACAATCCGATCCTGATCGTCCACCGCGCGATCGAAAACCTGAAGACGCTGGGTATGACGCCACTGTTCGCGGTGCGGGAGGCGGTCGAAACGCGCCTGCGGCCGATCGCCATGTCGACTATCACCACCATCGTCGGTCTCGCGCCGCTGGTGCTGATCCCGGGCGCCGGGACCGAGCTCTACCGCGGCGTAGGCGCGATCGTGATGTTCGGGATCCTCGGTGCCACCGTGGTCACCCTGACCATGCTGCCGGCACTGACGGTGATCGCGCTGAACCTGTTCTCCACGCCGCCTGCGGATCCCGGCCCCGCCTGAGCGGCCTTGCCTGCATCAATCGGACACTCTGGCCCCGGTCAGGGTCTGATGGACGATGTTTCTCGACCCGGCGGTGCCGCTCTTCGAGGCCACCGGGATCACGCTCTCCCCGACCTGCCAGGAGTCCGCCCGGTGCATACAGCAGTCGAGCCAGGGAGTTGGACTGCCTGCGGGGCGGATCTGCCATCAGGCTGCGGCGGCCCGGCAGGGTACCTGTCCGCTGAAGCGCTTAAAAATGAAACATCATCCAGGTCTGCACGACGGTGAAGTCATGGTCGTCGCCGAACACCTCCCGCGCCGCCGCGTTCGGCGTTGACCACGCGATGCCCGCGTAGATATAGGTTTTTTCGCCGCCGAAGTACTCGACCCCGGCGTTGATCTCGTCTGCCCAGTCGCGGCTTGAAAGCGGCGTTCCGTAGTAATGCCGCTCTTCCAGATCATGCTGGAAGTAATAAACCGTGAACGCCAGCTCGGGGCGCGGAAAGCTGCGCAGCTTGAGGAACTGGGTGACCTGGTTGGTGTTGAACAGGTGGTACTCGCCGGCAATCTCGCCCTGGTAAAAAGTGTCCCACTCGCGTCCGTAAAACCCGTAGAACATGGGCCGGTAGGTCTCGTTTTCCGGTGTCGACAGGTCGTCGCCGGAAAAGCGCGCATAGCGGTAGGTCAGGGTGGTGAACCAGGGCGTGTAAGGCAGCTCGAAGGCACCCTCCAGGTACCAGCCGAGTCCTTCGTTATCGACATCCCCGAAGTCGTCGTCCTCACCGCCCTGCCACACGACTTCCCCGTAGAGCTTGAGCCGCGGAACCCCCGGCACCGGGACGTCAAGGGCGCGTAGATTCCAGGCGCGCACCCCGTCGTACGCCAGAGCGTTGCCGCTGTAGACATCAAGAAACATTGCGCCGAAACGACCGTACTGCGTATCGACCGGTTCGATATTGATGCCGTACAGGCGGGAGTCGCCGAAACCGCCCGCGCTGCGCAGCCAGAAGGCATCGGCCCGCACCTGCTCACCCTGTACTTTGAGCACCGCCGCATTTTTCCATGCGTCGAAGGGCGCAACCCAGAACTGTCCCTCGCTGTCGCCGATATCGAAATTGCCGTCGCCGATCAGCAGGCCATCGCCGATCATGAGCTTCTGCGGCCCGAGCGCGAGATCGAACCAGTCGTTGCGCCAGCCGACATGGGCCTCGTCGATATCCACCCGCGAATCTCCCGCCCGGGCGAACTGGCCGGAGATTTCTCCGTCCAGCACATTGGTCGCACCGACCAGCGACACCCCGGTATAGAACTCGCCCTCGCCGATAGCATGTGTCGCACGCAGCGCCGGCTCGAGCGACAGCGACGCGCTGGCCCGATCATCCTCGGCCGGTGCGTCGAGCGCCCCCGCACCGAAGTTGATGCCGTCTCCGTACTGCAGCCCGAAGCGCAGCTCGAGCTCGGGCGCAACGGTCCAGTCGCCGAGCTGGACGGGTTCGAAAGCACTAACGCGGATAGCCCATGCCAGGAGAACGGCTATGTACAGGCGCCGGAGCTGAAGACCCCGGAGCACGCTGCGGCGCGGCGGGATCTGGTCGAGCAGGATGGACAGTTTCATGGTGGTGGCAGACAGGACGACGGCGCAGACGCTTCACGAAGGCGCCCGTACGCAAATCATCGGACGGTTTGGTGCGAACTGTGCAGGTTACGCGCGCAGCTTAACCACAGTGCGGCGCTCGGTTCAGAAGCGCCGCACTCCCGTGGGGAGGCGGCGCGCAGACGACTGAACCTGATCGCAATACAGACGGGGTCTGCGTCCCGCGCTGAACGTGCCCTCGGACCCTCCCCTCAGCTCTGTGCAGCTTTCAACGCCGCCTGGGCGGCAGCGTAGCGGGCTATCGGCACGCGCTTCGGTGAGCAGCTGACGTAGTCCAGACCAAGTTCGTGGCAGAACTCGATCGATTCAGGATCGCCGCCGTGTTCACCACAGATCCCGAGTTTCAGCGCCGGGTTTTCCACTCGCGCATCTTCGACACACAGGCGCATCAGGCGCCCGACGCCGGGACGGTCGATCGACTCGGTGGGATCCTTGGGCAGAATCTCCTGGTCCAGATATTCATTAATAAATTTACCGGCGTCGTCACGGCTGAGACCGAACACCATCTGTGTGAGATCGTTGGTGCCGAAACTGAAGAACGAGGCTTCTTTCGCGATCTCGGCGGCGGTGAGCGCAGCACGCGGCACCTCGATCATGGTGCCGAAGGTGTAGTCGATCTCCGCGCCCTCGGCCTGCATGGTCTGCTGCGCGGTCTGCTCCAGACGACGCTTGATCCAGGTCAGCTCGTTCACATGCCCGACTAGCGGAATCATGATCTCGGGGTGCACCTCGACCCCGCCACGCGCCACCTCACAGGCCGCACCGATAATCGCCGAAACCTGCATTTCCACGATCCCCGGCATCACGATCGATAGTCGGCAGCCACGCAGACCGAGCATGGGGTTGGCCTCGTGCATGGCGCGGACAGCCTCCAGCATGCGCCTCAGTTCAAGCAGCTCCGGCGCCTCCGGCGTCGTGTTCTCCAGACGCGCGATCTCGCCCAGCAGATCCGTTTCGGCCGGCAGGAACTCATGCAGCGGCGGATCGATCAGGCGCACCGTCACCGGACGTCCGTCCATGGCGCGGAAGATCCCGGCGAAGTCCTCACGCTGCAGCGGCAGCAGCTGCGCCAGCGCCGCACTGCGTTCCTGATCGTGCTCGGCCAGGATCAGCTTGCGCACCAGCGGCACGCGGTCGCCGAGGAACATGTGCTCCGTCCGGCACAGTCCGATCCCCTCCGCGCCCAGGGCCACAGCTTCAGCAGCCTGCTCGGGCGTGTCCGCGTTGGCCCGCACGCGCAGACGACGGTAGTCGTCAGCCCAGCGCATCAGCGCCGCCACCTCTGCTGACTCGGTCACGGCCTCGGTCGGCAGCTCGCCGGTATAGACCACGCCTTCGCTGCCGTCGATCGAGATCCAGTCGCCCTCGGCCAGCGTCAGGCCACGCGCCGAGACGCTACGTTTGTTCCAGTCGATCTTGAGCTCTGCGCAACCGCAGACGGTCGGGATCCCGAACTGGCGCGCGACCAGGGCCGCATGCGAAGTACGGCCACCGCGGCTGGTGAGCACACCCTTGCTCGCCAGCATCCCGGCCAGGTCGTCGGGGTTGGTTTCATCGCGCACAAGGATGAGCGCCACGCCGGGGTCGGCCGCCTGCATGGCTACTGCTTTCTCGGATTCGAACACGATGCGTCCCGAGGCAGCTCCCGGGCCGGCATTCATGCCTTCGGCGAAAATCCGATCGGCCGGTTTCTCTGCGAAACGCGGGTGCATGGTCTGCTCGAGCTGCGCCGGGGTGACGCGGTCCCGGATCGCTTCCTCGCGGGTAATCAGCCCCTCGTTCACCATGTCGACCGCCATACGCACAGCGGCCGCGCGCGTGCGCTTGCCGGTCCGGCACTGGAGCATGAACAGGCGTCCGTTTTCGATCGTGAACTCGATGTCCTGCGCGTCCCGGTAGTGCTGCTCGAGACGTTCGGCGATGTCGGCGAACTGGGTGAAGATCGCCGGGTTCTGCTTCTGCAGCTCGGCGATGTCCATCGGCGTGCGCACGCCGGCGACGACGTCTTCGCCTTGCGCATTCATGAGGTACTCGCCGTACAGCGCGCGCTCACCCGTTGCGGGGTCGCGGGTAAACGCGACGCCGGTGCCCGAGGTATCGCCCTTGTTGCCGAAGACCATCGACTGCACGTTGACCGCAGTACCGAGCGCGTCCGGGATGCTCTCAAGCTGCCGATAAAGGATCGCGCGCTCGTTGTTCCATGAGCGGAACACCGCCACGATGGCCTCTTCGAGCTGCGCCATCACGTCCTGTGGAAAATCGCGCCCGGTGCGTTCGCGGGTGAATGCCTTGAACTGCTCGCACAGGCCTTTGAGGTCCTCGGCGGCCACGTCGGTATCCTGCTCGACCCCGAGGCGCTCTTTCAGCTCGTCAAAGATGGCTTCGTAACCATCCTTGGGCACGTCCAGCACGACGTTGCTGAACATCATGATGAAGCGGCGATAGGCGTCGTAAGCAAACCGGGGGTCGTTGGTCGCGGCAATCAGCCCTTCGATGGTCTGGTCGTTGAGCCCGAGATTAAGCACGGTATCCATCATGCCGGGCATGCTGAGCTTGGCACCCGAGCGCACTGAAACCAGCAGCGGATCACTGTGATCACCGAGGCGTTTTCCGATCGCCTGCTCGACATCCGCCAGCGCGGTCCGCACCTCGTCCATCAAGCCGGCCGACAGCTGCCGCCCGTCGGCGTAGTAGTCGTTGCAGACTTCGGTGGTAATCGTGAATCCGGGCGGCACGGGCAGGCCGATGTTGGTCATTTCAGCGAGGTTTGCGCCCTTGCCGCCGAGCAGGTCGCGCAGACCTGCGTTGCCCTCGCGGAAGAGCCAGACGCGTTTTTCAGTTGCCATTTCGTAATCGATGCTTGTGCGCTCAAAACCGGGCGCAATCATACACGGCGCGACTGGCAGGCGGGACGCGAACCCGGGCGCGCGGGCTCGGCTCGAAAACCGGCTTTTCAGGCCGCGGCGCGGCCCGCTTCGTACCAGCCCCGCGAGCGGTTGACGATGCGCACAACCAGCAGCATGACCGGTACCTCAATCAAAACACCCACGACCGTGGCCAGGGCGGCGCCCGAATCGAAACCGAACAGGCTGATGGCTGCCGCCACCGCCAGCTCAAAAAAATTGCTCGCGCCGATCAGAGCCGAAGGACAGGCAACATCGTGAGATTCACCGAGCCGACGGTTCAGCCAGTAGGCGAGCCCCGCGTTAAAAAAAACCTGGATCAGGATCGGGACGGCGAGCATGCCGATCACCAGCGGCTGCCGCAGGATGGCCTCGCCCTGAAATCCGAACAGCAGCACCAGAGTTGCCAGCAACGCGGCCATCGACCACGGTCCGATCCGGGCCAGGGTGTGCTCCAGCACACCGGTTCCGCGCGCAAGCAAGGTCCTGCGCCAGAGCTGTGCCAGAACAACCGGGATCACGATGTACAGCACGACCGAAGTCAGCAGCGTATCCCACGGCACTGTGATAGAAGACAGCCCCAGCAGCAGGGCCACGATCGGCGCAAAAGCGAACACCATGATGGTGTCATTCAGCGCCACCTGCGACAGGGTGAACAGCGGATGACCGTTGGTGAGCCTGCTCCAGACGAACACCATCGCCGTGCACGGTGCTGCGGCGAGGAGGATCAGACCCGCGATGTAGCTGTCGACCTGGTCGGCGGGCAGGTAGCCCGCAAACAGATGGCGGATAAATAGCCAACCCAGCAGCGCCATGGAAAAGGGCTTGACCGCCCAGTTCACGACCAGAGTGACACCGATCCCGCGCCAGTGCTGACCCACCTGATGGAGCGCGTGGAAATCCACCTTGAGCAGCATCGGGATGATCATCACCCAGATCAGCAGACCGACCGGGAGGTTGACCCGAGCGATCTCAAGCCCGGCCACCGCCTGGAACGGACCGGGCAGGCACTGGCCGAGCCACACGCCAGCAACGATGCAGAGCAACACCCAGAGCGAGAGAAACCGCTCAAACCGGTTCATCGGCACTGGTGGTGATACGGCCACAGACATCAGATGTTGCCCCTGCGGGCACCAGGACAGCCTGCGCGGAAGTCGCGCCAGTCCCGGCTCCGGAGCAGGCGCCGGGCCGTCCGTGAAAACCGCACTTTCAGTTCGCTGATCAACAGCATTTGCCCGCTGCCGATGGGGCCGGGCTGCCGTCCGGTGCGCAGCGTGACACATCCTGCTGCGCCGACGTGCTCTCGCCCGGGCTGGCTGCACAGCAGACCGCGGACCCATCAGCCACCCGCGTCGCCTGATGAAATACGGGAATGTTCTCCAGCGTATGGAAGTGCTCCCAGGCGATTCCCTCCGGGTCGGTCACCCAGTGTTTCTCACTGCGTGCGTAGCAGCAGGTGGTTTCACCCTCATCCAGAAGGCTCATGTCGGCAGCCGTCGCGCGCGCCTTCATAGCCGCCAGCTCGGCCACCTCGTCGGTCTGAAAACCGAGATGGTCGAGGCCGAGCGTGTCAGAACGGCTGGAAACCGCAAAGTTGACCGCCGGATCCTCAAGCATCCATTTCGCGTAATCCGACTCGACACGCACGGGTGCGGCGTCGAATAGTCGCGAATAGAAAGCGATGCTCCGATTCAGATCGGCGACGTGAAGATGAACATGAAAACGTTTCATGGCGGCTCTCCGATTCAGCAATGGGTCTCGAGTTCAATGGATGGGGTGATGTCGCAGGGCGCGCCTTCACAGCAGTGGTCGGTCAGATACCAAAGCAGCGCGTTCATCCTCTGGAGCGCCGGACGGTAGGTAAGATTGCGACCTTCACGCTCGACGCCTACCAGGTCAGCCCGGGCGAGTTCCTTCAGATGAAAGGACAGCGTCGACGGTGGAAGGTCGAGCGTCGCTGCAAGCAGCCCCGGGTTCAGACCCGCCGGCCCGGCCCCGACAAGCGCGCGGAACACGCGCAACCGGGCGGGGTGCGCCAGGGCAGTCAACGCGGCAACGGCATCTTTTTCTTCCATATTTCCAGTATTGTCGAATTATTGTAAAAAACTGACAAGTCTCCGGTCTCGACTGGTGACGCTGAAAGCAGGTCGCGCCGACCGCAGCCTGATACCGCTGATGAATCGGCTTTCGCTCCTAATCCAAGCCGCGACGCGGACCACCGGCTCGGCGCGACCTGAGCTGCACGGTCAGAGGCAGCTGTTGTGCCGGCGCGGGCGCGCCGGGTTCAGGTGAGCAGCGTTGCTCCCGCTGTCCAGCGGGCTGCGCTGTCGAGGACGGCGCTAGACCGCCGCGTGCCAGAACGCATGCGTACCACACGAGATACGCTCGGGTAGCGCAACGC
>JAYODW010000031.1:0-9122 GCA_038116745.1 Gammaproteobacteria bacterium
TGATCTGGTGAGGGAGCGGCCCTGATGAGAACCCTTCGGTTCGACAACTTTGCGAAGCGAAGTTGGACGCCGGCGCGAAGCGCAGGCGCCCCGCAGGGGTGAGAAAACGCAGCTCTCGATGGCTGCGCCCGTGAGGGGCCGTGACGCGCGGTAGACCTATGCCGAGTAGGGATGAATACGCCTCTCAATCTCACGGCCAACGGTCCGTTTCGCGACACGCAAGTCGTATTCCGTCTGTAACCCCAGCCAGACATCGGGCGAAGTGCCGAAGAAGCGGGCTAACCGTAGCGCAGTGTCCGCTGTGATCCTCCGTTTGCCATTCACGATCTCGCTGATCCGACCAGGCGGTACTTCGATATCGCGTGCAAGCCGATTGATGCTGATCGCTATGGGCTTCATGAATTCCTCGGCAAGAATCTCGCCAGGATGTATGGGGTCGAGTGTTTTCGGCATCACCTGGTCCTCAATGCTAGTCCACGATCTCGACGTCATAAGCTTCGCCATTCC
Organism: Gammaproteobacteria bacterium; assembly: GCA_038116745.1. Classification (GTDB taxonomy): domain Bacteria; phylum Pseudomonadota; class Gammaproteobacteria; genus JAYODW01. The sequence continues at coordinate 508 of JAYODW010000031.1, forward strand.
TCCAGACGAGGCAGATCCGCCATTGCTCCTTGATACGAATACTGTGTTGTCCTTTCCGTGAACCCCGCAAAGCTTCGAGTCGATTTCCTGGCGGTGTCCGCAGATCCTGTAATCGCGCGGCTTGATGTAGATAAAGTAGCTTCCGCCTGGCACTGCGTTCGAGGTTTCGAAAGCGGGGTACATCTGTATCCTTGAAGAGCGCTTCGGTATCGCGGCATCGAAATGATCGGATCACTCCATGAGGCCATTACGGATAGCGTAATAGCGCAAATACCGGACGGGATTGGTGATGAAAACCTACGATTACATCGTGGTGGGCGCCGGATCGGCCGGTTGTGTCCTGGCCGCGCGCCTGTCGGAAGATGCCGCATGCAGCGTCCTGCTGCTCGAAGCCGGTCCGCCGGGTGATGCCTTCTGGATCCATACCCCGGCCGGCATGGGGCGGCTGTTCATGGACCGCCGTTTCAACTGGAGCTACACCACCGAGCCTGTGCCGACGCTCGGCGACCGCACGGTGTACTGGCCGCGAGGCAAGGTGCTCGGCGGATCGAGCGCGATCAACGGCATGGTCTACATGCGTGGCCACCCGCTCGATTACGACTACTGGGCGAGCCAGGGTAACGACGGTTGGGGCTGGCAAGACGTGCTGCCCTATTTCCGCAAATCCGAACGCCATTTTGCGGGAGCGAGCGCATTACACGGTGGTAGCGGACCGCTCCCTGTCACCGAGCCTGTCATCAAGCATCCGAGTACCGATGATTTTCTTGAAGCCGCAGTCAGTCTCGGTATTCCAAGCCTGCCCGAACTGAACGCGCCGCCGTTCGAGGGTGTCGCTTATCAGCAGTTCAACATCGACCACGGCCGACGTGTGACGTCGTATACAGCGTTCGTCGAACCGGTTCTGCAACGCGGGAATCTCACCGTGACGACCAGCGCACATGTCCTGCGCGTGCTTGTCGAAGACGGTGAGGCTACCGGCGTCGAAGTACTCGAGAATAGTGGCAAGCGCGCCATTGCAGCCGCCCGCGAAGTACTCGTGTGTTGCGGTGCGCTCAATTCTCCGCAGCTGCTGATGCTCTCAGGCATCGGTGACGGTGGGGATCTGCAGGCGCTTGGCATCGAGGTGCTCGCGCATCGCTCCGCCGTTGGCCGCCACCTGCAGGACCATTGGAACGCGCCCTTCCTGTTCGAGACCACGGCGGACAGTTCCTACAACCGCAACCTCCACGGCCTGATGAAGTATTTGGAAGGCGCACGTTACCTGCTGACCAGGCGCGGCTATCTCGCCCTCGGTTCCTCCGCCATGAGCGCCTACGTCAGGAGTTCACCCGAACAACCACAACCCGATCTGCAGCTTGCCGTGCGGCCGATGAGTTTCCGCGTCATGCCCGACGGCCGGGCCGAAGTCGACAAGGCACCGGGGATCAGCGCCGCGGTGGTGCTCGTCGGGCCGAAATCGCGCGGGCACGTGGCGCTGAAGTCGTCCGATCCATGTGAGGCACCGGCGTTTCATCCGAATTACCTCGAGCACCCGGACGACCTCGCCCGAACCCTCACCGGGATCCATCTCATGCGGCGCATTTTCGCAACTGAACCGCTGGCGAACCGCATAGTGGCGGAAAAGCTTCCGGGCCCGGCAGTCGTGACCGGCGAGCAACTGGCCGAGCACACCCGGGTCAACGGCGGCTGTTCGTGGCACCCGGTAGGTACCTGCCGCATGGGGCCGGACGAGGACAGCGTCGTTGACGGGCGCTTGCGGGTACACGGCGTGCGACGCCTGCGCGTCGTCGACGCCTCGATCATGCCGCGCATCATTTCGGGCAACACGCACGCGCCGGTGGTCATGATTGCGGAGAAGGCCGCTGACCTCATCAAGGAGGACAACGTCGAACGTCGCAGCTTGACCAGCGAGCGAACGATCCCGTAGAACCGGGGCAGTATCAAACCAGGCGCAGGGGAGCCCGCATGCAGCATCTCGACAATGCCCGCGTCATCGTGACGACGGTCGGCGATGACGGCCGTTCCGATTACCACGAACGCGAGGTGCCAGCCCTTACCGAAACAGACGCCGACGGTAATCCATTGTTCAAGGGCAGCCTGCTGTGGGGTACCGCGGACGGCATCGGCACGGTCGGGGCAGGACAGAACCCGGAGCCGGTTACCGAGCCATTCTTTCCCGGGGTGGGCGGCATTCGTTTCGTGTTCTTCACATTCCTGCCAAAGTCCAAAGGCAGCGGTGATATCGAACGCTACAAGGTCGACGGTGCGGAACAGGAGACGGACATGCCTGGCCTCGCCGATTCGTTCAGTGCTGACCGGCCCGGTATGCACATCACCGACACCATCGATTTCGTCCACATACTGAACGGCCAGATGGTGCTCGAACTCGACAACCGTGAGGTGCTCGTGAGGAAGGGCGACACCATCATCATGCGTGGCGCCTGGCATAACTGGCGCAACGAGTGGGATGAGCCCTGCACGGTGGCGTCGGTGCTGGTGGGCACGAACCGCGCCGGGGAACCCTGATTGGCGGATCTATCTCGGCGCTATCGGTCCTGACACTGACCCGCTGAACGACGGTCTGGACACGGATGGTGATGGTTTGGCGGACATGGGTGACCACGACGATGACAACGACGGCTGGAGCGATGAGGAGGAGCTCGAGGCGGGTACAGATCCGCTGGATCCGGATTCCCGTCCTCGCCGACGCGGGATTCCTGCAGGTGTGCTGCAGCTGTTGCTGGAAGATTGAGGGGTGTCTGCCTCCTCCCGGGGACAGTGATTTCCCTGATTAGTCCCTGTTAGCGGAGCTGGATAGACGCTGGCGGATGACGGGGTATACGAAGGGCTCGAGTTGCTGCGGGACGATGACGAGCCGCTGCAGCAGTCGGTGGTCAATGTGGCGGACGGGAGCGGGAGCAGTTTTCAGAACATCGTGTATGACGCATCGGCGGAAACGCTGACCGTGGAGCTGTGGGTTCTGCCGTCTGAGCTGGGTCAGAACTTTGACCTGGAGTTTCTGGTGGGTGACGGGGTGACGGTCACGGAGACGGCGGGCTGATTGGCAAAATTGGCAGCGTCTTTACGAGTACCGCCACCCAGCATGGCGGGCACGAGACGACCATTACCAGTTTTCATACCACACTGCTTCACCACGGCATGATAGTGGTGGGGGTACCTTACTCGGAGCACCGCTTGATGGAGATGGATATGGTGTCTGGCGGTGGACCATACGGCGCATCGACGCTGTCCAAGCCCGACGGATCGCGACAGCCGACGGCAAGCGAATTGGCGATCGCGCGTTTCCAAGGTCGGCACGTCGCCGATATCGCGCGGCGTATCACAGGCGCATTCTGGCGGAGCTGATAGCGCTGTAGAGAAAACCTGCCAGAGCACATGCATCCACCAATCGATAGTGGGTGTATATTAGGTGTATGGGACGCACAAACATCGACATCGACGACGACGCCTGCACTGCAGTTATGCGCCGGTATCATTTTTCGACAAAGCGGGAAGCCATAAATTTCGCGCTCCGAACGCTCGCTGCTGAGCCGTTAGGCGTCGATGAAGCGCGGCAGCTTCGAGGCTCAGGATGGTCGGGCACACTCGACGATCTTCGAGCCCATCGAAGTTCGTGATCCTGATCGATACATCTGCCTGGATCGAGTTCTTACGTGATTCCGGGTCGTCTGTTTGCGAGCGGGTAGACGAGTTGCTCGCGAGTGATATCGCGACGTGCGATCCGATTTGCATGGAAGTTTTTGCCGGCGCGCGTGACGAGGATCATTTGCAGACTCTGCGTCGGCTTCTTGCCCGCGCCTCTATGTTATCGACGACCTCTGCCGACTATGACGCGGCGGCTATGTTGTATCGGACATGTCGGGCACGTGGACGTACCGTGCGGAAGCTGATCGATTGTCTGATTGCGGCAGTTGCTTTACGCGAAGGCATACCAGTGCTGCATAGGGATAACGACTTCGATGTCATTGCCGAGTGTGCGCCACTGTTGATCGACCGTCCGGTGGAATAGTCGTTACCGAAGATCGGATTCCCTGATATTTCCCTGTGATTGATTCCGGATTTGCGGATACCAGCGTCTCCAGCGTCTGTAACGTGTTGAGTCATTGCGAAATTCGCCGCAATTGGCCAGTGCAAGGTCGCCTGAAACATCGAGATTTCCCTGTATTTTCCGTGTTAACAGGGGAGAGTAGTTCGTAGCAGATTCCATCCACCGCCAGATCAGAAAAGCCCGCTGAAGCGGGCTTTTCTGATCTGGGGAGGGAGAGGCCCTGATGAGAACCCTTCGGTTCGACAACTTCGCGACGCGAAGTTGGACGCCGGAGCGAAGCGCAGGCGCCCCGCAGGGGTGAGAAAACGCAACAGGCGTTTTCTCAACAATCCCTCCCTTACCCGTTTCAAGCGCTGTTCTTGAGGCTCATCGCGGCCCGGCGTTCGGTTGGCGTGGGCTCTCCCGAATCCGCGGGCCTCGCCTGCTGGCCTCCGCGGCCCCGCTTCGCGGGTGTCACCCGCGCCCGGTGCTTGCTGTTGGGCGCAAACGCCCCGTGGAAGCAGGTCAGGTTGATCCGCGGTTTCGGCACCAGGGCTGTCAGGCGGGCGATGAAGTCGAGGGTTCGAAGATGACGAGCGTCAAGCCATCGCGGTATGGCGTCTTCAACTGATACTGGACGTTGCCGTCCGGCGCGAGCGACAGGCGCCTTTTCGAGATTGCCGGCCGGCTGGTATACCGGCACAACCGCTCGAGCTTCTCGCGTTGGTCCGCCCGCGCCGCCACACCGTCGTGCAGGGATACAAGATCGCCTGGAGCGATTTTGAACCGCCGCGGGCGGGCCCGAAGGGCGGAGGGCAGGATGCCCGGAGTCACCCCGCCACCTTGCCGACCTCGTCATCGAAGGGATCATCACTCCCCGGTAGCGTCTGCTGCGTGAACATCCTGCGTCCCTGCTGCGGCCGTACGGCGATACGGTAAGTGATCGACGAATTCTGCAGCTCAGCCATCGCCTGTGCCGTGGACTATTGGCGTTCCTTAGAAGGCCCTGCCGACCCCGTGTTGGTTCTGCTGGGTGCGGGTTGAGAGATCCGGTACTTGTCGAATATCCTTCCTCGGCTGATAGTCTGATCACTCCACACCGACCTGCTGCAAACCCCGACCAACGTGTCCAAATCGCGCACATACATTGACGCCCGCCGCTGGCTGGCTCTGCTACTTGCGGGACTGATGTTCGGCACTGCGCTTGCGAGCGCAGCACACGCAGTCAATCTCGACGGTCACGCGGTCAACGAAGTCTGCGAAATCTGCGCAACTATCGGTACGGACAGTGGTGCACTGCCTGTTACGGCGGATCACCCGGTCACGGACCTCAAATACTGTCCCGTAGCGGGCGTTGTCGAATGCGAGCGCATCTCAAGCGTCGCGAGCAACGCCTGTCCCAGAGCCCCGCCTGCCTGAAAAGCCTCCGACCGTGCGCGGCCTGCGCGCACCAGTGTCTTCGGTTAGCTTTGTCAGGAGGTCGCTATGCGCGCGCCCAGTTCGTATGTTCTTCTTGTTTTGTTTGTCAGCCTGTGTGGTTTGAGACCGTGGTCGGCGGCTGCGCAGGAGCCTCACCCCCACGACGACGCGCACGCTCACAGTGTGCCCGAAATTATCATTACGGCCGATCCGCTCGGCTATGCCGACGGCCACTTTGTCGCACCGTCACAGGTTCTCGACGCGGAAGCCCTGCGCACCCGCTCACTGCGCTCGATCGGCGAAACCGTTGCTAACGAACTCGGCGTCAACGCGAGTGATTTCGGCGCGTCGGTTGGCCGCCCGGTCATTCGCGGGCTCGGCGGTGCGCGTGTGCGCGTCCTGGAAAACGGCCTTGGGAGTTTTGACCTCTCGACCATCAGCGCGGATCACGCGGTCTCGAGCGAGCCGATTTTCGCCCGACAGGTCGAGATTCTGCGAGGTCCCGCTACGCTGCTCTATGGCAGTGGCGCCAGCGGTGGCCTTGTGAACGTGGTCAATGGCCGTATTAGCGACACGCTACCGGAGGGCGTCGAGGGTGGTCTCTATACGCACTACGACAGCGCGAGTGATGGCTGGCTTGGTGGTATCGAGATGGACGCGGCCATTGGGAGTGCGCTCGCGCTGCATGCTGACGCGCTGCGGCGCGACACCGATGACATAGACATTCCCGGCTTTGCTGAGACTGCCCCGGACGAAGACGAATCACCCGGTCGGCTTGAGAACAGTAGCGCAGAATCCGACAACTTCAACGTCGGCGCGAGCCTCATCGGTGAAGACGGGCACCTGGGTTTCAGTGTCGGTTACCTCGACAACAACTATGGTGTTCCAGGGGCACACGGACACCACGCGGACGAGGGCCATGGAGAAGAGCACGAAGAAGATGAAGAAGGCGGCACGCGCATCGACATTGAGCAGACCCGCTACGATCTCGCAGGGAGCTTTGACATCGAGCGCGCGCACATCCACTCAGTTAGTGCGCGCTGGGGTTATAACGACTACCAGCACGATGAGGTCGAAGGATCCGGCGAAGTCGGCACGCGTTTTTCGAACGAAGAGTGGGAAGGGCGCGTCGAAGTGCTGCTGGAACCGGTAGGTGCCTGGGATATTGCCATCGGCGGCCAGTTCCGTGACAAAGATTTCTCCGCCGTCGGCGCAGAAGCGTTCGTATTGCCCGCGGCGCTGGAAAGTCAGGCTGGGTTCATCTACGGCAAGGGTGAATTCGGCGACCTGCATATCGATCTCGGTTTGCGCTACGAGTCTCAGGATACTGCTGCCAAGCAGTCGCGCGCACGGGCCGACTTTGGTCTGCTGAGCTTTTCCGGCGGTAGCGTCTACAACTACGCGTCCGGCTACGAGATCGGCATGTCATATGCGCGCTCAGAGCGGGCGCCGGGTATCGAGGAACTTTTTGCCGCCGGCCCCCATCTTGCCAGTAACACCTACGAGATCGGCGACGCCGGCCTTGAGAAAGAGGTTTCGAACAACATCGATGTGTTCTGGCGCAAGACCGAAGGGCGCTATCGGCTCTACGCGACGCTGTTCTTCAATCACGTCGATGATTTTGTCTACCTGGCTGCTAACGACCTCAACGGCGATGGCATTGCTGATCGCGTCGAAGATGATTTCGCCGACACGGGCGAAATCGTCGACGAGGACGATGCGTTGCTCTTGGTCAACCAGCGCCAGCAGGGCGCCGAGTTTTGGGGCTTTGAAATCGAAGGTTTCATGACCGTGTTCGACGACGCCCGCGGGCAGGCCGAACTACGCGTCTGGACAGATTACGTTTCGGGCTCGCTCGACGACGGCGTCGAAGTGCCGCGTCTGCCGCCGCTGCGTTTCGGTGGGTCGCTCGATTACCGCTACGGCCCGTGGTACGCGCGTTTTGCGGTCACCCGCGTGACCGACCAGGACAACGCGGCGCCGCTGGAAACTGAGACGCATGGTTACACCATGGTTGATCTCGATGCCGGTTTCGTTCTGTCCAGGGCCGGGTTCGGTGAGGTTACTCTGTTTGGTCGCGGGACAAATCTCGCTGACGAGACAGCGCGCCGGCACACTTCGTTCGTCAAAGACCTCGCGCCATTGCCTGGACGGTCCTGGATGGTCGGCGCGCGAGCGCGGTTCTGAAGTTCAGGATAGAACCGGTAGCGTTCCTTATCGTAGGCGTGAAGCTCGGCGGTCATGGTGCGCATGTTTTCCCAGGATATCGCGGCAGGGCCCTGAGAAAAGGCAAAGGCGCCTTTGTGAAAAGGCCATATCGTGTTGCGGCAGCCCCGCGAGCTCGTTTTCTGCCGAGCGTGGCACATTGACGTTGCCCTTTGAGATGACGACCTCTTTTCCTATCAACCCTCTTACAACGGAGCATACCCGCCATGTCTGATGACCTAGGCGCGATACAAACAACACTGGTTGCATACTGTCACCGGGTCGATTCCGGCACCGCAGAGGAAGTTGCAGAATTGTTCACCGAAGACGCTGTGCTGCAGCCGTATTACGACGGCGATTACGACGTGCACGGGCGCGAGGGCGTGCGCGAATGGTATGCGTTTTACCTGCAAACCATGTCCGACACCGTGAATAACCTAAGGCACTCTGTAGATACTGCCTCGATCGAGATCGATGGTGACTTCGCGAACTCGGAGTGCTACCTGACGGCGACTTTCACCATGAAAAAGGACAACCTCACGTTTCAGGCACAGGGGTCCTACATAGATACTCTGACCCGATCCGGTGATGCGTGGTTAATTCAATCCCGCCGAATCGAGGTCCGACACATTAACTGCCTCGGCGAGCCTTTAGAGCGCATGCGGCCGATGGGATTTCCGGGCGCGTCGAGGTAACGTGGCAGGCGGCTTCAGATCACTGAGATGATGGGCTGGTAAGTCTGGTCGTGGTGTTCCTACCCAGGCAAACAAGAAAGCCGACATAACGCACCGGCTCCAGTTCCGAGCGCTCTACTCAGCGGCTCTCAGAAACCAGTGTCTCGAATGCTGGTTCCGGGACGACTCTTGGCGATTACGTCATGCGCCGTTGCTCCGGTTTTCAGCGGCGGGCGCAAAAACATAGCGGTGATCCCGATGGCTCTCGA
>JAYODW010000031.1:9222-63931 GCA_038116745.1 Gammaproteobacteria bacterium
CGTTGGCGTCTGTTTGTGCCTTTTCCCCGCCATCATTGAGACGGACTTCCCGTTGCAGGCAAATAAAGAGATTTCGCTAGCGTTCGAACTGATGCTGCTGCTCTAGGCTAGGACGGCCGCCTGGAGGACTCTTTGTGACAGCGAGACGTTCTTTCGACCTGGCATTGCGACGTATTCTCCGATTGGAAGTTGCGGCGACGAGACAAGCCGGTGGGACACAAACGGATTGGCTGTCCGAGAAAAACTCGGCGTCCGTTGACCGATCACAGCTTGGCGATCACCTCGTTACCGAACTCGCGAATCATCTCTCGCGCATCGGTGCCGCACACGTTCAGCGCAATATTTGTCACGCCGGCGTCTTCAAGTTCCCGGATACGGTCAATGATTTCGCCGGCCGATCCCGTCAGGGTCGCCGTCCTGATCAGGTCCGGCGTGATGTATTCCTCCTCACCTGGTCGGACGAACACGAGATGGCCAAGATGCATTTCCTGATAGCGACGGTCTAGAGGCGTCTTCATCTTCAGGATGTGCTCTTCGAAATAACGCTTCGCGAGCGGTGCAACGGATGGTGGTGCGAAGGGGCCGACTTTCATTTCTCCCGGGTCCCAGTTTGTATGCAGTAAGAGGATGGCAAAAGGACCCACCTGGCGCAGTACCCGCGGTGAAGTCATCGATTCGCCGGGTCGCAAAACGCACGCTGTCGTGAGGTTGCTGCAGTACACGTCCGAAGTATTACGTCCCGCAGCTTTGGCGGCCGACTTGATGGTCTCAATGCTGTGCGCAATGTGTGCAGGGTCAAGGCCGATGGTGATCCATCCATCGGAGATTTCGCCGGCAAGTTGAAGAGCTTTTGGTCCGTTCGACGCCATATGGATGGGGATCGGGTCCTTGATATTGATATAGCCGTGATCGGGATGGAGGAATTTGATGTGGCGCTCGATTTGACCTTCCCGATAAAGCGCTTCGTTGCCAGACAGGAGGTCGCGGATGACCTCGATATGCTCGCGCATTGTCTTGAGCTGGATCGGCGGCATACCCATAACGTTGCGGCCGGTAAACCCTGTGCCGACACCGAGGATTGTGCGTCCCGGTGCCAGTTCGTTGATCGTCGCAATCGAATGTGCCGTCACTGGCGCGATGCGATTGCCGAGGATGGAGACGAAGGTGCCAAGCTTTAGCGTCCGTGTGTGGTATGCGCACAACGCCATGGTGGCGTAGACATCGCTGTAGCACATGTGGGAATCGTAGAACCACGCGTGCGTGAAGCCGTAATCTTCCGCCATCTTGGCGTCGTGCCAGGAGCGGATGTAGGGAGGAAAGCTGATACCAAAGTCCATCGCTGATGTCCTCGCAAGAAATGGCACATTGTTGATCGTAATGCGGGAATCTGTATCTCCGCAGCCAGGAATTGCAAGACGCTAGACGGCTGCGGCGGCGTAGGGGCGTATCCGCTCAATCCCCTGACCAACCGTTCGTTTCGCGACACGCATGTCGTGTTCCGTCTGTAACCCCAGCCACACATCGGGCGCAGCGCGGAAGAGGCGCGCGAGTCGCGGCGCGGTGTTTGCCTTGGTCCCTGGTTTGCCGCTGAAGATCCCGCTGATCCGGCCGGGCGGTTCTTCCAGATAGCGCGCAAGCCGGTCGATGCTGATCCTCGTAGGGTTCATGAACTCTTCGCCAAGAAGCTCGCCAGGATGGATAGAGTCAAGCGTTTTCCTCACGAACTGGCGTTGTTGAAGAAAACGACGCTTCAGATGTCGCGAGTGCCTTGCCGCTCAAGACTGCGGTCTGGCAGTTCCTCAACTACGCATACAGCTTCGAGGTATCGATGAAGATGAGGTATTCGTCGAGCTTTCCGTTGCCGTGGACGTGCATGTAATTCGCTACCGCCACGCGCATCGTTGAACCGTCTTTCCGGGTGTAAGTCACGAAACCGTGGCACCAGAGATTGTTGCCAGCGAGTTCGCTCATGACCAGGTCATGTGATAAGGCGTCGATCGAGTCGAAGAACGCGGCGACGTAAGCCTCGGCGGCGTCGACGCCGATAACTTCAGCTTCATTGCCGAAACGGAATCTGCAGTTCGGATGGAGGAACGCGGCAAACCCGGCGGCGTCCTTGCGGTCAATGGTGGCAAAGATGTTTTCGAGCAGTGCAATCATGGTGCTGAGCTCCGGGTGGTTGAACGACCAGCTTGAACGTCCCGCAACTTTGGGTTGGCGCTTGCTGAGATCAATCGAGCTTCTACCAACCGGTTCCGCATCCGCCGAAATTGCGCTTCCCTGAAAGCCAGATGCGGGCTCGATGCACCTTATCAGGAATCAAAACATACGGCCGTGAGGCCTGCACGCGCAACCGCAGCGAGACGCCGATCTCATGGCCGATGGACGTCTTGTGCAGACGGAGTGCGGATTGACGGGCGGTGAGCGCCCCGAAGACCCGCTGCCTGTCTGACTAATCGGGCACCGTTCTGAGTACTTTAGAGCTGCCGTTCAGGTAGCGCATACGATTCGGACCATCGCTCTTGGCCTTCTGCAACGCTTCTCTGGCCCGCAGCTCAAATTTGGCCACGCTTTCCCCGGCGCCGTACGCTGTCAGCCCGGCGCCGAAGGTACATTCGATTTCTCTGGCTACGCCCGCCTGTAATCGCTCAACCACTGTCAGGGAGCTCTCAAGGTCAGTGTGAGGGAAGAGGATCACGAAAGTGTCCCCTTCATACCTTGCGAATACGTCCATGCCCCTGACAGTTTCCTGAATATACTGAGCCAGACCCTTCAGTAGACGATCTCCCGAGTCGTTTCCGAACTTGTCGTTGTGAACGCGGAGATTGTCCAAATTCAGGAAACACAAGGTCAAAGGATACTGATAGCGCCCCGCCCGCGAGACTTCTTCAAATAGCTTGTTATTGAAATATTCACGATTCCAGACTTTGGTCAGCGCATCGTGATTTTCGCCGAGGGATTCGAGATATTTTTTTCTGTTCTGCGCTTTGAAAAAGTACCAGGTGCTGGTCGATGTCACGAACAGCAGGAACAGAAAGGCATATTTATTCATGCCGCTATAGGTGTGAATTTCCCGCTGAGAATTAATAAAAATAAAAACAGCGGCAGAGAGCAGCCCGAGCGCATTCAGTGTCAACATCGCTCGGTAATCGAGAAAAGAGTGCTCCCTGCGTTTTTCGATTTTTGCTACTGCCTGGGTTTCTGCTTCATGCGTTTGCATCGTGCTCTCCCCCATTTTGAGTAGGACCCGATTCAAATATTGGCAAGCGACCCAGCGAGCACTAGATAAAAAAACTATAAAAAGAGTGGAGAACCTCGTCTTTTGGTTGTTACAGGCTCTCCAAACCCGGTTCCTGTGAGAGAAAGTGATTCGATACTGGGAGATTTGTGCACGGGTGACGGGCGCTCCGGGAGGTCTATGCAGATCTCGTTGGTCCGTGGCACGTGACGATCGGGGAGTAAGAACCAGCGAACAGCAGGCGCGTGGTTGGGACCGTTTTCAGGCTCTGAGCGGTATGCTGCGGCGATGCAGTGCGACCGGGATCGGCCGGTGGTGATGCTGCAAGGACAGAAAAAAACCTGCTACGGAGGACACAGCGATGATCCCCGGACTGCGACGTGACATCAGCGAAGAAGAGATCCGCCAGTATCGCGAAGACGGTGTCGTGCGTCTGCGCGGACTGCTCACCGACGCATGGATTGAGAAGCTCGGGCCCGCGATCGATAAAGCGATCTACGACACCGAGGACAGCGGTCTTGCGTATTACAACGCGACCGAGTTGGCCGATGCCCTGCGCGCAGTCGACGGCGCAGTTCTGACCGACCCGCGCGCTGAGGCGATCGAGCAGCCGGGCCAGTACCGCACCGCGATCGGTACCTGGACGGTAGTGCCGGAGATGCGTGAGTTCGCGCTTGAGTCACCGCTCGGCTACGTCGCCGCGCGTCTGTTCGGTGCGAAGGAGGTCTGTTTTTACGACGACCAGACGCTGGTGAAAGAGCCTGGCACGCGCGAGTACACGGCCTTTCACACCGATGAGCCCTACTACCATCTCACCGGCGAGCAGGTCTGTGGGATCTGGGTGTCCCCCGATGCGGTCAGTGAGGATTCCGGCGCAATGCAGTACGTGCGCGGCTCACATCTCTGGGGAACGTTTTTCAAACCCAATCAGTTCATCGGCCAGGGTGCATTGAGCGCGCTCGGCAGCGGTGAGGACGACGCGACGCAGGTGCAGCTGCCGGATATCGAGGGCAACCGAAAGGACTACGACATCGTCACTCATCCGTCGGAGCCGGGAGATGTGATTGTTCACCACTCGCGTCTGATCCACGGGTCAGGGCCGAACTACACCCCTGACCGCAGGCGGCGCGCAGTCTCTTTGCGCTACGCCGGCGACGATGTGCGCTTTCACCTGCAGAAATCAGCGCCACCCCAGCCGCATCATCACCACGACCTGCAGGAAGGCGATCGGATCGCCTGCGCGCAGTTCCCGCGCGTGTGGCCACGATAGGGCGAGCTGCTAGCCGTTCGGGGTACGCGATTGGCTGGCGATGACGCTGCGGTTGCCCGCTGGCGCACTCAAATGAGGCGCAAACGCCCCAGCAGTGGGCAAGCAGCCGGCAGCCCCCGACTTGGGCGAACGTAAACGCTTGTTTCAGCACGTGCATTGCAGGTGGCATCAGCTTTGCAATGCTCAAAACGGTTCCCGAGGTTTCCCCCAAGCCTCGGCAATCGTCATTAACTCTCCTAAGAAGTATTGCCGTGGCCAGGATTTCCCCCCTCGCCACGGCTTTTTTCTGGTTTAGGCAAACAGCCGACGGCAATGAGACAGTCAATCAGGCAAGCGCTCCCGGGCGCTGGCCTTCGCCGCGTCGTCGTGGTCAACGCGCACCAGCAGCGGGGGCAGCATCAGGAAGGCTGTGGCCAGCGCGATAGAAATGATCAGCGTCGTCATGAGACCCATGTCGCTGTTCAGGGTGAAGTTCGAGGTCGCCACCACTGAGAAGCCCAGAACCAGCACTACGGACGTCACCAGAAGCGCTCTGCCCACCGTGCGAAAGGCGTAGCGCACGGCCTGCTCGGCGTTCAGCCCGTTCTCGCGTCGGGCTCTCAGATACTTGGAAAGAAAGTGCACGGAGTCATCGACTACGATGCCGAAGGTCATTCCGGCGACTACGGACAGCGACATGCCGACCTTGCCTACCGTCATCCCCCAGATCCCGAAAGCCACGCCGGCGGGGGCCAGGTTGGGCAACAGGCTGACCAGCCCGATCTTGAGGGAGCGCAGCGCGAGCATCATGACCCCCGAGATCAGAACCAGCGCGAGCACGGTGCCGAAAAGCATCGAATAGTTATTGCGCTGTCCGATGTAAGCGAACATGAGGCTGACCCCGGCACTCTCAATCTCCTGGAACGCGGGCAGATTGGCGCGTGCCCAGGTGAGGGTTCGCTGGTTGAAGTCAATCATCTCCTGGCTGGACAGGGTTTCCAGCGTTGCGGTGATTTTGGTCTGCGATTTATCGACGTCGATCTGGTTATTGAGGTCGAGGCCGTAGGGCAGGGACATCTCGTAGAGCAACAGGTACTGCGCAGCCAGGTCACGGTCCTGCGGTAGCTTGTAGAAAGCCGGATCGTCGCCGTGCATGTTGCGGTTCAGACGTTTCATAACGTGCGCCACGCTGTCGACGTGCCGCACCTCGGGCTGCAGGCGCAGCCAGTCTGAGAATTTGTCTACGTCCGCAAGGAACGCCGGAGCGGCAATGCCCCCGGAGCTGCCGGCGCCGCCCGAATAATTAATGAAATCGATCCCGGTCAGCCGCTCCAGCATGAAATCCGTGCTCTGTCGGAACGACAGGGATTCGTCGAAGTAGTAGAGAAAGGTGTCGTTGATTTCGTTACGCGGCAGATTGGCCATGGCCGCGACCACCAGCAGAAGCAGCGCCGGCAGCAGGCGCTTTCTGTGCGTGAGAACAGTTTCCGCAAGCCCTGCCATCAGGCGGTCTTCGTCGCGCTTTTTCTTGCCTGCCCCGGCCGGCATCAAGACCATCAATACCGGCAGAAAGGTCACGGTGAGCAGATAGGAAACGACCACGCCGACAGCGACCTGCGTACCGAGATGAGCAAATGGTGGCACCTCGGAGAAGTTCATCGTCAGAAAGCCGATGGCGGTGGTTGCGCTGGCCAGCGTCACGGGCTGCAGATTGACACGCAGGCTCTCGCCCATTGCCGCCCTTTTGTCCTGACCGTCATGCAGCCCGTGTGAAAAGGTGACCAGCACGTGTACTGCGTTGGCGACGGCCACGGTCAGCACAATGATCGGGATCCCGGACGACGTACCGGTCAGCGGAAAGCCAAGATGCCCACCTGCGCCCATTGCCGCGGCTATTGACATGAACATGATCAACAAGGTCGTGAGCGTGCCGAAAAAACCACCCACCAGCAGCGCCAGGCAGACGGTCATCAGCCCCAGCGCGATTGGAAAAAGCACTGTCGTGTCGTAGACCGAGCTCTCCAGGAAAACCTGGTCGAACGGCACCATGCCGGTGATATACACCTTGAGCCCGGGATGCGCTGTTTCGAGCTCCTGCGCGGCGTTGCGCACAAAGGCCATGATTTTCTGCGTGGCGTCGGCGCGCACGTCGGGCGCGAGCTGCACGGTGATGTTCACTGCAGTCACATCGCCACGTGCCGAGATCAGCCGCCCGACCAGGGAGGGCTCCGCCATCACGTTGTTGCGCACGGACTGCAGTGCGTCAGCATCAAGCGACAGAGCGTCCGACACCATGTCCCGCACGGTCAGATCGTCTGCTTCCGCCTCGGTGAACTGAAAGTTGGTGATCGAATCGACGCGGTTCGAGAACGGCGTCTGCCAGGCGTCCTCGGTCAGCTTTTCAATCGCGCTCAGCGTATCGCGGGTAAAAACATTGCCATCTGCCGGGGCCAGCACCAGCATGACGTTGTCGTCCTTGACGTAAGTGTTTTCGATCCGCTCGAAGGCGAGCAATTCCGGGTTGTCCTCGCTGAAATACGCGCGGTAGCTCGTATCGAAGGCAAGCTGACCCATGCCTGCCGTTAACCATGCAGCCAGGCCCAGCGGGATAAGGACCGCAAGCCAGGGATGCTGCAGCACCTGTCGTGCCCACAATGCTTCGAAACCACTCATTGAAACTGCCTTTACATCTTCATCTGTAGGTGAGCTCAAGCACTCACATCGGGGCGGGAGCCGTGCCTGCAGGCGGACATGGCGTTGAAATGCGGTCTGATCAGCCGCGCCGAACCGGGGTGAGGCTGCTGCCTAACTATCTGATACGCAGCAGCGATGCACCCTGACCAGCGCATCCTTGCTACCGATGTGAACGCAGATTCTACAAAGATGGTGCAACTGGCGCCGGGAGCAACCGACATCGGTCGATGCAACTCAGTAGGATGGGCAGCCTGCTCCTGACACCCGCTCCCGGATGCGACCAGCGCAAGGCTTCAGTGCACAGTGCTGCCGGCCGGAGGCCGGGTGGCTGGAAAATTCCGACACCCAGAACAGAAGGAGATGATTCGCTGTGACGACTCCCAGGCTTTACGGAATATCCGCCTCACGCGCTATCAGGTCGCTATGGGCCATAGAAGAGTGCGGCATCGACTATGAACATGTCCCCGTCACTTTTCGCAAAGATTCAAAATCGCCCGACTACCTGGCTGTCAATCCCAACGGCCGGATCCCGGCGCTCGAGGACGGCGATCTCGTGCTCTTCGAGTCCATGGCGATCAATCTCTATCTCGCGAAGCAGTACGGCGGTGCCCTGTACCCGCGCGATCCCCGCGATGAAGCACGGGCCGTGCAGTGGAGCGTGTGGGTGATTGCGGAGATGGAAGAAGCACAGCTGCAGCTCGTGATCCAGAAAATGTTTACGAAAGAAGAGAACCGCGATCCGGCCATCTGGGAGGCGGCGGGTAAAAAGCTCGCCCGGCCGCTGCAGGTTCTTGAGCAGGCGCTCGAGGGCCGGCAGTGGCTGCTGGGCGAGGCGTTCTCTATCGCCGATCTCAATGTTGCGGCTGCGATGCTGCTGATGCCGATGGTGGGTTTTGAATACGCCGAGTTTGCCCGGGTCAGCGAATGGGCGGCACGCTGCTATGCGCGTCCTGCACTGGCTCGCGCTAAAGCGCGCGATTAGCCGGTCGTTGTTCTGCACATGAAGGTCACCCTGACAGCTGGCTACGGGGCCACCGTCATGGCGTCAGGTAAGGGCTGAGCGGGGGTGTCGATGCGGGGGCTCTCGCCACAGCAATCGGTGCGCGTAGTGCTGGTCGCGGGGTGCATGATTGCGCTTATAGGCTTCGGCGCGCGTGCGGGATTTGGACTTTTTCTTGAGCCCATGACCACCGCGCGCGGCTGGTCCCGCGAAACCTTTGCGCTGGCGCTCGCGTGGCAGAACCTCTTCTGGGGCCTGGGTACGCTGGTGACGGGCGTGCTTGCCGACCGTTTCGGTCCCCGTGGCGTGATGCTGGTCGGAGCGGCTGTGTACGCCGTCGGGATCCTTGGGATGGCGGCCGCGGAGAGCTCGCTGGCCTTGTCTCTGACCGGCGGTGTGCTGGTTGGCTGTGGCGTTGCCTGCACGTCTTTTTCCATTGCCCTGGCGGCCATGGCGCGAGTGGTCGGTGAGCAGCGGCGGTCCTTCGCGCTGGGCGTCGGAACGGCTGCCGGCTCTCTGGGTCAGGTCATCTTTTCACCGCTCACGCAGGCGGCGATCGGCAGCTTCGGCTGGAACGGTGCGCTTCATGGGATCGCGCTCAGCGTGCTGTGCATCGTGCCGTTCGCGCTGATGCTGCCGCATGGTGGCGGCGCGCAGGGAGACTCAGTGACCACGGCCGCACAAACCCCGCGCGCCGCGCTGCAGCAGGCGCTACAGCACCGCTGTTATGTTCTGCTGACCTAGGGCTTCTTTGTTTGCGGCTTCCATGTCGCTTTCATCGTCGTCCACTTTCCGGCCTATATCAGTGATCTCGGTCTGTCGCCGACAGTCGGCGCCTGGGCCCTGGCGCTGCTCGGTTTGTTCAATATCGTGGGTTCCCTGTTTTCCGGCTATGCGGGACAGCGCTGGAGCAAGCGCATCAGTCTGTGCTGGATCTACCTGCTGCGCGCGGTGGTGATCAGCGCGATGCTGCTCTTGCCCGTCAGTGCAACGACGATCCTCGGGTTTGCCGCGCTGATGGGGCTGTTATGGCTGTCGACGGTACCGCTCACGACCGGCATTGTCGCGCAGGTTTTCGGTGTCCGTTTCATGGCTACCCTGTTCGGGTGCGTGTTCATGAGTCACCAGCTCGGGGCCTTCATCGCCGTCTGGCTGGGTGGTCGACTTTATGACCTGAGCGGCAGTTATGCCGCGATGTGGTGGCTTGCAGTAGGGCTCAGCCTGGTTGCAGCGGCGCTGCACTGGCCGATCGACGAGCGGCCGCTGGCCCGAGTGGTGAAAGTGAGCGCCGTCAGCGGGTCGTGATGCTCGAGCCCATTTTTTTCTGACGCTCGGCGTTGCCCGCTGGAGGTGGGATCAGAATGCCGCGCGCCACCGCGGGGCGTGCAGCAATACGGTCAATCCAGGCGCTGAGA
The DNA here is from genome assembly GCA_038116745.1 of Gammaproteobacteria bacterium. Taxonomy (GTDB): domain Bacteria; phylum Pseudomonadota; class Gammaproteobacteria; genus JAYODW01. Next base: position 18,819 of record JAYODW010000031.1, read on the forward strand.
TGGTCGAGGCCGTCGATTGGTACTCTGGCCCAGCGCCAGGTTTTGACCCAGCACCAGTTGGCTATGTCGGCGATGCTGTACTCACCGGCCAGATAGTCGCGCTCGACCAGGCGGCTGTTGAGCACTTCATACAGCCGACGGGTTTCGTTCTTGTAACGGTCTCTCGCCTGCGGCACGTCTTCGCTGAAGTAGCGCTCGAACACCACCGCCTGCCCCTGCATCGGCCCAATCCCGCCCATCTGGAACATCAGCCACTGCAGCACATCGAAGCGATGGTGTGCTGTTGCAGGCATCAGACGTCCTGTCTTCTCTGCCAGATAGATCAGGATTGCGCCGGATTCGAAGATCGTCATGCCGGTTTCGTGGTCGACCAGCACGGGGATCCGCCCGTTTGGATTCAGCGCCCGGAAAGACTCAGCGTGCTGTTCCCCAGCGGTCAGGTCCACTGCCCTGACGCGGTAGGCGAGACCCAGCTCCTCCAGCGCAATGGTGATCTTCCAGCCGTTGGGGGTGGCGGCGGTGTAGAGCTCGAGCATCGGCGTTCTCCTGCGTGGGACCTTATCCGCGACCGTGCGGCGCAGAGAAGTCGAGCTCCGGGCCTTTAGGGATGAAACCAGATCGTTTCACCGAGCCGTAGTAGCCCGCTTTGATGGCATCGATGTCGACGGTCTCCGCGATACCGGGAAGCTGATAGAGGTCGCGGGTGTAGTCCCACAGGCAGCGGTAGTCGACGATGCGCTTCAGGTTGCATTTGTAGAGTGAGTAATAAACACAGTCGAAGCGCACGAGTACTCCAAACAGGCGCCAGTCCGGCTCGGTCGGTGTCTCGCCGAGCAGATAGCGCGAGTGAAGGAGCCGCTGGTCGAGCTCGTCCAGCGCCGCAAAAAGCCGGTCAAAGCCGCGTTCGTAGTCTGCCTGGCTGGCGGCGAGCAGACAGCGATACACGCCGTCGGTCAGGCGGTCGCCGATGAACGCGTTGAGCGGATCTATCTGCGCACGCAGGTGTGCCGGATACAGATCGACCTCGGGGTACTGCGCGCAGGCATTGAAGCTGTCGTTGAGCATGCGGGCGATCGTCCCGGAGTCGTTGTTCACGATCTGCTCTTTCTGTTTATCCCACAGCACCGGGATGCTGACCCGTCCGGTGAAGGTCGGATCTGATGCGCTGTAGAGCTCATGCAGGTAGGTGGCGTTCAGCGCGGGATCCCGGAAGCGTTCCGCCTCGCCGAACCACCACGATTGCGCGCTCATGGCGGGCTCCAGCAGCACCAGATCGACAGCGGCCTCCAGCCCCTTGAGGGTGCGTGTCGCGACCGCCCGGTGAGACCACGGGCAGGTTCGGTTGCAGTACAGCGCGTAGCGACCGCTCTCAGCGGGAAAAGTCGCTCCGGGTTCGTTACTCACCCGGTCATGAAAGCCACTGTCGAAACGCACCTGTTTGCCGTCGCGCTTGAATGCTTCGAGATCGGCGTCACGCCAGACACCTTCCACCAGCATGCCCATCGATCAGGCCTCGCAGGTGGTCGGTGAGGCGCTGTGGCCCCAGCGCTCATGGAACGTAAGCTCCCGTGACGGCCGGCGGCCCACGGGTCCAAAACGCCCCTGCGGAAAGCCTACGGGCAGGACCGCAACGATGCCGTGGTCATCGGGTATGGCCCAGTGGGTGAGCAGCTCGTCCTCGAAAACCTGGTGCATGGTGGTCAGGCTGGCGCCGAGCCCCACCGCGCGACAGGCCAGCAGAATGTTCTGCACGCAGGGGTAGACCGAGCCGTAGGAAGGCGGCGCGACGCCCTGCCGTGCCTCGGGGGGGACGGCGAACGGCCAGTCCCGTTTCCCGCAGATCACGAGCAGCACCGGAACGTCGGCCATCCGACCGCCGAAGCTCATAGCGGTGCGGATGTTCCGAGCGCGAGGTGAGGCGTCTGCGGGGTCGAGCTCCAGGCCGGCAAAACCTTCTTTGATCGCGCGGTCGTAACGCTCAGCGAAGAACCGTTTGCTGTCGGGGTCGCGAATGACAAGGAATCGGTAAGGCTGCGAGTTCAGACTGTTCGGCGCCCAGGTGCCGGCATCCAGCACGCGCTCGAGCAGCGCGTCGGGAACCGGGTCCGGTTTCAGCCGCCGCATCGGTCGCATCGTGCGCATGATCTCGAACACGCCCTCGCTGTCATTCTGCATCTTCGGTCTCCCTCATCATTCAATACCTCCGGGTTGATGGGCCCGGCTTCTGACTTTATCCGTCGGAGTGGCGAGTTTGGGGCGGCGATACCTCAGTCCTGATTCAGAGTGCAGGATTCTCGTGCGAACAGTCGCCTCAGATACGCCAGCAGCGCCGGCATGTCGTCGAGCTGACCCATACGGCGGCCCCAGTTGACCGCCCAGCCCACGACGATGTCGGTCACGGAAAAGCGTCCGCCGACCAGATAGTCTGTGTCGCTCAGTACGTCCTCAAGCACTTTTGCGCCGGCGCGGAACTCGGCAAAGTTCGGCGCCACCACCGCCTGCACGCGCTGCTCTTCGGGATAAAAGGTCTGGTGCTTGGCGTTGCTCCATAAGTAGGCCTCCATTTCCGAGAGGACAAAACAGACCCACTGCTCATGCAGCGCGCGTTCCCACGTTCCGGCCTGACCGATCAAACCCCGCGCCGGTGCCAGGTCGCACAGGTGGGTACAGATGGCGGCCGACTCGAACAGCGGCTGGCCGTCGATTTCGATCGCGGGCAGCTTCGCCTGTGGATGCAGCGCGCGCAGGCGTTCGCTGCCGACCAGCGTGCGGTCGTCGACGTTTTCGAACGGAAGCCCGAGCTCGAGCAAGGTCCAGCGGCAGCGCGCCGAGCGCGTGGGGCCGAAGCCATAGAGCGTGATTTGGTGGGTCATGGAGCGGTTCCTTGATGGTCGTAAAAGATGTGTCGCGATCAGGGGAGCGCCTGTTGCGGCGGGGCCGGCACACAAGGAGAACAGTCGGCGTGTTCGAGTTTCATCAGTAGGGGGGGCAGAAAAAGCAGGACCGTGACGAGCGCACACAAGATCACGATAGCAACCGAGAGCCCCATTTCTGAATTCAGGCCGAAGTGGGAGCAGGCAAGGACGAGAAAACCGGAGACCAGCACGATCGAGGTCACAATGAGCGCGCGTCCAACCTTTGCAAAGGCATAACGCACAGCATCCTGTGCGGACATCTCTTGCTCCCGGCGTGCGCGGAGATATTTGCTAAGAAAGTGCACGGTATCGTCGACCACGATGCCAAAAGTCATGGATGCCACGATCGACAGCGCGATGCCAACCTCGCCATTGATGAGACCCCAGATTCCGAACCCCATTCCGATTGGCGCAAGATTGGTCACCAAGCTGAGTGCCCCGATCCTCACCGACCTTAGCGCCACCACAATGACTATCGAGATCAGTCCCAGGGCGAGCGTCGTGCCGAACAACATGGAGATTGTGTTGCGCCGCATGAGGTGGGTAAACATCATGACCATCCCTGAGCCGTCGTCATGGCCGATCGCGGGCGCATTCTCGTCCAGCCAGCGACCGGCACGACGACTTATGTCCAGGGTCTCGGTGACTGACATCGGGCGCAGGGTCGCGACAACTCGGGAGCTCGATTTGTCCACGTTAATTTGATTGTTCAGATCAAGGCCGTAGGGTAGAGACATCTCATAGAGCAGCAGGTACTGCGCAGCCAGCTCCCGCGTATCCGGTAAGCGATACATGTCCGGAGCGCCGCTGTGCATGTCCTGGTTGAGGCGTTTCATGGTGTCGGTGATGGCGCTGACGTGCTCGGTCTCCGGCTGCGAGCGCCACCACGCGGCAAACCCATCAACCGCTCTGAGATACTCCGGTTCGCTGATGCCTCCAGAATCAGCCGCTTCCAGCGAGTAATGGATGGTGTAGAGGCCGGTAAGGTGGTCGAGCATGAAATCCGAGGAGTAGCGGAACTCCACGGTTTCGTCGAAAAACTCAAAAAAGAGGTCGTTGAATTCATTTCTTTGGACGTTTGCGACCAGAGTGACGACCAATATCGTCATACCCCACAGAAGGCTGCGACGCCGTCGTACGACGAATTCACCGAGGCCGCGGATCCACGTGTCTTCTGCTGAACGAGCAGGTCGTTTTCCAGCTGGAAGAACCGCGAGCAGCGCCGGCAGGAACGACAGCGAAAGCACCAACGAGAACAGCACGCCAATAGCGACCGTGGTACCCATCATTTGGAACGGTGGCGTTTCCGAGAAATTCATGGCGAGGAACCCGATTGAAGTCGTGATGCTGGCCAGTGCTACGGGACCGGCATTGACGCGCAGGCTTTCTTCGATTGCCTTGTTCCTGGCGCGTCCCTGGCGCAATTCTTGGAAATAAGAGATCAGGATATGAACTGAATTGGCGACCGCGACGGTGAGGATCACGTTCGGAGTGCTGGCACCGGTAGGCGTGATTGGATAGCCGAGATAGCCGGAGATTCCCATTGCGCCAACCACTGACAGCGAAAACACACTCAACGTGGCGAACGTGCCAACGATGCCTCCTGCAAGACACGCAACCAGAAGAAACATGACGCCGAAGCTGAGTGGCGCGAGGACGCTCATGTCGTACACCGCCGACTCTGTGGTCGCCACATGAAATGCGCCCATGCCGGAGATGTAGATCTCGAGACCCGGATGGGTAGCTTCAAACTCGGCAGCAAGGCTGCGGACGTGAGCGATCATCAGTGGTTGTTCGGCGACTTCATCGACGCCGGGTATCAGGATATTGATGTTGACGGCGGTGACCGCTCCATCTTCAGCGATCAGAAATTTCCGCAGCTGCGGTTCACTTAGCGCGACGTCTCTGACGCGTTTGAGATCGTTGTCTGTGAAAGCGATCGCATCTCTCACCAGGTCAGCTACGACGAGATCGTCGCCACGGGCTTCGGTGTGTTGGAAGTTAGTGATGGAGTCGACTCGGTTGGCAAACGGCACCTGCCAGGCTCGCTCTGTCAGCGCTTCAACCAAGGCGAGATTTTCTCGCGTGAAGACATTGCCTTTAGCGGGCGCGATGACCAGCATGACCGTGTCGTCCTTGGTATAGGTTTGCTCAAGGCGCTCGAATGCTTTCAGGTGGGGGTCATCAGCGCCGAAATAAATTCGGTAGCTATTGGTGAAGGTCAAATGCCGGACGCCGCTGCCGGCGAGTGCCACCACTAGAAGACTAGCCAGAATAATTGGCCACCTGGCGCTGATTACCGAGGCCGGGAGACGCTCTGCCAGCCTGCCAGCTGCGAACATGCTTCGGTTCCTAGCCATGGATCCCAGGGCCAGTCAGGTGCGAGCGCTGCGGAGTCTCAGGACAGCGCCGGGATGATCTGCTCTACCAGGATCTCGAGTCGCACTCGATAGGCGTTGGTATCGGCGTATCCGCCGGCATGCACGACTTCGTCGCAGCCAACTGCCGCGTATGCTTGCGCCATGTCTATCGCAGCCGCCGGGTCCTCAAGTGGCAGAGTCTTCATGGCAATGATCACAGGCGCTGGTTTGCCTGCCTGCTGTGCCAGCTGTCTGAGCCTGTTCCGCGGCCCCTCGATCTCCTGCGGCGTCTTGCCCGCCGCGATCCAGCCGTCGCCGTAGTCGACGGTACGCTTGAGGGCTGCATCTGTGGCCCCCCCGACATAGAGAGGCGGCCGGGCCGGGCGCGGCAGGGTGGGGAACTCTGCGCCGTTGATGATGGCTGTATCGCTGCTGAATGCCTCGTGGAATAGTTTCAGCGCTGCGTTGGTCTGCCTGCCCCGCTCGCGGTAAGGAACTCCGAGAACCTGGAACTCGGTTTCATACCAGCCTACGCCAATGCCAAAGCGGAACCGACCAGCTGACAGATCCTGGAGGGTCGCCACCTGCTTGACCAGCTGAAAAGGCAGCCGGTAAGGCACGTTGAGCACGCCGGTGCCCAGCCGGATGCGGTCGGTCCGGGCGGCGATATAGGTCAGGGCCATGAGGCAATCGAGATAGCGTCCACTGTCCTCCGGCGCCCAGCCCATGCCTACTGGCGTACTCAGACGATCATTTACCCATAGGGTGTCCAGTCCGGCGCGCTCAGCGCACTGCGCGCATTCAAGCATGGTCGCGGCGTCGGAGCCGGCGCCCCAGTTCCTCAGGTTGGTGCTGACAATCACAGTGCAAATTCTGTTTCTGGCGTGGTGCTATCAGGCGGCGGGGCAGAAAAAATTCAGTTTGTTGCCGTCCAGATCACGGAAATAGCCGATGTAGAACATCCCGCCTCGAACGCCTGGCGCACCCGCATCTGTGGCGCCCAGTTCGAGCGCTTTGGTGTACAGGCGTTCCACTGCTGCAGGATTCTCAGCCGTCAGCGCAATCATGGTCCCGTTACCGACCGTCGCAACCTGTTCGTCTTCTGGTGTGCAGATCGCGAACATCGGTTGCCCTTCTCCAGTGGCGTAGGCAATCAGGCGCCCCATATCCATTGCGCGAACCGCGCCGAGCTCTGCGAGCAACGCATCGTAGAAGGCTGCCGCGCGCGGCAGATCGTTCGTTCCGATAGTGGTGTAAGCAATCATGGTGGGCTTTCCTGTTTCGGGGCATTGCTGCCGTGGGTGTTTTAATACTTCAATATATGAAGTAAACATGAGATTAGCAGGAAAGCGATAAAAAAAATAGTAAAGTCGGCATCGTGCTCGCTTTGAGGGCGGCGCCGCAGGACGCGCGGCGCTGGATCGCAGCGAAGCGTGAGAACAAAACACTTCGGACCGACAACATGCCAGGGAAACGCTCTGACTGCCCCGTCGCTCATGTGCTGGATCTGGTCGGCGACCGTTGGACGCTGTTGGTGATCCGGGATATCGGCGTGCTCGGAAAGCATAGTTTTGGCGACATAGCCGCGTCCCCTGAAAAGATACCGCCGGCAACTTTGAGCGCCCGCCTCGATTTGCTCCTGTCGAACGAGCTGCTTACTAAAACGGAAGTCTCCGGGGGGCCTGGACGGCAGTATCGCTATGCCCTTACCGAGCGTGGCGTGGACCTGCTGCCGGTGTTGGTCACCATGATGCAATGGAGCGCCCGGCATGACCCTGACACGATTATCTCCCGAGGTATGCGCAAGCGTCTTAAAGAGGACATTACGGGCATAATCGACGGGCTGCGGGAAACTGCTCTACGGGAGCAATGAAGCTTGACTCCCGTATTTCAGGACAGTCTGTCTGCCGCTGCTTTGGCCGTGTACTCGGAGATCTGTGCGGCAAGTGATCAGCGTTCCATGTGCCGGCTTAATGTTTGTCTGGAGCGCCGCCGCGCCAGCGGCGCGAGCAGCTGGTAGAAGGGTCGCAGCAGCCAGGTGGGCCACCATCTTGCGCGCTCTTCCAGCGCCACTCTGGCGCGTGGATGATCGATGAACTGCGGATAGGGAAAGGCGAAGCGATAGCGCCCGGGCTCGCGCAGGAATTCGATGCGCTGGAGGTGCTTGACGCTTTTGTAGCCGTAATGCGCAGGCGCTACCAGGCGCAGCGGGGCGCCGTGGGCGAGCGGCAGGGGCTGGCCTTCGAGGCTGTCGGCCAGCAGAACGTCGTCAGCGAGCAGATCGGTAATCGGCAGCGCGCTGCGATAGCCATCCAGCCCGTGCAGAGCGACGCACACCACATCTTGCGCCACGCCGTGCCGGGCCACGCAGAAATCATAGAAATCTCTGAAGCGCACGCCGGACCAGCTCACGTCGCGAACTGACCATGTCGTCACGCAGTGAAAGTCTGATTGCTGGGTAATGCGGGGCAGTGTCTGCAGGTCATGGAGACTGCCGACCTTGGCGACATCCCCGTCGATTTCGAGGTTCAGCGTCTGGTGATCGAAGCCGAGTCGGTCGGCAAACCAGCCAAGTCCGAAGCGCTCGAGGTGCGGACGCTCGTGCTGTCCTGGGGGCAGCGGCCTGCGGCTCATCCGGACTCAGGCAAAGCGCGCGGTGCTCAGGGCGACGCTGTGGCCCACAGCACCACGACCAGCCCCGCGACGCCCCAGGCCCAGCCGTAGAGGTAGCGTCGAATAAAGACCGGCGCGCGCTCGATCTCCATAAAACGCACCAGGATGATGACGGTCTTGGCTGCGGCTATAGCCATGATCGCGCCAATCGCGACCTCCCGTGCGGCAAGCAGCTCTGCCGCAACCAGGCTTACCGCCGAGATCAGCAGGAGCAGCAGCCAGGCGTTGCGCGGGCCACTTGCGTCGAATCCGATCATCTTGCACCTATGAGATACAGCAGAGAGAAGATGAAGATCCACAGCAGGTCCACCATGTGCCAGTAGAGACTGCCGCCGTCCAGCCATTTGCGATAGTTGGTGTCCATTTCGGCCGGGGGGCCGTAGGGGCTTGGTCCTCTGGCCAGCACACCGAGCAGGATCATGCCGACCACGTAGTGCACGAAGTGGATCCCGGTAAGAGCGAAATAAAACGTAAAGAACTCGTTGGTGGAGACGCTGAGCCCGGCGCTGAACTTCTCCCAGTACTCCCAGGTTTTGACCACACCGAAGCAGGCCGCAACGGCTATCGCCCGGACCAGCAGGCGCCGCGCGCCGGCGAAGTCGCCCTGGCGGCCGACCATGTTGGCCCAGGCTACCAGCCAGCTTGAGGTGATCAGGATGCACGCGTTCAGAAAGCCGAGCTCCGCGTTCAGGCGCTGAGCGGACTGATCGAACAGGGCCGCGTTGCCCATTCTCTCGACCATAAAAACGACAAAAAACAGGCCGAAGCTGCTGATGTCGAGGGTCAGGAAAATCCAGATGGCCGGCGCGCGCTCGCGGCGCACGCCGGCTGCGGCAGGGTCACTGGCTGTCATGCGTGGCGTAATGCTCGATTTCCAGGCGGCCGATGGCCTTGATGACGTAGATTCCGACGACCAGCCACATCACGAAGAACAACGAGAACTCGACGAAATAGTTCAGCAGCCCGCTGCGTGAAAACGGTCCGTCGTAGACCAGAGGCATCATCGTAAGCAGGGCGAAGCTGACCACGACAAACATGGTGAACCAGGCAGCCCACGGCGGGACCAGCGGCTGCTCCCGCCGGTCCTGCAGGACACAGATCCCGAATGCCACCAGCTGCATGGTCGTCAGCGAGTAGGCCATATCGAAAAACATCCAGCCGAAGTCGTACATCATCAGCAGGGTTTTCGGATCCATGACCTCGGGGCGGTAGGCCACCGCGAGCCACACCGAGCACGGCAGCACGAAGACTATGGTGGTGAACAACGCGCCCGCGAGCTGCAGTATCGAGAGCACGGCGTTCGACCCATTCTCTTTTTCGATGGTGCGCATCACCATCCACAGCGACAGGCCCCAGGTGAAATAGAGCACCGAGACCGGCATCTGCACGATCATGCCGACGCGGATCTGTCCGGCGTGCGCGATGATCTGGGCGGCGAAGTCCTCTGCGCTCAGCGCCGGGGAATAGGGCGGGATGTTCTGCCCCAGGATGCCCCAGAACACGATGGTAATCACCAGCATGAACATGCCAGACCAGGCCAGTGCACGGCCATAGCGATATGGATTCATTGCTTCCTCCCCCTCAGAGAATGATGACGAGCGGTCCTCGATCGCAGTTGCGATGCGGTGCTGTTGCCACGCCGAACAATCACACCATGATTCCGGCGTGGCCGACAATGCAGGCGGAGTCACCGCCAGGCTGCCGGACTGCAAAGTCGTAAGCGTGAGCCAGGTGCCCGCGGTGTGTACCGCTTTGCTGCGAAATTCGGAGGAAGGAGTCATCGTTCGTCGAGGAGGGAACGAACGCCGGCGGGACATTGAGGTGGGGAGGGGAGGATGTACCCGCCGGCGGGAACCATGGCAGTTCCGGTTATGGTTACGTCTTACCTGCTTGCGCGGTTCACTGACTGACGGCGTGAACCGCAGAGCGCTCTTAGCGCGTAGAGTTTTGACCGTCAGCTACTTAACAGGGGGATGGATGGGGATCACGCATCGCTACTTTGCAGATCACAGAATACTGTGTGCGCTATGGTCTGGTGAGATTGCCGAAGACGAGGCGCTGGGCGCACCCGCCGCTGCGATGGCGGCGGTCGGGGAGGCCATGGGGGTGATCCTGTTGGCTGATCTCAGGACAGCCAGACTGAGCGCGCAGTCGCCGGACCTTGTGGCCATGTTTTTTGAAATGCACCGGGCGGCCGACCTTGGCGGGGCGATAGAGCGGGTAGTTATTCTCTGTTCCGATCAGATATTCGAGCAGGCTCGGAGACTAAGGCAGCTCGCCCTCGATGAAGGGCTCCCCATCTCGGTGCTGACGACTCTGTCCTTTGCCGGGGTCTCGCTCAATCAGCCGGCGGACTTGCTGGAGGGAATGCTGGACTCGATGCGCAGCGAAGCGTGACAACTGCTCTGAAGCGCTCGCCTCGCGTAGTCCGCATTGGTAACCGAAGGTCGGTACGGGAGTCCTGGTGATAAGGGGCGCTGAGCGAGAGTGAACCGGCAGTCTGTGACATGCGTAATGTTCTCGTCGCGTGTGCTTCACGCGATTTTTGTCTCAAACTTGCGATCTTGAGGTGCCTCCGGCACCTCTTTTTTTGGTAGGCGTTTTGATGATTCTCTTCGCACCCACTTGGGTGCAGGGAGTAGAAGCCGTCAGGATTGCGGCCTGCTACCCGTCGGCTCGCCGATGAACGGCTCTGCCGCGTGCTGGCGATGTCAGGTGCGGAAGGAGGTCTGACCATGCAACGAATGCGAGTCATCCCGGCCGTGCTTCTCATGCTTGGCTGTGCGGTCTCCAGGGCAGATACCGTCGAAGCGCGCTGCGACATTTATCCACGAGGCTCTGACCGGGTCGAGACAATGACGGCCTGTCGCTTCGCCCAGCGCCAGGGCGTGGTCACCATCTACCGTAGCGACGGGATCACCTACGACCTTTCTCCGACAGGCGAAGCTCCGGGCAACTATGTCGATCAGGACGGACGCCCGGCTTATCGAAACCGCGGTCTCGCTACACGCGGGCTCATATTTCGTCTGGCTGAGGTCAGCGTCTACGTTTACTGGGATACCTCGGCGCTGACGCCTGAGGATGGTCCGGACAACCCGACCGCGCCGTTCACCACTGCGGACTATGACGCGACCACCCTGTTGCGCTGTCGCACGGCGGACGCGCGCGATTACGACGTCTGCCCCGCGGGGATCCTGCGCATGGAGAACCAGCAGGCGTCTGTCGTGGTGCGCAGCCCAGCTGCGGAGATTTTCACGATCAATTTCCTGAGCGACTACGTGAATGCCACCAATCGTGAGGTGACCGCCGTGCAGGACGGGGACACCTGGACGGTTACCCTGGCGAACGGCGAGGTCTACCTCGTGCCACTCGCCGCCATTACCGGAGACTGAGGGATTACCCGAGCGCGCGTGCTGCTCTTAGGAAAGCACTGGCGGCGCATGAACGCTTTTGTCCTCACGCCGAAGCCCGAGCCCTTTTGCGCTTGTCCTCCTGACCTCCGCGGTAGTCGCAGTCAGGCGGCAAAACTTTGTGCCAGCGGGCTGAGTTGCTGCGCTACCCAGTTTTCCCGCCAGCGCCTTGATGCCTGACGGTCACCCAGAACGCCTCAGCGAGAATAAGGGGATCTCGCGCGAGGTACGTGACTGGTAGTCGTTGTAAGGCGGGAAGATCGCGCAGATCAGCTGCCACAGACGGTCACGCTCTGCGCCCTGTGCCAGGTGCGCTTCGGCTGCGAATGTGTCTGCACCCACCTGCAGCTCGACTTGCGGCTGTGCCAGCAGGTTGTAGTACCAGCTCGGGTGAGAATCTGACCCGCCTTTGGAACCAACGATGACGTAATCCTCGCCGTCCATGCCGTAGAGCAGGGGGTGTGTGTAGCGCCGGCCGCTTTTACGACCGACCGTGGTCATCAGCAGGCAGGTCTGGATGCCGTTTCCGCCTACCGCAGACGAATCCCAGTAGTGCCCCGATTGACCTCCACTGTCCTGATATTCACGCGTGTGGTCAGTGATCCATTGTGGAACCGAGCCGCGATCCAGCGCAGCAGCAGAGTCTTTCACCAGCTTGGTAACCATCGGGTCTCCCTTGATTCTCCCTCATGGCAGTGCCCCCAGTGGCCGTGTCACTCGCTACGGCCTTGGGGTATCTTCCTCTGCATTCGCCAATGGCACCAGCGACAGAGGAGACAACCGATGACACAAGAAGCTCGCAGGGAAACGCAGCGCGCTGACCTGCCCGGATATCGCTATGACACGTCTCATGTCGAATGGGCCGAGTTTTTCACCCCCGGCACGTTCTACCGCATTCTCAACGTCGATGTGGCAGCACGGACGGCCGACATGCTGGTGAAATTCGCGCCTAACAGCCAGTGCATGTACCACCGCCATCGGTGCTGCACGACCACCATGGTGCTCGAAGGTGAACTACGCGTGCACGAGCAGGTCGATGGCGGCGAGGTCATCAAGGTCAAGGCCGCGGGGAGCTATTCGCGCGGGGGCGAGAACGAGGTGCACATTGAGGGCAGTGGGGATGAGGATGCCATCGTCTTTTTTGGAATGAGCACGGATTCCGAGGTCATTTACGAACTTCTGAATGACGACCTGTCGCTGCGACGGGCGGTCACCGTTGAAGATTTTGCTGCCGACTGGAAGCGGCATTGGCCACAGGATCAGGTTTGATTCGGACGCTGGGTCGGATGCCTGGCACATCCGGCTGGAACCGTTATGCATTGGCTCCCTCTCGAGAACCTGTCGCTCCATTCGCAATCCGAAACCACAGTCGCTTTGGTTAGCGAGTCGGTAGCGGTGCTCGACCCCGAGACGGCGGAGGATGGCGAAGTCGCAAAGCGGAAGAAAATCCGGTAATCCGGACATGCAGCTGACACGCAGACGCTTTCTGACAAACACGGTGGCCGGTGGCGCGCTCTGCCTTGGCGTCGCCGCGCGTGGGGGGAGTGAGACCTCGCCGCGTGTTGAGCTGGCCGCGCAGGAGGGTCCTAAAGATGTCGCACTCAATGCCTGGGTGCGCATCGATACCGCCGGCAAGGTCATCTTGACCACACATAAAGCGGAAATGGGCCAAGGGGTCTATCAGGCGCTGCCGCAGATCCTGGCCGAAGAGCTCGAGGTCGATCTGGCTCAGGTCGCGGTCGTGTTTGCCCCCGGCGATCGGGCGACTTACGGTAGCCAGGTCACCGGTGGAAGCTCATCGGTGCGCACGACTTACGAAAAGCTCCTGGCTCTGGGCGCAACGGCCCGCGTAATGCTGACGCGCGCTGCGGCAGATCGGTGGCGGGTGCCGGTGGCGGAATGCGTCGCCGAGGCCGGCGTGGTTCTGCATCCTGAAAGCGGGCGTCAGGCGCACTATGGCGAGCTTGTCGAGGCCGCCTCTCTGTTTCCGGTGCCGGATGACGTGCCGCTGAAGAAGCGCGCTGACTATCGGCTTATCGGTCGGCCGCTGCCGCGCCTCGATATCCCGGATAAGGTCCGCGGGCGAACCATGTTCGGCATGGATAAACGCCTTGATGGACTGCGCTTTGCCGTTGTTGCGCGCAGCCCGCGGCTGCATGGCAGCGTGTTGCGCGTCGATGACACAGCCGCACGAGCGGTGCCGGGGGTGGAGGACATCGTGCGCGTGCGCATGGGCGTACACCAGATGTACCGCGAGGGCGTCGCGGTCGTTGCGACGTCCACCTGGGCGGCAATGAAGGGCCGCGATGCGTTGGTCGTCGAGTGGGACGACACCGGCTTCGAGTATCTCGACACGGACACTATCTTCGAGCAGCAGCGTGAACTGCTCGCCAGCGAAGAGGGCTTCACGCTTACCGAAAAGGGTGAGCCGGAGCGCGTCCTCGACGCTGCTGGCAGCAAGCTCGACGTTATCTATCGCACGCCTTACCAGGCGCACAGCTGTCTTGAGCCGCTGAACTGCACCGCCCGTTTCAGCGACGGCCGGCTCGAGATCTGGGGCCCGATCCAGGCGCCGGAGTGGGTGCAGGATTACATCGCTGAAGAAATGGGGATCGCGCACGAGAACATCATCGTCAACGAGACCTTTCTCGGCGGCGGTTTCGGACGTAAGGCGTTCATGGACTATCCGCATGAGGCCGCGCAGATAGCTCGCGCCACCGGGCTGCCGGTGCAGGTGGTGTGGACGCGTGAGGACGACACCACGCAGGGTCCTTTCAGACCTGGTGCGTCTTATCGCTGCGAGGGCGTTGTCGAGAACGGTCGGATTGCGGCGATGAAGGTTCGTCTGGTGGCGCAGAACAAAGACCATCAGCGCTTTGGCGACGCACGGCGCGGCAGCGCGAACCGGAGCACCGGCGAGGGGCTGGCTGAGCCTTATCTCGAGGCGATTGACCACGTGCGGCTGGCCGACGTGCCGTTCGAACGCGATCTGCCGATCATGTGGTGGCGCGCGGTGTATGCCTCGACCAACGGTTTTGCCTACGAGTCATTCATCGACGAGCTGGCGCATGCGGCGGACGCTGACCCGCTTGCCTTCCGGCGCGCACATCTGCCGACGCCACGGCTGCAGGCACTGATTGACACACTGGAGCGCGTTTCTGGCTGGCAGGGCCGACCGCGCGGTTACGGGGTCGCAATTACCGAATGTTTCAAAACCACGGTCGGTCAGGTGGTGAAGGTCTCGCGCGGCGCAGACGGTCGGCTCGGTGTTGACCGGGTGTGGGCGGTAGTCGACTGCGGCTGGTATGTGAATCCCGACACCATTCGAGCGCAGGTCGAAGGCTCGATCCTGATGGCGCTCGGAGCCGCGGTGACGCATGAGATCACCCTGCGGGGCGGTCTGGTCGAGCAGGCCAATTTCGATTCTTATCCAATGCCGCGCCTGGCGGATATGCCGCCGGTCGAGGTTCATATCATGAATAACGATGCGCCCGCGGGCGGGGTCGGCGAGCCGGGTCTGCCGCCCTTTGCGCCGGCACTCGCTAACGCCATCTTCGATCTGACAGGACGACGGATCCGCGAGCTGCCGGTGCGTCTGGACGCGCTGGGGCAGGTATGAGGGAGACACCGATGACCGCCTTTCGTCTGAATATCAACGGTGAGATACGCGAGCTCGAGGGCCCGGCAGATATGCCGCTGCTCTGGGCGCTGCGCGATGTGGCCGGATTGCCCGGTACCAAATATGGCTGCGGCCGCGGTTTATGCGGGGCCTGCACAGTGCATATCGACGGCCGCGCCACGCGCGCATGCCAGGTAACGCTCGAGGTGCTGACGCCGGAGCAGCGCATCACCACTATCGAGGGCCTGTCAGACGCAGTGGGTCTCGCCGTACAGCAGGCCTGGATCACGCACCAGGTGCCGCAGTGCGGTTACTGTCAGTCGGGCCAGGTGATGGCAGCTACGGCGCTGCTCAGCACCAATCCCGCGCCCACCGACGTCGAGATCGATGCCCACATGGCGGGCAACCTGTGCCGCTGCGGTACCTATCAGCGGATCCGGGCAGCTATCCATACGGCCGCCGGCGCCGTGAAGGATCGTCCGACCGTCGGCCGTGCCCAGGGAAGCAGTGCCTCCTGAGCTTGGGGCGCAACTCGGTGAAGTCAGTCCAGGCTGTCGCCATCAGTAGCGATAGGGGGGGCTGGGCAGTTAGCAGCGCAACGTTTTCGCACTGGTCTGTCAGTCGATGTTTGTGGTTAATGCGACGGCACCAGTAGCCGGCGAATTCGTGCTGGAGCTGTCCAGGCTGCCCCGCGCCCTCGAACGGCGTTCGCTGGATCTCCAGAAATCGGGGAATTAGTCCGGGCCAGTCGTTTTATCCGACCGTGGCCAGTAGAGGTAGGTCTTCCCATGCGCCCGCGGAAATATCAGCTGCACTCTGCAAGCTTTCGCGGATGTCCTTCCCCCTTTCGAGATGGGCAATGGACTCGAGCAGGCGGAGGCCCTTTTTGGGGTGCTTGTGCAGATAAGAGGTTGCCTCCGGCGCCGGGCAGTCCTTGAGCGACAGCATGACTACCAAGCAAACATTGTTGCGGGTAATGATGACCGGCGCTTGGCCATCGCAGGCCTGATCCATGGTGCTGACGAGCTTGCCGCGCGGTTCGGAATTGGAAATCGTGTCCATGGAGAACTACCGGTACTCGTACAACTTGAACGTACAAACAGCAGTTTGCGGCCAGGCGCTCAATCTGGCTGTCCAACGCTCGAGCTCTATGCCCGGACCAGGCACGACGGTGGCGAAGAAAAACCCCGGCCCAGATACAGCCACACGGCGGTCGCCGGGCAGGGCCCTCAGAAGTTCAGACTGAGCTCGGCGCCCACGACACGGCCCTTGGCCAGAGGAGAGAACGTACCCCCGAGAGGCACGGGACCGAGAGCTGCGGGGAGCTGCCCATCGCCCCCGTGCTTGACCTCGTTCAACAGATTTCTGCCGTAGACCGAAAGCACCCAGCGCTCGCTGTAAGCATGGAAATCCAGCCCGGCATCCAGGATGTCCTGTGCCCGAATGAATCCGAGGTTGTTATCCGTGAACGCTGAGTTATCGCGGTAGGCGTAGTTCATGCGGGTCGTCAGATAACCCCAGCGGGCGACGTCGAGATCGTGGGTGAAGCCCACGTTGTAAGTCCATTCGGCGGCGCGCGGCAACTTCAGCTTCTTGTCCAGGGAATCAATCGTGCCGTCGTCGTTCAGGTCAAAAAATATCTTGTCATAGTCTGCATCGAT
This sequence comes from Gammaproteobacteria bacterium, assembly GCA_038116745.1. GTDB lineage: Bacteria > Pseudomonadota > Gammaproteobacteria > JAYODW01. The sequence goes on from JAYODW010000031.1 coordinate 35,457, forward strand.
CCACCCGAGTGACCCGAACAGGGTCAGATTGTCGGTCAGGCTGAACACCCCGTCGAGCTCAATGCCAAGAATGTCCGCATCAGCCGTATTCTTGATGACCTGCACGATCCCGGCATTGAGATCAGCCAGATTCACTTCGCGCTGCATGTCTTCAACCTCAGTGTAGAAGACAGCGCCATTCAGACGTCCACGAGCGAACGCGGTTTTTACCCCCATCTCGAAGCTGTCTACCTGCTCTTCGTCGAAAGGTCCCGGCCCGAAATTGACGGTGTCGAGCGCGGTGTTTCGCAGGTTGTATCCGCCCGAGCGGAAGCCACGGGTCCAGAAACCGTACACCCGGGCCTGTTCACTCAGGATGTAAGTCATGCCGGCTTTCGGCGAGACGTTGGCCCAGTTGTCATCGTCAACGAAGTCAAATGCGCAGGTGTTATCGAGCACGTTGCAGGGCGAGTCGATGTTGCGAACGAGCGACGCGATCTGCGCTGATTTGTCCTCATAGGTGTAGCGCACGCCAGCGTTCAGGATCCACGTCTCGGTCAGGTCATAGTCAACGGAGGTAAACAGCGCGAAGGTCTCGACTTCATAGTTGCCGCCGCCATCCTGCGTCTGCGCAGGCGAACCATCGGGCGTCAGGGCGCCCAGGAGGTTGCGCCGCTCGAAATAGCCAATCTCATTATGGAAGTAATACAGGCCTGCCGTGACATTGAGTCGCTCGGCGAATAAGCCGTTGTAGCGGAGCTCGTTGCTCACCTGTTTGGCGTCGATACCGAGCTCAAAATGAAACAGCGACACCGGCTGCGAATCGACATCGCCAGCTGCCCGGCTTTCGAAATCCCGCCAGCCAAAAATATTCGTGATGGTGCCCGTGTCACCGACACGCAAGTCGAACTGGGCGGCGACGAAATGGGCTTCGGTGTCCTGGTAGCCTTCCTCGTTGATACTGAAATTGAAGCTGTCGCGATCGTTATTGACCGGCTGCCCGGGGAGTCCGACACCATTGGTATGACTCTGCCCTGCAGGGCCGTGTCCGTCGGTCTCGGTGTACTCATAGCGAACAACAAATTCAAAGTTATCGTTCGGTTGCCAGACGACTACCGGACGCACCATCGTCTGGCGCAATTCACCGAAATCCTTGCCGTCGAAATCATTTTCGAACCAGCCATCGTCATCGTTGAAGTAGGCCGACACTTTGGCTTTGAGGTTGGGGCTGAGGGGGCCGCTGACGGTTCCGGTGACGTATTTGTTAAGCCCGCCGTCTCCGCCACCGTCGAAAGCGGTGCGGACGCGCGCCTCAAATTCGTCGCCCGGTTTGCGGGTATTGAGCAGGATGGCACCGCCGGTGACGTTGCGGCCGAACAGCGTGCCCTGAGGCCCGCGCAGTACTTCAATGTTTTCGAGGTCAAACGCGTCAAAAATGATGCCGTTATTCAATCCCATGTAGACCCCGTCGACGAATACGCCGACGGTCGGATCGATGGATGGAATGGAGCTGTTAACGCCCAGGCCACGGATCGAAAAGCTAGCGGTGGCGCGGGTTGTGCCGATATCGTCCAGGGCGACGTTCGGCATGCTGACGGCGAGATTCGTCAGGTTGCGGATCTTCAGGGCTTCAATCTGCGTACTGTCGAAGGCGGAGATCGATAGCGGCGTGTCCTGAATGTTTTCCTCGCGCTTGCGCGCCGTAACAACGACCTCTTCGAGGAGCGCAGCGGAACTGCGCGTCGCTCTCTCTTCGTTGCGCTTTTCATCCTCGGCGCTGACCGGATGGAAGACCAACACGGCACAGGCGACGACGGTCGCTCGGGCAGAATTCCAGTGGTGAAATTTCGGGGCTCGACGGCCAGAGATGGCGCGATCCTGTGTCCGATCTGATACCCGCCCTGTTTCTGCGCGAAGGCAGACTGGTTCGTTTTTTTGTGAATTAATTTTCCTGTCCCCTTGATGCGCGGGTCGGCTGCAGGTTGTTCAACCCGCCATGATCGAAGCCGGACTGACGTGTGGCCCGGTTGACCACACTGACAGAAGCCGATCTGCTGGTCGCAATTCCAGCCGGCTTTCGCATTGACGGCGAGACTGCTGGGAAATTGGACGCAGCGTCTCTCGTCAGGCCGCAATCCCCGAATGCCGCAACAGCGCGTCGATTTCCGGATCCCGCCCGCGGAACGCGCGGAAGAGGTCGGCCGCGTCCCGGGAGCCGCCCATGGCGAGCACGTTGTCGAGGAATGCCCGGCCGGTGGCCGGGTCGAATACGCCGCGCTCTTCAAAGAGGGAGAACGCATCGGCCGACAGCACTTCGGCCCACTTATAGCTGTAGTACCCCGCCGCGTAGCCACCGGCGAAGATGTGCGAGAAGCCGTTCGGGAAACGGTTCCAGTCGGGTGCCGGCATGAGGGCGACCTGCGCGCGTACGGCGTTGAGGATCTCGTAGATCCGTGCGCCCTGCCCAGGCTCATATTCGAGGTGAATGCGGAAGTCGAACAGCGAAAACTCGAGCTGGCGCATCATCATCATCGCGGACTGGAAATTCTTCGCCGCGCGCATGCGCGCATACATCTCTTCCGGAATCGCCTCTCCGCTCTCGTAGTGCCCGGAGAACAGATCCAGCGCCTCGCGCTCCCAGCAAAAGTTCTCCATGAACTGTGACGGCAGCTCGACCGCGTCCCAGGCCACGCCGTTGATGCCGGCCACTGCGGGGTAGTCGATACGGGTCAGCATGTGGTGCAGCCCGTGGCCGAACTCGTGAAACAGGGTTTCGACCTCGTTGTGGGTCAGCAGCGCTGGCTTGCCGCCGACCGGGGGGGTGAAGTTGCAGGTCATGTAGGCGACCGGGACCTGCTGCCGCCGGCGGGTCACCATGCGCGACTGGCAGGTATCCATCCATGCCCCGCCGCGCTTGTTCTGGCGCGCGTAGAGATCGAAATAAAACTGCCCCACCGTCTGCCCCGCCGGGTCGCGGATCTCGTAGAACTTCACGTCCGGGTGCCAGGTTTCGACGCCGTCAATTTCATGGAAGCTGACCGCGAACAGGCGGCTCATGACCTCGAACATGCCCGGCACCACCCGGGTTTCCGGGAAGTAGGGGCGCACCTCCTCCTGGCTGATGGCATAACGCTGCTGGCGCAGCTTCTCGGCGTAATAGCCGACGTCCCAGGGCTGCAGATCAGCGTGGCCCTGAGCGGCCGCGAAGTCGCGCACCTCGGCCAGCTCGCGCTCGCCCTGGGCGTGAGATCGTCGGGCCAGGTCTTCAAGAAAATCCATGACCTGACCGGTAGAGTCTGCCATCTTGGTCGCGAGCGAGCGCTCGGCGTAGTTGGCAAAGCCTAGCAGCGCGGCGAGCTCGTGGCGCAGGGCCAGAATCTCGTCCATCAGTGCAGTGTTGTCGTACTGCCTGTCGTGCGGCCCCTGATCGGAAGCGCGGGTGTTGTAGGCGCGATAGAGCTCAAGGCGCAGCTCGCGGTTGTCGGCATAGGTCATCACCGGACCGTAGGACGGATAGTCCAGGGTTAGCAGCCAGCCCTCCAGGCCGCGCTGTGCGGCCGTCTGCGCAGCAAGCTCAAGCGCCGAATCGGGCAGACCGCTGAGCAGCGCCTGATCCTCGACGTGTCGACTCCAGGCGTTGGTCACATCGAGCAGGTTCTCGGAGAATTTGCTGGTCAGCTGCGAGAGCTGCTGGGAGATGGCTTTGTAGCGGGCCTTCTTCTCCGCTGGCAGATCAATTCCTGACAGGCGGAAGTCGCGCAGGGCGTTATCGAGCACCTTGCGCTGTGCCGGCTTAAGGTCACCGGCGGTCTCGGCGAGCTTTTCGTAGGCGCGGAAGAGACGCTCGTTCTGGCCCATCTCTGTGGCGTAGTCCGAGAGCTTCGGCAGGCAGGCGTTGTAAGCAGCGCGCAGCGCGTCCGAATTCACCACGGCGTTCATGTGCGATACCGGGGACCACGCGCGCTCAAGCCGGTCTTCCCATTCATCGAGCGGTTCGATCAGCGTCTCCCAGGTCGGCTTCGAGAGGTCGTCGAGCAGCGCCTCAATACGCGCGCGATTCTCGGTCAGGATCTGGTCAATAGCGGGCTCGACGTGCTCGGCGTGGATGTCAGAGAAGCGCGGCAGGCCGACGGGGTGCAGTAGCGGGTTATTCATGGTGCTTGGCGTTCATTGGCGAATTTTGGAAGGACGATTTTTTCATGGACAGGGGTCGACGTCAGGGAAACGCCAGGTGGCGGTGGCCGGTTTGGCGCGCCCAGCAATCCGACCGTGAGCAGGACAGCGGTGCGGTTTGCACAGGGCTTCTGGCGGCAGTGTTGATCAGCGGGGAAACATCTCGCGGGCCTGCGCCTCGAGATCATTGCGGAAGTCGGGGTGTGCGATGGCGATGAGTGCGCGCGCCCGTTCATGCAGCGGCAGGTAGCGCAGGTGGGCCACCCCGTATTCCGTCACGACGTAGTCGATGTCCGTGCGCAGCGCGGTGGTGGCGCTGCCTTCGGCGAGTCTGGGCAGGATGCGCGACAGTTTGCCGCCGCCTGCGGTAGCGGTCAGCGCGATGATCGAACGGCCGCCGCGTGCGCGGCCGGCGCCGCGAATGAAGTCGACCGAGCCGCCGGTACCGGTCATCTGGCGACCGCGGATGGTTTCGGAATTGATCTGGCCGGAGAAGTCGACCTCCATGGCGGAATTTACCGAGACCAGGTTATCCAGGCTGGCAAGGACCTGAGGGTCGTGCGTATAGCTGAACGGACGCATCGCGATCTCCGGGGCGCTGCCGGCCCAGGCATACAGCTCGGTCGAGCCGAGCACGGTACCGGCGACGATAAGGCCGGTGTCGATCGGCTTCGCGCGGCCGGTAACCACGCCGCGCGCCGCCAGCTTCCAGCCGCCGTCATCCAGCAGGCCGGAATGCAGCCCCAAGTCATTCTTATCGGTGAGCGCCGCCAGCACGGCGTAGGGAATCGCGCCGATCCCGGTCTGTATGCAGTCGCCGTCCCGGATCAGTCCGGCGACATGGCGGCCGATTGCTTCGGCTTCGGCGGTCGGCGTGACCAGCGGGTACTCAGCCAGCGGGCGATCGCACTCGAGAACGCACTCAAAGCGCTCGCGGGCGATCTGCCGGGCATCGACCGGCGCCGGGATCTGCCGGTTGGCCTCAGTCACCAGGCAGCGCGCAGTGTCGAACAGCACATCGGTGTAGTCGGCATTGAGACCGACGCTGAGCATGCCGTCGCCGGCATCGGCAAGTGAGAACAGCGCGAGGTCGACCGGATGCTCGGCCAGGTAGTCCGGGATCACCCGGATCTGCATGGGCACGAAATCCACGCGACCCTCGCGGTAGGCATCCTGGGTCTCGGGGGTCATGAAGAAGCTCGTGATGCGCGCCTCGGGATGCAGCGCGCAGAAGTCCGTCCGGTTCAGCCCCGGCACAATCGACTGCATGAAAGTGACCCCGGCGCAGGCCTCCGGCACGGCACGCAGCGCGTCAAGCAGGCCGTGCGGCTCGTTCGCACCGCCGGAGACAAACACCCGCATGCCGGGGCGGAGGCGTTCTTTGAAGATTTGTGGGAGTGCGTCGGCGCTGACGGTGCGGCTCATGCGGAAGCTCGTGTGGTTCGAAGGGGAGCGGCAAGGATACGTCGAGTGCTGCTGAAAGTGGGTTGGGGAGGAGGTAATTTCGTTGCCACGCGCTGGCCAGGGTGCCCGTCTCGGGAAGAGCACTAGAAAAAGGAGACCGGCCCGCCGTGTGATCGGCGCGTTTGGCGAGAATAGGATCTGCGCCAGCAAGCTCGTTCGCGACGAGCTATGCGTCCGGTTGCCGACCGGGGGTGCATGGGAACTCTTGCCGCGCATGGAAGAGTTCCCGGGTGCAGCCTGTTCAGAATTACTGCCGATACGCCGGTGAAGGATGATGCGATGTCCCGGACGATTTACCTCACGCGCTCGCCACGCTCAGTACCGCGTGGCCGTGCTCGCGCGCATGCTGCCCTCCGGCGTCTGGACCTTGATCTGAACCCCACTCCGGAAGGTTTTTCATTCGCTGCATTTGAGCTCGGTGGGCAATCCTTCGAGGAGGTCCTGATGGATGTCGCGGAGAGCGGAGTCGATGCCTCGTGCATGTGGGAGATCCAGGTTTTCCTTGAGCCGGGGGAGGGAGTGGTCGCAAACGCGAACGACTGCATTGAGCGGGAAGACCACTTTATCGTGCTGCACGCAGACCCCGGCGTGGCGTATCTCCTGAAAAAGCCGCACTGGTTGCTGTCTTCAGCGCCGGTCCCCGACGCGCGTTATTTCACGATCGCGGTGTTGGAAACGACCCTCGCCGCCGAAGCGGATCGGACACTCGACGACTAGTCCCCTACCCGCAGGGCAGTGTCCTGCGGTGCGCTTCGCCGCTGACAGACCAGACGCCCGGGAGGGCGATGCGGCCCTCAGCAAGTCGCGCACGCCTCGCCACACTTGTGCTGGGCAACGATCTGCCAACACCCCTGTAGACGCCTGATCCAAAATCCCTTGTTCGAATGTGGGAGGACATGCTTCCCGCCGGCCCGGCGCCTCCGGGTCAGGGCACTGTGGGGCACGCCGGGGGAGCGCGAAGGGGTCATGCTCGGACCTGCGGGCGGCCGTACACAGCCTCTTTCGCCTGCGGCGCCGGTTTAGACCGTCCCCACTTTCCGCGGCGCGGTTTCCTTCAGGAACAGCGCAATCACAAAGCCGACGATCAGTCCTGCGATGCCGAAGTTGAAGACGTACTGGATGCCGCTGGTTCCGGCAATGTGTCCGGCAATGATCGGAGCAACGCCACCGCCGAAAATCTCCCCAGCTCCGATCACCAGTCCCGCCACGGAAGCGATCATGCCGACAGGGGCGGCTTCGGCCGCTACCGGCCCCGCCAGAGTCGCCAGCGCTGAAAAGTTGAAGAAAGTGGCTACAAACAAGAGTCCGAACAACGCCCCGAGGCTATCGGCGCCCGTCTGGGTGAATAGAAAGGTGAACACCGCCGCCAGCACGTAGGAAATGAGGATGGTGAGCTTGCGGCCGATGAAGTCCGACACGGCCGGTACGATGAACTGTCCGGCGAAGCCACCGAAGCCGATAGCGGAGGTGACGAAGCCCATGTCCTGAATCGACAGGCCAAGATAATCGGTCAGGTAGTTGGGCAACATCGCGCTCAGGGTGAAAACCCCACCCATCGCGCACATCAGCGTGAGCATGGCGATGGGCACGTTGCGATGGCTGAACAGACTGGCGAAGCCTGGCCTGGCCGCCGCGCTATTTCCGGCGTCAGCAGGGACCTGGCTGGCAGGGCGATCCGGTTCGCGCACGATCACATACATCGCCACGGCCATGATCAGACCCGGGATGCCTACCAGCATGAACACGGCGCGCCAGCTCGTAACCAGCAGCAGCTGGGTCGCGATGATCGGCCCGATGGCATTGCCGAACAGCGTAATCATGCACTGGAAGATGCCGTTATTCATGCCTCTCCGCCTGGGATGCGAGGCCTCCACGGCGACGGCGACACCGGTCGATGCGACGGGGCCTTCGGCCACGCCCATTACCGCGCGGATCACCAGCAGGCTCACGAGGCCGGCAGCCATGCCCGACAGCGCCGACATCAGCGAGAAAACAATCACCGCAGGGATCAGCACCTTGCGCCGCCCGACCCTGTCAGACAGGAACCCCATCAGGAAAGCCGAGATCCCCCAGAACAAAGAGAGGATCCCGACAAGGCTGCCGAGGTCCTGATAGGTGAGGCCGAGCTCTTCCATGAAGGCGGGGAAGAGCACTGGCAGGATGAAGCGGTCCAGCCCGACAAGCCCGAAGGTCAGGCTCAAGATCAGGATGATTTTCCACTCGTAGGACGTATCCCACCCGGAGGCGGAAGTAGAGGCGGAACTATTGGTTTGCATGGGTCCTCCACGCCAGAAAGCGGCGGCATACAGACTTTGGAATCTGGCGTATGCGGCTCCCGCGCGCTTCCTGTGCCGCGGGTTGCACATCCTTGTCCTGACCGAGGCAACGCCTCGAAGTCTCGCCGCGAAGCATGCGCCTTTTTGCGCATCAAGCAAGCTTAATCTGCACATTGCCACGGCGCCTGTGCGGCCCGACCGAGCCGAGCTGAACAATGGCCACGCAATGCTGACAAAAAGCCACCCAATTCAACTGGCCGTTTTTGGTACGGTGCACGTCGTTTTCCTGCGTACTCAACAGAAACGTCGAATCCATGCCCATTCGCCAACGGTACTTTTCTGAGCACCGACTCCTGGTCGGCGTGTGGGCCGGTACCCTTAGCGTCGAGCAGGTCATGGCGGCGCCGGGCGAAGGGATCCGGCTGATCGGGAGCGACCTGGGGATCACGCTGCTTGCGGATCTTTCGGGCTGGGACAGTCACGAGTTGCCTGTTGAGCTTGCCCTCGAGCTGTTCAAAGTTCATCAACAGGTAGACCCCGAGGGGCGCGTCACCCGGGAGGTCCTGATCTGCTCCAGGCAGGTATTTGAAAGCGCGACCGAGTTCAGGTCTCTGGCGCAGGACGCCAGGCTACCCATCAGTCTGCTGACCTCAGTGCGATCCGCTGCGCTGGCCCTGGATCTGCCGGAAAGCCTGGTCGCCGGACTCATCGAGTCCACTTAAAAATACACTGAAAAAGCGGGTGGTTCCGCGCTGGAAAGATCATCGGTGCATCCGGAGGCTGGCCTACGGCTCACCCCTGAGATCTTTCTCTTCCCGTATGGACGTGGGAAGCATGTCGAGCGCTCTGAAGCAGAGGGAGTGGTGACAGCCGTTTCTATCCAGAGCGCCCATGCCTGCGTTCCTCATACAACGCGCTAAGCTCTCTTCCTGACATTGCTCACTCGGGGAGACGTGATGGAGAAGGAGGCCTTCTACCGCCACGCGCGGAAGGACATTACCGGGCCGCTGGCCGGAGTGCGGGTGCTGGATGCGACGACGGCTTGGTCGGGACCGATGGCCGGCTGCCTGCTGGCTGACATGGGAGCCGACGTGGTGCGCGTCGCGCCACCTGGCGATCCGGGGCTGCGCTGGTCACCGTTTCTGCCGGGTACCGACGAGCGCTCGTGTGCGGAGGAGACGGTCAATCGCAACAAGCGCAGCGTAGCGGTCGACCTGCGCCAGGCTGAGGGCGTGGCGGTGTTCATGGCGCTGGTGCGGGGCGCCGATATCGTGATTGAGAATTTCCGCCCCGGCACGCTGGACGGGTGGGGAGCAGGCTACGCCGCCTGTGCGGCTGAGAAGCCGGACATCATCTTTGTGTCGATCAGCGGCTGGGGGCAGTTCGGCCCGCTGCACGACCGGCCGGGTTATGACCCGGCGGCACTGGCTTACAGCGGCTGGATGTCGCTGAACGGCAGCCGGGACGGTGAGCCGGTCAAAGCGCCAACGTTTCTGACGGACGATCTCACCGGGGTACACGCTGCGCTGGCGGCCGTTTCGGCGCTGCATTACCGCAACCAGACCGGCGAGGGGCAGCATGTCGACGTGGCGCTCCTCGACACCATCCTGTTTCAGTCGAACGGTCTGCTGACCCAGGGGCACGCAGGCCTGCCGATGCAGCGCTGGGGCGCTGAAATTGCCGGTTTCGTGCCGACCAATCTGTATCCCTGCACGGACGGATACATCTACATAGCGATTGCGCTTGACCGCCACTGGGCGGCGCTGTGTACGGCGATGGCACGACCGGAGCTCGCCGATGCGGCCGGTTATCGCACCAATCCAGAGCGAGTGGAAAACCGGGCTGCAGTGAACGCCGCAGTGAGTGCCTGGACCAGCGGACAGAGCAGGGCCGATGTCGTTGCAGCGCTGGATGCGGCGGGCGTTGTGTGTGCACCGATGAACGACTACGCCACTGCCGCGCGGGACCCCCACGTTAACGCGCGCGACATGCTGCAGGAGACCACGCTCTCCGACGGCTCCACGGTGCCCCTGACCGGTCCGGCGGCCAAGTTCTCACGCACGCCGACCCGCGTGCGCCACGGCGCGCCGGTGCCCGGCACCCATACGGATGCTGTGCTGGCAGAGGCCGGCATTGATGAGGCTGAGCGCGCGCGTCTACGCGCTGCGGGAGTCATCGGCTGAAGCCGGGTCCCGCCACGCGAGCGCACGGCAACCACACAACTGAAAACGACCAACTGAGGCGAGATCCATGTCCCAGACACCTTCCAGCCTGGTGCGCGAGTTCTGCAATGCACTGACCAGCGGCAGCATGGCTCCGGCCCGTGTCCTGCTGCATGACGAGGTTTACTACCACAACCAGCCCTGGCAGCCGATGACCGGCGCCGATGCCGTATGCGCGTTTCTGCAGCCGTACGTGGACGGTACGCACTGCCGCTGCGTCGAGATGAACATCCTGCACCAGGCGGCGGACGGCGAGACGGTGATGAACGCGCGCGAGCAGCTCTGGGTGCGCGGTGAGCTGAAAGTGCTGCTACCGGTAGCGGGGCTGTTCATTGTCCAGCAGGGGCGCATTACCCGCTGGGTGGATTACTGGGACCTGGCGGCGTTCCAGCCGATGATTGATGCGGTGGCTGGGGGGTAGGCAGGCGCCGGCAAAAGGCGCATGCCCCCCGGCGAAGGACGATGTCCGTGTTTACATGGTGGCGGTGCAATGCGGGGACACGTCCTCCATTCGTGCAGTGATGCGTGGCAGAGAGTGCCAGGCCCTCTCTGAGAACGAAACGACATGAATCGGGACGAAAGCACTACGGCGCTTGATATTGCGGTACGACTGATCACTATCGTGCAGACCGAGCAGCGCGAAGCGACCTACAAACAGGCCCTGTCCATCGCGTTGATCCAGCAAGCCATACGGGCACCAAAGAAAAAAGAGGTGTCGCTCAAGCATCTCGCCGACAGGTTCGTGGATCTTTACTGGGGACAACGTGACCCGTTCGAGGGGCGCGTCCTTGACCAAAACAAAGCCGGGGAACCGCGGATTCTCAAGCTGATCGATGGTTTGAAAGCAGTTGCGGATAAACCTGGCTGCTGGAAGCCCGGGCGACCCCGGGTCGATCGGCAGTATCTGAAGGTACAGCGGCAGCTGGCGCAGGCGGTCGCGCAGATGCCGGCAACCCACCTCCAGGGCCCGCGCCCGTATAGATCCGAATCCGACTTTTTGTACGAAAGCGCGTGGCTGCATAAGAAAGTGACAATCGAGGAGCTGGAGAGTCACAACTGGATGCTTTGCTTGAAGCCCGGCGTTGCCGCGGCGCTCGTGAAAACCAGCGCCCTGACGATTCCCGCGATTCAGCGCTTCTGGGAAGACGACGTTAAGCGTTTTAACCGTGAGCTGCTGAAGCGCAACCTTCAGCTTGCAGAACGTTTATTCGGCAGTGACCGGATTTCGCTGGGTGCTGTAAGAGCTCCGCTGAGCAGGATGCAACTGGGCAAATGCTTCTACTGCGGCGCCCGCCTTGGTTCGAAAGTTCATGTCGACCATGTCATTCCCTGGAGCAGGTGCGGTTCAAATGATCTCGCGAACCTGGTTGCAGATGACCCGACCTGCAACGCGCGTAAGTCAAATGCATTGCCAACTACCAACGTTATTGAGGCAGCTGTGAGTCGCAACGGACTTGTAGACCTGGCGAAAGACCAGAATTGGGAATGCCACCCTGATTTCGTGCGGCGAATGGGTGGTGCTTTATTTGAGGCGGCTGCGCCTGGGTCGCGCTTCTGGGACTCGGAGGCTAAATGGGCGGAGAAGACCGTTTAAGCGCCTGACATCGAGTTCTCCTGAGCGCGTCCATAAAAAAAGGCACCCGAAGGTGCCTTAACGGTTTGTCACTTTTGCAAATAGTCAGGTGTGCGGGTGACTGACGCGAGTATCGAATCATTCCGTCATGAAAGTCCCGTGACGGGCGCGGTCAGGTGGAGACGGCCTGTAGGTGATGCTTCTCGACGACGAGGCGGTCGGTGTCTCCATCGGCGATCATCGTGCCATCAATCTTGTCACCACCGCGCGCGAGATCGTCAAACGCGTTGCGGCGCTGAAAGCCTGACCCCGAGCGCCAGCAACAGAACCCCTCGCGCCGCCAAGGGGCGTAACATTCGGCCATGCCCCTTTTCCGCCGTCATGAGCTCGATGCTGCCGTCCAGGCCGGGATCCTGACGGCAGACCAGGCGGATCGCCTGGCCGACTTCATGGACGCCGGCGAGACGCCGTCGTTGCGCGATCGCCCGCGCTTCACGCTCGTCAACGTGCTCTATTATCTCGGCGGCCTGATCGCGCTCGGCGCGATGTCGTTGTTCATGACTCTGGGCTGGAATGCGCTCGGCGGCTGGGGCGGCTGCCTGACGGCGATTTTCTACGCCATGGCCGCGCTGGGGCTGACGCATAAATTCCTCGACAACGCGCTCGCTGTCCCGGCCGGGATCATGGCGAACCTGGCGGTGGCGATGGTGCCGCTCGCGATCTTCGGTGCGCAGATGGCGCTGGGTTACTGGAGCGAGGACAGGCCTTACCGCGACTATCACGTGTTCGTCGACTGGCGCTGGTTGTTGATGGAGCTCGGCACGCTGGCAGCCGGTGCGCTCCTGCTCTGGCGCTATCGGTTGCCGTTCCTGATGCTCCCGCTCACGCTGACGCTCTGGTACATGAGCATGGACATGGTCCCGTTTCTTAACGACGGTGAGAACAGCTGGGAGCTGCGCAAGCTGGTGTCGCTGTGGTTTGGTCTGGCCATGACCGCGCTGGCCTTCTGGGTGGATCTCCGCGCACGGCGGGCGCGCGACTTCGCCTTCTGGCTGTATCTGTTCGGGGTTATCGCGTTCTGGGGTGGCCTGTCGTCGCTAAACACCGACAGCGAGCTCGGCAAGCTGGTCTACGGTCTGATCAACGTGGCCATGGTGCTGCTCGGCGCCGTCCTGGGGCGGCGCGTGTTTGCCGTCTTCGGCGGTCTCGGTATCGCCGGCTATCTGGGGCATCTTTCCTACCGCGTGTTCCGGGACAGCCTGCTGTTTCCCTTCGCACTGTCGCTGGTCGGTCTCGGCATCGTGTGGCTCGGCGTCTTGTGGCAGCGTCACGAACGAGAGCTGGCGGGCAGTCTCCGCGCCTGTCTGCCGCAGAGCCTGCGTGAGCTGATCGATCGGCGCTGAGGCGGGGGACGGCGAACTGCGCTTTCTGCACCCAATGGCCAGGCCCTTTCGGCCCCAGGCACGCCTGGCAGATCAGGCAGGAGAGAGCTTGAACGAACCGGGCTGCGCGAGTTTGGCCTCGTACATGGACGCGTCGGCTCTGCGCATTACTTCCTGCAGGTCGTCCTCCGCACTGCCACCGAATGCAGCGGCACCGGCAGAGATGCTCAGCTGGACCTGCTGACCTTCTGCCAAGCTGATGGGTTCGTTGACCTTTTCAAGCAGAGTGCGAATGGGCTTTTCCATGTCTTCGAGGCTGTCGATCTGCTCGAGAATACAGAAGAATTCGTCTCCCCCGATGCGGGCCACCGTATCGGTTTCGCGCAGACTGTCCTTGAGACGCTTCGCGACTTCAACCAGCACAGTGTCGCCGGCTTCGTGGCCGAACTCATCGTTGATCGGCTTGAATTTATCGAGGTCAAGATAGACAACACCGGCCAGCCCGCCAGAGCGCCGACAGCGGGCCATCGCTTTCTCGAGCGCTTCGAACGCGGCGCGGCGATTGTAGATCCCGGTCAAGGCATCGTAATTGACCAGCGCATTAAGGCGCTCGACGGTCAAGCGGTCACGGTGGCTGAGGGCCTGGAACTTGGTCAGGACCCGATTGTAAAAATCCGCGATGGTAGCGGCCTCAGTACCCGCCTCCACGCGCACCAAACGGCTGAAGTCTTCCGCGGATGCCTGCTTGTCCATCTGATCCAGCAGTTCGAGCAACGCACTGCGCGCGCCGTGTTCCGAGACATTGAGCCCGACCCGCTCCGCGTCCGGCGATACCCGCAGCGGCAGCAGGCGATCGAGCAGGCGCAGTGAAACATAGGCGATACTGAAGGTAGAGGTCCCTATAGTCACAACGCCGAGTAGCTGAACGCCGAGCTGGGACCAGCTGCCCAGCCCCGTACTCAGGTCCTCGGGCGCAACGAACAGCGCGACCGAGACTACCCCCCAGGCGCCGGCGGCAAGGTGCACCGGCACAACGCCGATCGCATCGTCGATCTCGAGGCGGACGAGCAAGGCCACCGTTGCTACACAGATCCCGCCGCCGATAGCCCCTACCACCACTGCCTCAAGCGGATGCAGGACATGCGCGCTTGCAGTGATCGCGACCAGTCCCGCGAGAACCCCGTTCATGATGCGGTCCACAACCGGTTTTCTCAGCCGGATCAGCGCCGCAAACAGGCCCGCAAGACCGCCAGCAATGCCGCCCAGCGCCGTGTTCGCAATGATGAGCGGGATCTGCCCTGAGACGCTGAACGTGCTGCCGCCGTTGAAGCCGAACCAGCCAACCCAGAGCAGAAAAACACCGAGCGTCGCGATGGGAGGGCTGTGGCCTTCAATTGACCGGCCTCCGCTGCCAAAGCGTCCGATGCGCGGACCGATGATCAGCAGGGCAGCAAGTGCCGCCGCACCACCGACCATGTGCACGACGCTCGAGCCGGCGAAATCGACATAGCCCAGTTTCCCCAGCCAGCCGGTCGGTGCACCCTCGAATAGGCCTGCCCACGCCCAGTGGCCGATGAGCGGGTAGATGAGCGTGGAGATGATGACGGCGCTCAGGCAGTACCCGCCAAAACGCATGCGCTCAGCCACGGCGCCTGAAAGCATCGTGGTCGCCGTGCCACAGAAAAGCAGTTGAAAAAAACAGTAACTCAGCAGGCGGGGCGGATCTTCGGCGCCGGGATGGACTCCGAGAGTGCCGATCAAGCCGCCGTGGGACTCACCGAACATCAGTCCAAAGCCGACCACGTAAAACATGAATCCGGCAAGACAGAAATCGGTCAGGTTCTTGATCGCGACGTTGATGCTGTTTTTGGCGCGCACCATGCCGCTTTCCAGGCACGTGAAGCCCGCCTGCATCAACATGATCAGGAAACCGCAGCTCACCACCCAGATAATATCGGCGACGTGATCGGGGAGCGGATTCATGGCATCTCAACCTCGCACCAGACGAACCGGCATCGCGCCGGTAGGGATGCTTCCTGGCTGCTGCGCCGCCAAGGCGGTTTCTGCTCAAGGTACATCGCGATCAGGGCGTGCGGCCCCATCCATCCCCTTCGCTGTGCGCCTGCGCAGCTCGAACATTGTGAGTGTGCGTTGCTCGTGACGGAGTGTAGCCCCAGGTCCGGCTCTAAGAAACATTGTGCTGGGGGAAATTGAAGACCGGGCTTTCCCGCAGTGCAGGTGGGTGACGCTTCAGGTCTGGGGAGCGTTTCGTTACGCTCCCCACCGTTGCTTCGTTGGTGAATCGGCGAGTCGGAACACGCCCCTGGCCGTTTCCGCAGGGTTTCACGCCCGATTGTCTGGTGCACCGGGCGATGACGTCAGCGCTATGCGTCACAGCGCGATGGATAGCAGCGGGACTGCAGTGTTCACGTAGGGTCGCGCCATCCAGCCCGCGCAGATATGAAGTGGCTGATGTTCCAATGGAGATAGCTGAATCCCGTGCGTAGGTTGCCCACCGTCCTGATGTCGCTGCTGCTGCCTGCTGTCGTTTTCGCCGCTGCACAATCGACGTTTACCGCCAAGCAGGTTGCCGCCGGCACTGCGCTCTACGACAGCTTCTGCGCGCGCTGCCACGGCGCCGGCATGGTGGATCCGGGCGATGGCTTTTATGACCTGCGGACCTTTCCGGCGGATGAGCGCGGTCGCTTTATCGAGTCGGTCAGCAACGGCAAAAACAGCATGCCGCCCTGGCGGGCGGTGCTTTCGCCAGAAGAGATTGAGAGCCTGTTCGCCTACGTCATCGCGAACAGGGCCGAGCCCTGAGCGATTCCTCGGCGCCGCTCAGGGCGCCAGCGCGAAGGTCCACACCGAGCCGCCGCGCGGCACGCCGCCGCCCACCTTGCCGACCAGCCCGGCCGCGATCCCGCCTAAACCGACCTGTACCGTAACGTACTGACGTTCGCCGTCTGACCAGGTGATGGGGCTTGCGTTGATCCCCGAGCTCACCTGAAAGCGCCACAGGGTGGCGCCGCTGTCGGCGTCGAGCGCCAGGAATTCGCCGGTCTGGGTGCCGGTGAACAGCAGCCCTGAGGCGGTCGCGAGCATGGAGCTCGAGAGGTAGCGGTCGGTGATCGGGATCCGCCAGCGGGCTGCGCCGGTCAGCGGGTCGATGGCTTCCATGTGGCCGTGGACGGCGCCGTTTTCGTACAGATAGCGGAAGTCGCTTGCGCCGATCCACCACTGCCCCAGTCGCGGTTGGCCCGGGTCGCTGGTGCGGTAGGTGGAGCTCAGCTGAACGGTGTTGGCGTAGAGCAGTCCGGTCAGCGGGCTGTAAGCCGCGTGGGCCCAGTTCTTGGCGCCGCGCGAGCCCGGCCACAGCACCTCCTGCTGGCCCGCGCGCAGGCGGGCGGCGACCGCAGTCTCAACCGGGCGGCCGGTTTTGAGATCAATATGCGATGCCCAGTTGACCTTCGCGTAGGGATTGGCGGCCAGCAGTCGTCCGTTGGCACGGTCGAGCACGTAGACGAACCCGTTCTTGTTCAGCTGCAGAATGACCTTGCGGGGCGCGCCTTCTATCTCAACGTCGGCGAGGATGAATTCGCTGAGCGCGTCGTAGTCAAACATGTCATCCGGCGTGAACTGGTAGTGCCAGACGAGCTCGCCGGTTTTCGGTCTGATCGCGATCACAGAAGCCGCATACAGGCTGTCGCCACCGCGGAAGTCCGGATTCCACGGGCCGCTGTTGCCGGTGCCCCAGTACACGAGGTCGAGTTCAGGGTCGTAAGAGCCGGTCAGCCAGGTGCTGGCGCCGCCGGTTTTGTAGGCGTCGGCCACGCGCCAGGTGTCGCCGCCCGGTTCGTCCGGCGCGGCTGTGGTGTAGCGCCGCCACAGGCGCTCGCCGTTCTTCGGATCGTAGCCGTCAAGAAAACCGCGGGTGCCGAAATCCGCTCCTGCCATACCGGTGATGACCACTCCGTTGGCGACCAGCGGGGCGCCGGTGATGGTGTAGTTCTGTTTCCAGTCGGCGACCTGGGTTTTCCACACTTCTTCGCCCGTTGTCTGCCGCAGGGCAACGAGGTGCGCGTCGAGCGTGCCGCGATAGACCAGGCCGTCGTACAGCGCCACGCCGCGGTTGGACACGCCGCAACAGGCGGCGAGTGCAGCGTCTGGGGTGCTGCCGCTCGGGGTGCGCCAGCGCTGCGTGCCGTTGCGGGCGTCGATTGCTACCGTCCATGCGGCGTCGGCCACATACATCGTGCCGTCGGCGACCAGCGGTTGCCCGAGCTCCCCGGCCTCGCTCTGCAGTCCCAGGGCCCATACCGGCACCAGCCGGCCGACGTTCTCTTTATCTATCTGCGTCAGGGTCGAGAAGCGCTGCGCGCTGTAGCCCATGCCATAGGTCAGCACGTTGTTCGGCTCGCTCGCATCGTTCCTCAGGTCGGCGTCCAGCGGTGCGGCCTGGGCCGCGAGCGCGGCGATACCGATCAGCGCAGCCGTCAGCCGCGCGGCTGGTTTCTGCATCAGCCGATTTCCATCGGCAGTGAGGGGTCGGCGGTCCATTCGGTGAGTGAGCCGTCGTAGAGCGACACGTTGTCGACCCCGAGTCTGGTAAGCGCGAAGACCGTGTTGCTCGCCGCGATTGCGCCGCCGCAGTAGGCGATGACCTGCGCTTTATCGAGCGCGCCGACGGCGTCGAACTGCTCGCGGAGATCGGCCTCACTGGCAAAAGTCTGCGTTTCCAGATTGACCGTGGTCGCAAAGGGCACGTTGACGCTGCCGGGGATGCGGCCGGGACGTGCGTAGCGATGCGGCGGACGGCCGGCGAATTCATCGGGATCGAGCGCGTTGATCAGGCAGCTGCTGTTGTCGCCCAGCTGGGCGAGCACCTCATCGCGTGTCGCAATCAGGCCCGCACGCGGGTGCGGGGTGAACTGAGCCGGTGGATAGCTTGCGGGCGCTGTCGCGGTCGGCAGACCGTGTGCGGACCAGGCGGTCCAGCCGCCATCGAGCACGACTGCGTTGTCGAAGCCGAAGCATCGCAGCATCCACCACACCCGCGCGGCCCAGGAGTTCATGCCGCGGTCGTACAACACCACGGCACTGTCATTGCCAACGCCTATCGCGGACATGACCCGGGCAAAGGCATCGGCAGACGGCATGGCATACATGAACTGCGTCTGCGTGCGATCGGACAGCTCGTGCAGCAGGTCGACGTAAGTGGCGCCCTGGATATGTGCTTGTTCAAACAGCGGCCGTCCGCTCTCGAGCTCTAGGCCGTCGGCGGCGCTCGGCTCGAAGTAGTTCGGCAGCTGCGAGGTGCACTCCACAATGCGCAACGCGGCATCGTCCAGATGCGCCGCCAGCCAGTGGCAATCGACCAGATGGTTATGCGGGGAAAGATCCATGGTTGGAGACTCCTGCGCTTGCGTGCTAGTTCCAGTCGGCGGGCAGGCCGATCACATCCGGCCGCGGCAGCCCCTGCGCTTCAACGGCGCCGAGGTAAGCGCGCGCGATCTGAGCGGCGTCGGTTGCGCCTTCGAATTCACCGTTCTCACCGAGCTCAATATTCGAGCCGTGCACTATGAAGATGACGTCGGCGGGTTCTGGACTGTCCTCGGGGACCAGCAGCGTGTGCGTCGAACCCGCGGGTTCGTAGAGATAAGAATTGGCGTAGCTGCTCTGGTCGTACTCGATGTACTTCCAGGTACCGGAAATCGTCCAGGCGAACACATGACCGGTATGAATATGCGTACGCAGTCGGACGCCTGGCGCCAGGCGGGCGCGGGTGATGCGGATGTTGTGGTCGAAATCGACCTGCAGAAGCTGAATTGCGATCCCGGGTGCGATCTCGACCAGCGGCAGGTCTTCCTCCTGACGCAGGATGGCGGCGGGAATGGCGTGGTTCGCGAATTGAAGCATGGTTGTCTGTTCTCCCCATTGAGGTTAGAGAGTGGCCAGCAGCGTTGTTGCCGGGTGTTGTTGAGCTGGCGGTCGCCGGGCTGCGACGCCCAAAGCAGTCTGCGGGCGCGCATCATAAACCGTTGATTCGGGCGACCAGTTAAGATTGGCGCTTCGTCCCTGTCCTGTTCTGACAATAGTGAAAGTTAAATGAACACTCCGAGTGCATGTCGAATGCTGCAGCGGAGCGCCAGCCTGACGGTGCTTCTCGCCTGCATGTTTACCCAGTCTGTCGTCGCTGCCCGGCAGGGCTCAACGGACGTCGCAGCCGCCGGATTCAGCGAGGCCAGCCTCAACGGGCTCTATGCCTACGCCAACATCACCGATGACACGCGCGCGGGGTACGGCACACTCGAGTTCGACGGACAGGGCCACGTCAGTACCGACGGCATCACCCTGAACGTTCCCGGCAGCGAGGGTCGGCAGCTCTTCGACCTCGGTTTCGGCAGCGGGACTTACACCCTGGACGCCAGCGGACGAGGCACCGTCTCGCTCGATTTTGACTATCCCGATCCCGCCGGGCGTGACCACTACGACTACGAGTTCATCATCATGGGGGCGCAGCCGGATCCGGCGCGCCGGGGGCTGCAGGTAACCAGGGCCTTTGCCGCCTCCGCTACCACTGGTGTCGCCAACGCCTCGGTGACCCTGGCTGTGCCACCGGCTCCGGGTCATGCGCCGGCCGCGATGTCGTTTGACCTTGCCAGTCTCGAGGGAGCATATGCCTATGCCAATAACGCCGACGTGGCGGCCAGCTACGGCGTGCTCGAATTTGACGGCAGCGGCAATGTCACCACTTCACAGATAGCTGTGAACGTGCCGGATCCCGATAACCCGGGTCAACGCCTGATCAAACAGACCGGTGAGGGCGCGGGCACCTACACCATCGACTCCAGCGGGCGCGGCGCATTCACCCTGTATTTCCCCGCCCTCGCCAGGCCCTACACCTATGAATTCGTCGTCACCGGTGCAGCGCGCGATCCGTCGCGCGGCGCGCTGCTGATTACCGATGCCTTTTCCGTCATCACGATTACGGGGCTCGCCAACCAGCTGGTCGCACCGGTGCTGACGCGGATATTGGCGCCCTGAGAGTTGCCCGGCCGGTGCTGACAGGTTGCCATTGGACGCGGGGTCTGGATCGATAAGCGCAAAATCTTCGGGCCGAATCATGTGCTGTCGATCCGCTCAATAGTCCGTTTGTCGGTCTTCGACGCAGCGTCTCTAATCCGCCGGCATTCTGCTTTTGTCTATCTCGTAACGTTTTTATTGCAGCTTCAGCACCGCGCACAGCGGTGTCCACCGGAAATGCCGTACCGGTCGTAAAAGCGGTCTGGCTCCCGATCGTCAAAACCCGTGTTCTCTTCCTTCAACTGTCCCGCGCAGCTGCGACCCGGCATTGCAGGCGCGGCCCTGGCGCCGTTAATTTGCATGTCGATTCGCGTTTGACCACAACCTGGGAGAAAGACAGACATGCATTCGGATACTCGGCGCCTGCACGGTCTGCGCGGGCACCTCAACCGCTTCGCCCACACGGTCATCAACGTCTCCGACGCAGACAGGGCGCTGGATTTCTACCAGGCAACTTTCCCGGTCCGACCTCTGCATCGGATCAACGGTCCCGCGCAGGCTTACCCGGGTCTCGGTATCGCGCATGGCCAGTGCCGCGGTTGGGTGCTGGAAAGTCGTGCCCATGTCCGGCCTCCCGGACTGCTGGCGGCCGAGTTTCCCGCCCGTCACCTCCACCTGGTCGAATGGCTGGAGCCGCGCCCGGTAGGAGCACCCTACGCTGAGGCTAATCACGTCGGGATCTATCGGCAGAACTCCCTGGTCAGCGGGCTCGATGAGGCCTACAGCACCGTTTGCGCGAATGGTGGCCGACCCTATGGCGAGCCGAGCTGGATCGAGCTGACCCCGGATGGTTTCAGTGTCCGCGTGTTCGCGTTCCGCGATCCCGATGGCTCAACGCTGGAGATGATCGAAGCGGACGACCCGGCCGCGCCGGGCTACAGCGGCATGATGCATCACTGCAACTTCAACGTGCGCAACCTTGAACGCAGCTACCGCTTCTACCGCGAGACTATCGGGCTCGACCTCGCTTACTTCCTGGCCCCGGCCGCCCCGCAAGCGCCCGACAACGGTGCCCTCGGCGATCTTCTCCGTCACCCGGACGGAACGGTGCACGATGGCCCGATGAATTTTGCAGCCGCGCTGCTCAGTGTGCGCAGCGACACACGCAGCCCCATCGACGTGCTGCAGTGGACCCTGCCTGAGCCCTACGGCGAGCCCTACCGCGAGGCCAATCATCTGGGCATCGTACGCGTGGCTTTTGAAGTGGACGATCTGGAAGCCGCCCGGAACTGCCTGCTGGCCGCGGACCTCAGGTCGGTCAGCGTAATCGAAACCTGGGATATGGGTGAGGCCGGCGAGCGCCGCGTCGTGCTCTTCAAAGACCCGGACGGGATCTGGCTTGAACTTATCGAGCAGCCTGCGTACGCGTTTGCGCGTCCGCCGTTCGATCCCTGAGCTGCGGATGCGGCCGCAGGGGCGCGGTCTTTTGGGGCGGGTGCCGATCGCCGTCCGGCAGCAACGGATCAGGCTGAAGCGGCGCTGAGAATCTCTGCAAACTCCGCCTCGCTCGGCGCTTTCGCGATCCGTGGCAGATCGGGGTGCAGGGTGTCCCAGGACCTCGCGCTGTCACACCAGACCTGCACCGACGGGTTGAACGTGTCCGCCTGGTCCAGACTCGCGGCCCACACCCCCTGCAGCGCGGGCGCCAACTCCGCCTGAATGAACATCGGCGCGCCGCAGGCGCCGCAGAAACCGCGGCTCACCGCATTACCGCTTTCGGCCGTGACGGTGAAATAGGTCGCCTTACCGCTGACGGTGAGCGCTTCACGCGGGATGTACATGATTGCGCAGTACGCGCTGCCGCTGGCGCGCTGGCAGTCACGGCAGTGACACAGCCATGCGAAAGTCGGTGCTGCGGTGGACTCGTAGCGGACTGCGCCACAGGCGCACTGGCCTTTGAAGGGGGTTTGCATCTGTTGGCTCCCGGACGTTAAGCGTGGCCCCAATAATACTGAGGACCTCCAACCGAGGCGCGGCCTCTGTCCTGCCCCAGAAACGCGGACTCGCTCCTGCCGTGCTGCGCCGGCGCAGGCTTCAGGCTGCGGTCGCGGGAGTGTGTCACGATATCCACTCAGAACCGCTCAATGCTGTGTCCAGGGGGAGTCAATGCAATTCATCGAAACCGCGATCGCAACTTTGTCAGGCTGGGTCTGGGGACCGCCCATGCTCATCCTGCTGGTCGGAACGGGCCTGTACCTCACGATCCAGCTGCGAGGTATGCAGTTCTGGGCGCTGCCGCATGCGCTCAGGCTCGTGTGGTCCAAGGATCTCGGTGAGAAAGGCGACATCAGCCACTTTGCGGCGCTGATGACCGCGCTTGCTGCGACGGTCGGGATCGGCAACATCGTCGGTGTGGCGACAGCCATCACGCTTGGTGGGCCAGGCGCCGTGTTCTGGATGTGGATGACCGGCCTGGTCGGTATGGCGACCAAGTATTCAGAGGCGGTTCTCGCGGTTAAATACCGCCAGCACGGCGAGTCCGGGGTGCGTGGCGGACCCATGTACTACCTCACCGAGGGCGCCGGGCTGCCGGCGCTGGGCTGGCTGTTTGCACTGTTCACCGCGCTTGCGACTTTCGGCATCGGCAACATGACGCAGTCCAACGCCGTCGCCGGGATTTTCAAGGAAACCTTTGATATCGCGCCGGCTGTGACCGGTGGGGTGCTCACGGTGCTGACCGGTCTGGTCATCCTGCGCGGGATCCGCTCGATCGCGCAGTTCTCCTCGATTCTCGTGCCGGTGATGATCGTGGGCTACATCACGGCCGCACTGGTGGTGCTGGCGATGAATGCCGCCGAGATCCCGGGCGCTTTCGGTCTCATTTTTACGCACGCATTCACACCCATCTCGGCCACCGGTGGTTTCGCCGGCGCCGCGGTAGCTGCCGCCATCCGCTTCGGCGTTGCGCGCGGGGTGTTCTCCAACGAGTCCGGCCTCGGCTCGGCGCCGATAGCCGCAGCGGCCGCGCGTACAAACGACCCGGTCAAACAGGCCCTGGTGAGCATGACCCAGACCTTCATCGATACCCTGGTGGTCTGCACGATGACCGCGCTGGTTATCCTCACAGCTAGCGCGTGGACCGAGGGCCTCAGCCCGGCGCAGCTGACCAGCGCGAGCTTTGCCGAGACGCTGGGGCCGGTGGGCGCGGTCTTCATTGCCGTCGCGATAGCGCTGTTCGCGTCGTCCACCCTGTTCGGCTGGAGCTATTACGGCGAAAAGGCCATTGAGTACCTGTTCGGCAGTGGTGCGGTGACGCCCTATCGCGTGGTGTTCGTCGGCGTGGTGTTCGTCGGTGCCGTGACCCAGCTCGATTTCGTGTGGAACTTCTCTGATCTCGCTAACGGGCTGATGGCGATCCCGAATCTCATCGCGCTGCTGCTGCTCGCCGGCACCGTGCGTGCGGAATCGGAGCGTTATTTCCGAAGTCGCTGACGCTGGCGTTCACCAGGCCAGCACCACGAACAGGAGAACTGTGACATGACCGATACGCTTGAGAGCCTGGCCGCGCGCCTGCGGCATCTGGAAGATCTGGAAGCGATCCGTACCACCTGGCGTGACTACTGTATCCGTCTGGACAGTAAGGACTGGGCCGGGCTGGCGGATGTCTATACGGAGGATGGCGAGCTCGAAATGATCGGGCTGCAGGGTCTTGGTGATGGCCTTGACGGAGTATTCACCGGCCGCAGGAGCATCATCGAAGATTTCTACAAGCCGGCCATGGCTGGGGTCTACGACGTCCCTGCCGGGATCCACACCACCGGCCATATCAGTACCAATATGCAGATCGAGCACCTCGGCGACGAGGCCACCACGCTCGCGTATTTCTTCGAGATTGTGGCCAACGACGTCGTGCTTATCGGCACCTATCAGCACCGCATGCGCCGCGAAGCGGATCGCTGGCGCTTCGCGCGGCTGCGCATCACGGTGCGCTATCACGGCGTGATCGATGTGCGGGAAACCGCAGGCACGGCGCTGACCGAGATCCTGTCGCGACCGATCTGATCACGACTGCGCTGCAGCCCGTCGGGGACGATCTGTTTCCATAGTTCTCAGCCTGCGGCGCGGTCTTTGCGGGCGCAGAAACTTTATAGTTGTTAAAACTTTAACAGCGTGTAAAACTCAGCCCATGCCTGCTGATACGACCTCTCTACGCGAGCAGAACATGGGCAAACGGCGTGCCCGCCTGCTCGTCGAAGCGCGAGCGCTGCTCGCCAGCGGTGGCTTCGAAACGCTCAACCTGCGCGAGCTCGCCCGTCGCGCGGGGGTCACTGTCCCGACGATCTACAACCTCATCGGACGCAAAGAGGATCTCTTCCTGGCCATCGCCGAGGAGGTGCTGACCGAGCTCGAGTCGCGCGCGGCGCCGGGGCCAACGCATGATCCGGTCGAGCTCGCGGAGTCCTTCGTGCGCGGCGCGACGGAGCTGTTTGCGGAGGACGAAAGCTTTTTCCGTGCGGCGTTTCTGGCGGTCGAATGGCTCGATCAGAGCGGCCAGCATCATGCGGCAGTCGAAAGACTTTACGCCTGGGTCGATCGATTGTTCGACGAGGGCATCCAGGCGTGTGTGGCTGCCGGACATCTGCGCGGCGCTGTACCCGCGGCGGCATTGTCTGCGGCGCTGACCCGCGCGCTGCGCATGGCCTGCCGTGGCTGGGCCTTCGGTCATTACGACCTGGCGACGCTGCGCCGGATCACCGCCAACGATTTACGCCTCGCGCTGTGCGCCGATGCTGTGGATACCTTCCGCCAGCGGCTGCAGCGTGAAATCACCCTGACAGAAAACGAGACGCCGCCTGCCGGGTCAACACGCATGAAAAAACAAGCAATGAGGTAGCCGCCCATGCAACACGCCGAACAGCTCCGAGTGCTCAAAGAACTGCTGCACCAGATCGACACCGAGACCACCTGCGACGCAGGGCGGGTGCTGGTTAATCCGATCAGCTCCTATACCGATCCGGCGCGGGCGGCCCGGGAATGGGATGTGTTCTTCCAGCAGCATCCGCAGATCATCGGGCTCTCGCCGGAACTGCCGGAGCCAGGCAGCTACATCACCTGCAATGACCTCGGGGTGCCGATCCTGGCGACGCGGGACAAGGACGGAAAGTTCCATGCGTTTGTGAACGCCTGCCGACACCGCGGCGCGCAGCTTACAGCCGAGACCCGGGGTAACAAGAATCGCTTTGTCTGCCCGTTCCATGCCTGGACCTATGCATCCGACGGTCGCCTGATGGGGATCCGACAGAGCAAGATGTTCGGTGAGGTCGACAAGAACTGCCACGGTCTGCTGGAGCTGCCGTCGCAGGAGAAGTACGGTTTTCTGATGGTCCATCCGCAGCTCGACGGACAGTGCGATATTGATGCCCTGCTCGGACCGAAGCTCGCGGCCGAGCTGGCGAACTGGGAGTTTGATCAGGCGGAGTACCAGGGCGAGTCGGTGCTGGAAAAAGCGCTGAACTGGAAGCTCGCCAACGATACCTTCGGCGAGAACTATCACTTCAGCACCCTGCACAGCAAAACGCTGGTCAACCTCGCCTACAGCGATTACGCGACCTATGACGAATACGGCCGTAATCACCGGATCTGTACCGCTAACCGTTTCCTCGATGTGATGCGCGGACAGCCCGAATCGGAGTGGAATTTCGCTTATGGCTCGATTGCGGCCTATTACCTGTTCCCGAACATCCAGCTGGTGTTCGTCGGCGGCATGGTCGTGCTGGTGCGTATTTATCCCGATCGCAACGACGTGGCCCGCTCAATCAGCCGGGTGACGCACTTTGCCATGCCGCATGTCCGCCAGCAGGCCGGTGATGCGGCTCAGGCAACCGCCGTGCGCGCGGAAAATGTTTATCAGGCAGATCCCTCGGCGCGCATGGAGTTCGACGTTTCCGCCACCATGGAGCTGCTGCTCAGCACGGTGGAGCATGAGGACTACCTGATGTCCGAGAAGGCGCAGATCACCGCGCAGGGCGGGCGGCTGGAGTATTTTCTGTTCGGCCGCAACGAGCCGGCGCTGCATCACTTCCATAACAACTACCAGGAAGCGCTGGGCGAACCGCCACTCAAAGAGTACCGCGCTGCCTGAGGCGCCTGCCGCCGGGATCAGCCATCCAGTCCGTTGCGCGCGATCACCGTCGCCGCCACGGTCAGGTTGCTGTGCGGATCACCCGGCGCGGACAGTCCTGCGGCGACGGCTCTGATGTCCCGCTCATCGCGGTTCTGGCTCATTTTCCACTTGCCCTCGATGGCTGTGATGTCGATGGTCAGACCGACCACTGCACGGAGCTGCGTGGCGACGAAATCGTCGGGCGCATCCTCCAGTCGCCAGGGCTGGTCACGCGGCTTTTCCATCTGATCAGTCAGGCCTGCAACCAGCGCGCGGATCCCGGCGGCATCGTGTACCAACCTGGGGATCCCGCGGATCTGGACCGTTTCGTAGTTCCAGGTCGGGACCACTCTGCCGGTCTCCTGTTTGGACACGTACCAGCCTGGCGAGACATATGCGTCAGCGCCCCGGAACACGACCAGACACTCATCGACCGTCGCCAGCGCCTGCCAGTGGTCATTGGCCCGGGCCAGGTGGGCGACCAGGGTCTGCCGGTCGCCAGTTTGCAGCCGGAACGGCAGCAGTGACGCCTTGAGCCCGGCAGGGCCCGCCGTGATCAAAGTGCCTAATGGATAGCGTTTGACCAGCGCGGCGACCGCAGCCGGGTCGTTGTCGGCAAACGAAGCGGGGTTGTACATCGTGCGTCCTGGAGATGGCCGGAAAAGAGGTCCTGTCGAATACTGGTGGTGCGCCGCAATGCCTGTGTCATAGTGCGGGCGGACCTGTCCGACAGGCTGGCTGACAGGGTGAAGGAGGGCTGATGAAAATAGAAGTCCATCGACAGTTCGCAAGCGGTCTGCCGGCGCATGACAATCACCCGTATCGCTCGGGTCCCTGGCGACCACAACGCACCGAGTTCGATGCTTACGATCTCGACGTGCTGGCCGGCCGCATCCCGGACGACCTCGCCGGCACCTACCTGCGCAACACTGAGAATCCGCTGCTGCCGTCCATCGAGCGCTATCACCCATTCGACGGGGACGGCATGCTCCATGCCATCACCTTCCGCAATGGCCAGGCGGAATATCACAACCGTTTCGTGCACACCGACGGCTTCGCCGCCGAGCGGGCGGCTGATCAGAGCCTGTTCGCGGGACTGGCGGAAAACCCGCGGCTCGCGCGTCAGCGCTGCAGCCTTGGTGCGCGGCCGAACATGAAAGACGCCTCAAGCACCG
This sequence comes from Gammaproteobacteria bacterium, assembly GCA_038116745.1. Classification (GTDB taxonomy): domain Bacteria; phylum Pseudomonadota; class Gammaproteobacteria; genus JAYODW01. Next base: position 62,890 of record JAYODW010000031.1, read on the forward strand.
ACGTTGTAGTGCATAACGGCAAGGCGCTGACCAGCTTTTATCTGTGCGGCGACCTCTATGCCTTCGACCCGGTCAGCCTGCGTCCGCAGGGCAAAGCAGACTTTGTGGCCGGACTCGCTGATGCCGGCGTTTCTGCCCATACCAAGGTCGATGAGCGCAGCGGAGAGCTCATGTTTTTCAACTACGGCACCGAGCCGCCCTACATGCATTACGGACTGGTCGATGCCGCGGGGGAGCTGGCGCACTACGTTGAGGTACCGCTGCCCGGACCACGCCTGCCGCATGACCTGGCCTTTACCGAGAGCTTCGTCATTTTCAATGACTGCCCGCTGTTCTGGGATCCGGAAGTGATCGCGTCGGGCCACTACGCAGCGCGTTTTCATCCTGACATGCCTACCCGTTTCGGCATCATGCCGCGCCGGGGAAAAGCCGCGCAGATCCGCTGGTTCGAGGCGGCGCCGACCTTTGTGCTGCACTGGGTGAATGCCTACGAGGATGGCGACGAGATCGTGCTCGATGGCTTCTTCCAGGCGGATCCGTCACCGGCCAGGGTCAAAGGCTGGAGCTTTGAGCAGAACCTGTTCCGCTACCTGGACCTTTTTGCCATGCAGGCCCGGCTGCACCGCTGGCGCTTTAACCTGAAAACCGGCGCTACCACCGAGGCCTGCCTGTCAGAGCGCATTCAGGAGTTCGGCATGATCAACGGCCGTTACGCGGGGCGGCCCTACCGCTACTGCTATAACGCCCTGCCGGCCGCCGGCTGGTTCGGATTTGTCGGTCTGAACAAGTTTGATCTCAAGACCGGAAGCGAATGTCTGTTCGGGCTGCCCGAGGGCGTATACGCCAGCGAAACGGTGATGGCACCGCGGCTCGGCAGTGGCGCTGAAGATGACGGCTATCTCGTGACCTTCACCATGGATGTGGTCAATGACCGCTCCGAGTGTCTGATCCTCGATGCAGCGGCGCCCGACGCGGGCCCGGTCGCGCGCGTTGCGCTACCCGAGCGTATCTCGTGTGGTACGCATGCGTTCTGGCACGCGGC
>JAYODW010000032.1:0-62381 GCA_038116745.1 Gammaproteobacteria bacterium
CAGAAACGAAAGGCTGCGTGAATGGCTCACGCGACAACTACCTTGAAAATCGCCGGCCTCATGGCCAAACAATTTTGAAATAGCACGGTTTAGAGTATCTGATCCCATGTAGGGTTTATTTGCTGCTCTACGACTAGGAAACACGTAATCAGAATCAATTGACCTAATTTTTAACTCTTTAAGCCACTCCAGAGCAACGGGAGCAAGCGGTATATCAAACCCCACATTTGTTTTACTTCTTGCTGCAGGAAGCCTCCAGATACCCTCCGTCAGCGAGAACTCTTCCCACCTAGCCTCACAGAGCTCAGACTTGCGAACGCCTAGAGAAACTAGCAGCAAGCACGCCAGATAGTTGTCTCGACTAAAGCTTTTGCTGTTATGCCTTGCTACAGCAAAAAATTGCTTAAGCTCTGCCTCGCTAAGTGCTCGGTCCCTACTCTTTTCCAGACCACCAGCGTCCTTGAAAGTAAAGGCTGATGCTGGATTTAGCCCCATCAAGTCCAACTTAATCGCATGATTGAATAACTGCTTACAGTAGCCCAAAGCATCATTAGCAATGGCCAATCTGCCAGATTGTTTAATTGTCTCTATAACGGTGCGGACATCTCTTGCTGATAGCTGCTCCAGCTTGTACCCGCCAATCAGCGGAGCGATGTCGTTCTTGTAGATTCTCCTAGGAATCTCAGGGTGCTTTAGCCTAGATAAAAGAGTGGGGTACCAATCATTAAACAAGTCATCTACTGTCCGGATACTCTCCTGCTCTGCACGCTGCTTTGCAAGTAGAGGATCCAGCCCATCTCTAAGCTGCTTCATCTTTGTTGCGGCTTCATATCTAGCATCTTTTAGTGATAGATCCGCATACTTTCCTAAGGTCATCTCCTTACGTTTTTTGTTTGCGGAATATCGCAGCATCCAGTAAGCAGAGCCCGATTTAGGAACAACGAAGTACAGCCCACCGCCATCAGCATAACGACCTACAGAACCCTTGCTAACTTTGGATTGAATCTCTTTTACAGTGAGACTTTCAGACGTACTCATACGAATATCTTCTGCTTCTAGCCAATAAGAACTTCATATTACCCACCACTAGAATCTCTGCAAACACCCACCATACTCACCAATCCACCCACCATAAAGATCATGATTCAGTGAAACTTCACCAGACACCCCTGGACAAAAATCAACAAAAAACCCAGTAAATACTGGGCTTAAAAGACTCTCTTGGATAACCCTAGATATTATTCAATATTCTAGATCTGAAGATCGATTGTACCGATCCCGCCGCTGAGACCGCCGCCCGGAAGCGTCTTACTCGGTGCAATACACCCTGTTCTGTCTCGCGATAAATTCCGTAAACTCGTCGTAGATCCTTGATTTTTAGAGATCCTTGGACCAGTCTTGATGCATCTGCGGCAGTGTCCAGGCCTTCGGCGACTGTGATAGCACCTACCACGACCAGCGCGATCCCCAATACGGCCACCCTCGCCGCGGCGGGCACCGCACTCGGCCCGCTGGCCCGACTGGCCACGGCAAATCGGGAACTCGCGGCCGAAGCCCAGACCACGCGCCCTACAGCGCCCGCCAACCAGCCCGAAGCTTCTCAAGATCGCGAACCCGCCTCCCCCCAGGGACGCGAAGCCGAGCTCAATCTGGAACAGGAACGGATTCTGCGCGAACTGCAAGCGCGGGACGCAGCCGTCCGCGCCCATGAACGTGCTCATACCAGCGCGGGCGGAGAGCTGGTGCGCGGCGCCACGGCCTACCAGTACACCGTCGGGCCGGACGGACGCCGCTATGCCGTTGGCGGGGAAGTCGTTCTCGATACCAGCGCCGTTGCGGACGATCCCGCTGCAACTGCAGAAAAAGCCGCACAAATCCGCCGCGCAGCGCTCGCGCCGGCCGATCCGTCAACGCAGGACCAGCTCGTCGCGTCTCAGGCACTGGCTATGGAGCTGGAAGCGCGCCTGCAGCAGCGCGTAGAGCGGCAGGCCGACCTGCAGGAAAGAAATCAGACCCGCTCGGAGCAGTCGGAAACCCGTCGCGCACAGGTAGAGCGGTCTTTTGCCCCCAACATGAATGACCGCGGCGGACTCTACGACGGCTTCGCCTGAAAGCATCTGGCAGGCCCGCGACTGAGGCCGAGCCCCGCGACGCGCCACCAGCCCCGGAATCCAGTCTTTCGCTGAGGCGGGAGTTTTCCGTCACGCCTGCTTTGTCTGACGACGCCATCGCATCATTTATCTTCACCTCGCGGCACACTTTGCTGGCCGAGCATGCTTTCTCGTCAGGACACATCAGTCGCTATCTGGTGACGCCGTCAGCACCCCGGATTCCGGCGCAGAGCGTGACCTGTCGCCAGAGAGACCTTTCATGCCGCACAGGAATGTGATGCTGCTCGACCTTCCCGTCTCCCTGCGCCCCGGCGCGGAAGGCACGGTTGCGCGGGCTTTTTGACGGGCGATCGCCGGGGAAACTAAGCTGTTGCGCAGGAGGAAACGCGCATGACAATGACCAGAAGAAACCTGCTTCTCAGCACAGGCGCGCTGGCATTGAGTGGTCTGGCAGGCCCGCGGATCAGCGCGGCAGCAGCCTCGCCCGCCGTCGGCGCGCTCGAGAGTTCCGGCCTCATCTACCTGACCCCGGTGCTGCGCAACGGGGACGAGAGCACATGTCATGGCGAAGTGTGGTTCGTTTACTACGAGGACGATATTTTTGTTGTCACCAAACGGCTCGCCTGGCGCACGCAGGCGATCCAACGCGGACTCACCACAGCCAAAATATGGATCGGTGAATTCGGACGTTGGACGCGCGCCAAGGACCGCTACCGCGCAGCGCCGTATCTCGAGATCAGCGGCAGCATTGAGCGCGACCCTGCCGTACACACCGCCGTGCTGGGCATTTTCGGCGGCAAGTACCCTGACGAATGGGATAAGTGGGGACCCCGATTCCGCGACGGTCTGGCGGACGGCTCCCGGGTGATGCTGCGGTATACCGTAATGAACTGACTCTCAAGTCAGTCCACTCGAGGAGCGTCAGCAGGTCGCATACAGCGCTGCAGCATGACCTCCAGAGAAGTCAGTTCAATTCCCAGTTCACGGGCAGCCGGTCCGGGATCAATCGAATCGTCATGATCGAGTACCCGCAGCATGTCCGGCGTCGGCCCACCGCCTGTGCGAATGCGCGCCATAAACCAGGTCGCCGCCAGGCCCAGAGCCAGTGGCAGGGACACCACTTCGACGTCCGTCCCGGCGCACTCGGCAGCTTTGTGCAGTAACGCCTTCCGCGTCAGCGACGTAGGGCCGGCCAGCTGCCAGACAGCGTGTTGCGGGGCGGGCAGAGCGACGATGCGCTGCAGCGCGTCAATCACATCACCAGCGTAAATCGGCTGCTCAAGGCTTGCGCTGCGAAAGGTGAAAGCGCGTCGGCGCGCTACCTGTCGACGCAGCGCGCGGCTGGCACGATCGCCTTCGCCCAGCACCATAGGAACACGCAGCACAGCCGCCGGGATCGGACTGCTGTCCAACAGCGTTTCGACCGCCGCACGCGCACGCAGGCAGCGACTGCGCGCCTGCGGACCTGCACCCAGAATGCTGACGTAGACCAGCTGCTTCAGCGCCACCCGCCCTGCCGCCTCGATTAATGCGCGTACCGGACGTTGGTGCGAGTGCTCGTAGGGCTCCGCACGGCTCTCGCGGATAGTCCCGATCAGATGCACTGCTGCGCCACACCCAGTCGCAACCTCGGCCAGCGCAGCAGCATCCGCGGGATCGAGCACTGCGATCTGCAGCCCGGGGCGGTCGGGCACATGCTTCTCAATCTGCTGCCGCGCCCGTGGGCTGCGCACAATCGCCCGCACTGGTCGCTCGGGCGGCAGACTCGCGATTAACCGACGGCCGAGATGACCATTTGCGCCGGTGATCAGCAGCGGCTCGGCTGTACTCCCGGCAGGCCCGGCGCTTGCGTTATCGCGGGCGTTCATGACGTACTGTGGCTCATGGGGTGGCTGAATTTCCCGAACTGCTTGAGCCTAGCACGGCCGCTGCTGCTGCCTGTGCAGATCTGGACTCTGACAGAGACCAACCGTCTGGCGGCAGTGCTGGTGTTTGCTGTGGTTGTTCTGACCGATCTGTGTGACGGTCCGCTCGCCCGCCGGCGCGGGACGCCGGATCCGCGCGGCACGCTGATTGACCACGGTGCCGACGCTGTGTTTGTCACCGGCGTCGCTGCCACGGGCGCCGCGCTCGGGATCCTGCCGCCCTGGATTGCAGTGCTGATCCCACTGGCGTTCCTGCAGTACGCATGCGATGTGCGTCGGGCGGACGCCTCATCCCCACGGCGCTCGCGACTCGGACGCCTCAACGGAATCAGCTACTACGTGCTTGCCGGCAGCATCATCGCGGCCCGGACAACGCCGTCGGAGGCCTTGCGCATGGTCCCCGTGTGGCTGTCCTGGCTGCTGGTCGTCACCACCCTGCTGTCGATCCTCGAACGCAGCAGACAGCGGTCCTGACGGACGCGTCAGCGAACCCCGGCGTTGAACAGCTCACGATTAGCCGCGGGCAGAAAAACCAGGCCGATGACGGCATTGAAGATCACGAAAAAGCTGTGCATGACCAGACTGAACGCACCGACCTCCGGATAATCCGGAAACAGGGCTGTCCATAACAGCAGCGCGCCCGCGTGAAACGGCAGCGGGAGCGCTGCGGCCAGGAAAATGACGGGTAGAAACGCGAGCATCTGCCCGAATGGCACCTCCACATTGAACAGCGCCAGAGCCTGCGTATAGACGAAGATCGCGCCAAGCAGATTCGGCGCTTTGAGCAGAACGATGAACGCGTAGTGCCGCGGCAGCGCCAAGCGGAAGCTGCGCATCAGCCCCAGCTCGCGCAGACGCGCCCGCGGCAGGATGGCGCCACGGAAAAATGCGACGTGCAGTGGCAGGTAGAGCGTTGCAGCGAGAAATACCGCCGGCAGGATCCGATCGAGCGGCAGCTGGGTGGAGGCCTCCACCACAAGGTCAAAGTAGAGCAGTGTCCCGACCGCGGCAAAAAGCAGCAGCTGGTAGATCTCCATCATGCCGAGGAGCAGCATGCTGGACAGCGCCTGCCACCCGGGCACTTCATAGCGGCGCCAGAGATACAGGGTCATTGCGCCTTTGCCAACCTGCTCATTGAGCAGGGACAGAATATAGGCGCTGGCGCGGATCGGCAGCATGCGCGCAAAGCGGAACTCACTCGCGTTGAACCAGCGCACCACGCGCCAGGTGACGTGCGCGTCCACGAGGAAGAAAAAACACGAATAGGGGACCATGAGCGCCAGCCAGTAGCCCCAGTCTGCCGCGCCAAAAAAGCGCACCAGATAATCCAGAGCGCTCAATCCTTCGCGCGCAGCGGCCTGCCCGATGCGTCCGAAAACCAGATAGAAACAGCCTGCGGCGAGGACCCAGGTCAGCGCGCGGAGCGCCCGGTGCCGCCCGGTGGCGGGCGCCGCGGTCGACGGTGGACTTGGCTGAGCATTCATTAGGTGAGACCGTATCACGCTCCGCATGCGAGTCGCGCCGATAGTGTTCCGGCCGCGTTCAATAATGCCCGGACCAGCAACAGCCGCGAGCCGCAAAGCGCACGCAATCGAAGTTTTCTACAGGCAACCTAATGAGCAAGCACTTCCCGCTGACCTTGTCAGCCGTTTTACTGAGCGTCCTTTTAGGGTCACTGCTCCCGCTGAGCACAGTGGCCACTGAGCAGGATTACGAGGTCTTGGACGCGTTTTTCGAGCGCAGTTTTGAGAGCCGTACCAGCGCCCTGGTGGCGATCCCGACGTATCGCTCAGCCGAACCGACGAACAAGCAGACGGTCGTTCAGAACCTCGAGCGAGTGCGCGAGACGCTGAAAAGCTGGGCAGACACGTTCAACGCCGGTCAAAAAACTCTGCAGCTCAATTTTTTCGAGTGGCGGGAAAACGCTGACGACAGCCATCCCTGGGTGTTCGGTTTTCGCCTCGGCAATGGCCCCAGGAAGTTTGCAATCCTGACCCACCTCGACACCGTGGCGCCCGGCAACGACGCCTGGCGGCCGTTCCAGGCGCGGGTCGAAAAACGGCACTATCGCGGACGTGAAACCGATTTCCTCATCGGCAGAGGCGCGCTGGATGACAAGGGTCCGGCCGTCGTTTCGCTCATCGCGCTGGAAGCGCTGGCGCGGAACTTTGATGAGACCGACCGCCTGGCGGATTTTACTTTCGAAGTCCTGTTTGACACCTCGGAAGAAACCGACATGTCGACGCCTGCCTTTTACGCGCAGAACCCCGGCGCACTGCCGAAACTCGGCCTCGTCTATGACGCCATGTGGACCGTCGCCTACGAGAAGGGCATCGAGCGGCCTGTTTTCTCTGTTCCGCTGGGCGCACCACCAGCATCAGGCCTGTGGATCGAATCACTCGATACTTATCCCGGCCCCTCGAATCAAATTGCGGACTCCGCGACAGCGGTCATTCGGGGCAGCACCCCGGCGCTCCTCGCTGAGTTCGCTGGACAGGTGCAACAGTCATATCAGGAGTTCGGTTTTGATGATCCCGCTTACAGCAAGGCGCCACTTACGATCTCGGCTGATGACCACGGGGTTACGCTGCAGACCCGAGTAAGCGGAGCGCAGCACGGCTCGGCGCCCCAGGAAAACCGGGCCGGCGGCGCTAATCCGCTGGTCTCCCTGGCCGGGTTTCTCGCGCATCTTGCTGATACCCAGGTACTTGCGCAGTCGGGGATCGCGCAGATGGTCCGTTTTATGGCCTGGGGCTGGGGAACGCAGGTTTTCGGGGAGAAACATCCTGCCCTGCTCGCGCGACACGATGACATTTTCAAAGCAGACAATGGCACCACCTACGCCCTGACCCGATTTGTCACGGATGCGGGCCATGCGAAAGCGACTCTGGAGATCGATATCCGCTACGCGCTGCTGCACCATCACACCCGGTGGGACGGCAGGACAGCGCAGACGCTGCCGGGAAACAGTGATTTCGCAGAAATCCTGATGAGCCTCGTCGCGGACTTCAACGCGCAGTCTCCCGGCGCGGCGATCAGCGTCACCACCCGGACCGCTGTGGGCCCGGACTTGAAGGATCCGCACAGCTCACAATTCGCTGCCGTGCTTGACGCGTTTGCACAGGTGACCGGACAGGCCTCACCGGTCCTCGCGATCGGCGGCGGCACCGATGCCAAAGGCCATGCCGAGCTGATCGCGGCCGGTGCTTTGTTCACCGACAAACTCGGTCCTCCGGTTAATTTCCACGGCATCGGCGAAGGCGCACCGATCGAGGACTTGAAACAGGGCGCCCGGATCCTCTATCAGCTGCTCCTCAACCAGATCCCCCCACTCTGAAGCACGCACGCGGAGATCTCTCATGTCACAGTTGACCGTGCGCGAAGCCACCCTCGACCTCTTTCGCAGTGCAGGTATCGACACCCTCTTCGGTAATCCGGGATCGACCGAACTGCCGCTGTTCCGCGACTTTCCCGATGATTTCCGCTACGTGCTCGGGCTGCAGGAAAGCGTGGTCGTGGGCATGGCCGACGGCTATGCCCAGGCGCGCAGAAACGCCGCTGTCGTCAACCTGCACTCCGCAGTCGGCGTGGGTCACGCCGCTGGAAACATCTTCACCGCGTACCGCAACCACACGCCGCTCGTGATAACCGCCGGCCAGCAGGCGCGCGCACTGCTGCCGCACGAACCGTATCTCTTCGCCGAACGCGCCACGGAGTTCGCGCGTCCCTACCTCAAGTGGGCGGCTGAGCCCGCTCGGGCTGCCGACGTGCCGGCGGCGCTGGCCCGCGCGCTGGCCGTCTCACTGCAATCGCCCTGCGGCCCGACCCTGGTGTCTATTCCGGTCGATGACTGGGACGAACCCGCCGAAGCCATCGCAAACCGCACGGTGGCGCGAACCCAGTCCGCGAACCCGGAACAGCTGGCGGAATTTGCGCGGCGGCTGGACGGCGCGGCGCGCCCCGCGTTCGTCGTGGGCGCTGGGGTGGCGCGCGATGACGCTTTCGACGCGCTGCTCGCACTGGCCGAGGAGCATCAGGCTGCCGTGTGGGTGGCGCCCCTGTCCGCACGCTGTGCCTTTCCCGAAAACCATCCGCTGTTCGCCGGATTCCTGCCCGGTGACCGGGCGGCCATAGCCAGCCTGCTTGCGCCCTGCGACCTCATCGCCGTCTTCGGCGCACCGGCGTTCACCTATCACGTCAATACACCGGGGCCGGCGGTCGCTCCCGGCACCGATTTGCTGCTGCTCACGGAGGACCCGGCCGTCGCGTCGCGCATCCCCCAGGGTCTGGCTGTCGTCGGCTCGCTCCGCGCGGGCCTGGCTACCCTGCTGGCGCTCAGCACCGCACCGCACCGCCCGCCGCCCCCGATGCGCCCCGCTCCGGCAGCGCCCGCGCCGGATCGGCTGACGGACGCCCTGGTCTGCGCCCGTATCGCTGAACTTCGCCCGACTGAAAGCATTGTGGTCGAGGAAGCCCCGAGCAGCCGCGCCGCGATGCACGCCCACCTGCCCATCGTCACACGGGACGGATTCTTTACCTGCGCCAGCGGCGGCCTCGGCCACGGTCTCCCTGCGGCCATCGGCATGGCCCTGGGCCGACCACAGGAAAAGGTTATTGCCCTGCTTGGTGACGGCTCGGCGATGTACGCCATCCAGGGGCTGTGGAGCGCAGCGCAGCTTGGCCTGCCCGTCACCTTCATCATTCTCAACAATCGGCGCTACGCCGCGCTTGAGCATTTCGCGCAGCATTTTGGAGTGGAACCGCTGGTTGGGACCGATCTGCCGGGGCTCGATTTCTTGGCACTGGCAACAGCCCAGGGCTGTGTCGCAGCACGGGTCACTGCCGCGTCCGACCTCGCCGGCGCGCTGGAGCGCGCTCTGTCCGCAACGACGCCATTTCTGCTCGAGATCGTGCTGGATTAAGTCGATGTACGCTCCGAACACGCACCCGGAAAACGGATTCTGGTAACCTCCGCCCTGCCTCGCGGGCCGGGGCGATCTGTCAACGGATACACGGGACTGACATGAAAGAATCTTACGAAGTCATTGTCATCGGCGCCGGCGTTTCGGGGCTTTACACGCTGTACCGCCTGCGCGAACGCGGTTTCTCCGTACGCCTGCTGGAGGCCGGCACGGGGATCGGCGGTACCTGGTACTGGAATCGCTATCCGGGCGCGCGTTTCGACTCGGAAAGCTATACCTACCAGTACTCCTTTTCGGAGGACCTCTACAAGGAGTGGCAGTGGAGCGAACACTTCGCCGCGCAGCCCGAAATCGAGCGCTACATGAACTTTGTCGCGGATAAGTTCGATCTCAGAAAAGACATCGAACTCAACACCCGGGTCGCCAGCATTCATTTCGACAGCACCGACCAGTCCTGGGAGATCACCGCAGAGGACGGACGCAAAGTCCGTGCGCAGTTCGTCGTGGCCGCGACCGGGCTGCTGTCCGCACCGCAGCTGCCCGATTACCGCGGCGTCAACGATTTCGCCGGCCTGACCATTCATTCCGCAAGATGGCCCAAAGAGAAGATCGACTTCCGGGGCAAGCGCGTCGGCGTGGTCGGCAGCGGACCGACCGCGGTCCAGATCATCCAGACCATCGCGCCCGAGGTCGGTCAGCTCACCGTCTTCCAGCGCACCGCCAACTGGTGCACACCGCTCAGAAACCGCCCCATCGAGGCCGCCGAGCAGGAAGGCCTGACGGCCCGCGCCGCTGAAATCATCCAGGAATGCAGGGAAACCTTCGCCGGGTTCATGCACAACCTCGACCCGCGCGCGAGCACCGAAGTGTCCAAAGAAGAGCGACTGGCCAACTACCAGAAACTCTACGATCAGGGTGGATTCGCGCTCTGGTTCGGGAACTACAACGACATGCTGACCAACAAGGCCTTCGCCGACGAGGTGAGCGAATTTCTGGCTGAGAAGATCCGGCAGCGGGTCAAAGATCCGGCCACCGCCGAGAAGCTGATCCCCAAAAACCACCCCTACGGCACCAAGCGTCCGCCCGGCGAGAAAAACTTCTACGAGATTTTCAACCAGGACAATGTCGAGCTGGTGGACCTCCGCGCGACACCGATCGAGCAGATCACGGCCAGTGGCGTTGAAACGACGGAGAGCAGCCACGACCTCGACATCCTGATCTACGCGACCGGCTTCCAGAGCCTTACCGGCGCCCTGCTGCGCATCGACATCCGCGGCGAGAACGGCCTGACGCTGCAGGAAAAATGGTCCGACGGCCCGCGCACGCAGATGGGGATCCAGTTCGCCGGTTTTCCGAATTTCTTTGCCACGCAGGGGCCGCACCATCCGGCAGCTTTCTGCAACAACACGCGCTGCGCAGAAACAGCAGGCGACTGGATTACCAACTGCATCAGCTACCTGCGCGATAACGGCTACACCAGCATCGAGGCCGACCCGGCCGCGGAAGACGCCTGGACGAAGCTCTGCTACGACTCGGTCAAGGGTCTGATCATCGAGAACATGCAGGACTCCTGGTTCTTCGGCAACAACAACCCCGAGCTCAAAGGCGAACGACGCTTTCTGCTCTGGGCCGGCAGCGTGCCGGAGTTTCACCAGCTCTATGCTGATGTCGCCGCTAAAGGCTATCCCGGATTCGAGCTGCGCTGATCCCGGCCACTCTCCAAGGCCTGCGTCCACCACGCGCACAGCGCGCGGTGCAGGGCGCAGGCGTCCTCCAGCATTGCCGATGAGATCGCCAGTTCGCCGCTGAGATCCTCCAGTGCGACCTGCCAGTCGAGCGCGACGGCCGCCCAGTCGAACAGCGGGCACCCCGGCGCGGCGTACTCCCAGTCGATGAGTCTGGCCGATTCGCCGCTGAAAATGACATTACCGGGACCGGGGTCGTGATGAGTGAGTCCGGTCGGCACTGCGTTCACCAGCGCTTTCAGACTTTTTTCGATGCCGGCGGGCAGGGGCCCTGCCCCTCCGGCAGCGTGATACAGCGCGGCATAGTGATCGGGGTAGCTTAATGAGACAGCGCGGACGGGCAGTCCATGCACTGCCCTAAGAGTCTCGATCAGTGCTTCAAGCCTGGCTGTCCCCAGCGCGCCAGCGACGGACTGCTCCCCCGCCAGGTACTCACTGAGCAACCAACCCCGCTCCGGCTTCGCTCCCAGTATCCGGGGCCCCAGGCCGGCCGCACTCACGGCCTGGAGTACCTTCAGCTCGCGTACGCGATCGATGCCTGGTTCTTCGCTCGCGGCGTGTCCAATGCGCAGCACCAACCGCTCTCCGGCGACGTCGACCAGGTAGCTGCGGTTGGTCAGGCCACCATGGAGTTCGCTCAGAACACGTGGCGCATGACTGAGAGAGACCGGCCAGCTTCGCCAGTCGCTCGCAACCGCCTGCAGTGCCTCATCCGACGACGCCATGCGCCCTGTATTCGCGCAGCCACGCGCGGAAACCGAACACGACGATGACCAGGTAGGCGACGAACAGCCAGGCCGTCAGCATCAGCCCGCGATCGACGTAGAGAGGAATCGAGACCAGGTCAATCACAAACCAGTAGATCCAGTTCTCGAGCACTTTATGCGCGACCATGACCGTCGCCACGACCGCGCCCCAGGTGGTGAAGGAGTCCACGTATGGCCAGGCGGCGGTGCTGTTGTGGCCGAGCAGGTAGCCGCTGAACCCGGCCAGAAGCATGACGCCGGCAATGACTACGACATGGCGTGCGGCAGACCAGCGTTGGATCCGCACACCGGCATGCGCCGCACCGCCGTAGCGCCACTGCAGCCAGCCGTAAACCGCCATCAGCAGGTAGTAGGCGTTCAGCGCTGATTCCATCAGCAGCGACACGTTCCAGAACAGAACCGTGTAGATAGCCGTGCTCAACAGTGCGCAGATCCAGCATGCGCTGTGCTCCCGCGCGGCCAGCAGCAGATAGGCGATCGCCAGCACAACCGCCGTACCTTCCCACGGGAAGACGGCAAGCAGCGCCGCGAGGTCCATGACAGGCTCAGCCGGCCTCGTAGCCGGGGATGAACTTGGTGACAAACACCGATGTCCCGAACGTGTCGTAGCTGCGCTGCATACCCTCGGTCAGCAGCGCCATGACGTGCGCGTACTCACCGATCACGCAGGTCGAGGTTGCCGAGGTCGTGACCTGCACGTCGGTACATTCATTCAACCAGGCGATGAAATCCTTAATCGGCGGCAGGTACTCGTCCCTGACCGGATACATGCTTATTTCTACAGTGATTTTCATGGTGGCCTCGCTGTGGTGACGCCTTAAAGCGCGTAAGAAATCTCCAAGCCGTAAACCCGCGGCTCACCGCGCTGCTCATAGGCGCGATTCACGCCGAACCCGTCCCGTGGGTCGTTGGCGAAATACAGTCCGTGCACCGCGTACTGCGTGTTCAGCAGATTACGCGACCACGCGCGGATCGTGGCATTGCGCCAGCGATAGGCGACGCTCAGGTTGAGCAGCGCGTAGCCGTCAAGCGTCGCCGAGTGGTGGTAACCGAAGTATCGGTCGTCACGGCCTTCCACTGACACCGAGGTCGTCAGGTTCTGCAGCGGGCTCCAGTTCAGACCGAAGTAGTACTGCCAGCGCGGCGCATTGGCCTGATCGCGGCCCCGGAGTTCACGGAAGTCGTCCAGGTCGAGATCAAACATGGTCATGCGCTTGACGTCAGTCTGCAGATAACCGGTGCGTCCGATGAGCTCCAGGGAATCACTGAGCGTCGCCTCGAACTCGAGCTCCACACCGTAATTCTCCGCATCATCCACGTTATCCAGCATGCCGATGAAGACGAACGTGGTGGCGTCATAGATCCAGCTCTCCAGCTGTGCATTGGAGCGATCCATGTGAAACGCACTCAGGCGCAGCGCCAGTCGCTGGTCGAAGTAGCGGCCCTTCAGACCGATCTCCTTGTTGAACAATGATTCTGAATCGAACTGCAGCCGATCCCGGATAAAAGGCTGAAAACGGGGCGCGATAAAAGGCTGCACGGAGGTCGCGCTGGTATTGACGCCACCCGGTTTGGCCCCGCGGGAAGCTGTGGCGTAAAGCAGGGTATCCGCATGCAGCGCGTACTCCAGCGTCGCCTCACCGCTCCAGAAGCTGGCATTGGATTGCAGATCAAACCCGTTGGAGTCGGTGTACTCATCGTCAAAGGCCTCTCCGCGGATCCCCGCCCGGGCGGTCAGAGCCGTGGTGATCGCCCACTCGAGCTGACCATAGAGTGCGTAGCGATGGGTTTCATAGCGACTGTCGAACGCACCAAAGCGCTCGCGGGTCATATCCTCGTCCCGCGTATGAAAATAGCTGCCGAGCACCCAGGACCAGTCGCCAAAAGTAGACAGCCAGCGCAGGTCGACCGCCACCTGGTCGCGCTCCCGCTCCTGGGTGTCGCTGCTGATGAACTCACCGAAAGGACAGACGCGGGTATTGCAATAACCGTTGAACACCCAGTCTTCGTCGAAACTGTAGGTTTCGTCAGCGTCCGTCCAGGTAGTCTTGAATTCGACGCTGTTGATGTCATCGAGCTGCCAGCGGACACGACCGCCGAGCGCTACGGCTTCCTGATCGTCCTCACCCGGCGTGTCGCTCAGGGTCACCCTGGGATTGTCCAGCGAGAACGCGTCGTAGCCGTTGTCCTGATCCACATACAGCAGGGTCAGATCGGCGCTGACCGACTCAGTTGCATCCCACAGCAGACGGCCGCGCACGCCGTATTCATCAACGCCCTGCGTGTCGTCGCGCCCCAGGAAGGCATTTCTGACCCAGCCGTCGCGCTCGCTATGGCGCACAGCGAGGCGGCCACGCAGGTTGTCGGTGAGCGGGCCACCGGCTGCAGCCGTTACCTGCCAGGCATCCAGGTTGCCGTAGCCCGCAGAAAAGCTCGCCTCCGGCTCCTCGCCCGGATCGCGTCCGCGAATGTTGACCATGCCCGCCAGCGCAGCTGCGCCGAAGCGCGTTCCCTGTGGGCCGCGCAGAACCTCGACCTGATCGGTATCGAACAGCAGCGCGCCGCTGGCGATATTGGACAGTTCAATGCCGTCAATGGTGAGCCCGACAGAGGGAAAATGCTTGGGATCGACAAACTGCTCCAGGTCGCCGATCCCCCGCATCTGGATGAAGCGTGCGCGCGAGCCGCCCACGGAGACATTCACGTTCGGCACGATGGCCAGCACCTGCTCAAGGTGGCGGGCGGCACGCGCCTCGATCACATCTGGCTCGATGACGGTTAACGCGCCAGCGGTCGACATCAGCGCATGCGGGCGAAAGCCCGCTGTCACGACAATCTCTTCGATGGGCTGCGCCGCTTCAGGCGAGGCCTCGTCGGCAGCCATTGCAGCGACAGCGGCACAGCTCGCCAACCCCATAACAATAAAAACTCGGGTAAACAAAACAGTCTCCTTATCGCTAAGAAGACCCGGGACCGCTTCGAGAAGGTACTGCTGAAAGTGCGTGCCCTGTCCCTACGCCGGCATTATCCGGATCAGGTTCTTGGGGTTTGTCCGCATCGGACATCTCAGGCCGCCTGGCCACCCCCTGGGTAAAGCCCCCACGCGTGACGCGCGGGAGGCGAGAGTCTAGCGGAACACCACAGACGGCGGAAGACGGTCAGGGCCGGCCAGGAGACTCTGCGCTTCAGGCGCGCCAGCGACAGTGGAGATGGAGGGGGCCACGAAACGCCCAGCCGCCGAACTCCGCCGGACATGCGGGCTCAAGCGCGAGCTCATCCAGCGCCTCGAACAAGCGCGGCAGTGCCACCTCGCCGATCAGCGTGCGCGAGGCCCATGCGCCAGCGCAGAAATGCGGGCCGGCGCCAAAGGCCAGCGACGCGCCCTGCGCCCGGCCGAGGTCAAAGCGATCTGCCTGCGGATAAACCGCTTCGTCCCGATTGCCCGAACCGAACATGAGAAAAACCCGATCTTCAGGCTCGAAGTGCACTCCTCTGAACTCAAACGGACAGGCAATGCGCCGTGGACTCATGCCAATCGGCGACATCCAGCGCGCGTATTCCTCGAAGGCCTGCTGCCAGCTGGCCTGACCGCACCGGATCTGCGCCAGCTGCTCTGGGTGCGTCAGCAGCGCCCACACGGTACCGGCGATAGCGTCGCGCGGCTCGTTCTGCCCGCCCGAGATCGCGAGCTTGATGTTGGCGCGGATCTGAGCCTCGCTCAGTCCTGCCTCGAGCTGCACGGACAACAGGGAACTGTCAGGTCTTTCTCCGAGCGCCGGGATCATCACGTCGATATGCCGGTCGATAGATGCCGTGCAATCGTGACAGTTGGCCTCAACCGCCGGATCGCCGGCGTAGTTGGCGCAGCCGTCAATCATGCCCTGACTGACCCGATTCATCTCCTGCGGCGACATATTGGTCAGGCCGGTGATCGCGCGCAGCGCATGCGCGGACAGCAGCAGCGCGAATTCCTGCACCAGGTCGCCATGGTCACGGGTCCTGAGATCGTCCAGCAGCATCGCGGCATCCTGCTCGAACTGCGCGCGCCACACCGCCCTGACGGTCCGCGGAGAAACACTCGGGAAGATCGCTTTGCGCTCCGCCTGGTGCGCCTCACCATCCTTGCGCATGAGGTTCTCTCCCATCAGGGTAGTCATCAGTCCGGCAGGCTGATGTGAGGAAAAGATCTCGATGCGCTTTTCGTTTACAGAAATATCCTGATGGCGGGTCAGCAGAGTGGCGCCGAGCTGAGGCACGAAGCAGATGGGCGTGTCGGCACGCATGCGCGCGAGGTCGGGATAGGGATCCCGCCAGAACGCCGCGGGATCGATGTCATACACCGGCGCGTCGGACATCGTTCAGTTCTTTCAGATGGCTGGTGAGCGCGGAGAGAGGGGGTCATCACTCGGCGGCTTCAGCCGGTGAGCACCCGCGCCAGCTGCGCCTGCCCGGGCTCCAGCAGTGCCCAGTCGGAGACGTCGGCTTCGAGCTGAATACAGGTTGCCGGCGGGCACTGCAGCCGCAGGTCGTGGTGACGGGTGCAGAGCATGCTTGCAGAGTCGGGCACGCCTGGCGCGTGCGCGACCAGCATCACACAGCGCGCGCGGGCTGCCTGAGCGTGCACGAGCGCGACCATGGCCGCGACCGTGGCGTTGTAAAGACCCTCTTCGAGACGCAGCTGCATTGCCCAGCCAGCTGCGCGCAGAACGCCTTCAGCGGTCTCCCGGGCGCGCCGGGCGCTCGAGCTCAGTACCACATCGGGTACCAGTCCAGCCTGCCGCAACGCCTCCCCCAGCGCCGTCGCCTGAGCATGACCGCGCGCGGTCAGCGGGCGGTCGAAGTCGACCGGTCCGTTGCTGGCCTCGGCATGCCGCATCAGGATTAAAGTTCTCGCGACCATCAGGGTGGGGACATCCAGGCTGAGCTGCGCGCGCCTCAGTCGTAGAGCACGATGCAGCGCACTTCCATGCTCCAGCGGTCCGGCGCATCGGGGCCGGTCGCCGGGTCGTTGAACGCGCTGTGGAAACTGAAGGTGCACGGGGCGACAGCATCGCTGGCATCGGGCAGCGCGCCGCTGCTGCGCGCCAGCGTCCCGGCCGAGTCCCATTGTTTGATCAGCAGCGCTTCATCACGCGTCATACCCGGGTAGTAGTACCAGCGATGCCTGGGATCGTGTTTCGCGAAATAGTTTTCCCCCACCCGATCCTGGTAGTGGATTTCGAACACCACGAGTTCCTCAGGCGCCACGGTCTGACCGTCGCAGAGCGCCATCGGATGGCTGGCAACCGGCTCCGGCGCTATGTTCCGCCAGACGTTGATGATCGCGAAACGGCCGTCGCCAGCCACCACACGCTCAACGTCGCTCGCATCGAGCAGACTCTCGCCCTCGGCCAGCAGCGAGCGCACGGTGTCGTTACCGCCGGGCGTCTGGGCCAGGGCGCGCAGCCGCGCTGGTCCACTGGTCAGCGTGTAATCACCATGCACCAGATGCGCTGGCCCCTGAACATTCTGCCCGCCCCTGATCCTGCGCTGTGCTTTCTGGCCGGAGGCAGATCGGATGTTGTGATCGAAAGCGACGGCCCGCGCACCGGTCCACTCACTCACCAGCGCCGCGCAATGGGGGTAGTAACGAACGACCACGTCGTCATGACTGAAGAAATCGAAATCAGGCGCATCGAACGGTCGAGCAACCAGCTCGAAGCCATTCGCCTCGAGACGACAGGTCTCGCCTGACGACGAGCGCATCCGCGCGTTATGCACGGGCATGGAGTACTCGCGCAGATCGATCCCCTGCCGGCCGCTGTCGTTACCATCCGGGTCGCGCCGGGTGAGCACCTGGCCGTTGCGGAACAGCGACGACGAGACTTCCGGCGCAAGATAGTTGAACAAACCTCGGGTGGTACCGGGTTCTGACTCAGGGGTAATGCTCATACACGTCCTCGGGGTGATGCTGAACCACGGCCACGCCGCGCTGTCCGTGTCCGAATGGATGGCTCGATTCAAACATCCGCCCGCCTAGGCGCGCAAGCAATCCCCGTATCGCACACCACATCCCGATCTGTTAGTTTGGTGACAGCCCGAAACGGGGGAGTTGCGACATGGTCGACTTCGGGATTATTGGCGAGCTGCCGGTGCCGGCCACCTATGGTCGTCACCTCCTGCGCCTGTTCGAGCCCGACAAACTCCTGGCCGGAACCGGCCTCACCGCAGCCGAGCTGGAACAGCCTGGACGCCTGATCACCGTGCGCCAGGCGCTCCAGTACGTGCGTAATACACTGAACCTCGCGACCGAAGCCGACTGGTATCTGGGCTGGTCCAGCTCGCTGGCCGATCATTTTCATGGACCGGTCAGTATTGCGCTGCTGAGCGCACCGACGCTCGGGCACGGCATGGATGCCTTTCTCAAACACTTCCCCAGCCGGATCCCCTACATGCACATGCAGGGGCGGACGCGCGGTAGCGTCTTCATGGCTGAGCTGGTGCCCTTGATCGACCTTGAGGAAGCCGCTCCGCTGCTCATCGAAACGCCGCTGCTGCTCCTGCAGCAGCACCTGGACAATGTCTACGGCGTGGACTTTTCCCAGGCGTCCCTGGAACTCGCTTATCCGCCGACACCACACGCGGCGCGCTATAGCCAGTACTTCAAATGCCCGATCCACTTTGATGCTGAGCACAACGCGCTGGTTTTCCCCACCGCATGGCGCGAGCTGGCAAACCTGGGCTACATCGAGGCGACCTGGGCCCACGCGCTGTCGCAGTGCCGCGCAACAGTGGCCTCATCCCGGGAGCGCGAGACACTGGGCGAGGTGCGCGAGCGGCTCTGCGCTGCGTTCGAGTGCGCGCACCGCACCCGCCCCCTGCCCACGCTGAACGAGCTGGCCGACCGCCTGCACCTTGCCCCCCGCACTCTGATCCGACGCCTGCGCCGGCTGGGGACGACCTACCAGGAAATTACCGATGAGTTTCTGCTCGCGCGAGCGCAGGAGCTGCTGACCAATCACGGGATTTCAATCAAGGAAGTCGCCGCGCGTCTCGGCTTCAATAATCCGGCGAACTTCGGCAAGGCATTCAAACGCTGGAGCGGCGTCTCTCCCGGTCAGTACCGCGCGCAGCGTATCGGCTGATACCCTGCCTCAGCGCAGCCTGCCCTCTGGATCGACCCTGCTGCGCAGGACCTCAAGCTCCGTCTCGGTGGGTGCAGCCGTAGTCGGCACCTCCTCCGGCACACTCAGCTCGAAGCCGGTGTTGTCCAGAACCTCATCAACCGTGACACCCGGATGTACCGAGCACAGACGCATGTGCTTGGACTGCGGATCGAAATCCATCACCGCCAGCGGAGTGATGCAGTATTGCGGTCCACCGCCCGGCAGCCCGAGTTTGCGGCGCGCGTCCGCCCCGCCCTGGTTCCAGCCGACGGTGCTGATGTAGTCGCAGCGTTCGACGAGAGTGCGGCGGTCATGGTGGTTCAGCACAATGTAATAGCGGCCGACATGGGTCGTCAGGGTGGGCGTACCTACGGAGCCCGGACCGCGGAAGCGCAGCCTGCGGTAATCCGGCCCGATCCCGATCAGGTTGGTGTTGCCGTAGGGGTCGACCTGCAGGCCGCCGATAAAAAAGACCCGGCGATGCCAGTCGCGTACCTGGTCGAAACGATGGCCGCGGTCACTGAACGATTCGGTCCAGCGCACCACCCGGTTATCCCAGCCGAAAGCGGGCAGCGGCAGGTGCTCCAGATGATGCACGTTCATGCGCGCGCCCAGAAAAATCAGTTCCATGTTGGGGCCATGCAGGATATGCGCGAGACGTACGGCGGCTTCGGGCACCGGCAGATTGACTCCGACCTGCAGCTGATCGCCGTCCACCAGGCTCCGCCCCAGGTGCACCGCCATCAGCTCACGGATCGAAAACGGCAACGTCGTCTCCCTGTCCACAGCGCTCAGTACTCGTGCAGCGCCAGCAGACGAGCGAGGCCGACCCGTTCGAGGTATTGAACGTGGGTCGCCGGCTCCCGGCAGTACGTAGAGAGGAAGTTTTCGAGCTCGGCGCGCGCGCCGCTCCTGGTGGCCTCAGCGGCGATGCGCACGTACTCCTCGACGAACGCGACGTCCTGCAGGTAGTAGCCCCGACTGTAGAACGGGTGTGCGCCCCAGGGGACACGCACGATGGCATCGGCATCAGCCATCGTCGTAGCCCAGGGGTCACTGCGAATCGTTTCGTTGGCAACGACCTTCTCCACCTGAACGATGCGGCGCTTTGCCGCGCGGCAGAGAAACAGATCGATCCAGCCGGGGCCGCCGTGGTGCTGAACGTTGCCATGCGCGTCGGCCTGCGCGGCATGCACGATAGCGATGTCGGGTTCGATAGCTGGCACTGCAATCAGCGTCTGCCCGTCGATGGGATCGGTGATCACTTTGAGATCCGGGTTGACCTCAGGCAGAGAGGTGCCCACGCCCCCGCGCCAGGGCAGAAACGGGAGTCCTTTCGCCGCCGCCTCGAGACCGCTGGTCAGGATCCCTTCCTCGCATTCCCACACTTCGATCTCACCCTGCTCGGCCGCACGCCGGAAGGACGGCGCGACCGGCGCGGCAGCACCCCCGCCGGCGTAGTAGCAGATGGTTTTTCGCACACAGCCGGCTGCAATCAGGATATCGATAGCCAGACCGCCGGCGACGACCGTCAGGTCCCGCACACCACGCCGCACGATCTGCCGTACCAGCGCCATCGGCGCGGGCTCGCCGAGAGCGATGGTCATGCCGTCCTCGATCCATTCGCAGACCTGCGCTTCGGTCGCCACACGGGTCTGCCTCGATTTGTTCATGTCGAGACCGAATTCAAGATTTCTGCCTTTACTTCTAGCTTCAGACGGTTTCGAGTTTTAGCACGCATCCTGATGTTGAGATAGCGCTTATTGCGTAGCATTATGGCCATCCGGGGCCTTTGAAGTACCTCGGTTATCGCGAGAACCCACGATGATTGGAAAGTTACATAAAAACCGGGCTCTGATAGGCCTGGCGTTAGTTGTCTGTCTCCTCTTCTCCGTCAACGCGCTAGCAGAGTGCGGGGGAAAACAAGAATGCATCGCGGTCTCTACATACCCCGCGGTGCTACCCACTCACGGGACGCCGGCCGCCTATGTATGGCCACTTGCCTTCGGGCAGGAAGATATCGGGGCTGCGACCACAACCAAAAGCATCCTTGTGCGTGCGGTGACTGGCCCAGCTGGCACCGAGGCTACTATCCAGTCGATCACCATCTCCGGGGCGAATCCCGAAGATTTCTCGGTTAGCAACGGAACCTGCATCGTAGGGGTACCGAGTCTTCTCCAGAATTCGACCACGCCGTGTGAGATTCAGGTTACCTTCACGCCTACTGCCAGCGGCTCGCGTAGCGCCGAAGTTCGCGTCTCTTCGAGCCTGATCACTCGTATCGTAGGCCTGACCGGCGAGGGCGTTCTGCCGCCGCCGGAAATCACCAGCGCTTTGGCTGCGGCTGGTCAGGCGGGTGCGCTCTTCCCCGATTACCAGATTACCGGAAGCTTCCAGCCGACAAGTTTTGGCGCAGCACCGCTGCCTGATGGTCTTGCCGTCGACTCCAGCACCGGCATCATTTCAGGCACACCGACGACGGACGGTATTACCGACGTCACGATTTCGGCCACGAACGCCTCGGGAACCGGCAGCGCCACCCTGCGCATTACCGTGTCACTGCTCGCGCCGGTCATCACCAGCGGAGATTCCGTCAGTCTGACCGCCGACGAATTTTTTTCAGGCTACACCATCGCAGCCACCAATGACCCGGACAGCTTCGGCGCGACGGATCTGCCACCAGGGCTGACGGTCGACCCGACCACGGGCGTGGTCAGCGGTATCGCCACCGCGGCCGGGGCCTTCGCGGCCTCTGTCAGCGCGACCAACGCCACAGCGACGGCGAGCAAAGTTGTGACTTTCAACGTCGCTGCGGTACCGCCCTCTGGAGAAACGGGCACGGTTACTGCGCAGCTCAATAGCCCGACCACGATCGATTTTGACGCGCTGACCAGCGGCACAGGTGTTGACCAGGTTCGGATCGTGCGGCAGCCAGCGCACGGCCGACTTACCCTCTCCGGTCTGCAGGGCACCTACACACCTGCCGCCAACTACTTCGGCGCCGACAGCTTCACCTACGCGGCCGTCAGCGGCCAGACCGAATCACCACCTGCGAAAGTGACTATCGAAGTTGTCGGGCGTCCCGACCCAACCCAGGATGCCGATACCCGCGCGCTGCAGCGGGCGCAGATCGACACGGCCAAGCGCGTATCCCGCGCACAGATTGCGAACGTCCAGCGGCGCCTGGAGACCCTGCACAACCGCCGTGCGACGGCATCGCGCCCGACCCGTGCGGCCGGTCCCGTCGCCGACCGTAGCCCGGCGTCGTCTGCTGACTCACCGTTGAGCGAGAACGTCGGTGGCGCCGCGCTGGCTGCAGGCGACAGCGTTGGAGACGGCGCCTCAGCAGTCGGTAGCCCGCTGCTCGCGGCGCTTGCGAATGTCGCGCAGAGCGGTTCCATGACGCTCGACGGCGACTACACCGGCAGCAGCGGCACGCTGGCGGGCGTCAGCGTCTGGGTCGGGGGCAATGTCGGCTTTGGCACCCGCGATGCCGCCTATGGCTCAAGCAAGCTGCGTTTCACCAGTGACGGCATCAGTGCCGGCGTCGACAAAATTTTCAATGAGTCTCTGGTGCTGGGGCTGGCGTTTGGCTACGCCAAAGACCAGGCGGAGATAGGTGCGGAAGACAGCCGCAACGACACCGACTTCTGGTCAGTCTCAGCCTACGGCAGCTACCAGCCGGCACCGCAGTTTTTCATTGACGGCATGCTTGGCTACGGTCACCTCGATTACGACAGCCGTCGCTACGTCGCCGCATTTGACGCCGATGCCTTCAGCGATCGCAACGGCGACCAGCTCTTCGGCTCTGTAGCAGTGTCCTACGAGTACCGCCGCGATCGCCTGCTGCTATCACCCTACGGTCGGGTCGACTTCGCCTTTACCTGGCTGGACAGCAGCACCGAAACGGGCGCCGGCCAGGCCTCCTTGCATTATTTCTCGCAGGATTTCGACAGCGCCCAGCTCGCGCTCGGATTCCGCGCAGAGTCAGCGCATGAAATGTCCTACGGCTGGGTTATCCCACGACTGAGACTCGAGTACCTGCGTCAGTTCGAAAGCGATCGACGTCAGTCGATCGCCTACGCTGACCAGCTCGCCGGCCAGCGTTTCTGGCTGCTATCGCCGGACAGCAACGAGAACTCCCTGCTGATCGGCGCTGGTACTGACTTCGACCTCAACAACGGCGTCCGCCTCGGTTTTGATTACCAGACGATACAGGCTTCAGGCCACGACGAAATGCAGGCCTTCGGTCTCTGGCTATCAAAATCTTTCGACCAGGTGTGGAATCCCTGGAGTCTTTTCGGGCCGCGGACGTTCCGCAATCCGGTGCGGGTCGAGGCCGGGTTCATGTGGGATGAAAACCTGAATCGTGCGCCTATCGATGGCGACAAGATCGCCGACAAGCTCTACAGCATCTCGGTGCAACAACGGTTTGTGCGGCCACTGACCAACAAGATCCGGGTCGTCGCCACCGGTGTCCTCGGCGGCACTAAGCTGCACAAAAACGACGGCCTGGACAACATCATGGGTGAAGCGCGAGGCGAGCTGCAGTACCGCACATCCGGCCACTTCCTGGCCCCCACCTTTGGCGCCTACGCCAAGATTCGCGGAGAGGAATTCAGCTCCAAGCTGCGCTCCGGCTACCGCTACGCGTTTGGCGTGAATGCGCGGCAGGCCCTGAGCGACAGGCTGGGTGCTTTCGCTGCCGTAGAGCGCAACGTGCGTGAAGGCGACAGCGCAGTCTTTGAGAACCGCGACTGGGCCGCCCGCATGCATTTTGATTACGCGCTGGGTCGCTGGGGATTTGCCTACGTCGGCGGCGAATTCCGCCACGGTGACGTGGTCACCAGCATAGACGGTGGGGACGCCTACGAAGGGGGGGTCGCTGAGGTCATCGAAGACGATGACGCGTACTACAATGAAAACCTGGTTGCGGCGCGGGTCGACGCCGCAACCTGGATGGCGAGTGCAGGCTACAACTTTCCTCTCGGCCCACGCGACTCACTGGATTTTTCCTGGCGCTGGGTGATTTCCACGCCGGACAGATATGCCGAGCCCGACGCTCATGGCGGCCCTGCTGACGGCGGCGGCAGCTATATCACCAACCAGATCTCAGCGGCGTACCTGCTGCGCTTTTAAGTCTCGCTCTTTTACCCGACGGCTGCGCGGCGTATCAGTAGTCGCGCCGCGGACCGCCATAATCGTCACCCGGGAAGACAAACGGCGGCTCCCGACCAACGATCGATTCAATCAGCATGAGCTCCTGGTCGGTATGGTTGATGAACGGGGCATCACGGATGCTGCGACCGGTTCCAGCGTTGTTCAGAATGTAGACAGGCCTGTCATGGTGAGAGGCAGCGACCGACAGGGTGCTTGACGGATCGTCGTTGGCCGCAATATCAGTCTCTCCATAGCAGGTGCAGAAGTAAGTCTGCTCCGGGTCACTCTCTGCATACCAGCCAGTGCCCCGGATCCCGATAGTCGCGGTCTGCGTGCTCAGCTGGGTGCGCGCGTTCCGGGAGACCGAGAGCAGTTTTCCGGTCAGCAGCCGTAGCCCCGCGAGAATAGTCGAGCCGACGCCGTCACCTCCCTCCAGCTCGAGGCGGGAGTTCGCGCGCACGATCATGGCGCGCCCTTCAATGGCAAAAATAATCGCGCTGGACGGGCCAGTTTCGATTACATCACCGGGCTTGATCCGGGTATCGGTCGTTGCCGCCGTGCCGTTGATCGTCACTTTCCCGCTGAGTGAAAAAATCGACTTACCTTCCGGCAGGCGTCGCCGCCCGAGGAAACCCTGTGCCATAGAAGCACCAGGTAACCACAGCCCAGCCACACTCGCGCTCATCGCCTGCACTAGAAGTCGGCGCCTCGGGTCGTCGAGTTCGGGCTTTCCAATCTTGAATACCATCGTTCCACCTCCCAGTCGGGTCCGTTCTGAATGTTCGCGAGGGCGGCGAGCTGACTGTTTCTGAGCCCCTCATTTGCCGCAGCGGGTCGGGAAAGCGTAGCCTCTTGAACTGTCCGCAAGCCTAACGGGGAGGTGGCCCATGATCCAGATCGGACTGACGCAGATCGCGCAGAGTTTCGGCTACGACAACATCAGCGACGCCCAGGTCTACGAGGAGGAGGTCGCGAGCGCGCTGCTTGCTGACGAACTCGGCTACGACCTGGTAAGCATGGTCGAGCATCATTTCGAGGATTACGCGCTCTGCCCCGACAACTTTGTCTACCTGGCGCACATCGCCGCACTGACGCGCCGCATCAAGCTCATGACCGGTGCCGTCATCGTGCCGTGGAACACCCAGCCGCTGCGCGTCGCGGAAAAAGCGGCGCTGCTCGATCACCTGAGCGGCGGGCGACTCATTTTCGGCCTCGGGCGCGGACTCTCACGCCGCGAATACGGGCAGTTCGGTATCGCCATGGACGAAGCGCGCGAGCGTTTTGACGAAGCGACCCCGCTGATCCTCGAAGCCCTGGAACGCGGCGTCATGCCCGCACACCAGGGTCGCTTCTTCTCGCAGCCGGAGGCCGCGCTGCGTCCGCGCCCGAAGCGCAGCTTCAAAGACCGCTCCGCCCAGGTCGCGATGTCCGGCGACTCCGTCATCGAAGCCGCGCGGCATGGCCTGAAAATGATGCAGTTCGCTTACAAGCCGGTGGAGGTACACGCGCAGGAAGTCGCCACCTACGCGGAGCACTACCGTCAATGGCACCAGGCTGCACCGCCGGTGCCGTTTTTTGTCGACTTCTGCGTGTGCGACAGCAATGCCGATCGCGCGGCGGAAAACGCCGACCGCTACGTCCGTCGCTACCTGCTCAGTCTCATGCATCACTACGAAATGATGGGCGACCATTTCGCCGACGTGAAAGGCTACGAGGAATACGGCGAAGGCGCCCGTGCGCTGAAGGATGCAGGCATGGAAGCGATCGCAGACGACTACCTGGCCGGACAGACCTGGGGCACACCGCAGCAGATCCTGGACAAGATCCACGCGCGACGGGATGTACTGGGGCCTTACGACATCCTGCTCTGCATGCGCTTTGCGGGCATGCCCTACGAGGTGCTCGAACGCTCGCTCAGGACCTTTGCCGCTGAGGTCATGCCCGAGCTGAGGGCGCTGGAAAGCGCCGAGACCATCGCCGCCTGAGCCGCCAAAGCGTCTGTCGCCTCAGGTCTCGGCCAGCGGACGCGCGAGGATCTGCTCAAGCGCATCGCTGAGCACAGCCTGCGGGTTCGCCACAGCGTCCGCACTGCGCCAGGCGACGTGGTTATCAGGGCGCACCAGCAAAGCGCCCCGGGGGCCGCTACCGGATAGGGTCTCCCAGACCGCGTCGGTGGCGGCTTCATCGACAGACGCGGTGATGAGAGGAATGTCTGACGCGGCCGACAGCGCAGTCGCCGCATCGCGCCAGGCACCGCCGTCCGGACCGGTCACGAGCACGAAGCGCCCTGCCTGTCCTGCCCAGTCCAGAGTGGAGTGCCGTGTCCCGTTCGAACCCACCCAGTGATGCGGCAGACGGTGCCCCGGTCGCGCCTCCGGGTGGTAGTGATGCCCCATCGGATCCGGCTCCCTGCGCGCCGACCCGTCGGCAACCAGCGCGCCACTGTCGTAAGCAAACCCGATCTCGAGACCGTGCGCCTGAAACTCCGTGCGCTGAGTCTCGAACACCTCGGCTGCACGCGCGCGTCGTGTCGCGCCCATCGGCGTATCGGCAAAATAGGCATCAAAAGTGGCGCGACGCAGTTCCGGCGTCTGCAGCGGCGAGAAGCCCATGCCGGCATCCAGCACGGCGTGGTTCATAGCCGTGAACAGCGCCCAGTCCACGTTGCGTCTTCCGATCGGCTGTCGCTCCAGTTCGTAGCTGTCCAGCAGACCCTCGCCGGCCTCGCCACGACACACCAGCGCCAGCTTCCACGCCAGATTGTGCGCGTCCTGGATCGCGGTGTTCAGGCCAAGTCCAGTCGTAGGGGGATGACGGTGGGCGGCATCGCCGGC
Source organism: Gammaproteobacteria bacterium (assembly GCA_038116745.1). Lineage (GTDB taxonomy): Bacteria > Pseudomonadota > Gammaproteobacteria > JAYODW01. The sequence continues at coordinate 26,610 of JAYODW010000032.1, forward strand.
GAGAAACACCCGACCGACCCGGTAGCGCTCTGCCAGTACTGCCTCAAGCATCCAGTTACTGACCTTGTGCACCTTGAGCTCGAGCTCCGGCAGCTTGAGCAGCTCGCGCAGCCGGGGAATGACCATCTCCTCGTCAAAGGTATCGGGATCGTCCGGCGCAAAGCTGAAGTGAATGATCCATTCTTCGCTTTCCGGACCCCAGGTAGGCCCCATCGGCACCATCGCACCGCTGCCGAAGACCCCACTCTGATCCGGATTGATAAACCAGGTGATGAGGCAGGCGGGATCCCACCAGGCCGATAGATCGGCTGTGACATGGGACGACACCACGCGGCTGATCCCGGTCAGCCCGTGCATGGGCACGCCGAGCAGTTCGCCCACGGTCTTGCCACCATCAGCGCCGATCACATAACGCGCGCGGACGGTCAGATCGCGCCCCGCCTTGAGGTCGCGCACTGTCGCCGTGACGCCATCGTCGTCCTGCGTTAACGCAGTCAGCTCATGGCTGAAGCGCACCTGCCCCGGGGCCCGCGCCTCGGCCTGCGCTTTGAGCAATGGTTCCAGCCGGATCTGCGGGTAATTGCTCGACGAACAGGGACTGTCGGCGCGATAGCTGTCCTGCAGCGCACCGCCGCCGAAGGCATCGATTTCGTAGAAGGTCAGAGCATCCAGCGGCCCGTCGCCGCCGAGCGAGGTCCGCCAGCGTACCTTGGCCATTTTTTCCGGCGGGGTGCCCACCGCGTAGATCGCATCCGCCACGCCGTGCTGGCGGAAGACCTCCATCGTGCGCTGGTTGAGATAGTGCGCCTTGGGCAGAATGGAGGTGCTCTCATGCCGTTCCACCAGCAGGTGTTCAACGCCCATGTCCGACAGCAGGATCGAGCTGGTCAGACCACAGCCGCCACCGCCAACAACGAGTACCGGCACCTCCAGGTCCATCTAAACCTCCCCCGCGGACCATGCCCGCTCTGTTCCTGAAATTACGGCCGCGCTCAGGGCTGCGCGAAAAGCTCCATGGCGTGCGGCTGCGGCGGTCCGGCCAGTGCCCAGGCCCGCGTGGCCAGGGTTGTGGGCGGGACGCCGTCGCGGAAAGCCTGCAGCATCAGCGCCGGGTCATAGACCGGGCCTATCGGGTCGGCCGCGAACTCCGGCCCGCGCATGTAGGCGTTCGCCTCTTCGGCGCTGGCGAAGTTATCGATCTGCATCTCGACAAACTGACCGTCGGGGTCCCGGTAGTACAGCGAAGTCGTCACCCCGTGCTGGATCGGCACACGCGGCTCAATGCCCCGCGCGCTCAGCATGGCGTAACGTTCGAGCAGCGCTTCAAGATTAGGAAACGTGTACGCGGTGTGCATCAGCCCGACGCTGTTCGGCGGACGCTCTGCGAACCCGCCTTCCGGCGCGCTGAGCAACGCGAGACGATGATGCTCCTCGTCAAAGGTGACGAAACACAGCGCCTCGTTTTCATACACCACATGCGCGTCCAGCACGGTGCAGTACCAGTCGCGCATCTCCACCATGCGGTTTGTCATGAGCACGAAATGCGCAAATTTGGGTTTGATTGCCATCGGTCTGACTCCTTCTCGTTACGCCTGCCCGTTCCCGGGCAACGCTCCTACATCATGCCGGCTGCGGCCGCAGGCAGGGAAAATCCGGGTGGCGAAACGGTGCGCCGTCTGGCTCCAGCGCCATTTTCTTCAGCGGATGCCGCCCGCCATCCGCGTGCTTCAAGCCATCGACATTCGCCATGCCGTCATGCGGCCGGGCCGCGCAGGTCGCATCCGCACCGAAGAAGCGCAGCGACAGGGTACGACGCCGCTGCCCTGCTTTCGTGGCCGCGCCGCCATGCAGCGCCGCCGGGTGGAATAAGACCACATCGCCCGGTGACACGGTCCAGGAAACAATATCGAACGCTTCCGGATCAGCATCGATATCCGGCAGGGGTGGCCAGTCGGCGCTCTCAAACAAGTTGGCGCTGACGTCATCCGGATTGAAGGCGCTCGGGTTGTACAACGGACCGCGATGCGAACCGCGCACGAATTCCAGCGAATCGGCCGCAGCAACGGGGTCGAGATTGATCCACATCACCACCAGGTCATCACCCGCCGCAGGCAGGTAGGGCAGATCCTGATGCCACGGCGTGCGCCGGGTGTCCGCGCCTTCCTTGAGCCAGATCTGCTCGTACATGAGCCAGACCTCGTCGCTGCTGAACACCGCAGCGGCGAGATCGGGGATCGTGGTCTGTGTCAGCAGCTCGCGATAGGCCGGAAAGGCGTCCGGGTTGGCCTGGTCCTGATAGAAAGTCCCCGGCGTTCCGAGCAGTACCGCTCCCGCGCCGGGTCCCGGGTGTTCGAGCGTCCACTCAAAGCAGCGCTGCGCGAGTTCGAGCGTGGCCCGGTCAAGCGCCGCGGGCAGAAACAGCACGCCGTCGTCGAGATAGCGCTCGCGCATGCCCAGCGTATGCAGCGGATTCACCGCGCTGCCCCGTTCAGGCCCCGCCCCAGCGGTCCCAGTAGCACACCTCGTCGAGCGGCAGACGCTTGGCCGGATGCAGGTCACCGCCCTTTAGATAGGCGATCGGCAGCAGCGCCGCCTGGGTCACGTCCGGCGGGATCCCGAGCAGCGCTGAAATCTCCTGTTCGTAGATAAGGTGCAGGCTGGTCCAGGCTGCCGCGATGCGTCGCGCGCGCAGGGCCAGCATCAGCGACCACGCCGCCGGCAGGATGGAGCCGTACATCGAGGCCTGGGTGAAGACGTCCTCGTTTTCAAAGCGGCTCTCGATACACGGAATGATCATCGCCGGCGCGCGGTGCATGTTCTCCATCAGATGCACCGAGGACTTGATCACGCCGTCGATCTGCTGGGTACGCAGGTCATCTGGCTCAAACTGCCGCGTTGCGCTGACGCCGGTGCGGGTCATCGCAGTTTCGTTCGCCAGGTAGCGGTCGGCCCCGCGCCGGTAGGCGTCGGCGATCCCGGCCTTGAGATCGGGATCGGTGACCACCATGAAACGCCACGTCTGGGTATTGGCCCCGGTCGGCGCCTGCAGCGCGATCTCGAGCGCCTCGTTGATGACCTCGCGCGGGATCTCACGTTCGTAGTCGAGCCTGAGGCGCACGCTGCGCGTGGTCTTCAGCACGTGATCGACACTCGCCAGATCGACCGGAAAAATGTCCTGTCCTGCCATGGTTGTTCCCCCTCAGGTTGACCTTGCTGCCTGTGCGTTCATTCAATCACAAGCAAGGCTCGACGGGGGTCGGCGACGGCGATCAAAGACCAGATGACCCCAACCGCACCGGTAGCCGCCGTGCCCCCCAGCGCCCGGGTTCCGCCGCGAACACACCGCCACAGCGCGTGCCGCAGTGACCGCAACAGCCATCCGGGCCGAGACCCCAGTCCGTCAGCCGATACCAGTCGCGCCCGATGAGCCGCGTGCCGCAGGCGTGACAGAACGTGGAGCCGCCCTGCTCGTCGTGGACATTGCCGGTATAGGCGTAGCGCACACCGTTACCGCGCGCGATCGCAGCTGCCCTGGACAGCGTGGCAGCCGGCGTAGCCGGCACGTCGCGCATCTTCCAGTCCGGATGAAACGCCGTGAAGTGCAGCGGTACCTCGGGTCCTAGATGCTCCACCACCCAGCGCGTCATGCGCTCGATCTCCGTACTGGAATCGTTGTGGCCGGGAATGAGCAGCGTCGTGATCTCGAGCCACACGTCCGTCTCGTGATGCAGGTATTCGAGCGTTTCCAGCACCGGGGCGAGGTGCGCTCCGGTCAGCTTCCAATAGAACGCCTCAGTGAACGCCTTCAGATCGACATTGGCCGCATCCATCGCCGCAAAGAACTCGCGGCGCGGGCCGGGCTCGATATAGCCTGCCGTCACCGCCACCGAGCGGATCCCCAACGCGCGGCAGGCTTCGGCAACCTCAATGGCGTACTCCAGGAAGATCACCGGATCGTTGTAGGTGCAAGCCACGCTGGCGCAGCCGAGCTGGCGCGCAGCCTGCGCGATGGTCGCTGCGCTGGCGCGATCGGTTAGGCGATCGAACTCGCGCGACTTGCTGATATCCCAGTTCTGACAGAACTTGCACGCCAGATTGCAGCCTGCCGTGCCGAAGGACAGCACCGGCGTGCCGGGTAGAAAATGGTTGAGCGGCTTTTTCTCGATCGGATCGACGCAGAAACCGCTCGAGCGGTTATGCGTGGTGAGTACGACAGCGCCGTCCTGATTACCGCGCACGAAGCACAGGCCGCGCTGGCCCGCGTGCAGGCGGCAGGCCCGCGGGCACAGATCACACTGCACCCGCCCATCGTCGAGGGTATGCCAGTAGCGCGTTGCAACCGTGCTCGCGGGGTCAAAGACCTCCGGCGCGCGCATCACTCCGCTGTTCGCTGGGTCAGACCGGAGATCAGCGACGGCGCGCTCACTGAAGGATTACGCCGCTTGCACCACACCCGGAATTGAAGCCCTCAGTCGTCAATCGCCTGGTAAACCGCGGCGCGGAACGCGTTCTCAGGCAGGTCGAAACCGATCATGAACTGGGTCATAAGCACGCCGACCAGCTCTTCAACCGGGTCGACCCAGTAGTAGGTCTTCGCCGCACCGGACCAGCCGAATTCCCCGCCGCTCCCCGAAACGCCGATCTGGCCGACGTCCATCGCAACCCGTGAGCCGATGCCGAAGCCCCAGCCGGGCATTGGCGCGCCGCCGAGCTTGAACGGCAGCTGTGCCGCCGGAATGTGGTTGGTATGCATCAGTTCCAGGGTCTTGCGCCCGAGGATTGGACGGCCGTCCGGGGCGCGACCGTCGATCAGCATACTGGCGAAGGCAAGGTAGTCGCTGGCGCTCGAGAACAGCCCCAGTCCACCGCGCTGGAAGATTTCCGGCTGGTCGCTGGGATAGGTGTCCTGGACCTCACGGCGACCGGTGTTGCCCTGCAGGAAATGCCCGTACAGCTGCAGGAAGGTCATGTCCTTGGCCAGCAGGTCGGGATGGCCGTACATCGCCGCCAGCCGCCCGCGATCCGCCTCGGCGACGCCGAAACCGGTGTCGCCCATCCCCAGCGGCCGGAACAGTCGCTCACGCAGGAAATCGCCTACCGGCTGGTCCGCTATCACCTCGATCAGGTGCGCCGCGACGTCGATACCAAGCGAATAGTGCCAGTTGGTGCCGGGATGAAACGCGAGCGGGATCTGCGCCAGCTCGCCGATCAGCGCTTCAAGCGTGCGTCCGGGGTTGTGCATCAGCTCGGCGCGCCGATAGTCCGCCCCGATGGGGTAATCCTCGAAAAAGTCGTAGGTGAGGCCGCAGCTGTGGGTCATGAGGTCGCGGACCTGCAGCGGGCGCAGCGGATTCTGATCAACCAGGCTGCCGTCGGCCTGCATGACCTGCGTTTTGGCAAAGGCGGGGATGAATTTTGCCACCGGGTCGACCAGCTGTACCCGCCCTTCCTCGTACAGGGTCATGAGCGCAGAGCAGACGATGGGCTTGGTCATGGAGTAGATGCGGAACAGCGTATCGGCCGCCATCGGCACATCAGCCTCGCGATCCTGCCAGCCAATCTGGGCGGCATGCACCAGGCGCCCGCGCCGCCACACCAGCGTGTTGAATCCGGCATAGTTCGAATGGTCGACATAGTGCTGCAGGGCGGGCCGGATGCGCTCCAGGCGTTCACTGTTCATGCCCACGTCTTCGGCGGTTTCCACGGTCATGCTCACCTTCATTCTCCTTTCAGATGCTCTGATAGAGGCCCACGCCGGGGTCCTTCGTTGCCGGCCGCGATAGCGCGCTGTAGGCGGCCTCCCGTTTCGATGATGCCATGTCCCCGCGCGGCGACGGAAGCCGCCCCGCGCCCCGGAAGCGGGATCAGAGCGCCTGTGCTGGTCGTCGGACTGATCCGCTTGAAAACTGCTCCACGGGAGGCCATCGTGAGCGCGTCGAGTTGCGCGGAGCAGCATCATGTTGAGCGAACGACCAGCGGCTGTGGCCGGCCTTTTCTACCCGGACGACCCCGTCGTTCTGCAGCGCACAGTCGACGCACTGCTCAGCGCGGTGATAGCCGAAGAGCCCGTTCCGCGCGCCATCATCGCGCCCCATGCTGGCTACGTGTATTCCGGCGCCGTCGCAGCGAGTGTCTATGCGACGCTGCGCGGCGCGCGCGGGCACTACACCCGCGTGCTGCTGCTCGGCCCGGCGCATCGCGTGGCCGTGCGGGGGCTCGCGCGCTCGAGCGCAGACCGGTTCGTGACACCGCTGGGTGCAATCGCGCTGGACCATGCAGCCATGGCCGATCTGGACGACCTGTCCCAGGTCACTACCAGCGATGCGGCACACGCGCAGGAACACAGTCTCGAAGTGCAGCTGCCTTTTCTGCAGGTCGCTCTGGGGTCGTTTACGCTGCTGCCGCTGGTTGTCGGCGAGGCCAGCCCGCAGGAGGTCAAAGCCGTGCTCGACCGCCTCTGGGACGACGCCGCGACGCTCATCGTGATCAGCACCGATCTCAGCCACTTCCATGACTACCAGACCGCGCAGGCCTGCGACCAGCGCACCTCGGCGGCGATCGAGGCCTGCAACTGGCAGGCCCTCGGCTATGAGGATGCCTGCGGCCGCAATCCGCTGCGTGGCCTGCTGCTGCTAGCTGAAGAGCGCGGGCTCAGCGTCTCCGCGCGCGATCTGCGCAATTCCGGCGACACCGCGGGCCCGCGCGACCGCGTAGTCGGCTACGGCGCTTATGTCGTCAACTGAAACGGAAGAGGACGATATCGCGTTGCACGGCGCGATGCTCCTCGATCTGGCGCGCCGCGCCATTGTCACGGGCTTCAGCGGCGAGCGCCTTAGGATCGTGCCGGGTGATCACCCCATCACGCTGCGCGGACACCGTGCGAGCTTTGTCACGCTGCAGCGTCGGGGACGTTTGCGCGGCTGTATCGGCTCGCTGGAGGCGCGCCAAAGCCTGGTCGAGGATATCGCCTGGAACGCGTTCAACGCGGCATTCAAGGACCCGCGTTTCCCGCCGCTGGGCGCGGCAGAAATGTCCGACACCGAGGTTCACCTCTCGGTGCTGAGCCCGCCGGTGCCGCTGCCGGTCAATTCCGAGGCTGATCTGCTGCGCCAGCTGCGTCCTGGCGTCGACGGTCTGATCCTGAGCGAGGGCGCGAGGCGCAGCACTTTCCTCCCGTCAGTATGGGCACAGCTCCCGACGCCGGCAGAATTCGTGCGTCAGCTCAAACTTAAAGCGGGTCTCGATGCAGCACACTGGAGCGACGCCCTGAGCTTTCAACGCTACTCCACAACGGCAATTCCCTGACGGCTGCTTGCATTAAAAAGATAACTTCGCCCTGGTCCCTGGTGGACCGCTACGAACGTGCTGCCTCTTTGGAGCAGCAAGGGCTAGCGTACTCACTGCCTGCCGATTGACCTGCAACGGACAGGCACCTATAAAAAACACATCGCGCTCAAAGGCCGCATGGTGTTCAACAAGCTGATCGAATTTCTCTCGCCGCGAATCGCTGCCCCCCACTACGCCGCGCGGCATGTGCGCTCATCGGCGCCATCCGGTTTTTGCGCTCCAGGTCATGGGTAGTCGGCTCCCCGCGCTGACAGGGTTACGCGCCTTCGAAGCGTCGGCCCGCCTCGGCAGCCACCGCAAGGCGGGAGTTGAACTGCATCTGGACCATACGGTGGTCGGAAAGCATGTGAGGAAGCTCGAATCTGAGCTTGGCGTTCAGCTGCTGGAAAAAACGCCCACCGGCACACGACCTACGCCTGAGGGCGAGATTTACCTCAGAGACATCGCGCATGCGTTGCAGATTATCGGGGCAGCGACCGAGAAACTGCGCGCGCCGGATACCCAACCAACGCTGCACATCGCGTGCTCGCCGGGTATCGGCATGCGTTGGCTGGCCCCGCGCATCTCGACGTTTCTCGAGGCTAACCCAGGCCTCGAAATCACTTTACGCCCTACCAGTCGGGCGCCAGATTTGACTGGTGGCGAAGCCGATGTCGATATTCGCAGCGCCAACGCTGGCACGTCGCTGATCACCAAACACCTCGAATTAAGCCGTCCACGCATGTATCCGGTCGCAAGCCCGGCGTTTCTAGCCAGTCACCCTCCCATAAAAAAACTGGAGGATCTGCTGACGCTGCCGCTGTGCCACGAAGAAACACACGAATACTGGCGCTTATGGTTAAAGGCCGCTGGACTCGAACTCGAACAGACTCCTACCGGGCCCCGTTACTGGTCCGCAGCGCTGGCAGTCGAGGCTGCTCGGCTTGGCCACGGAATTGCTATCGCGAACGACTTCATCGCTGCAGATGAGGTCGCAAGCGGCCGTCTGGTGGAAGTCCTGACAAGCGCAGTAACAGTCTTCCCCTACCTCTTCACCGCGCTTCGGGCGCGCTGGAATGACCCCGTCGTTGCACGCTTTCGGAACTGGTTAGTGGGGCAGATGGTGCCCCAGCCTGCGCAATAATTGACCTTGCCTGGCGGCGCGCCAGTCGCCTAGTGTTTCATTGATGCAGCCAGAAGGGTCCAAACCATGCGCATGAAGCCACCGCTCATTCCGCCTTATGACCCCGCGCTCATTGTGGAGCCGCTACGCGACGAGGAAATCGCCGGCATCCCGGGTGCGCTCGACCACGGTTCCGACAGCGTGGACCCCGTGGTGTTCTCGATCGTTTACGCCCGTCTCGAAGGCATTCTGAGCGAGATGACCGAGACTATTCTTACCACCGCCCGCAATCCCATTCTTTACGGCGCCAAGGACTTCACCTGCACGCTCATGAGCCCACGGGCCGAGGTCCTTTCGATGCACGATTGTCTGCCGGTTCATGTCGGCACCATGAGCCCGGCGCTGCGCTTCGTCGTTCGCGCCTTCGGTAACGACATCCAGGAAGGCGACGTGTTCGTCAACAACGCCTCTTTCGCAGGCAATGCGCACGTCGGCGACTGGACAATGTTCGCGCCGATATTCCATGGCGGCTGTCTCGTGGCATGGGCGGCGAACAAGTGCCACATTATTGACACCGGCGCCCACGTTCCGGGAAACGTCGATTTCTATGCAGGCGATGTCTACGAAGAAGCGATTCATTTCCCGGCCGTGCGAATCTGCCGAGCGCACGAGCCAATCGAAGACCTGGTGCGCTTCATTGCCTACAACTTTCGTTTCCCGGACACCTGGTACGGCGACTTCCTCGCGCAGCTGGGTTCGCTGTGGACCGCTGAGAAGCGCCTGCACGAAATGTGCGCGCGCTTCTCCCTTGCGACTGTGCAGGGCTGCCTTGCCGAAGCGCTGCGCTATGGCGAGCGACGCATGGTCGAGGAAATCTCGCGTCTGCCGCGCGCCGAGGTCGAAGTTTCAATGGTGGGCGAACGCATCGCGGGATTTTTTCCCGACGGCGTACCGCTCAAGCTGCGGCTGTCAATCGAGCCGGAAGAAGGTCGCATCATCTTCGACTACACAGATATGCCCGATCAACAGGCGTTCGGCTACAACCTGACGTATGCAACGGCGCGCTGCTCCGCGCTGCAGGGCACGCTACCCAATCTCGACCCGAGCATCCCCACTAACGATGGAGCTCTAAGCCGGATTGAGGTCAAACTGCGAGAAGGGGCAATTGCCGGTATTCCCCGCTGGCCGGTGGGCACTTCCGCCGCAACGATCGCACTGTGCGACGAAGTCACCAACCTGGTGTTCAAGGCCTGGGCCGAGGTGCTGCCGGGACGCGGCATGGCCGGTATGGGCGAGTACTGCGCGGCGAACTTCTTCGGTTCAGGCCATGCGGAGTCGACCGGAGAAGCCTACGTGCATGCCTTTTATCTAGCCGCCAGCGGCGGTGGTGCTGTGCATAACCACGACGGCATACCGCACATGTTCGGCGCGTGCATCATGGGCAACATGGGCTACGAGTCGATCGAGCTGGTCGAACTCGCGCGTCCACTCATCGTCTGGGACGTTTCTGCAGTAGCGGACTCCGGCGGAGCCGGCATGTTCCGCGGCGCGCCTGGCGTAAGCCAGACCATCCAGCCACGCGCGCACACAATGCATCTCAACTACTGCGGCTCTGGCCACACCTGCCCGGCTTTCGGACTTGAGGGCGGCGCCCCAGGGCTCGGCGCTGCCCATCGCATCATCGACGTTGGCGGTAACGAGACTGTCCGTGTACTCGACAACGCCGGCAGCGCCGATGTCGAACCGCAGCAGGCCTGGGTCGCCAGCACCGGCGGCGGTGGTGGCTACGGCGATCCCGGCGAGCGATCAGCGAACGCCGTCTTAGAGGATGTCATTGATGGCTTCGTCACGCCGGAGGTAGCGCGTTCGGTCTACCACGTCTGTCTGTCGTGGAGGAACGGGCAATGGCACCACGACGAGGCTGCGACACGGGCGCTGCGCGCTGGAGGCTGAGCGGTGAGCTACCAGATTGGTACGGATATCGGCGGTACGTTCACCGACCTTGTGCTAGCCCGAGACGGGCAACTGCTCGGTAGATATAAATCGCCGACGACGCCAGAGGCGCTTTCACGCGGCGTGCTGGACTGTCTTGCGCTGGCCGCTCATGGAGCAGATTCGGACATTTCCGGCCTGCTGAAGAACACCGATGTGTTCATGCACGGATCGACTGTAGCAACAAACGCGGTGCTTGAGCAGCGCGGGGCGCAGTGCGGCGTGATCTGTACGCGCGGCACGCAATACACCCTGTGGCGAGGCGAGGGTCGGCGCCGCGATATTTTCAATTTCATCGCACCACCGCGCGCGCCTTTGGTCCGTCCACACCTGTGCATGGAAGTTGATGAACGCATCGACCGCGACGGTCATGTGCTGCGTCCCTTGGCGGAGGACACAGTCGTCACTGCAATCGAACGCCTGCGTGAGCTGGGCTGTACATCGGTCGCGATCGCGCTCCTCTGGTCGGTGCGCAACCCGGCGCATGAACAGCGTGTTGCTGAGCTCGTGCGCCGACACTGGCCCGAGGCGGCGCTCAGTTTGTCAAGCGAGGTGCAGCCCATCCTGCGCGAGTACACGCGTACCTCCTGCACGGTGCTGAACGCGATGCTTAAGCCGGTAGTCGCTGACTACTTGACAGGGCTGGAGGGTGACCTGCGCGCCCACGGCCTTGCCGGCGAATTGCTGATCGTCACATCCGACGGCGGCCTCCAACCGGTGTCGGAAGTATCAGAAAGACCTGTGTACATGCTGTTTTCCGGACCCGCTACCGGGCCCGGAGCGGCGGCGCACTTTGCGACTAGAGAAGCCACGCAGGACTGCCTGCTTGTCGACATGGGCGGTACCAGCTTCGACGTGAGCACGGTGCTTGGCGGTCGGATTGCGGTGACCCGTGACGGGCGTATAAACGACTACCCGACCGGGGTGTCGGCGGTGCAGATCCTGACGCTGGGCGCGGGCGGCGGCAGCATTGCCAGTGTCGACGAGGGCGGCCTGCTGCGTGTGGGGCCACGCAGTGCAGGCGCTCAGCCGGGACCAGCCTGTTACGGTCGCGGGGGAAATGAGGCGACCGTTACGGACGCTTATCTGGCGCTGGGCTACCTTGCAGCAGAACGATTTCTCGGCGGACGCATGAAATTGGACCGGCACGCAGCAACCGCAGCTATCGAGAAGAACATCGCACGACCACTCGGGATCTCGATCGACGATGCCGCGCTCGGAATCTGCCGAGTTGCCAACGAAACCATGATTAACGGGATCCTAGAGATGACCGTGCGCCGCGGCATCGATCCGCGGCGGCTGGTGCTCGTCACCGGCGGCGGCGCAACCGGGGTTGCTGCGGTCGACCTCGCCCGCGAACTCGGCATCAGCCGCATCGTAGTGCCACGCGAGACGTCAGTGCTGTGCGCCTTTGGCGCACTCAACGCGGATCGACAATGGTCCAGTGTCGCCAGCCATCCAGCGAGCCTGCGCGCATTCGACTACACAGCTATCAACGCGACCCTGACGCAACTGATAGCTGCAGGTCAGGCTTTTCTCGACCGTCTCCGCGTTCCGGCGGCGGCGCGACAGATCGAAATTTTTGCCGCCGCTCGCTACCCGATGCAGGTGACTGAGATCGAGGTGCCATGCCCGTCAGGCTTGCTCGATACAGCCGGCCTGGCGGACGTTGCCGCGCGGTTCCACGCGGCTCACCAGGAACGCTACTCGGTCTCCGAGCCTGAATCGGATGTCGAGTTCGTCATGTGGCGCGTGGTTGCCCGCGGAGAAAGTCCCGACATCACTGCTCCAGACGACACTCCATCCGGGGAGGCGTTTTCGCTGGGTGAAACAGTGATCTTCGATGCCGACAGTCACAGCCGTCAGGCCGTGGCGCTAATTGACATTGAGCGCCTGCGCACGGGTGAGTCCTTCAAAGGGCCGGCTCTGATGGTCGCTGCGGATACCACTGTCGTTGCTCCAGCTGGCACGCGCGTCAGTGCTCGTAGCGGCGGCCATCTGCTAATTGAGATCGACTGAGCCAGGAGACGCTGATGCATATTGCAGTCGTGGGCGCGGGCGCCATGGGCGCCGATATTGTCACTGAGCTCGCACGCCGAGAACCAGCGCTCACGCTGACGGTAATCGACGTGGATGGCGACAGAGCGCGTTCGCTAGCAGGACGATCCGGCCTTACGGCGGCAACCGCCAGCGCCTGCGACGCCCGCAACGCAGATGCGTTAGTCGGCCTGCTGGATGACGTCAGCGTCACGGTGAACGCTGCCCAGTACGACGCCAACCTCGACGTTATGCGCGCCTGCCAGGCGGCCGGTTGCCACTATCTGGACTTAGGCGGGATGTTCCACATCACGCGCCAACAGCTCGCTCTTGGCGCGGACTTCGAAGCAGCCGGGCTGACCGCTGTTCTTGGGATGGGCGCCGCACCGGGACTCAGCAACCTGCTCGCGGTCGCGGGATGCGCAGAAATGGATCGCATCGAAAGCGTCGACCTGTCCTTTGCCGCGATCTCGCCCGATATGCCCACAAGCGACGTCTTTGTTCCGCCTTACTCGATCCGCACCATCATGCAGGAATTCTGCAGCCCGTCTTTTCAGTATATCGACGGCGGACTGCGCGAATTACCAGCAATGGCGGGACGACGCCGCATTCAATTCCCGGAGCCGATTGGGGAGGTTCATTGTGTTCACACGCTCCACTCGGAGCCTGCAACACTGCCTACGATGCTGGCGGAACGCGGTGCGCGTGACGTCACCTGGCGCCTCGGGCTACCGGCGGCGTTGGAAAATGCCGTTCAGGCGTTCGTCTCTGCGGGTCTGGGTGCTTCAACACCGATACACATCGGCGACGCCGCGATCCTCCCGGTCGATTTCCTCGCCGCCTGCATCGAGGCGCGGATCGCCAGCCAGCCAAACCGAAACGAGACCTACACAGAGGTCGGCTGTCTGAGGGCCGAGGCTCGGGGTTGGTTGGGCGCAAGCGCAGTGAGCGTCGTCGTCGAATGCACACTCTCAATCAGCGGCACAGCGCCGGACGTTGCTGGCGTCATGACCGGTACCCCCGCGGCAGTGGCTGCGCTCATGCTTGCGGCGGGTGAGGTAGACCACCCTGGCGCACATGGTCCGGAAAGGGTGATTGATCCCCGAACGATGTTCTCTCGACTGACGGATATCGGATTCAAGACAACGCGGACTGAGCGTCGCACGATCGCGGAGTAGCTTCCTGGTCTGCGCCGGCAGGCGCCACGCGGAAGTCAGGATGCCCGGCTGCTAAAGCTAATGCCTTAGCGATCTATGACAGCTGACAGGGTGAAGACCGCTCCGGGTATCCAAGCCCCAAGCCCACACGACAATGCACATGGCCCCCGAGGGCCTTACGGCATCCGCGCGCGGCGAGCATCACAGTATCGATCGACGACGCAGGAAATCCAGGCATGCCTCGGCGAGCCGCTCCGGCTGCTCCATCATGATCAGATGCCCCATGCCCTCGGCGATCCCGCCCTCACCAAGGCCGTTGGGGATCGCCGCGATGGTCTCGAGCACGGCCTGCTCAGGCACGTGGTAGTCCGCCTCGCCTTTATAGAGAAACACGGGGCAGCGGATCTGGTGCAGATACTCACGAACGTCGTGATCATTCCAGGCGTCCATATCCGCAACGCAGGTCTGCTGATAGGTCGCGCGGTGTTGCCACTTTGACTCAATCACCTTGACCGGATCGCAGGGGTAGAACATTGCGGAGGTCGACGCGTTATCGACCAGCGCAGCGAAACCCGGAAAGCTGTGCGGATCCGTGTAGCCCGACAGAAACGAGATCGAGCCGGTGGTTGCCGCCGACTCGAAGGCCATGCCGGCGCGGATCCCGTCCGGGTGATGGCAGGCAAGCTGAAGCGTCATGTCTCCGCCGATGCCGCTGCCGCAGACCACCGGTCGCTCGCCCGGGCACACCGCCTCAATGAAATCCCACACCCACTCGGCGTAGTCGCGCATGCGCCGGAAGGGCTGCCAGTCGACCGGGTAGGACTTGGCGTGACCCGGGAGGTCAGGCGCGATAACCCGCATCCCGGCAGCCGCCATGATCGGCATGAAGTACTGCCACTGCAGCGAGCAGGCCCAGCCCATGTGGATACAGATGAGCGGGATCCCCTCCCCGCAGACGTCGTAATAAGCCCGCGTATTCTGCACGGTGGCGTAGCGTCCGGTGATCTCCTGAGTCATGGTTCAGCTCCTATCAGTTTCCCGCCGGCAGATCGCGCACGGCCGACAGCATCAGGTGGGTGGACTCGTACAGGCGATTAGCCTCGAGCAGATTGCCGTCGACCGCGATAGCGCCGCTGTCGAGCAGGTGGCCGAGGGCGCGCTCGCCGGCGCGCAGCGCGCACCAGGTTTCCAGGGGCGCGCTGATGCTGTAGTCCCAGCCGAGCGGATTAGCCATCGGCGCATAGGGCATGGAGTCGATCACACGACCACCGTAGAGCTTGAACCAGTAGCGCTGCTCGCCGAAGGCAAGTACCACCTTGACGTCAGACCAGCGACTGGCCGCGTGGAACGCAGTGTTCTCATTCAGGTGCGCCACCAGAGCGCTGACAAACTCGGGACTCGGAAAAGCCATGGCGTTCCTCCTGTTGCTCTCAGTCGCACTATACAAGCGCGCGGCGCGCCGCACTCATGGCGGCCGTCCGGACCGGAACTGTCGCAGGTGTAGAATCCGGCGCCGGCGCGTCATAGCTGAAACGCAGCCGCCATAGCCGCGTCCCGCAACCTCCAGAGCAACCCCGACCGTTCATGAAACTCGAAGGCATCAAGGTTCTCGACCTGTCCCGCTTCCTGCCCGGTCCCTACACCGCGCTGGTGATGGCCGACCACGGCGCCGAGGTGATCAAAATCGAGAGCTTCGAGGGCGAGCCCACCCGTCGCCTGGGGCCGCCGGTAGCGGGTCATGCCGCCTACTTCCGTAACACCCAACGCGGCAAACTCAGCCTGCGTCTCAATCTGAAGCAGGACGCCGGCCGCGAGATCTTTCTGCAGCTCGCCGCCGACAGCGACGTCATCATCGAGTCGTTCCGCCCCGGGGTAGTCGACCGCCTCGGCATCGGCTACGACGCCGTCCAGGCGCTGAATCCCGGGATTGTCTACTGCTCGCTGTCCGCCTTCGGCCAGACAGGGCCGCTCGCGCAGCGGCCCTCGCATGATGTCGGCGCGCAGGCGCTGACCGGGGTACTCAGTCTCAGCCGTCCCGCGGATGGCCCGCCCGGCCCGCCCGGCCTGCCCACTCTGCCCATGGCCGACGTCGCACTCGGCTCGGCGGCACTGAACGGGATCCTGATGGCGCTGCTGCGGCGAACCAGAACCGGGGCCGGCGACTTCATCGACGCGGCCATGATCGACACCCTTATGGCCTGGACACCGCATATCCTCAGCCCGGTGCTGGCTGAGGATCAGGCCCCGGACCTCACCCGCGAGCGCCTGCACGGCGGGGCCGCGTTTTACAACATCTACCGCACGCGCGACGACCGCTATCTGGTCCTGTCCGGGGCGGAGATGAATTTCGTCGAAAGCCTGCTGACCGCACTCGGACGGCCGGATCTCATACCCCTCTGCCGCGAACCCTGGGGTCCGGCGCAGGCCCCGGTGCGCGCATTCCTGGCCGAGACTTTCGCGACCCGCACGCGGGACGAGTGGGACACCTGGCTCGCCGATCAGAATGTCTGCTACGCCCCGGTGCTGGACATGAAGGAGGCCTGGGCTGCGCCCTGGCTGCGCGAGCGCGGGATGGTTCTCCGTGGAGACGACGGGGTCGAGCACCTCGGCACGCCGCTCAAATTCCGCGCCGAACCCGGCTCACCCCAAAGTGACTGCGCTACGCTCGGCGAGCACACCGACCTGATCCTCGAGCGTCTCGGCTACGACGACGCTGCGCGGGCAGATCTGCGCGCGGCAGGAGTGTGTTGAGTGTGCCCGGCGTATCCAGTGCAGCGGCACACAGAGACGGCAACGTGAACCAGTCCCCATCCCCGCTGACCGCTTCCCGGCACACCGTGGCCGATCTGCAGGCGCTGCAGGCGCTGGCGCAGGTCCGCGGCTGGAGTGATGGTCTGCCGGTGATGCCGCCGACCGCGGAAGCCGTGCACGCCTGCCTCGCCGGTGCGCTGCTGACCCCCGACCACCTGATCGGGATCGAGCCCGTGCGCGAGCGGGCCATCAGTGCCGAGAAGCTCGCCATCAATGCCGTCATGGCGGGCTGCACCCCGGCCCACTTCCCGCTCGTGGTCACCGCGTTCAGCGCCATGCTGCAGCCGGAGTTTCTGCTCCACGGCGCCACCGCCAGCACCGGTGGCGCGGCAATCCTCGTCGTGATCAACGGACCGGCTCGCGACCTGCTCGGCATGAACGGCGGCTTCAATGCCCTCGGCGCCAGTGACCCCGCGGCTAACTGTATCGGCCGTGCGCTGCGTCTCGCTCTCTACAACCTGCTCGATGCCCGCCCGGGCGAAGCCGACCGCTCGACCCTGGGTCACCCCGGAAAGCTGAGCTACTGTCTGGCCGAAGACGAGGCCAACAGCCCATGGCCGTCGCTTGCCAGCGAGCGTGGCTGCCCGGCGCAGGCCTCAGCGGTCACGGTCATGGCCGCCGGCGCGCCGCGCCAGCTGATGAACGAATGGACACGCAATCCCGAAGAGATCCTCGACACCTACGTTGCCGAGATACGCGCCAGCATGCGCCATTACTCCATCTGGGCGGGCAACTACGCCATTGTCATCACCCCGCAGCTGCGCACGCATTTCGCGGACGCGGGCTGGAGCCGCGCCGATATCCAAGCGTATGTCTTCCGACACGCACGCATCGCGCGCGAGGAATGGCGCAGCTGCGGCAAGGGCGCCGTCGTCGGCTCGCGCGGCAATGAAACCTACTGCGCGCTGACCGAGCCTGACGATCTGCTGATCATCGCCGCGGGCGGACCAGCCGGGGGATTCGGCGCGGTAATCCCGCCCTGGCTCGGTCCCAAAAGCCGCGCAGTCACCCTGGCGGTCGGCGCCTGCACCGACTGCGGGATCTGAAAGGAGCGCTGCATGAGTTTCGAGATCCTCGATCCCACGCACGAAGACCAAGGGCGTACGTTCCAGCTGGCGCCACGGCTGACCTCGCTCGACGGCGCGACGGTCGCGATCATCTCCAATGGCAAAAAAGGAACCCGGCCCTTTTTCGACGCGGTCGAGGAGCGCCTGGTGACGCAGCACGGAGTCGCCTCAGTGGTACGCCTGGTGAAGTCCAACTACAGCGCGCCGGTCGAGAGCGGTCTTTTGAGTGAGGCCGCGCGCTGGCACGCTCTGGTCGCCGGTGTCGGTGACTGAGGCAGCTGTTCGTCGTGCAGTCTGCATGACGCGATCATCGGTGAACGCCTGGGCCTGCCCTCGGCCGGGATCATGACCGATCAGTTCAGCGACGCTGCGGCTCTCATGGCGCGTGTGCTCGGCGCGCCGGCGTTTGCCTTTGTCAGCATCCGCCATCCGATCAGCAGCGCCGCCGAGGCAGAGCTTGCCGCGCGCGCGGCGCAGGCTACAGCCGGGATCGTCAGCCTGCTCACCGCCGGCGGCTGAACGCGGCACACCGCCCGACCATGACCAACCGCACCCGCGCGCTGTTCGCGCTGCTGCTCATGTCGCTGATGTGGGGCTACGGCTGGGCCAGCCTGAAAATCGGCGTGCAGGACGCGGAGCCCTTTACCTTCGCGGCGCTGCGCACCGGGATCAGCGCCGTGTCCCTGCTCATTCTGCTGCGACTCATGGGGCGACCCTTCTGGCCGACCCGGATCCCGGAGCTGGTGTGTCTGGCGCTGGTGCAGACTGCCGGCCTGTTCACCCTGTCGACAAGCGCCATCGCTGCAGGCAGCGTCGGACGGGTGGCCTTCCTGGTCTACACCATGCCGTTCTACACCCTGATTTTCGCCTGGCCGCTGCTCGGCGAGCGGGTCCGTGGCTTGCAGTGGCTGGCGATCGCGCTGGCGGCGCTGGGCCTGATGGGCCTGGTGCAGCCCTGGCACCTGCACGGCAGCCTACGCGGCAACCTGCTCGCGCTCGGCGCCGGGGTCGCCTGGAGTGTCGGCGCCATCATGATCAAGCGTATTCAACAGCGCGCACCGATGGACCTGATCGCGCTCACCGCCTGGCAGATGGTCTTCGGCGCGATCCCCATGATCGGCCTGGCGATGGTCATGCCCGAAGCCCCGATCAACTGGACGCCGCGCTTCGTCGGCGTGCTGTTCTTCACTTCGGTCATCATCACCGCCATCGGCTGGCTGTTGTGGACCTATGCGCTGAGCCATCTCGAAGCCGGCACCGCAAGCCTTGCCACCCTGCTCTCGCCGGTGATCGCGACCATCAGCGCCCATCTGCATTTTGGAGAGCGCCCCGGTGGACTTGAGCTGGGCGGCATGGCCTGCATCGCCCTCGCGCTCGCGGTGCTGAGCGTGCACGGCATGCGCGAAACCCGCCGGTCGCGGACAGCGACACGAGACTGAGCGCAGAGCCAACCCCGACGCTGCGCGACCGCTCTGACTATACTCAGAGCCAGGCAACCCATCCCGAGCAGCGAAGGAAAACACCCCGTCGGGACCGCGAAACCCGAAAAGCGTACGTTTTTCCCGCTGCGCGGGCCGCACACCCCACACGGGCTCAATGGCTCAAACCCAGGAGACTCCTCATGAATTTCGGCACCCTCGCTTTGTTTCAGCGCTTTGGCTACGACGATTCCGTCTCGGATTCACAGGTCTATCAGGAAGAGCTGCGGCTCGCCGAGCAGGTTGAAGATCTCGGCTATGACTCGCACTGGTGCGTCGAGCACCACTTCGAGGACTACTCTTTCTGTCCGGACAACACCATGTATCTCGCCCACCTGGCGGCGCGGACTACCCGGCTCAAGCTCGCCACCGGCGCGGTAATCCTGCCGTGGAACACGCCGCTGCGCGTGGCTGAGCGCATCGCGCTGCTCGATGAACTGTCCGGCGGTCGGGTCATCTTCGGCATGGGGCGCGGATTGTCCCGGCGTGAGTACGAGCAGTTCGGAATCGACATGGACAGCTCTCGGGAGCGCTTCGACGAGGCCGCACCGATGATCCTGAACGCGCTCGAGACCGGGGTCATCGAAGGCGACGGCAAGCATTTCAAGCAACCGCGCGCGGTCATCCGCCCGCAGCCGTCCCGCAGCTTCCGCGATCGCGTGACCCAGGTCGCGATGTCGCCTGATTCCGCTTTGGAAGCAGCCACTCACGGCGCGCAGATGATGATCTTCACGCAGAAGGCGATCGAGGAGCACAACGCGGATTTCGTGCCCTACCGCGCCCGCTTTCTGGAGCTGCACGGCCGCGAAGCGCCGCCGCCGCTGATGGCCGGGATTTCGGTTTGCAACGAGAGCGCCGAGCGCGCGGCGGAGCTCGCGCGCAAGCACGTTGCCGGTTATCTCGTCACGGTGATGCACCACTACGAACTGATGGGCGACCACTTCAAGAAAGCCCGCGGCTACGAGTCCTACGGTGAGGCCGTCGACATGATGCGCGACATCGGCCTGGAGGGCGTTTCCAACGCCTACATGGAAGCGCAGGCCTGCGGCACGCCGCAGCAGGTGCTGGAAAAACTCGAACACTGGCACCGCGTGGTGGGGCGTTTTGACCTTATTTTCGGTTTCCGTGCGGCGGGGATCAGCTACGCAGACGCTGAAACCTCGCAGCGCCTGATGGCCGAGAAAGTCCTGCCCGAAGTGCGCAGCTGGGATCGCGCCGAGGCGGCCTGAGACGGAGAAGTGTCACGATGAAGATCTACTACGCCCCAAATACCCGCGCGGTGCGCATTGTCTGGCTGTTCGAGGAGCTCGAGCTGCCCTACGAACTGGAGCGCTTCAGTCTGGGCGACCCCGCCATGCGTGGGGCCGACTATCTCGCCGTGCATCCCCTGGGCCGCGTGCCGGCCCTGGTGGACGGAGATACCACCGTCATCGAATCCGGCGCCATAGTCGAGTACGTGCTCGCGCGTTACGCCCACGGGCGCCTGCGCCCCGACGCTGGCTCAGCCGCGTTCCCGCTGTACCTGCAGTGGCTGCACTATGCCGAGGGCATGATCATGCCGCCGGTGAATACCATCGTGGTCGAAACCATTCTGCTGCCGCAGGAGCGCCGCAACCCGGTGAACGTCGAGCGTGCGACGAAACTTCTCTCGCGCATGCTTGACGCAGTCGAGCAGCACCTCGACGGGCGGGACTACCTGGCCGACGAATTCAGCGGCGCGGACATCATGACCGGCCATGCCTGCATCGTCGCGGCCAAACTCGGCGCCGACGTCAGCGACAAACCACGCGTCAGTGCCTACATCGAGCGCCTGAATGCGCGCCCGGCGCTCGCCAGGGCATGGGCCGCCTGACGAAAAAATCCGACTCTCATTCCCGGGGAGATCTACCCACTGCCCTGCCCCTCTCGAGAGGATAGGACCTGGAGCAGGGCGGGTTCCGTTGTGGGAAGCCATCGGACGGCTGACGTTCGCTCGCGGCCTGCCTGCCGCTCATCAGGCCGCGCAACGGAGTCGTGTCCACTGCAGCGGGGGTGCCCGCCAGGCACCCTCAGGGATAAATAATGCTCAGACTCTCCGCCACCAGCGCTGGCGTGTCCTGACCTTCGATCTCGACCACATTTTCAAACGTCAGCCGGATCCCGTCGTTCTTCACGTCATCCGCCGCCATCAGGGTCTGCTTCAACCGCACGCGACTGTCGACCGGTACCGGCGCCGTAAACCGCAGTTTGTTCAGACCATAGTTCAGTCCCCGGCTGCGGTGTTTGACCGACCAGATAGTCGCGCCAAGGCGCGGCACCAGGGACAGCGTGAGAAAACCATGTGCAATGGTTTTACCGCCGGGCATTTCGGTTCTGGCGCGCTCGGGGTCGACGTGAATCCATTGATGATCGCCAGTCGCTTCGGCGAACTTGTCGATCATCGGCTGGTCGACATCCACCCACTCGGACACGCCGAACTCCTCACCGATATGGTCTTTCATGTCCTTGGGGTACTCGATTACGCGCATCAAACTGTCCTTTCGTTGTTGGTTTAAATCGGGGCGGCGAGAGTATACCCAGGCCCGGCAGTCATGCCCCGCAAGCAGCAGCGCCCACAGGCCAGACAGCGATTTTCATCGATCGTGATAGACCGCCGTCTCGAACTGCACGAAGCCGGGATAAGACGCAATGTCCTGGAACGGCAGGATCTGCGATCCCCACATGCCGCCAATCCCATTCACCCGGTCGATCCAGTAGAACGTGTTGGCAAGCCCGGCCCAGGACAGCTGTCCGGCCGGTCGCCCCGTTGGGGCCGCGTCATCGTTAACCTGGAAAGTGTAGGACCAGGATTTCGACACGCCCGGAAAGAAATCACCGCTGTTCGCGATGGCGGGGATCGAACTCCTCCACGCACCACTCTTGATTGCACCCAGCCCGTTCTGTGCCATGCGCGAGACGGTCTCGGCCTTCAGCACCCGTCCCTGCGGACCCTCGCCGTCATTCAGGATCATGCGGATGAATTTCATATAGTCGCCGACCGTGCCGTATAGCCCGCCTCCCGCAAGCTCCATCTCCGGCGGCTGGGGCAGAACCAGATCCGGCTGCGGCACGAGGCGGCCGTCGGCCTCCCGCTGATGAATGGTCGCCCGGCGGGACAGCATGTCCGCGCTCATGGTGAACGCCGTATCCCGCATCTCGAGCGGCGCGAACACCCGCTCCGCGAGGACTTCACCGATGGTCCTGCCACGCACGGCCTCAACCACCAGACCGATCCAGTCGATGTTGGTGCCGTAGGTCCAGCGCGTCCCTGGGTCATGCAGCAGCACATCCTGGAGCGCTGCCCGCGTACAGCTCAGCACCGACGGGACATCGCGCAACGTCCGATAACGCAGCAGATCGTCGCTGAAGAACTCGTAGCTGAAACCGGCGATGTGCAGCATGAGGTCATTCAGGGTGATGTCGCGTGCCGGCGGCCGGACAATGGGTTCGCCGTCGGGCGCGAAACCGTCGAGCACCGGGATCCCGGCGATTTCGGACACATACGCGTGAGCCGGCTCATCAAGGCTGAGCAAACCCTCCTCGACCAGCTGCATGAACGCGACCCCGGTGATGGCCTTGGTGCACGAAGCAAGCAGCATCACCGAATCCTGAGTCATGGCCTGACTCTGCCCCAGCTCGCGCACGCCCGCGCTGCCTTCGTAGAAATTTCCCTGACGGTCGGTCGCCATCGCGACTACGCCCGGTGCACCGCCGGCGCGGCTGACGGTGTAGTCGAGCAAGGTGTCGGCACTGGTCTTCAGTCTGTCTGTCATGTTTGTCTCCTCTTTTAATCCAGCTCCCACGCCGATCCAGCTGTCAGCCGTCAATGGCGCCAGCCGAACGTCAGCGTATCCGGTCCGCGCACGAACCAGTTGTCATTCCAGTGCACCGACTCGAACGCCGGGGCAAAACGCGGCAGCAGCGGAAGCAGCGCTTCGAACGCCACGCGCGCCTCCAGGCGCCCCAGATGCGCGCCGAGGCAATGATGGATCCCCATACCGAAGCCCAGCTGCCCGCCGGTCGGGCGGCCGATGTCGAATGTTTCGGGCGCGGGAAACTTGGTTTCATCGTGGTTGGCCGACCCGAGCAGGGTAATGACGTCGCGTCCCGCCGGGACCTCGACTCCACTAATCACGGTGTCCTCGATCGCACGCCGATAGACCCCCTGCACCGGGGAGCAATAGCGCAGCCCCTCCTCGATCGCGTGCAGCAGGCGCGCCGGATCCGCCTGCAGGGCCGCCAGCTGCTCTGGAAAACGCAGCAGGGCCAGTACCATGCCGCCGATCAGGTTGGTGGTGGTCTCGTTTCCGCCGGTCAGCAGCAGAATGGAATATCCGACGATTTCCCGGCGGGTCAGCCGGCCCTCATGCTCGGCGCGGAGCAACACACTCAGGATATCCCCGCGCCCGGCAGTCGCGTCTTCACGCTGCTCGAGCACCGCAAGGAAAAAAGCAATCAGCTCGGCCACCCCGGCCCGCGCCCGGTCCCAGGCAGGCCCCTCGCGATCGTTCAGGATCTTGATAAGGCAGTCTGACCAGTGCTTGAAGTCCGCCTGGCGCTCGCGATCGATATCGAGCAGTTCCTGGATGACCGTAACCGGCAGCGGGACGGTGAAGTCGCGCACCAGGTCGAACTGGCTTTGCTGCGTCAGCGCCCGGGTCAGCTCACCGACCAGATTCTCGATGCGAGGCTCAAGTTCGCGCAGAGGGCGCTGGCGGAACTCGTCCTGCAGCAGGTTCCGCAGGCGCGTGTGCTCTGGCGGATCGCTGGTGATAACGCTCTTGCCGCCGTCGTCCTGGCGCTCACGCCCGGGCGCCTGGCGACGCATGGCAATTGAGGAGAAGCGCGCCGAGTCGCGCAGAACGCCCGCCACATCGTCGTATCGGGACACCAGGTAAGCGTCCAGTTTTTCCACCCAGAGAACCGGCGCCTCGTGGCGCAGCCAGCTGAAATAGGGATAAGGATCCTGCCGGACTGCAGCAGAAAGCAGGTCTACCCGGGCCGGGTGATAGGCGGACATGGGGCGGTGATCTCAGGCTCGCTCAGGAGCCGTCGACTTTAACCCACGACCCAGCGCATGAACACGAAATAGCCGGCCAGCACCAGGGACACTGCAATACCGAAACCGCTGTAGACGCGCATTGCCTTCCCCGGTCGCGCCGCAAGCGGCACGGCATCCGAGGTCATGGCGCGGTGATTGAGCCAGGCCAATGGTGCTGCGGTCAGCAGCGACAGAATGGTCGCCACATCGACCATAGTGGTCAGCGAGGCGAGGAAAAACTCGATCACCACGAGCGAACCGAAGAACAGCACAATCAATGCTGTCCAGTACACCCGTCGGCTGATTTCATCGGGCGTGCCGGGCTGCTCCGGCCCCTGGAAGCGGGCGACCAGCGTTGCCAGCGCACGCGGGAACCCGTCGACCACCGACAAAGTGGTCGAGAACATGACCGAAAAGGCGGAGAGCGCCACCACCGGCCCGGTCCAGGCGCCCAGCTGTTCGGTATACAGCCGCACTATCTGCGCGGCGAAAGCCGCAGGCGCAGCGGGCAGCGCAGCGCCGCTGACATAGAGGGTGCCCGCCCCCATGGCGATGAAACAGAGCGCCAGCACGGCGGTACCGATGTAGCCGATATTGAAATCAAGCAGCGCATTGTCGACGCCCGGGGAGACGCCGGTCTCGCGTTCACGCGCCAGCGTCCACAGCGAGTGCCACACGGAGATATCGAACGCACTCGGCATCCAGCCGATGAGGCCACAGATCATGACCGCCGTGGTTGTGGTTACCACCCAGTCACCCTGCGGCAGGATGCGCAGAGACTCCCAGGGCAGCTTGGCCAGCACCAGGGCCGTGCTGATCAGGGTCGTCACAGTGAGCACGACAATCACCACCTTGATGATCCGGTCGAGCCAGCGGTAGTGACCGACGGCCAGCAGTCCCGCACAGATCGCCAGCAGACCCGCGGCGATGAGCACAAACCCCGGTACGCCCAACACGCTGCCGTTCCAGTCGATGAGCGTGGTGAACAGCGCCGCGGTCACAAAAGTCACCGCAGCCTGTACGGCGAACATCGAGAACACGGTGATGGCGCCGTAGAGCAGCAGGGCCCACAGCCCTTCCCGGCGATAGCCCTCCAGCAGGCTGGTGCCGGTGGCTGCGGCGTAACGCGGACCGAAACTGAAAGCCGGGTATTTGTAGATGTTCGCGAACACCACCACGCCGATCAGACCCAGGCCGAAGCTTGCCCCGGCACGCGTGCTCTGCACCAGATGCGATACGCCAATGGCCGCCCCGGCCCAGATAAGACCGGGGCCGAGCGCCTCGCGCAGGGAGGCGGTTCTGGAGCTTGTATTCATGACATTCCGCTGGATTCCATCGAGTAAAACGCTGCATCAGCCGCCTCAACCTGGGAGCCAAGCTGAGTCGACCTTACGCAGACTCCCTGTAATAATCAGGCCGCGATCAGCAGGACGCTCAGAGCTGTCCTCTACCATCGGGCCAGGGATCCCGCGGCGGCCGAGAACAACGAGAATACGACATGACCGACGCGCCCGAGCGCCCTTATCAGCCCGACCTGGACTGGAGCCAGATCCGCGAAACCGTGCTCATGCTGAATCTGGCGGTGGGGCGGATTGAACATGCCCTGAACGAGGGCAACGACTCCGTGGCAGCGCTGACCGATTCCTTCACCACCATGGTCGAGGCCATTCACCACATCGGGGTGACTGCGAGCACCTTACCGCCCAGCGATACCCGCACAGCCGTCGAGGCACAGTGCCAGGAAGTGCATTCGCGTATCAACGCCGCCATCGTGGCGTTCCAGTTCTACGACAAGCTGACCCAGCGGCTGCGTCATGTTTCGAACGGACTCAACGGCCTCAGCGATCAGGTCACCGACCCTGCCAAGCTGTTCAATCCGTTTGAATGGCGCAATCTGCAGGAGCGGATCCGCTCCAACTTCACCCTTGATTCCGACCTGCGCATGCTCGACGCGCTGCTCAGCGGCAAGAGCATTGAGGAAGTCCTGGCCCAGGACCAGCTGCAGGAAGATGTGGTCGACGACGTAGAGCTGTTCTGAGCGGTCAAGGCACGTCATCCCGCAGCAAATCAGACACGGACCCGAAACGCCAGGGCGCGAGGTCCGCGCTAGAAAAGAAACGCACGCAGGACCGCTTCCACAGCCTGCCAGCAGCCGAGCGCCGCGCGGCACGCGATATACCCGTCCGGCCGCACCAGCACGAATTCACCGCCGGGCAGCAGACCCAGCTGCCCGGCAACGGCGCCGTCTGGATCTGCAACAGGCAGCAGCCCGGGCCAGGGGTGCGGCACTGCGGGCGCTATCAGTTCGACCCGCACGAGATCGGGCCAGGCAGCGCCAATGCTCTGCTCTGCATCGCGGGCCGCTTCGAGGCCGGCATCTGACAGCTCATCAAGCACGATAAGGCAGGTAAACCGCGTGTGTGCGCAGAGCTGATGCAGACGCAGATGGGGTCCGATGCTGACATCGGGCAGGCGGTCCCCGATAGCCGGCTCTACATCCTCCCGGCAGCCGGATGGCCGCGGCAGCACGGCGCGGTAGTTGTAGCTCAGGCCGGAGATCCGGGCGACTGCCTGGTCGTTCCAGTCCGGGCTGCGGGTCAGAGCCATGCGCTCCTCCAGACCGCTGCCGTGCGCCATGATGATTTCGTGGATCGCTGAACTGCCTTCAATCACCTGCTCGGATACCGGCACTCGCTCGGCTTCGTAGGTGTCGAGCAGAGTGGGTCGGGCACGGCCCTGGATCACCAGCGCCAGTTTCCACATCAGGTTGTAGGCATCCTGCATGCAGACATTCCAGCCCTGACCACCAGCGACCGAGTGGATGTGCCCCGATTCGCCGCACAGAAACACATGCCCCTGACGGTAACGCTCTGCCTTGCGGATCCAGATCTCCCAGGTCGTCTTCCAGTCCGGCTCGCCGATGGTCACGCCCGGCAGGTGCAGGGCAACGATGGGCGTGACGATGTCTGACTGCGCGATCTCATCGACCTCGCCCTGACTGCTGACCAGCACGCGGTAATTGGGGCCCTCCAGCTTGCCGATCATGAGGAAGGTGTCCTGAGACATGTAGTAATGCAGCAGATGGTCCACGCCAGCGAAACCGCTGAGCTGTGCATCCACCATCTGCATCACCAGACCGTCGTACTCACTGCCGGTATAGGGGATCCCCAGACATTCTCTTGTCGGACTGTGCAGGCCGTCGCAGGCCACGACCCAGGACGGTTTGAGGGTTTCGACTCCGCCAGCGGCATGCGTCACTTGAACGGTGACGCCCTCCTCATCCGTCTCTCTGATGTGGGTGAGCGTCGTCTCCCACTCGATCCCGAGCTGCAGCTCATGCTCGAGATGATCACGCAGGATCTTCTCCGTCTGGTTCTGGTTGAACATCACCACGAACGGGTAGCGGGTCGAAAGACGGGTGTAGTCGAGACGCGGCTTGTCCGGGCTACCCAGGAAATTGAACTCATAGCCCTCATTCAGCACACCGGCATGCAGAAAACGCTCGGCGAGCCCCATATCCTCGAGGATCTCCATCGTCCGCGCATGAACGGTGATCGCGCGCGAGGTGTGCACCGGCCCGCTGCGTCGCTCGATCAGCCGGCAGCGGATCCCACGTCGGCGCAGCTCGATCGCCGCAATCATCCCGGTCGGTCCGGCGCCGACTATCAGTACTTCAGGTTGCAGATCGCGTTGCGCCACAAAGTGCCTCCATCTCTTGCACGAACTTTTGAACGAATGGGTCGCCGAAGCGCAGCAAGCTCGGACGGCGCTTCTCAGGGCGCCCGGGCCGACGCCATCTCCTGGGTCAGAAACCCCATCAGCGCCTCCACTTCCGCATAGGTCAGCCGCTCTCCGAAGCCCGGCATACCCTCCGCGCCACGGGTCAGCACCTCGAGCGTTCGAGTTTCAGCCAGCGGGCGCCCTGCCAACGCCGGACCACCGCCGTGACCACCCTCGCCGGCCGCACCGTGGCACTGGCGACAGTGGCGCTGGTAGAGCGCCGCGCCGCCGGTCGTGCCGGCCATCGTCTCTCCCGCCGCGTCATCCTTCTGGAACAGCAGATCCGCCGCGCTCGGCGCCACCGGCGACGGCAGCTCATCCAGGGTGCCGTTCAACGCGAACAGCCACACGCTGTCGCCCGGCGGCGACTGCGCGAACAGTGCGCCCGCGCTGTAAACCGCCACGTATTCGGTTCCCTTGTGCTCAAACACCACCGGCGGCGCGTTCACCCCGGCGCCGGTCTGAAACGCCCACAGCGCTCGACCATCGCGCGCATCGAGCGCCACGAACCGGCCGTCGTTCTGACCGGTAAAAACCACCCCACCAGCCGTCACCGTTGAACCGCTGTAGCAGCTGTCCGCCCAGCGCTGCCGCCAGCGCAGCCGGTTGGTGCTGAGATCCACCGCGGCAAAGATCCCGTTCCGCACCTGGTCGAAAATGAACTGCCCGCCGAGAAACTGCTGTCCGCGCGCAAAAGGCGCCGGGTCTCCGCCCACAAAAAGCCCGATCAGATCCATGCCGCAGATGAACAGAGTATGGCTGCTCGGATCGTAGGACGACGGCGCCCACACCGCGGCACCGAACGCGCTCGGTCGCGCTGGGATCGGCTTATCCCAGAAGGGCGTGAAGATCCGTCCCTGATTCACCAGCGGGTAGCCATACAGCGCCATGTCTAACGACTGCGGCGCAAACGCGTCTCCCCGCGGCACCGGCTGCGTCGCGGCCGTGTGCTGCCGGGGCTCCTGCGGCACGGGCACCTCGTCAATCCCGAGCAGCGGTTCACCCGTCACCCGGTCGAGCAGGTACACCCAGCCGGTCTTGCCCGCCTGCGCCAGCGCCTGACGCGACTGCCCGTCGAGTTCAATATCGAACAGCACGACGGGGTTGGCCGCATCGTAGTCCCAGATGTCGTGATGCACCTCCTGGTAGTGCCAGCGATAGGCACCGCTCGCGACGTCCAGTGCGACCACGGAGACCGAAAACAGGTTATCGCCTGGTCGGGCAGCACCGTCGAAATCCGGCCCCGGATTGCCGGTGGCGAAGTAGAGCAGCCCCAGCTCGGGGTCGACCGCGGGGGTATGCCACACCGTCGCACCGCCCTGCTGCCAGGCGTCCGATCCGGCCGGCCAGGTCTCGTGTCCGGGTTCACCCGGCCCCGGCACGGTGTAGAAGGTCCACAGCGGCGCCCCGGTATCCGCATCAAAGGCCTTGAGCTGCCCGCGCACGCCGTATTCGGCCCCGGCAAAGCCGATGATGACCTTGCCGTCGTAATACAGCGGCGCGCTGGTGATGGTGTAGCCGTCCTGCCAGTCTGCGGTCGCCACCGACCACAGCGGCTCCCCGCTGTGGATATCCAGCGCGACCAGCTGGTTGTCGAGACGACCGACGAAAACCTTGCCCGCGCCGAGCGCCACCCCACGGCTGGTCCAGCCACAGCAGATGGTGTCGATCGCGGGATCGAGACCCGATTCATAAATCCAGCGGAAATCACCGCGCTCGATATCAATGGCGAAGACGTCGTTCGCCCCGGTAATGACGAACATCACCCCGTCGTGCACCAACGGCTGGGCTTCCCCTGAATACGGCGAGCCCACACCGGAACCGTTCAGGTGCACCTGCCAGACACCTTTGAGCGCGGCGACGTTGTCCGCCGTGATCTGGCCCAAAGGCGAGTAGCGCTGGTTATAGAGATTGCCGCCGTTCGTCACCCACGATGTCCGCGGATGCGCACGGAGTAACTCTGTAGAAATCGACAGATCCGCCACGGCGTCGGCTGCTGACAGCAACACAAAAGAGCAGAGTACGCAGCGCGGCCAGGAAGCGCGCCTGCGGTTTGAGCGTCCATTCCGCTGCGACCGATGTCTCACTTGCAAGCCCTGTCCCCCTCCACGACACTGCTGCGACACCATCCTAGCAGGAGAGTCCGCGCATGCATGCCGCCTTTAGCCCGCGCCCGGCCGGGACCGGGCGTCCCACCTTTCGCCTGACAGCACTGCGCCGGAGCGGCAGCGATGTCTGACGCCGTGCGCCCGTTCGAGATCGCGTTTGAGGATGCGGCCCTGGAAGACCTGGCGCTGCGACTGCAGCTCACCCGCTGGCCCGAAGTCGAGCCCGTGAACGACTGGAGCCAGGGCGTCCCGCTCAGCTGGCTCAAGCAGGTCCACGCGCACTGGCGGGATGGGTACGACTGGCGCGCTCGCGAGACGCTGCTCAATCGCTTTCAGCATTTCCGCACCACGCTGGACGAACTCGAGATCCACTTTATCCACCAACGCTCACCGCACCCCGAGGCCATACCGCTGCTGATCACGCACGGCTGGCCCGGTTCCATCGTGGAATTCCACAAGGTTATCGAGCCGCTGGTCGATCCGGTGCGCTTCGGCGGCGCGGCTGCCGACGCCTTCCATGTCGTGTGCCCCTCGCTGCCCGGTTATGGCCTGTCCGGCAAACCAGCGGTCACCGGCTGGGGCGTGGAGCGCATCGCGCAGACCTGGGCGGCTCTTATGCAGCGCCTCGGCTACACCCGCTATCTCGCGCAGGGCGGCGACTGGGGCTCTGCCGTCACGCAGTGCATCGGCTGGCAGGATGCGGCGCACTGCGCCGGCATCCATGTCACGCTTGCAATGAGTACCCGCCCGCAGGTTTCCGACCCCCCGACCGCGGCCGAACAGCGCGCGCTGGACGGTCTCAAGTACTACCGCGCCTGGGACGCCGGCTATTCCAAAGAGCAGTCCACCCGGCCGCAGACGGTGGGCTATGCCCTCACCGATTCCCCACTCGGGCAGGCAGCCTGGATCCTGGAAAAGTTCTGGGCCTGGACCGACTGCGACGGCGACCCGCTGAATGTTCTCACCCTCGACGAAATGCTCGACAACGTCATGCTCTACTGGCTGACCGGATCGGCCGCCTCCTCTGCCCGCCTCTACTGGCAGAGCTTCGGCCGCGTTGAGCGACATCCGATCGAGGTGCCGACCGGGGTCGCCGTCTATCCGCGGGAGATCGTGCCGCCGGTGCGCCAATGGATGGAGGCCGGGGACTATCACAACATCGTGCACTGGGCCGACATGCCCCGCGGCGGTCATTTCGCCGCGTTCGAGCAGCCCGATCTGTTCATCGACGACCTGCGCACCTGGGCGCGCCTGATCCGCGCCTGATCCGAGCGTGGACGGCGCCACGGCTGTGCAGCGGTTTTCTGCCAGAATTCAGGTCACGGTTGAACCGGACATGACCTAAAGGAGACAGCACATGGCCGCGACGCAGATTGATACCCATCCGACTCCCGACCTCGTGCCGCACTACGACGCCGTCGTCATCGGGGCCGGCATGTCCGGGCTCTATCTCATCGTCAGACTGCGCGAGCTGGGCCTGAGCGTGCGCGCCTTTGAGGCCGGCAGCGGCGTCGGCGGCACCTGGTACTGGAACCGTTACCCGGGATGCCGCTTCGACTCTGAATCCTGGGCTTACGGTTACTCCTGGTCCCAGGAAGTGCTGCAGGAATGGAACTGGAGCGAACATTTCGCGCCGCAGCCGGAAACCGAGCGCTATCTGAACTACGTCGCGGACAAATTCGACCTGCGCCGGGATATCGAGTTCTCCAGCCGCATCCGAAGCGCCCACTATGACGCCGACGCCAACCGCTGGGCGGTCGAAACGGAGCACGGTCAGCGCGTGACCGCGCATTACCTGATCACCGCGGTCGGCGTTCTGTCAAAACCCTACATCCCCGATTTTCCCGGCCGCGACGGCTTCAAGGGCCTGAGTCTGCAAACCTCGCACTGGCCGAAAGAACCGCTTGACCTCAGCAACAAGCGGGTCTCGGTCGTCGGCAGCGGCGCTACCGCGGTACAGCTCATCACGGAGGTCGGCAAAAACGTCGGTCACATGACGGTATTTCAGCGCACGCCGAACTACTGCCTGCCGCTGCGCAACTCGCCCATCAGCGATGAGGAAATGGCGCGGATCAAAACCGAATACCCGGAGATTTTCCGCAAGTGCCGCGAGTCCTTCGGTGCGTTTGTCTACAACTTCGACATGCGTTCCGCCTTCGACGTTGATGACGCGGAGCGCCGGCGGATCTACGAAGAGATGTACGCCGAGCCCGGCTTCCGCATCTGGCTCGGCAATTTCTTCGACATCCTGACGGACAAACGCGCGAACGACACCATGGCGGAATTTGTGCGCGAGAAGATCCGAGAACGGATCGAGGACCCGGCGGTAGCCGACAAGCTGGTGCCGACCAACCACCCCTTCGGCACCAAACGCGTACCGCTCGAAAGCGGGTACTACGAGACCTTCAACCAGGACAATGTCGAACTCATCGACATCAATATCGATCCGATTGAATGCATCACCGAAAGCGGCATGCGCACGCGCGAGCGGACCTTCGAGTTCGATGTGATCATCTTCGCGACGGGCTTCGACGCCGTCACCGGCTCACTGGTCGACATGGATATCCGCGGGCGGGACGGTCAGGCGCTGGCGGACAAATGGGCCGACGGACCGAGAACCTACCTTGGGATGAGCGTCAGCGGTTTTCCTAACCTGTTCATCACCGTCGGCCCGCAGAATGCGGCGAGCTTCTGCAACGTGCCGCGCTGTCTGGAGCAGAACGTGGAATGGGTCACCGACTGCATCCGTCATCTGGAGGCGGGCGGCAAGACGCGCATTGAAGCCGAGGCCGGCGCGGAGGAATCGTGGAACGACCACTGCGGTCAGCTGATTGCCGAAACCCTGCTGCCGCAGACGGACTCCTGGTTCATGGGCGCGAATATCCCGGGCAAGAAACGTGTGTTCCTCAACTACGCCGGCGGCGCAGTCGAATTCCGCCAGCAGTGCGATGCCGTCACGCAGTCCGGCTACAAAGGCTTCACCATCAGCTGACAGGAAACAGGTACATCATGAAACACATTGTCGCCGTCCTGACCGAGCCCACACCCGGGCGCGAAGACGAGTTCAACGATTACTACGAAAACGTGCACCTCGAGGAGGTGCTGAGTTCAGCCGGCTGGGCGAGCGCGCAGCGCTTCAAACTTGTCGACGAGCAGGGCGCACCCTGTCCGAACCCTTATCTGGCGCTGTATGAGGTTGAAGCTGAAGATTCAAAAGAGGTCCTGCGCAACCTCAACGCCACCCGGGATCAGCGCGTGCAGAGCGACGCACTGAATCGCCGCACTGCCGGCGTCTGGGTTTTTGCTCCGACCGGGCCGAAGCACGAGGGCTAGTCACTGCACGCCGCCGGTCACACCACGCCGGCACTGCGCAGGGCCTCGATCTCTGCCGGAGAACGCCCGAGCTCGGCCAGGATCGCATCCGTATCGGCGCCGGACACAGGTGGTGCGGTGCGCACCTGCCCGGGCGTGGCGGAGAGCTTGATCGGGATCCCCGGCTGCACCGCGTTGCCAAGTCGCGGATCCTCGACCGGCAGCACCATCTGTCGATGGCGCAGCTGGGGATCGGCCAGCGCCTCGCCGAGCTCATTGACCTCACCCACGCAGACATCGTGCTGCTCGAAGTGCGCAACCCACTCTGCCAGCGTGCGGGTGCGCATGACCGCAGCGACCGCGTCACGTACCGCAAGCTGCGCCGGGGTCGCACGACGCTGAAAGTCATCACGCTCCATGCGCCCGGCCTTGAGCTCGGGCCGCTCTATCGCGTCGCAGAAGCGATCCCACAGCCAGGGTTCCATACAGCCGACTGACAGCCAGCGCGCGTCTGCCGTCTGGTAGACGCTGTAGAAAGCGTGCTCGCCGGCGAACACATTGTGCCCGCGAGCGGGCTCCGGGCCACCGATAAAGAAATTCCGGATGCCGGGTACCGCAGCAAGCAGGGCAAACGAGGTATCCAGGTAGGAAACGTCGACGTGCTGCCCGCGTCCGGTGCTCTGACGCGCCAGCAGGGCAAGCAAAACGCCGATCACACCGTGCAGGGTGGCGCCGCCGTAGTCGCCGATGATGTTGAGCGGAATCGGCGGCGGCCGGTCGCGCTCGCCGATCTGATTGAGCGCTCCGGCGATCGCGAGGTAGTTGAGATCATGACCGGCACGGTCACGATACGGTCCGTCCTGCCCGAAACCGCTGAGCGAGCAGTAGACCAGTCGGGGATTCAGCGCCGACAGGGTCGCGTAATCCGCCCCCAGACGCGCCGTCACGCCGGGACGGAAGCCTTCCACCAGCACATCAGCCTCTGTCGCCAGTGCCTGCAGGATGGCCTGCGCCTCGGGCTGCTTCAGATCCAAGGTCAGGCTGCGCTTGTTGCGGTTGGTGAACTCTGACAGCACCCAGGGGTCGTTCTGATCGGTTGTGTCGCGCTTCTCGCCGCCAGCGCGCGACGGCGTTTCGATGCGAATGACCTCGGCACCCATGTCGCCGAGCATCATGGTGCAGTAGGAACCCGGTGCCACGCGGTTCAGTTCAATCACCCGGACCCCGTCCAAAGGCATGCTCATGTTGTTCTTCTCCTGTCGGTTCTGAGACTCGTTTCACTGCCGGGCGCCGGGCACGAAGCCCCCCGGCAGCTTAAATCAGGCGCAGACGGCTGGTCAGCGCCGCGGCAGGGCATTAACAGCCGTCTCAACCGATGGCACCCGCTTTGTGCAACGCCGCGCGCTGCTGAGCGTCGATGCCCCAGTCCTCCAGGGCTGAGTCGGTGTGCTCGCCCGGGCGCGGCGCTCCCCGCTGGATCTCGGCCGCTGTGCGGCTGAAGCGTGGTGCCGGGGCGGGCTGTACTACGCCATCAAACTCCACGAAGGTTTCCCTGGCCTTGATGTGCGGGTGCTCCGGCGCTTCGCGCATCGACAGTACCGGCGCGAAGCACACCTCCTCACCCTCCATCAGCGCACACCATTCGTCCCGGGTGCGGGTCCTGAATACGGCAGCGAACTTCTCCCGCATCGCCGGCCATTGCGCGCGGTCTTCCTGCGCCGGCAGGCCGGCATCAGCCAGACCCAGCAGCTCCAGCGTACGGCGATAGAACTTGGGCTCGTTGGAGCCGAGCGCGATGTGCTTCCCGTCGCGGGTTTCATAGACGTTGTAGTACGGCGCCCCGGAGTCGAGCCGGTTGCTGCCCCGCTCATCGCGCCATAGCCCGCCTGCGAGCATGCCGTACATGAGCGACATCAGGGAGGCGGCCCCGTCCACCATCGCCGCATCGACCACCTGCCCCTTGCCGCTGGTGCGTGCTTCGAGCAGCGCGCTGACGATACCGAGCGCGAGATACAGCGCGCCGCCCCCGAAGTCGCCGGTCAGATTGAGCGGCGGCACCGGGGGACCGCCCGGCGAGCCGATGGCGTGCAGCACCCCGGTGAGTGCGATGTAGTTGATGTCGTGTCCGGGGGCGAGCGCAAGCGGCCCGTCCTGCCCCCAGCCGGTCATGCGGCCATAGACCAGCCGAGGATTACTGGCGAGGCATTGCTCGGGTCCGATGCCCAGGCGCTCTGCCACGCCCGGGCGGAAACCCTCGATCACACCGTCCGCCGCGCCGATGAGCTGATGCAGGGCGGCAATTGCCTCTGGCTTTTTAAGATCCATCGCGACCGAGCGCATGCCCCGATGCAGCAGCATGAATTTCGGGTCCATGGCCAGCACCCCCTCGTTGGCCACGATACGGTCGATGCGGATCACATCGGCGCCCAGGTCGGCCAGCAGCGCGGCGGTAAAAGGCCCGGGCCCGATGCCGCCGAATTCGATGATTCTGATCCCTTTGAGGGGTCCCATGGCGTACTCCT
>JAYODW010000033.1:0-23854 GCA_038116745.1 Gammaproteobacteria bacterium
CGGCGTCCACCTCATCTTCGGCGACTCCGGCTCAGCCGCCTGGACCGATGGGGTGATTGACCGCTTCGAGAGTCTGACGCCCGATGTCGGTGACGCTGACCAGATAATCGCGGGCAACGGCGACGCCATCATCCTCGGTGGCCAGGCCAATGACACTGTCAGTGTCGGTGAAGGCCAACACGTTCTGGCTGGAGACAGCGCCAGCGTTATCTTCAGCGGAGGGCTGCTCTCCATCGTGCGCACCCTGGACAGCGCAGTTGGCGGAGCTGACACACTGACAAGCGGCAATGGCGATGTCACGGCTCTCGGCGGCGCAGCCGGCGACACCATGACGTTTGGTATCGGATGCCAGGTTCTCCTGGGAGACTCGGGCCAGGTGGACTACTCAGCAGGCGCGCCCAGTCGTGCAGCTAGCCTGGATGCCGAGATTGGCGGCGCCGATCAGATTACGTCTGCTGGCGGGAATACAATCGTCATCGCCGGCGCAGACAGCGACACCGTGAGCACAGGAGGCGGTGCGGACTTCATCCTTGCCGACGCGGGCATCGTCGACATCGTCGACTGCCTCGCCGTGCGGATTGAAACACGAGACGCTGCTATCGGTGGCGATGACATCATCGACACCGGAGCGGGTAACGATGTCGCGGTTGCAGGAGCTGGGAGCGATTCTGTCGAGGTCGGAAACGGCAACGATCTGGTGATGGGTGACGGCGGCGTGGTCACACTCATTGCAGGTGTTGTCACCAGCGCCAGCACCACTGCGCCCGAAGTTGGCGGCGACGACATCATCAGCAGCAGCGCCGGGAATACGGTCGTCATCGCCGGCAGCGGTAGTGATGAGGTCACCACAGGATCCGGAACTGATCTCGTTATCGGTGACAACGGTACCGTAACCCTGGACAAAGGCATTGTAAGCAGTAGCACATCAACGGATTTAGCTATTGGCGGCGACGACATCATCGTAACGGGCGAGGGGCGCGACATCGTCATCGGGGGTACCGGCTCCGACGCAATTGTCACAGGTGGCGGAGTAGATATCGCGCAAGGCGTCAATGCCTCGGTTGTTGCAACTTCAACCGGGCAGCTTGTCGAGACGCTGGACACCGAGGCCGTAACCGCGGGCAGCGATGTTCTGATTGCGGGAGCTGGGAATGACCTGGCCATTGGCGGCCTTGGGGACGACCTGATCCAGGGCGATAGCGGTGAAGATGTCCTGTTCGGCGACAATGCTACGGCAGAGACCATCACAGGCAGCGGTCCGTGGACTGGATCCAGCACCACTCCGGAGCAGGGCGGAGCCGATCAAATCTTCGGCGGCAGCGATCGCGATGTCATCATCGGTGGCCTCGGTGACGACATCCTCGCCGGGGATACCGGAAGCAATGTTCTGGTGGGAGACAACGGTCTGTTCGACCGCAGCACCGGGTATTGGGAGGTCGCGACCACCGATCTCGAACTTTTCGGTAACGACTCGTTCATTACCAGCGCTGAAAAGGATTTTCTCCTTGTGGGGCTGGGCGAGAACACCACCAGCCAACCGGGGCGAGCGCTGCTGATGCTGGGCGAAGGCTATGTGGCACGACTACCTAACGGCCAGCTGGTCACCCTGGAAAACGACTTCATAGAAAGCGTCGCCCTTGCCAACATGCTGAGCAGTCTGGATGGAGCGGCTAGTCAGGATCCAGAATCTTCCTCTTCTACTGGGTCTACGGAAGGGATGGTCGAAGCCTTCTCCGTCACGCTGGGAAGTGACGATGGAGAGGGTGAAATCACGCTGAACCGCAACGGATTCGATCGCTTGCTGGCCAGACTTAACGCAGTCAGGGGGCAGACCAGCGACTCTGGAGGCGTAGCCACCGACGGTTCTGAAGGTGAAGCGTTACGCGGCGACACGTCAAGCGCGGAAAACCCCGAAAACGCCGCGACGCAAGAGGATGTCCAATCAACGGAAGAAACCGTACCAGAGCAGGAAATACCGGACACCACTGAACCGACCACGCCGGGAGATGAAGAGCTACCTCAGGAAGATCCGACAGCGGGATCTGCCGTCAGCAAGGGCACCAACCAAACTCTTTCAGCAGTCCTGGAAGATCTGTCCGCGGGCATAGCTGGGCTCGCAGGCTGGCGCCTGGCGAGGCCTGCGCCGGAGCGCACAGAACCTCAGGCAAAGGTCGACCGCGGCGCCTTGCAGCAGCTGGTGCGCAGGAACGCCTTGCAGGGACTGCGGTTCTGGAAGCGCGGTACATCGACAGGAGAGCACTGAAGAAATGCTTTAGCTGCCGTTGTCGGATTCGCCGGCTCCGGATTACGCATTCCTGTAAGAAAAGTGCCCACGCATACAATCATCAGCACGGACGTACGGCTGACTGAGCCGCATCACAGAGTTACACGTGCGCACAAACAGCGCTTTTTTTTAAAACCACTCAAAGAGGAGCCGCTTCCATGGCCAGAAGTAAAGAGACATCCAACACCGAAGAACGCGCCGTGCCCAACGTGAGCTGGGACGACAGCCAGATGACGAGCACCTACGCTAATGTCTGTAACGTCGCGAGCACGCGCGAAGAAGTGACCCTGCTTTTCGGCACGAGCCAGGTCTGGCGTTCTGAGCAGGACGTCTCGGTCAGACTCAGCAATCGCATCATCCTCAACCCTCACGCTGCGAAACGCCTCAGCGTTCTGCTGGCGAACGTGGTGGGACAGTACGAACAGCGCTTTGGTGCTCTGGCGGCAACCACACCCTCAGTACCGGAGGCAGTCGACAAGTAACACCGGAGGGATTTGGGCGCAGTTCCTGGCAGCGATGAGCGGGTCGCCAGGGCTCCGCTTTGCACATCGCGAGAGGCGGTCACAGTTTGGATAACCATGCCGGGAATACGCTGCAGACGGCCGCGCCACCGAGTGAGCTTGAACAGCTCTGCGAACGCTGGCTGCAGCAGCAGAGCCTGCTCCTTCATGGAGCGTGCGCTGGCCTGGTCCTGACAGCAAGTGCATCAGGAGAAGGCCTTCCCCAGCTCACGCCGACCGCTATCTGGCCCACGACCTTTGCTGACTCCCCGACCCTCGAGCGGCTAATCGAGGTCGTCGAGAATACTTTCCAGGAAGGGTGCGGCCTCCTCGCTCCCCAGGGGCAGGGGGATCCAGAGGGACACACCCGCTATATCCTCGCCCTGCCGCTCATCTATCAGGGCGAAGCTCTCGCGGCTGTCGCTTTCGTCGTCGCCTCCAACGACGAAAACCAGCTGAGCGACATGATGCAGCAGCTCGAGTGGGGTGCCGGCAACCTCCGCGCCCAGCTCGGCGAATTGCGTCTTATTAACGACAGCGAAACTGATCAGCAGCGGCGTGCAGCAACCGAACTGCTGGCAGCCGTTACGGCACAGCCAAGCTTCGACAGCGCAGGAGCCACCTACGTCATAGAGCTGGCCCAGCTTCTGACTGCGGACCGGGCCAGCCTGGGCTATGTCCGTGACCACAAGGCCCGGTTACGATTCATGTCCCACAGCGCGCAGTTCAGCAAACAGATGAACCTGACGCGCGCGATCGAATACGCCATGGTGGAAGCCCTGGACCAGCGCCAGGCGATCTGTTTCCCTGAAGAGGCAGCCGATCCCCTGCTCCTGCATCGCGAGCAGGCGGCCCTGACGGTTGTCGGGAAAACCGATGCCGTCATGAGCGTCCCGGTGTTCCGCGCCGAGCGCTGCCTCGCTGTCATCACCGTCGAACGTCGTGGACAGGCGTTCTCAGAGCGCGAAGTGCGGTTGTGCGAAGCGCTGTCGCTGATTGCTGCCAGCGTGCTCGAGGACAAACGTCTCAATGATCGCTGGCTGGTGGTGAAAGCGTGGGACGCATTGCTTGAGCAGCTTCGGCGTCTGCTGGGGCCACGATATGTTCTACGAAAGCTCGGGGCGCTGCTGGTCACCGCGTGCTTCTTGTTCTTCAGCCTGTACAAGACGGACTATCGACTGGCCGCTGAC
Source organism: Gammaproteobacteria bacterium (assembly GCA_038116745.1). GTDB lineage: Bacteria > Pseudomonadota > Gammaproteobacteria > JAYODW01. The sequence goes on from JAYODW010000033.1 coordinate 3,975, forward strand.
GTGGTTCTGGAAGGCAGCGTGCAGCGGGTGATTGCCGCCCCTTTCGACGGCTATATCAAAATCGCGGCCAAGCAGGCGGGCGACCACAGCGCAGCGCGCGAGTTGATCGCCGCGCTCGATGAGCGGGATCTCGAACTGCAACGGTACAAATGGAAGAGCGAGCTGGCTCAGCGACGCACACAGCTGGAAGACGCTCTGGGCAGCCGCGACCGCGCCCGGATCCGCGTCCTGACCGCCCAGGTAGAGCAGGCTCAGGCCGAACTCGACCTCGTCGACGGCCAGCTCGCTAGGGTCGAGCTGCGTGCGCCATTCGACGGAATCCTGGTCAGCGGCGACCTCAGCCAGCGCCTCGGGAGTGCTGTCAGTAAAGGCGAAGAGCTTTTCCGCATCGCCCCACTCGACGCTTACCGCGTGATTATGCAGGTGCCGGAAGATCGTATCGGCGACCTGTCGCTGGGACAGACCGGCGCTGTCGTGTTATCCGCGCTACCGCAGCTCGACCTGGGGGTTACGCTCACGCGGATTACGCCACTGACCGAATCCCGCGATGGCGCCACTTTTTTCGAGGTAGAAGGCCTGCTGGACCGCTCAGAGGATGTCCTGCGTCCGGGGATGATCGGGATCGCAAAAATTCAGATCGATCGACGTCTGCTCATCAGCATCTGGACCCGCGGTCTGCGCGAGTGGCTGCAGCTGCGCTGGTGGGCTTTCTGGGGCTGAAACCGGAATTTCAGGCTTCGTGTCGCTGAGTTTCTACAGCCAGAACTGGCACCGGGTCGGGGGACTCAAACTCACCCTGCGGCAGCATGTCATGTTGCATCGTCACGTGTATCGGGGCGAGGTCTGGTACCTGCTTCAAGACCAGGCCACCGGCACCGTCCATCGATTCGATGCCCACACCTACTCCGTTATCGCGCTGCTGGACGGGCGCCGTTCCCTGCAGGAGATCTGGGAGCTCGCCTGCGCGAGGCTCGGCGACGACATGCCGACGCAGGACGAAGTTCTGCAGCTGGTCGCCAAACTGCATCGCGCCAACGCACTGCGAGGAGAAATCCCTCCGGATATCGACGAACTCGTCACCAGAAAACGTGAAACAAGGCGCAAAAAACTCATCCAGCAGCTCAAGTCTCCTCTCGGGATCCGCATACCGCTGGTTGACCCAGAACGGTTTCTGCACGCCACCCGAGGTTTCGGGAATGTCCTGTTCAGTCGCTGGGGTTTGTATGTCTGGTTAATCGTTGTCGGCGCGGCCCTTCTGATTGCAGCGCTCAACTGGTCGACGCTGACGAACAACCTCAGCGATCAGCTTATTTCGCTCGAAAACCTCACGGTCATCTGGCTGGTTTACCCCCTGATCAAACTGCTGCACGAGCTGGGACACGGCTACGCTGTCAAACGCTGGGGCGGTGAAGTGCACGAGATGGGCGTGATGCTGCTGGTTTTCATCCCGATCCCTTACGTCGACGCCTCCGCGGCATCGGCCTTCGAGGCACGCCATCAACGCGCGCTGGTCGGCGCCGCCGGCATCCTGGTCGAAGTATTCATTGCCGCCCTTGCGCTGATTTTCTGGGCAATGTCCGAGCCGGGCGCCGCCCGCGCCGTCGCATTCAATACCGTCATTGTCGGTGGTGTCTCCACCGTGTTGTTCAATGGCAATCCCCTGCTGCGCTTTGACGCCTACTACGTACTTTGCGACCTGCTCGAGTCGCCCAATCTCGGGTCCCGCGGAAACCGCTATCTGGCGTATCTGGGCAAACGGTTTGTACTCGGTATCAAAGACGCCAGCGCCCCACATACAGGAAAAGGTGAAGCCGGATGGCTGGCCGGCTACGCGCTGATCTCATTCGTCTACCGCATATTCATCATGGTGGCCATCGTGCTCGTGGTCGCAAGCCGCTATTTCTTTATCGGCATTGCGCTGGCTCTGTGGTCAGCCTTTGGCGTCTTCCTCGCGCCGCTATGGAAGTCAGTGCAGGCGGCTATCAACGACGGACAGATCCGCGCGCGTCCCAAGCGATCCATCGCCACCGCGCTCGGACTTATCCTTGTCACTCTGTGGTTCGTTCTGCTGCTCCCGGTGCCGCTGGATACCGCCGCCGAAGGCGTTGTGATGACCAGCGACGATGGTCAACTCATCGCTTCAGGCACGGGCTTCGTTGAACGGATAGAGGTCGCCGCGAACGCGCGCGTGACCTCGGGCCAGGCGCTCATCAGCGCACAGGATCCGCGGCTTACGGCCGACGAAGAGGTGCTGCAGGCTTCGGTCAACGAGGCGCGCGCGCGCGCCATGGCGGCCCACGATGACAGACCCCAGAGGGAGGTCATCGAGGCGGAAATCCTCTACCTCGAGGCAGAGCTCGCACGCCTCAGAGAACAGCAGAATCTGCTCGCGTTCCGCGCGCCTCGGGACGGCACGCTGGTCCTGCCCGGCGCTGAAGATCTGGTCGGAAGCTTTGTGACCCGCGGGCAGACGCTGGGTTACGTCATTGCGCCGGCCGCGCTCCACATCCGCGTGCCACTCTCACAGGACGATTTCGAGCTTGTGGGGCGCAAAGGCACAACCGCCAGTGTCCGGCTGGCTTCAGATCCCGGTGTTGCATACGCGGCGCAGGTGATTCAGCAGACCCCGGCAGCATCGCGCATGCTTCCGAGCGCAGTTCTCACTGTCGAAGGTGGCGGCAGGATTGCCCGGGACCCGGCCGAGACCCAGGAAGTGCTCGCTGTCGAAAATTACTTTGAGCTGAGACTTAGCGCGACCGCGGCGGCGCTGCCATGGCTGCATGAACGTGTACACGTGCTGTTTCGGCATCCCGCGGAAGCGCTAGGGGAGCGCTGGTACCGCGGCCTCCGGCGCTTGTTCCTCAGACGCTTTGACCTGTGAACCGGCGCCAACGCGAAGCCGCTGCACAACCCGCCTCGTACCTGCAGCGACCCGAGCGCAGCGCAGAAAAACTTACCCTGCTCGAGCGCTGGGCGCATCGCGGCCGGGGCGAAATTGCTGTTCCTGCGGCACTGCGACTGGGCCACCATCAGCGCACAGCGCGCGCGATTGTGGCACGGGCACCGTCGCTGGAACGGCTTTCCGACACGGATCTGCAGAACACGGCAAATCTTCTGCGCACACGGTTCCGACAGCAGGGCTTCACCCGCGACAACATCATCGAGGCCTTCGCACTCGTGCGTGAGAGCGCCGGTCGCACGCTCGGCATGCGTCATTTCGAAGCACAGCTGATTGGTGGCCTCATGGTGCTCGACGGCAGTGTGGCCGAAATGGCGACGGGCGAAGGCAAAACACTGGTGGCGACACTCCCAGCGGTGGCTGCAGCGTTTGCCGGGATCCCGGTTCATGTCGTGACGGTGAATGATTACCTGACCGAACGCGACGCCGCTCAGATGGAACCGGTCTACGCCAGCCTTGGTCTGACGACGGGATATGTGGTCAATGCGATGCCCTTTGCCGAACGCCGCGCGGCGTACGCTCAGGCTGTGACCTACTGCACTAACAAGGAACTGGTGTTCGATTACCTGAAAGACCAGCTGGTATTGAAAGGTCGCGGCGACTTCATGCGCCTCACGGCGCAGCAGCTCGGTGCGCGCGGCCCGGCAGAAAGCCTGATGCTGCGCGGGCTTCACTTCGCAATTGTGGACGAGGCTGACAGCGTGCTCGTCGACGAAGCGCGCACGCCGCTGATAATTTCCGGTTCGAAGCCCGGCCAGGTGGAATTTGAAACCGTACTTCAGGAAGCCATGACGATGGCCGTGCAGCTCGAACAGGGCACAGATTATGTTGTCGAGTCCGAAAAGCGCCGGGTCAGGATCAAGGACGCCGGACTGCTCAGGATCAGGGAGCTCGCCGCCGACCTGAGCGTTTTCTGGCGAGGCCGGATCCGACGCGAAGAAATGCTGCAGCAGGCGCTCTACGCCCGGCACCTGTTGCAGCGTGACCAGCACTACCTGGTGAGAGACGAAAAAGTTCAGATCATCGATGAGCTGACGGGACGCATCATGGCTGACCGCAGCTGGGAGCGTGGACTTCACCAGCTGGTCGAGCTGAAAGAGGGTTTGCCCATCTCCGAAGAACGCGAAACGCTCGCGCGCATCAGCTACCAGCGTTTCTTCCGTAAGTACTACCTCCTGTCCGGAATGACCGGCACTGCCAGTGAAGTCAGACGCGAGCTGTGGTCTACCTACGGGCTCCGGGTTCATCGCGTGCCGCTTAATCGTCCAAGCCGCAGGCAACGCTATCCCTCCCGGATCGGGCGTGATGAAGCAGAAAAATGGCGGTTGGTCAGCGCTCGGATCGCTGCTCTCTGCGCTGAGGAACGCGCAGTTCTGGTCGGCACCCAGTCAGTGGACGCGTCTGAGGCCCTGAGCGTGATGCTCACCGCTGAGGGCATCGCACACCGGGTACTCAACGCAAAGCAGGATGCCGAAGAGAGCGCCATTGTCGCGGAGGCAGGAGAAGCCCGCCGCGTCACCGTGGCGACCAGTATGGCCGGCCGCGGCACTGATATCACGCTACAGCCGTCCGTCCGGGCGCACGGCGGGCTGCATGTCATACTCACAGAGTTCCACGAAGCGAAGCGGATCGACCGCCAGCTGATCGGCCGCTGTGCGCGACAGGGAGACCCGGGCACCTATGAGTACATCGTGTCCCTGGATGACCTCCTCATTCGAGCGGATCGCGGCGGCTGGCTGATCCAGCTGATGCGCGGCCGCCGCATCGCTGTTGTCGGAATAGAGCGGGTCGCTGCACTACTTCTGATGCGCCGCGCGCAGCGGCGCCTGGAGCGGTCATACGCCAGGGTGCGGCGGGCGCTGTTCGAGCAGGATCAGAAAGAAGCTGAACTGCTGGCATTTGCCGGCCGCGAATAAAACAGGGGGAATACCGACTCGTGCGCCCGACCCAGTACAACATTAGACGGACTCAACCCGGCGTCGCGCTCGTTCTGCTGCTGAGCAGCTCCTTTGCGCTCGCGGAAGCAGAGGGCGTCCCGGGCATCTCCGCGCTGGATGACCTGAGCTGTCTCATCGAGCCCAGTGAAACAGTCGAGCTGAGCAGCCAGCAACCAGGGATCGTTGAAGGGCTGCTGGTCGAACGTGGGGATCCGGTCAAGCAGGATCAGCCCTTGGTCCAGCTCGCCGCCAGCGTCGAACGGGCCGCGGTCAGACTCGCCGAAGCGAGACAGGCATTTGGCCTGCGAAAAAGCGAACGCAATCTCGAACTGGTGCAGAAAGAACTGATCTCCAGTCAGGAAAAAGACGAGATGGATACGGAGCTCCAGATTGCGACAGCCGAGCTGGAAGAGGCCCGAGCCCGGCTCGCGCTCAGGACCATCAACAGCCCCATTACGGGGGTCGTCATTGAGCGCTACAAAGCACCGGGTGACTACGTGGGTGAAGATCCGATCCTCAAACTGCTGGATGTTGATCCGCTGAACGTGGAGGTCATCGCCCCGGTTGCAGCCTGGGGACTGATCACGCCCGGCATGCGCGCAGAGGTCACCACTGACGTCGACGGCAAGCGCTTCGAGGCCAGCGTCACGATAGTGGACCCCGCGCTCGACCCAAGCAGCGACACCTATGGCGTCAGGCTCAGCCTGCCCAATCCGGGAAACCGCATCCCCGCCGGCCTTAAATGCAGCATCCGCTTTCTGCCCTGAGCAGGACCGCGAACAGTTTTCAGGTGGTCCAGGCGCCGCAGGCGCAGGAGCGGTAGCCGAGCGCGCCGTAGGCGGCATCGACCAGGGACTGGCCACGCTCATTGAGCAGGATCCCGGTGCCCATGCGGTTCATCACGTAGCCGAAGCTCATCCGGCACGCGGGATCTGCGAGCCCCAGCGAACCGCCCGCGCCCACATGGCCGAACGCGGCATCACTGACGATCATGCTGGAATTGACCACCCCCGGCGCGCGTCGGTTATCCATGGATTTCATGTAGCCGAGCGCGAAACGGGTCGGCACCAGCAGGGTCGCATCGTCATGCGAGGCCATGCTCACCCGGCTCATCCGCGACAGGGTATCCGCGCACACCAGCGCCCCGCCGCCGTTGGCCAGCGGGGCATACATGCCAGCCAGCCCCCGCGCATTGGTGACCCCGTTGGCGGATCCGATCTCCGCCCTGTGGCAGGCCGGATCGTTCGCGTTGAACAGCAGAAAATCGCGCATGAACAGTCTGGTCGGCGTTTCAGCACTGGTCAGCCCCGCCTGCACGAAACGCGTCTCCAGCCAGGCGTCGTCCGGGACCGCAGCAATGACCGGCGCGATGCGCGGCTCCAGCTCGGCCGGCGCGCCGATCCAGAAATCGAGGCCCAGGGGACCCGCGACCTCTTCAGCAAAAAAACGGCCCAGACGTCGCCCGCCAGCCCGATGCACAAGCTCACCCACGGTCCACGCCATGGTCAGGGCGTGATAGCCACCCCGTGTACCCGGCTCCCAGAACGCGGGCTCGGCGGCGACCCGTGCAACCATCGCGTCATAGTCATAGAAACCGCCCGGTGCGACCTCGCCGCGCACATGCGGCACCCCGACGCTGTGGTCCAGCGTCATCTTGACGCGGGCCTCCTCCTTGCCGCCCTGGCCGAACTCAGGCCAGTAGTCGGTGATGCGGGCGTCGAGATCGAGCAGCCCGCGGTCGGCCAGCATGTGTGCACACAGCGCCATAGCACCCTTGGTCGACGAGAAGACCGTGCACAGGGTTTCCGCCGTCCAGTCGTCGCCCTCGCGCGCCACGCGTCCGCCCCAGAGATCAACCACCGTTTCACCGTCCACGGTGACCACGCAGCTCGCCCCGACTTCGTCGTGCTGCGTAAAGTTGTCGACGAAGGCCGCGGCGACCGATTCAAACCGGCTGTCGTAGGTGCCACCGAGATATCCTGCCGGCGACCGGCTTTCCAGCGTCTGATCCATGGGTTTCTCCTTCGGTCAGTGCGCCATCCGGAGCAGCTTTCGCACCTGTCCCTCGCGGCGCGTGAGCCCCAGACGGTCAAAATATTCAAGAACCTCGACCACGGCGTTGCGTCCCATGCCCGAGTGGTCGCGGAAATCCGCCACCGAGAACACGCCGTCGGGCCGGCCCCGGGCGACTTCAAGCACCATCGCCTGCATGCGCTCGACCGCGGCCGGCAGGTAGTAGCGTTTATCGCTGATCCGCACCACATCACCGCGCTGCACCGAGCGCTGCAGAAAAGCGTCGAGCAGCTTTACGTTCATACGCAGCGGCTCCGCCAGGTCGTGCACCACCGGCACCTTGAGATCTGACACGTCGAGCAGCTTTTCAACGCGACGCCAGAGGGCTTCGTCCGCTGCAGAACGACGTGCGCTGTGTCCGGGAAGGCGCAGCGCAGCACCAGCACGCTCGATCTGAGCGCTGGCGATGAGCTCATCAGCCAGCATCGAGAGCAAAGCGGGCGCCACCCGTTCGGGAAGCTTGCGCGCCATATCCGCGAGGTTGGCGCCGGCGCGGTCGGGCGCATCCTCGTGGCAGGCTTGGAGCGCGGGCGGGAGCCAGGACAGCATCTCCTGCCAGCGCGCGGGTGCGAAACCTGACGCCCTGCCGTCGAGATCCACGACCACGGGCGCCTGCTGCGCCAGGAGCTGGTCAAGCTCATCAGAGGTCAGATTCCAGCTGCGCGCAAAGCGCACAAGGTCAACGCCGCGTGGCTGGGACGCCAGCGCGCTCTGCAGGGCTGCGCCGATTTCCGGCACGCGCATGCCTTCGAGGTAGGCCAGGCGTTCCGCGCGCCGGCGGCCGCGAATGTCCGGCAGCGGGTCGATCACTACCCCGCCCCCGATGGTGCGCCGCGCAGACTGATCGCGCAGCACAATCGAGTCACCGCGCACGCAGTAGATCTCGCGATCAAGCAGCAGCTGCGCTGGGGCGCTTTCGCCAACCGGCACCGCGCGGCCGTCGAGGGTAACCACTCGTCCGGTCACGTCGGCCGCGCCGATATGGACGTGCACCGGGGTGCGATTAGCCAGCATGCGGTCCTCGCTGGCGAGCACCCGGATCTCGGCGTCGAGCCGCCGCGAGCTGAAAGCCGCATCGGGGCCGACAATCCAGTCACCGCGATGGAGCTCAGCGTCGCGCAGTCCGGCGCCACTCAGATTCAGCGCGCAGCGTTCGCCCGGCGCCGCGGCGGCGGCCTCCCGGTTCTGGGCGTGAATACCGCGCACCCTCAGTTCGCCGCCGCCAGGGACATGAAAAACCGACTCGTTCAGCTGCACACGGCCCGAAAACACCGTGCCGGTCACCACGCGCCCGGCGCCTTTGAGGAGAAAGCTGCGATCGATCGCCAGGCGGAAATTTCCGGACTGATCCCGCGGCGCCACGCCACGGGCGTGCTCGAGCAGCGCACTACGCAGCGCCTCGACACCGGCTCCCGTCAGCGCCGACACCGGGATAACCGCCGACCCGCTGAGCGCGGTCGACGCCAGCAGCGCATGACACTGCGCCTCGACCTCGGCCACGCGCACCTCTGACACGCGGTCGATCTTCGTCAGCGCAACAACCCCGGAGGAAACACCGAGGAGGTCGAGGATCGCCAGGTGTTCGGCCGTCTGGGGCATCGGACCGTCATCCGCGGCGATTATGAACAGCACCATGTCGATGCCGCTCACGCCCGCCACCATCGTGCGGATAAAGCGCTCATGCCCCGGCACGTCGATAAAGCCCGTGATCGCGCCGTCGCCGAGGTCGCGGTAAGCAAAGCCCAGGTCGATAGTCAGGCCGCGTGATTTCTCCTCGGGCAGGCGATCGGTATCAACGCCCGTGAGTGCCTTCACCAGCAGCGTCTTGCCGTGATCCACATGGCCGGCGGTCGCGATGATCATGCGTCGGTCCTATGCGCCTTGTAACAGAGCCAGCTGCTCGCTGAAAGCGCCTTCCTCATCCAGACAGCGCAGATCCAGCCACAGGCGGTCATCGTGGATGCGACCCACAATCGGCACCGGCAGATCACGCAGCCGCGCCGCGAGCCGCTCCAGAGCCCGTCCTCTGGCGCCAGGCAGACGCACGGTCAGCGCCGCGCTCGGCAGGACATCAACCGGCAATGCGCCGCTGCCGATCTGACTGCGGCAGTCCTCGATCGCAACCTCAGCATCTGCCCCGAGAGCGGCTGCGAGCAGCGGCAGCATACGTGCCGCTTGCGCTGCGATCTCGTCCTGCGGCCGGGTCAGCAGCCGCAGCGCAGGGACGCGCTCCGCCACGCGATCGGGATCGGCATAGAGGCGCAGCACCGCGCCGAGGGCTGCCAGGGTGACCTTGTCGACTCTTAGCGCACGTTTCATCGGATTACGCTTGACGCGTTTAACCAGCTCCCGCTTTCCGGCCACGATGCCGCACTGCGGCCCGCCGAGCAGCTTATCGCCGCTGAAGGTCACCAGGTCCGCGCCATGGGCCAGGGTCTCTGCCACCGTCTGCTCGCGCGGCAGGCCCCAGCGCGAAAGATCCACCAGCGTTCCGCTGCCAAGATCGACAACAAACGGTTGATCGGCCGCATGCGCCAGCGCGGCAAGCTCGGGCTCCGGGACGCTCGCCGTGAAGCCCTCGATGACGTAATTCGAGGTGTGCACTTTCATCACCAGCGCAGTGCGTTCACCGATCGCAGCGGCGAAATCCGCGGCGTGGGTGCGATTCGTCGTCCCGACTTCGACCAGACGCGCGCCTGCGCGGGACATGACATCGGGGATCCGGAACGAGCCGCCGATCTCCACCAGCTCCCCGCGGGAGACGAGCACCTCGCGGCGCTGCGCGAGCGTGTTCAGCACCAGCAGCACCGCGGCCGCATTGTTATTGACCACGGTTGCCGCTTCGGCGCCGGTCAGGCGACAGATCCAGTCTTCAACCAGCGCATCGCGATCGCCGCGGCGTCCCCTCGCCAGATCGAACTCGAGGTTGGACGCGCCGCTGGCGACCGCCGTCATCGCGGCAATCGCCTCCGCCGGCATCGGCGCGCGACCGAGATTAGTATGAAGAACGGTCCCGGTGAGATTGAACACCGGCTTCAGCGTTGGCGCCATGCAGGCCGCAAGCCGCTCGGCAATCTGTTCACTGAGCGCAGCGTCGGTGCCGGATGCCCCGGGCTCGCCTCCTGCGGCAATTGATTGGCGCAGCTCGGACACGCACTCGCGCGCGGTCGCCGTCACCAGCTCACGTCCGTAGGCGTCGACCAGGGTGCTTACGGGCGCGCTGCGCAGCAGCTCATCGATTGAAGGCACCCGGCGCAGTCGCGCCTGCTTGTCGGCGGAGGAGCTCAATTTTCGATCCTTTCCTCAGCCGCGGACGATGCGAGCGGCAGCTCGCAGTACACATTCATCTCGATCTCCTCGTGCACCGCGCGATTGCCATGCGGCCCGGAGCACCAGGACGGCATCACCATGCTGTAGAGCCCCGGACCACCGGCCACCAGCAGCAGAATGTTCTCCGCCTCGCGCACTGCACGCACTGTTTCGCCCTCACCGACCAGCATGCGCGGTTTGAATGCGTTCAGTTCACTGCGGGGCACCACAGCGCGCGCGGCCAGCTCGGCCTGTATGGCAGCGCGATCAAGGCCCGCAGCGTGCAGGTAGCCCGCATGTTCGGGGTTCAAAACCACCACCACTGCCGCGCCACCGCCAAGGTAAAGATTGTTCGAACCACGGTTGGCGATGGTGGCCGCAAGCACATTGAGCAGCGCGTCGGCCACTTCCGGATCATCGCTGTCGCCGGCAAACAGCACGGAATGGGGCGCCTCGGCCGACACCACGGTGACCACACTCTGCGTCGCTTCAAATCCGCGGCTCGTGTGCAGCGGCGCGAACGGTGAGTTCTCCTCATCCTCCGCGATGCAGTAGGTGAATTTACCGGGGTGACCATGCAGTGCCATATCTGATTCACCGGGGCGCGCACCACCGATGTTGATCATGGCCAGACGCAGCGCACGTCCGACGGCGGCATTGGCGCGGTGGCCCGGTCCCAGCACGCCGAACCCGCAGGCGAAGCCACCACAGGCCGCGCGCGCCGGACCGTTGACGATCAGCAGTGGCGCCACGCAGTGCGTCGTGGACTGCATTTCAGCCAGATCGAACGCCGGCTGGCACAGTGCCCGGATCCCGGCGACGACCACCGGCATGTGGTCGGGCAGACAGCCCGCCATCACGGCCGCAACCGCCACTTTCTCCACCGTTGCCACACCCCAGGCGGGACCCATTTCGCCGAGCTCGATATCCGCGTCCAGCCCGCTGGCCAGCACACAGCGAGCCACCCGCGCGGCGGTCGGGATCACCACCGGCAGGCCATCGGTGCAGCCGGCGGCGTGCAGCTGTGCGAGAGCCGCTTCCTCATCCGCCGCGCGCAACCACACCTCAGCCTTCCTCGAGCCGTGCAAACACCGCAGCCATGATGTTGTCTGCCACCGAGCGCATGGCAGCCGCCCCGCTGCCGGCGATGGGGTGCGGAAGTTCAAACCGCGGAATGTCGGGCATACCCTCGGCCCGCGCCACAAACTCACCCTGACGCCAGAACTTGCTGGTCACGAAAGCCACCGCGGGTTTACCCGAGCGGGCCACTGCAATGCCGTCACGCACGGTGCCGGAAGTACAGGAGCCTCAATGGCCGTAGGCAGTCAGAACGGCATCACATTCCTCCACGATGCGCGCTACGAGCGCACCAGAAGCCGGAGCCGACGGTCCGTGCTTGTTGTAACGCCGCACCTCGGCTTCCGGTCGTGCTTCCCCGATCGCCTCCTCGACCGCGTCGAGAAACGATTCAGAATCAGGGAAACCGTTCGCCAGCAGACCCAGCACCGGAGCATCCTGCCGCGGCAGACGGCAGATATAGGGTTCGGCGGTCTTGCGGGCCTCGCCCCTGGGGTCGTGAAACTCAACGCTCATCGGCAGTCTCCTTCATCAGTTGCTGTCTTACTGTGGTCTCAGCGCCCCTTGAACACCGGATCGCGCTTTTCAACGAAGGCCCGCAAGGCCTCCTTGGAGTCTTCTGTCTTGCCGAGCTCGCCCGTCATGCTCTGCTCGAAACGATAACCATCGCGCAGGCTCATCTCCTCAATCTGGTTCAGCGCATGCTTGGCGAGTTTGATGGCAACGGGGCTTTTTCCCGCAATCTCGCGCGCTATCTCCATCGCCGTCGGCATCAGCTTGTCCGGCTCGGTGCAGGCCTCGACAACGCCGAGGCGGTAGAGCTCCGGACCAAACACACGCAGGCCCGTCAGCATCATCCGACGCAGCCGCGAGTGGCTGAACAGACGCTGCGTATGGCGTCCGCCACCGAGCAAGCCGACATTGATTTCGGGAAGCCCCAGACAGCCCTTCTCGCTGGCCAGGAGGATGTCGCACGAGGCCGCCAGCGCCAGCCCGCCACCGAGAGCGGGACCGTTGATCGCCCCGATTACGGGTTTCTGGCATTCCATGATGCTGTGGTAGGCCTCACGCGCGCGGCGGCTGTTCTGCCAGTGATCGCCAGGCTGCGGCGTACTTCCGGCCCGCGCCTTGATGTCCGCTCCGGCGCAGAAGCATTTCCCGTCTCCGCTCAGAATGGCGACGCGCACATCGGCACGATCGCTCAACGTGTCAAAAGTCCAGGCCACCTCCTCGAGCAGCTGTTGGCTGTGCGCATTGACCGGCGGGTTGGCCAGCCAAACCAGCGCTATGTGCTCCTCGACAATCTCTGTTCTGACGACTTCCGGGGTCATGCTGCTCTCCTGATTCAGGCCATCCTGACTGCAGGACAGTGTACTGAATTCGAGGCTCAGGGCCGGCCAATTGCTGAATTCAGTACACTAATCTGTAGTCTTTTGTTCCCCACCTGAGAGCGCCCCATGAATGACCCTGCCGCCTCTGCGGATCTCGAAACTCTGACCCTGCTCAGCGACAGCGCGGAGGATTTCTGTTCGCGGCAGTTGCCGGTCGCGCGGCTGCGCGCGCTGCGCGGCAACAGCACGCCCTTCGACCGCTCGCTGTGGCGGGCGATGTGCGAACTTGGCTGGGGCGGGATCGCGGCGCCAGAGGCGGTTGGAGGGCTGGAACTCGGTGCCCGTGCGCTCGGTGCAATCTGCCGCAGACTCGGCCAGGTCGTGGCACCCGAGCCCATGCTCGAGTGCGGTGCAGCCAGCGCATGGCTGCTGGCGCAGAGCGACCAACGCCCGGATCTTGCCGAAGCGGTGGTCAGCGGCACGGCCCTGATCGGCGCCGTCCTTACTGAAGCTGCCGAACACCCTGGAACGGTGACTCCTTTACCGGACGCTACGCCGGATGCAGAGGGTTATCGGCTACAGGGAACCGTCCGACATGTTCCGCTGGCGCCAGCCCTCGATGGCTGGCTCATCCCCGTCAGCGCATCAGGCGAAACCCTGCTCGTGCACCTGCCGCGGGATGCCGCCAACGCGACCCTTGAGACCGTCTCTCTGGCTGACGGATCCAACGCAGGCGCGCTCAGCCTGGCGGGAACACCGGTCTCACCCGACAGCGTCGTGCTTCGCGGCTCAGCCGCCGAGCAGGCCCTGGCGTTTGCGCGCCAACTCGCGACGCTTGCGAGCAGCGCCTACCTGCTGGGCATTGCTGAACGCGCCTTGAGCATCACCACTGACTATTTGAAGACGCGACAGCAGTTCGGTCGTGCGATCGGCGCATTTCAGGCGCTGCAGCATCGAGCCGTTGATCTCTACATCCAGGTCCGCGTTGCCACCGCAGTCGTCGAAGAAACTCTGGCAGCGTTCGACACAACCGCCGACCTGCACCAGCGGAACATTCTGGTCAGCCGTGCCAAGTATCGCGCCAACGAAGCCGCTCTGATGGTTACCCGTCAGGCCGTACAGCTGCACGGCGGCATCGGCTATACCGATGAATGCGACGTCGGCCTATACCTGAACCGCGCGCTGGTCCTGGCCAACCGCCACGGGACCAGCAGCTACCACAGCCGGACGCTCGCTGGCCTACTGCGAGGACATGAAGGAACCGATAAGGCCGACACGGCACCGTTGCCCGCAGCACCTGCCAACGGCCATTGGGACGACATCAGCGATGAGGACTTCCGCCGCATCGTGCGTCAGTTTTTCGAGAGCGAGTATCCCGCTGCAATGCGTAATCCCTCTGCCCGCTTCCGCTGGCAGGAAATAAAGCCCTGGTACCTGACCCTTTCCCGCAAAGGCTGGGTCGCGCCGGCCTGGCCTGCAGAGCATGGCGGGATGGGATTGTCCCCCGCGAAGCTGCTTATTTACATCGAAGAGCAGGAGCGCTGGGGAATCGGCCGTGCGCCGGACATGGGGATCCAGATGGTCGGCCCACTGCTTATCCGGCACGGTACGAAGGAACAACGCGAGCGCTACCTGCCGCCTATTCTGAGCGGCGAAGCAGTGTGGTGTCAGGGGTATTCAGAACCTAACGCTGGCTCCGATCTGGCGAGTCTCAGAACTGAGGCTGTAGCGGACGGGGATGAATTCGTCATCAACGGTCAGAAAACCTGGACCACTCTGGCACAGGACGCAACGCATATGTTCTGCCTGGCGCGGACTTCGCGGGAAGGTAAGCAGCAGGAAGGGATCAGCTTCTTCCTGATCGATCTCGACCAGCCCGGGATCACTATCCGCCCCATCCGCAATATCGCCGGCCACGAGGAATTCTGCGAGGTGTTCCTCGATAACGTCCGGGTGCCCGCGGACTGCCTGGTTGGCGGCATCAACCAGGGCTGGACGATTGCCAAGGCGCTGCTCGGTTTTGAGCGGATCTTCATCGGCAGCCCGAAACAGTCGCAGTACTGTCTGATGCGGGCCGAGGAGCTGGCGGCTGCGACCGGGCTGAACGAGGATTCCGCGCTCAGCGAGCGCCTGACCCGCCTGAAACTCGACGTTCTGGATCTGGAGTCAACCTACCAGTGTTTCGCGGACATCGTACGGCGTGGGGAAACCCTGGGGCCGGACGTTTCGCTGCTCAAAATATGGGGTACTGAGACCTTCGCCCGCCTCTCTGAGCTGATGGTGGAGATGGCTGGAATCGAAGGCACCACCCTGGGCAAGCTCCGCTTCGGGGATTCGGCGATCGACGTGATGAGCCAGTTCTACAACGCCAGACCGGCCACCATTTACGGCGGCACGAACGAAATCCAGCGCAACATCATTGCTAAAAACGTGCTCGCGCTGCCAGGCTGAGCGGCATTCCGCGCCGGGCGCGCAGAAGGGTCAAAAATCTGCCCCATGGCTATCACGGCGGTCGTCGGAAGCCGTGTAAAATGCGGCGCCTCGCCCAACGCTTAACGCATGGAGGAAACGTGTCGGACATTCAATTTGCCGCACCGCAGACGGTCAAAGACGCCGTCAAATGCCTGGCCGGCGCCAAAGGTAACGCCAGGGTTCTTGCCGGAGGAACCGATCTGCTCGTACAGATGCGCACCGGCCGTATCAATCCCAGTCTGATCGTTGATCTCAAACATATCCCTGAGCTGCGCAGCGTCAAACGCGACAACGGCGGCTTCCGGGTGGGTGCTGCTGTCTCCGGCGCTGAACTGGGCGCCAACGCGGCGTTCAAATCCAGCTGGCCCGGCGTTATCGAAGCGCTTGAGCTGATCGGCTCGACCCAGATCCAGGGTCGCGCCTCGCTCGGCGGCAACCTGTGTAATGCGTCCCCCGCCGCTGACAGCGTGCCCGCCCTGATTGCCGCCGGCGCGAGCTGCACGGTGGCCGGTCCGAAGGGTACCCGCACGCTGAAAGTGGAAAACGTGGCCACCGGGCCCGGGAAAAACGCGCTGAAGAAAGGCGAGTTCATTGTCAGCCTATCCCTGCCCAAACGCGCGAAGCGCTCTGGCGACGCTTACCTGCGCCTGATCCCCAGGACTGAGATGGATATCGCTGTGGTCGGCGCGAGCGTCAACCTCACGCTTGATGCGAAAGGCGTCTGCACCGCAGCGCGGGTCGCACTGGGTGCCGTAGCGCCCACCGCACTGCTCGTGCCCGCGGCAGCCAAAGCGCTCATCGGCACCAAGGTCGATGACGCGGCGCTGGAGGCCATGGCTGCTGCGTGCCGTGCGGTATGCAAGCCCATTGACGACATGCGCGGCACCATTGAATACCGCACGCAGGTCGCCGGCGTTCTCGCGCGACGAGCGGCTCTAATCGCGCTGGACCGCGCCAGGGGGAATGCATGAGCAAACATCACGTCAGCACCACAATTAACGGCGATCCGACGGAGTTTCTGTGCGATACCCGCCAGACACTGCTCGACTGCCTGCGCGACGAGCTGAACCTGACCGGCAGTAAAGAGGGTTGCGGCACCGGCGACTGCGGCGCATGCAGCGTCATGGTCGATGGGCGCCTCGTGTGCTCATGCCTCATGCTTGGCGTCGAGGCCGACGGCCGTCGCATAGACACCATTGAGGGCGTGGCCTCCGGTGACACCCTGCATCCGCTGCAGCGGCACTTCCTCGAAGAAGCCGCTCTGCAGTGCGGGATCTGCACGCCGGGTTTCATCGTCGCCGCTAAGGCCCTGCTGGAGCACAACCCGAACCCGACGGAAACTGAGGTCCGCTACTGGTTGGCCGGGAACCTGTGCCGCTGCACCGGTTACGACAAAATCATCAAGGCCGTAATGAACGCCGCGGCCGAAATGCGAGGAGCATGAGCCATGGGTAACGAAGAAGAAATGCAGAAAATCATCGACTACAGCGGTCGCGAATTCCGCTATGTCGGCACCCGCACGGTGCGGCCGGACGGCTTCGACAAGGTGACAGGCCGGGCCAATTTCGGGGCGGATTTCACTGCCAACGGCATGCTCTTCGGTGCCGTCGTACGCAGTCCTCACGCGCACGCGAACATTAAAAGCATCAATGTCGACAAAGCGCTCAAGCTGGACGGCGTGAAAGCGGTCATTACCGGCAAGGATTTCCCCAAGCTTGATGTCAACGACAAGATGGTCGGAGAAGTCGTCGTCAGCTACTACGACATGGGCAATAACGTGATTGCCCGCGAAAAGGTCTTCTACGACGGACACGCCGTCGCCGCAGTGGCCGCGACGAGCCAGGAGGTCGCTAATGCAGCGGCCAAGCTCGTCGAGGTCGAGTACGACGTGCTGAAGCCGGTCATGTCGATTGCAGCGGCAACGAAGAAAAACGCACCGATCCTGCACAAACACGTGCGCACCGGCGGCGTGGAACCGGCGCCGACCAAGGCGTCCAACGTGGCTAACCGTGCCGAGTTCAAGCTCGGTGATGTCGATGCCGCGTTCGCCAAAGCCGACGTCATTATTGAGCGCGACTACTCCACCCAGACCGTGCATCAGGGCTACATTGAGCCCCACGCGTGCGTCGCCAGCACCACGACCGACGGTTCGGTCACCATCTGGTGCTCCAGCCAGGGCCAGTTCATGGTGCGCGCCTATGTGGCCAAACTGTGTGGCATCGAGACTTCCCGGGTGAAGGTCATTCCGGCGGAAATCGGCGGTGGTTTCGGCGGCAAAACGGTGGTCTATCTCGAGCCGCTCGCCGTGATGCTGGCGCGCAAGGCCGGGCGACCGGTCAAGATGGTGATGAACCGCGCCGAAGTTCTGCGGGCAACGGGTCCCACGTCGGGCGGTATTGCGCGGGCCAAGGTCGGGGCGAAAAAAGACGGCACGCTGGTCGCCGGCGAGATCGAGCTCACCTATGAGGCTGGCGCGTTTCCCGGCTCGCCGGTGGCGCTCGGCTGCATGACGGGTTTTGCACCCTATAACCTTACCGATGTGCGCTGCGTCGGCTGGGACGTGGTGGTCAACCGTCCTAAAGCAGCGGCCTATCGCGCGCCGGGGGCTCCGGTCGCGGCGTTCGCCGTTGAATCCGCGCTGGACGAGCTGGCGCAGGCGCTGGACATGGATCCGCTTGAGCTGCGCATGAAAAATGCGGCAACCGAAGGAACCCAGGCCCCCTACGGCGTGAAGTTCGGCCGCATCGGCTACCAGGAAACCCTGGAAGCCGCACGGCAGCATCCGCACTGGTCGGCCCCGCTCGGCCCGAATCAGGGGCGCGGCATCGCCTCGGGTTTCTGGTTCAACATCGGCGGCACCTCAAGCGCCGAGGTGATGGTCAACGAAGACGGCACCGTGATCGTGGCCACCGGCAATCCCGATATCGGTGGCTCACGTGCATCGATGGCACTCATGGCCGCGGAAGTTCTCGGCATCGACGTAGCGCGCATCAAGCCGCTGGTGGCCGACACCGAGTCCGTTCCCTTCTCCATGCTCACCGGCGGCAGCCGCGTGACCTTTGCCACCGGCAAAGCGGTGATCGAGGCGGCACAGGATGCGGTCGACGATATGCGTCGTCGGGCTGCCAAAATGTGGGATGTGGATATCGACCAGGTCGAATGGGAAAACGGTTGCGCTGTGTGCATCGAAAGCGACCAGCACAAGCCGCTTTCGATCGCAGATATTGCGCGCAAAGCTGACAAAACCGGTGGCGCGATCAGCGGCAAGGCCAACATCAACGCGACTGGCGCCGGTCCCGGCTTCGGCACGCATATCTGCGACGTCGAAGTGGACCCGGAGACCGGCAGGGTAACCGTGCTCCGCTACACAGCAATCCAGGACGTTGGCAAAGCCATCCACCCGAGCTACGTCGAGGGGCAGCTGCAGGGCGGTGCGGTCCAGGGCATCGGCTGGGCGTTAAACGAAGAATACGTTTACGACCAGAACGGCACCCTGCGCAACACAGGTTTCCTCGACTATCGCGTACCGGTCGCATCAGACCTGCCGATGATCGACACCGTACTGGTTGAGGTTCCCAATCCGGGGCACCCCTACGGCGTGCGCGGCGTTGGTGAAACACCGATCGTGCCGCCGCTGGCTGCGGTAGCGAATGCGGTTTCGCGGGCGGCCAATCGCCGCCTGGCCGACCTGCCCATCTCGCCCCCGCGTCTGCTCGCTGCGCTCAGCAAGGGCTGAATCAGCTTCGGGCCACCGTGGCAAAAGTCGTCCTGCCGCTGGAAGTAGCACGCACTTTTGCCGACGGTGTCACCGATCACGCCGTGGACGGTGGCGATATCCGCCAGATTGTCCGCGCCCTGAACCAACGCTTCCCCGGCATCAGCGACCGCCTGTCACAGGGCACGGCGGTCGCTATCGATTGTGAGATCTACCAGGACTGGTTTCTTGAGGCGGTAAGCGCCGACAGCGAGGTCCGCTTCCTGCCCGCCATAGAAGGCGGCTGAACCACTGCCCGGGCCGACTACCCGGGGAGCGCATCAAATCCCCGCCGAGCGTCCCCCGTCGACAGGCAACGCAACGCCGGTCAGAAACCCCGCTCGCGGCGACGCGAGATAGACGAACGCCTCTACCACATCCGTCTCCGTGGCCATGCGCTGCAGCTTGCTGCCGGCGACAAAAGCGGCGTGCGCAGCTTCCGGATCCTCACTGCGACGGAAAGCGGTCCAGCCCATGTCGTTGTCCACCGTCGCCGGGCAGACACAGTTCACGCGAACGGCCGGCGCGAGCTCCATCGCCAGCGCCCGGGTCAGATGAACGACCGCGCCCTTGCTCGCGCAGTAGGCCGCCACATTGGCGAGACCAATCAGACCAGCGATAGAGCCATGATTGATGATCACCCCCTGACCGGACGCCTGAAGAGCGGGCTGCGCCGCGCGGCTGCAGAAGAAGGCGGCTTTGAGATTGATGTCGAAGGTGTTGTCCCAGAGCGCTTCATCCGTGTCCGCCATCGAAGCGATCGGGAAGACCCCGGCGTTGTTGATCAGAATATCCAACCCGCCGAGCTGCGCCACTGCGCGCTCGACCACCTGCGCACAGCCAGCGGCATCACTCAGATCACCCGGGGCAGGCACGGCATTGGCACCCAGCGCCGCAACAAGGGCGGCCACCTGGTCAGCGTCCCGGCCATTCACAGCCACCCTCGCACCAAGCCCGGCAAAGCGTCG
>JAYODW010000033.1:23954-61022 GCA_038116745.1 Gammaproteobacteria bacterium
TTCCTAACAAGCCAAGAGGTTTTCCAAGTGCGTCGACGACATACCGAACGCCATGTAGCCGGACGTATCGCCTGGTTACGCGCTGCCGTGCTTGGGGCAAACGATGGCGTTGTGTCGACCGCGAGCCTCATGGTCGGCGTAGCCGCGGCGCATGCGGGGAGCTCTGAGATCCTCGTCGTCGGGGTCGCCGGTCTGATTGCCGGCGCGATGTCGATGGCTGCCGGCGAGTATGTGTCCGTGAGTTCGCAGGCCGATGCCGAGGCGGCCGATCTGGAGCGCGAGCGCCGCGAGCTGGAAACCGATCACGAGCACGAAAAGATTGAACTCGCGGCTATTTACGAGAGCCGCGGCCTGGATCCGGCACTGGCGCTGCAGGTATCCGAGCAGCTGATGGCGCATGACGCGCTCGCCGCGCACGCCCGCGACGAGCTGGGGTTGACGGACATCAACACTGCGCGCCCCATTACCGCGGCCTGGACGTCGGCGATCAGCTTTGCGCTGGGCGGCGCCTTGCCGCTCTTGGCGCTCCTTTTTGGCCCACCCGGAGCACCGATCCCCACAATCGCCAGCACCTCGCTGGCCTGCCTGGCGACCACCGGCGCACTGGCTGCACGCGCGGGGGGCGCGAATCCCGTCAAGGGTGCTGTGAGGGTGCTCTTCTGGGGCGCCGCCGCCATGCTTATCACCGCCGCGGTGGGAGCATTGTTTGACGTCGGAGCCTGAGGGCGGACCCATCTTTCCGCTCGTGCCTGAAACGGCTGCGGCGTTGTGAAAGGACGCGAAAGCGGCATGCCGGAAGAGCCCGTCTGGCAGACCTTCTTCGATGTGCCCGCGGCCCTGACCGCGCTCAGTGTGCCCAGCTCACCAGATCCGATCGCGGAATTCGGCTGCGGCTATGGCACCTTCACGCTGCCGGCAGCACGCCGCACCCAGGGTCCCGTTTATGCCTTCGACATCGAGCGGGCGCTGATAGAGCGTTTGAATGCTCGCAGCGCTACGGCCGGTCTTGCGCAGCTTCAGGCCATCGAGCGCGACTTCATGGAAACCGGTACGGGGCTCGACGACCACAGCGTCGCTCACGCCATGGCTTACAACATCCTGCATATCGAAGAGCCGCTGAAGCTCCTGAAAGAGGCGCTGCGGATCCTCAGACCTGGAGGACAGCTGTCGGTCATGCACTGGCGCCCGGACCCGACCACCCCGCGCGGTCCGCCGATGGCCATCCGGCCGCGCCCGGAACAAATCGCGAACTGGGCGCAGGAAGCCGGCTTTACGTCAGCCCGCCCCGCCGCTCTCGACGCCTGCTGCCCCTATCACTACGGACTCGTGCTGCAGGCGCCATCCTGAACCGCGCAGACGGCGCAGACAGGCTCAGCGGCTCTTCAGGTCAATCAGCGAAAGGAATTCGCGCCGCAGCGACGCGTCGGTCAGAAAAACACCGCGCATGACGCTGTTCACCATCTTGGTGTCTGCATCCCTCACACCGCGCCACTGCATGCAGAAATGATCTGCCTCGAACACGACGGCCAGCCCGTCAGGACTGACCTTGCTCATCAACAGATCGGCCAGCTGAATAATGGCCTCCTCCTGGATCTGCGGACGACTCATGATCCAGTCGGTCAGCCGGTTGTACTTCGACAGTCCGATAAGGTTGGAATGCTCATTGGGCAGTACGCCGATCCAGACGCGTCCCATGATCGGACACAGATGATGGCTGCAGGCGCTGCGCACGGTGATCGGCCCCACGATCATGAGTTCGTTGAGGCGCTCGGCGTTAGGGAACTCGGTCACCGCCGGGAGCTTTTCGTAGCGGCCTCGAAAAATCTCCATCAGATACATTTTGGCCACACGGCGCGCCGTTTCCTGCGTGTTGTGGTCGCTCTCAACATCAATCACCAGGCTTTCCAGCACCCCGCGCATCTGCGCCTCGACCTCCTCGAGCATCGCATCGAGCTCGCCAGGTTCGAGGAAATCGGCAATGTTGTCGTTGGCGTGGAAACGCTGTCCTGCTGCAGCGAGGCGCGAGCGGATGCGCGCCGAGACAGATTCGTTAGGAGGAATATCAGTCATGAATCGGGATAAGCCTGGAATAACAGTTTGCTGACGGTCGCCCTGCGTAGCGCAACCGGGCGACGCGCCAGTGTATTGCGCAGGTTTCGAATTTCAACACCGCGCCGAGCGCGGAAATTTCCCGCAGGCAGGATGTCCACTGGTTCTGGCCGACGGCATGGGAGATCTTTCTGCGATCGCTGAAATGCCCGGCCACGGCATCAGGCCTTTGAAAGTTCGAGCAAAGGTGTGATGCCCACTCTTCTGCAATGTGCCCGCCGCGGGCGCACTACCGGACGCTGTTTCGCGCGCGGTCGGCGCCGGTCATTACCGCCCGTACGGCCTCCATGACTGCTCTGCGCAGCCGCACCGAACACCTTTACCTGAGTGTTGAACAAGCTTGCGGCGGGCGGCCAGTGCGGTTTCCATATGCCGTGCGCATATCAGACGCGGCCGCGCGCCGTCACATCGAAGAGAAATCCATCAGGGGAGAACATGTCATGAGTGAAATCCGACCTTTCCGCTTCGAGGTACCCCAGGCTGACCTCGATGACCTTGCGCGCCGGCTTGACGCGACGCGCTGGCCCGACGCCGAGACGCCTGACGACTGGAGCCAGGGTGTGCCTCTGGCTTACACGCGCGAACTCTGCGAGCACCTGCGCACGCGCTACGACTGGCGTCGCTGCGAGGCAGAGCTGAATGCGTTGCCGCAGTTCATCACGGAAATCGACGGTCTCGACATCCAGTTCATGCACGTGCGTTCGCCACACGAGGATGCGCTGCCGATGGTCATGACCCATGGCTGGCCGGGTTCAGTGATCGAGTTCATGAAGGTCATCGGCCCGCTGACCGATCCGACGGCGCACGGCGGGCGCGCCGAGGATGCGTTCCACGTGGTCTGCCCGACCCTGCCCGGCTTCGGCTGGTCAGGCAAACCGACCAGCCCCGGCTGGGGCGTGGAGCATATCGGCAGGGCCTGGGGTCAGCTCATGCAGCGCCTGGGCTACGAGCGCTGGGTCGCACAGGGCGGCGACTGGGGCGCCCTTATCACCGACTGCATTGCGCGCAGTGAGCCGCCTCACTGCATCGCTATCCATACCAACATGCCCATCCTCACGCCGAGCGCGCCCCTGCTGGAAAACCTCACAGACTTTGAGCAGGCCGCGCTGGCGCGCATGCAGCTCTACTGGGACTGGGAGTGCGGCTACTCCAAAGAGCAGAGCACGCGCCCCCAGACGCTCGGCTACGGCCTGGTCGACTCACCGGTCGCCCAGGTTGCCTGGGTCGGCGAGAAATACTGGTGCTGGACAGACTGCGACGGGCACCCGGACAACATCTTCACCCGCGACGAGATGCTCGACAACATCATGATGTACTGGCTGCCGGCGGCTGGCGCTTCGTCAGCAAGGATCTATTGGGAATCCTTCCGTCAGCTGGGAACGCCGCAGCCCGACATCACCATCCCTGTGGGGGTAAGCATCTTTCCGGCCGAGATTTTCCGCTCGTCCAGACGCTGGTGCGAAGAACGGTTCAAAAACCTCATCCACTACAACCAGCTGCCCGCAGGCGGCCACTTTGCCGCGTTTGAGCAGCCGGAGATGTTCATTGACGAGGTGCGCACCTGTTTCCGACAGGTGCGCTGAAAAACAGGTAACTCCCGCACCCGGGATCCATCCTCAGGTTTCTCCGCCGCTCTCGGCGGAGAAACCTCATCAAACCAGCAGGAGGCCGGACGCTGTCGGACGAGCTCAGATGACCTCGGGCCGTGCGCTGCCCGAGAACGGGAAGCGGCGGCGGAAATCAGCTGCAATTTCCTCGAACGTCATCCAGCGTACGCCGGCATGTCCATTGATGTGCTCGATCAGGCGCTCGAGCATCAGCAGCACCTGCGGCCGTCCCGATACATCCGGATGGATCGTGAAGGCATAGACCGCGTAGTCCATCTCGCGGTAGACCCAGTCAAACTGATCCCGCCACATCTGCTCGATGTCGCGCGGATTAACGAACCCGTGGCTGTTGGGGACCTTCTTCATAAACATCATCGGGGGCAGATCATCCATGTACCAGTTGGCGCCGATCTCCACGAGGTCGATCTCGGTGCCGCGTTTCATGGGTTTCATCCACTCTTCTGCTGTCTTCGAAAAATCGATTCCGCTCCACTCGTCACCGACCCGGGCATAGAACGGCTGGAAATCGCGATAGCCCTGACTGTGGTCATAGGTGAAGCCGTACTTCTTCAGCAGCGCCGCGGTAACGGCTGACATCTCCCACCAGGGCGCCACATAGCCACGCGGCGCTTTGCCGCTGAACTTCTCTATCAGCTCAACCGATCGCGCGAGAACCGCTTCCTCCTGCACTGGCGTCATGGCGATCGGGTTCTCGTGCAGATACCCGTGCGCGCCTATCTCGTGCCCCTCGTCCACGATGCGCCGGGTTTGATCAGGAAAAGTCTCGATTGAATGACCAGGTATAAAGAAGCTGGTCCGCAGATCGTATTTACGAAACATCTTGAGCAGACGGATGGTGCCCACCTCTCCGGCGAATACGCCGCGTTGGATATCCGAAGGCGAATCACCACCGCCGTAAGACCCGATCTGACCTGCAACGGAATCAATATCGGTCCCGAAAGCGCAAACAATCTCTTTTTTCCCCGCTGAACCTCCCCGGACGCTAGCTGACGCCGTGCCGGTGGTGGCGGCAGAAAGCGTGGCCGGTGCCGCGAGAGCGCCCGCGGTAAGCGCCGCGAGAGAGCGGCCGAAGTCTCGACGATTAAATACGCCCATAGCAGTCTTTCCTTTAAACAGAGCAATCTGGATAAACCGCCGACGCGCGACTCAATCATCCCCTGGCGCGCCAGCGGCTGCCTGCGCAGTCACCATGGCCCGACCCAGCGCGGACAGATCGTACTCCTGGCAAAAACCGCCCGAAAGACGGGTACTGCCTGAACAGGGCGGACAAAGCCTCTCCCGACTTGCGAGCGCCGTTTTTGAAATCGACAGCTGCACGCCCCGCCGATGCGGGCCATGCTGGAAGAGCCCGGAGTGGATGGCCCTCCGCGGAGCAGGGTCCCCAGGGATGGGAACCACCGGATTGTCTGCGGCAGGCCGTCCTACCGCTCTGCTCAGGCTTCCAGGTGGTATGCCTTGGAAGTCACCAGCCAGGTGCCGGCAATCTTGTGGTAGGACAGGTAGTCGACGAAAAACATGTCGTTGATGCGCACCCGGACCTTGGCCAGCGCCTGGGTCGCCGAGGTGAAATCGAGCAGCAGAACCTGCGTTTCTCGTGGCGCGCCCTGAGCCTTCGGCGAGGTGCGCCCCGCCAGCACCTCTTTGTAATGGGCCGCACCCCAGCAATTCATCTCGCCGTCGCGGAAGCCGTGCAGTTGCGCGGTGCTCGCAAACACGCGGTCGAATTTCTGCACGTCGCAGTCGTACATGAGGTCGAAGTAGCGCTCCAGCGCATCGCTCATTTCCTGGATCAGGGTCGGGGTCATGCGGTTCTCCTTGGTGAGTTTTTGTATCGGTAGTGCACCATACGAACGCCAGTCATCACGTTCAAGCTACAGGTCAGAGTCAAGCCAGACAGCGGCTCAAGCGCGGAGCCGGAGCGGTTCAATTCCACGCACTGGTGAAAAATCCTCGCATTGAGCGCTGCCGGACGATGGTGCTGGCAGTGTTGGCCTACTCCGCTTGCGACTGAGTTTCCAGCAACGCGGTGGGCCGAGACGCAGCTCCCCATCGCCCGCGGACCTGCCGCTGACCCCTCGCCCGCAATCGGCTTACATCGGGGAATGTGCTCACTCCGCAGAGCGTTATCATGTCGCGCCCCGAAGCCGCCCCTGTCCCGCGCAGATTGGCCTGTTCACCCGCTCTCATCGGAAGCAAAAAGCTATGGATCTGTTCAGCGTTAAAAACAAATCAATCGCTATTACCGGCGCCTCTTCTGGCTTCGGCCATCATTTTGCCGGCCTACTCGCCGCACACGGCGGGAAGGTCGCACTGGGCGCCCGGCGTACAGACAAAATTCAGGCACGGGTAGACGAGATTAACGGCAGCGGCGGCACCGCTGTCGGGCTGCCGCTTGATGTCAATGCTGCCGCGTCGGTGGACGAATTCCTGACTGCCGCTGAACAGACCCACGGTCCGATCGATGTGCTGATCAATAACGCAGGCGTCGAGGCCGGTGCCAAGACCTTCATCACTATCGATGAGGACGACTGGGACCGTGTGTTTGATACCAACCTGAAAGCACCATGGTTCATGGGTAAGCGCTACGTCGAACGGGTGATCGCACGCGGTAGCGGGGGCGGCAACATCATCAACGTTGCCTCGATCTCCGCCTACCGCACCATCAAGGGCCAGTTTCCTTACGCGGTATCCAAAGCCGGCCTCGTGCGCGCAACGGAAATCATGGCGCTCGAAGCAGCCAGGTACGAGGTTCGGGTCAATGCGCTCGCGCCTGGCTACATCCTGACCGATGTCAGCCGCAAGCTGCTTGAGAGCGAACGCTCGGAAGCGTTCAGGAAAGGGATCCCCATGCGCCGCTACGGCGAATTCAGCGATCTCGACGGCCCGCTGATGCTGCTCGCCTCCGACGCCTCACGCTGGATGACCGGCTCGGTCGTGGTGGTTGACGGCGGGCACATCTGCGGCGAAATGTAGGTGGCATTCCGGGCTGGACAAAGGCTGAAGCCGGCCCGGGAATTTTTCCCGCCCTGAGAGCGCTGGTACAGTCAGGTCCCCAGCGGGCTTTCCTGGCAACAACAGCCTGCCACACCATGCGCACTCTGCTGACGGAAAAAGGATTTTCCGATGGCCACATCGCCAATCTCCGCGGACTTGAGCCGCGATCCGGGGCTGACCTGTCTGCTCATCCTGGCGCGCTGGTTTGAACGCGCGGTCGATGGCGCCCGCCTGCAGCACGAGTTCGCCGAAGGCGGCGCGCCGCTGGACGATGCACGGCTGGTGCGCGCAGCACGCTGGATCGGGCTGAAAGCGCGTCGCCGCTCCACTGACCTCGATCATCTTGCCCAGATCCCCCTGCCCGCGATCGTCGGCTGGGAAAACGATAGCTATGCCATCCTCCTTGGCGTGCGCGGCGACGATCTGCTGCTGCAGCATCCGCTGCATGGCGCCCCGCAGAGGCTCAGCCGTGAAGCCTTCGAGGCACAGTGGAACAGCACTGTCATCCAGATCGGCAGACGCGGAACCGCTGCAACCGGCACCCAGGAGCGCCACGGCTTCGCCTGGCTGCTGCCTTTCGTCCTCCGCTATCGCCGTCAGCTGCTGGAGGTGCTGTCAGCGTCCTTCGTCATTCAGCTGCTGGGCCTGGTATCGCCGCTGTTCTTTCAAGTCGTGATCGACAAGGTCCTGGCTCACAGCGGGCTGACTACCCTCGACGTACTCGCGCTCGGACTGCTGCTGGTGTCGGTCTTCGAGGTCATTCTCGGCGGCCTGCGCAGCTATGTTCTCGCGCACACCACGAACCGCATCGACGTCGCGCTGGGTGCCGTGCTGTTCCGCCATCTGGTGCACCTCCCCCTGGCTTACTTCGGTGCACGTCGCGTGGGCGACATCGTCGCGCGGCTGCGCGAGCTGGAAACGGTACGCAGCTTTGTCACCGGAGCAGCCCTTACGGTCACGCTGGATCTCCTTTTCACCGGCGTTTTTCTCGCCGTGATGGCGAGCTACAGCCCCACCCTGACCCTGCTGGTCAGCGCCACCCTGCCGGCCTACGGCGTGCTGACCTGGATCTCGACGCCGACCCTGCGTCAGCGCCTCGCCGAGCGTTTCAACCGCGGGGCGGAAAACCAGGCCTATCTGATTGAAACCGTCACGACGATCGAGACCCTCAAAGGCCTGGCCCTCGAACCGACAGCGCAGCGTCGCTGGGAAGAGCGCCTGGCTGCCTACCTTCAGGCCAGCTTCCGCGCAGTCACGCTGTCCAACATCACCGGTCAGCTGGCCGCGTTCATCAACCGCCTCATGGTGCTCGGCATCCTGTGGCTCGGCGCGCGGGAGGTTATGGCCGGCACGATGAGTGTCGGACAGCTGGTGGCGTTCAATCTCCTTGCCGCCCGGCTGGCAGCCCCGCTGCTGCGTCTGGTCCAGCTCTGGCAGGAGTTCCAGCAGGCCGCCCTGTCCATGCGGCGTCTCGGAGACATTCTCAAGGTTGCGACTGAACCAGACCACCGTCACCGCCAGGGTGCACATCCTGTGCTGCGCGGCGCGCTCAGCTTCAGCGAGATCAGCTTCCGCTATCCCGAACACCCCGAGGACATCCTGCGCGCCCTGTCGCTGCACGTCCCTGCCGGACAGGTGGTGGGGATTATCGGCCCGTCCGGATGCGGCAAGAGCACCCTCGCGCGGCTGCTGCAGCGGCTTTACACGCCGGGCAGCGGGAAACTCGCCATCGACGGCGTTGACCTCAGGCTTATCGACCCGAGCACCCTGCGGCGCCAGATCGCCGTTGTCGGTCAGGACAGTGCGCTGTTTCACCAGTCCGTGCGCGCCAATATTGCCCTGTCAGATCCGGGCGCCCCGCTCGCTGCCGTCATCCGCGCGGCCCGGCTTGCCGCAGCGCACGATTTCATCCAGACCTTGCCCGAGGGTTACGACACCGTCATCGGAGAGCGCGGCACTGCCCTCAGCAGCGGGCAAAGACAGCGCATTGCGCTCGCCCGGGCGCTGTTCAGTGACCCCAGGATCCTCGTGCTCGATGAGGCTACCAGCGCCCTCGACCACGAGGCGGAAACGGCTGTGCAGAGAAACATGCAGCTGATCTGCCGCGATCGTACGGTGCTCATCATCGCCCATCGCCTGAGCGCTCTTGGACCGGCAACACGCATCGTGGTCCTGAACGGCGGTCGAGTCACCGAAGATGGTCCGCCCGCGCGCCTGCGCGTGTCCGGAGGCTACTACGCGGCGCTGTTCCGCGAACAGTCCCCGGCGACCGGGTCGGCCGCATGACCGCCTGTGCAAAGCAACCCAGCGGCCGGTCCACGCCGATGTTCGCTGGCGCTGCAGATGAAGATTTTCTCCCCGCAGCGATGGCGCTGGAGCGAACCCCGATACCACCCCTGGTCGGCAGCCTGGTACCAGCGCTGTGCGCCCTGCTTGTTGCGGTTGTTGCCTGGACCTGGTTCAGCCGGGTCGACGTCGTCGTCAGCGCGCGCGGGCGGGTCGTGCCGAGCGGTCAGGTCAAGCACGTTCAGGCCCAGGAGCCTGGGATCGTCACCGCCATTCACGTCAGCGAAGGCCAGCGGGTTGCGGCCGGCGACCGCCTGCTGGAACTCGACCCGCGCGCTGCCGAGGCCGATCGCCTGCGCCTCGCGGCAGAGCGTCGCCATCTCGAGCACGAGCGTGCACGCCTCACCGCGCTGCTGGAGTTACTCGCCGGCCCAACGCCTCTCGCGGCCAGCACAGATCCGCGCGTTGTCAGCGAGTTCAGCAGTTTTGCAGCAGCGCGGCGTGCGCTGGAAGAAGAAATCGCGCTGGCGGCTGCCGAAGAACAGACGCTTGCGGCCCGGCTCGCGCAGAGTGAAGCGACACTGCCCCTATTGCAGGAGCGCAGCGCTGCGCTCGCTGCCCTCGCGGCGCGCCAGCTTGCCCCCAGGCTCAGTTGGCTTGAACTTGAGGAGCAGCGCCTGCACCACAGCCTGGGCCAGGACGTCCTGCGCGCTGAACGCGGGATGAGCCGGGCGCGAAACGCCAATGCCAGCGAACGCCTCGCGCAGCTGCTGGCCCAGACTCGGGCCGGATGGCTGGCCGAGCTGGAGCAGGTACGCACCCGTCTCGCCGTGCACGCTGAAGCAGAGCAGCAGAATCTGCTGCAACGTGCCAGGCTGCACGTACAAGCTCCGGTCGCCGGCACGGTGCAGGATCTCGCGCTGAGTACGTACGGCGCCGTGGTCGGCGCGGGTGAAAGGCTGCTGAACATCGTGCCGGAGGCGGTGCCGCTCACGGTCGAGGCATGGCTCGAAAACCAGGATGTCGGTCACGTCAGAGCCGGCCAGACAGTCGTCATAAAGGTCGAAACTTTTCCCTTCACCCGCTATGGCACCCTGGCCGGGACGATAGCGGGCGTGGCCCCGGACGCGACCGCGCTTGAGCGCGAAGGACTGCTCTACCTAGCCCGGATCCACCTCGATGACGACACCCTGTGGGTCGACGGCAGCCGCCAGCGACTGACGCCCGGCATGGCGATCTCTGCAGAGGTGCATCTCGGCACCCGACGCCTGCTCGAATACCTGCTGGCGCCCTTGATGCGCCATGCCGGCGAAGCGTTCCGTGAGCGCTGACCGGAGGAGCCTCACGCCTCGCCTGGGATGCGGCCTGAGCGCGCGCCGGGAAAATTTCCTGGCGGACCGATCGTCCTCCGGGGTCCAGTCGCGATCAGTCGGTACCGCCGCCATACTCGGGTCATCGCCGCCGCATGGACGCGCTGGATGATGCGCAGAACAAACCGACTGACCCCGCTGACACGCCTCACCCTGAACCTCGCCGCCAGCGCCGGGCTCGCTCTGCCGCAGCGGGCGACTGCCATCAGCGGCCCGATAAATCTGTTCGGCGTGCCTTACTACAGCACCGGTACCGCTGAGATCCTGGCCCTGCTCCTGGCCTTGCCGATCTTCCTCGGTGCCCTGCTGTTCCAGCGCCGCTCGGGGTGGCGTCAACGGCTGCGGCGCGCAGGGCTCAGAACGCTGGTGTTGCTCGTGATCTGGGAGGTGGCGACCAACGCGGGCATCTACCAAACCAGTCAGCGCATGCAGCGCGTGTGTGCCGCGCATGGTGGTTTACGGATTTATCAGCCAATACAGGCCCGGGGCTTTCTCGGCTCGGGGTCAATTGAGTACTGGCACCGGGCCGGTTTTGAGTTCGTTGAAAGTCAGGCCAGCGACGGGGTCATACACTGGACGATGGTCGACGGGCGCGTGGATAAGCGACGCGTGCATACCCCGCAGGCCCTGTACCGACTGGACAGCCGCACCCTGAGCGTACCCCGGCTCCCGGGCGCCACCCGGCACGCCTACGCCATCCGTGCCCTGGACGATGAGCGGATCCTGGGCGAGCTGAATTACTACACCCTGAGGCCCCGCGGCGTGGACCGCCTTCTGCCGCTGGAGCGCGGCGTGTGGACCTGCGGTTCCCGCACCAGCAACGCGGACGCAGCGCGCTTCGGCCCCAGTTATGACGCTACGGATTTGATCCACGCCACCCTGCTCGCCCCGCCCTGAAGCCAACCTGGAGGTCACGGATGACGCTCACGGATTATTTTGAATACGCCTGCTTTGCAGATCTCGCCTATGTACGCTGGCGCGACGCTGCACGCATCGCCGCCAATCCGCTCGAGACAACGCCGGAAGCGCTGATCGAGGCCGCCGATGCCAACGAGCGGATCCCCGGACGCATCGGCGTTCCATCGCTGGGCAGCAGCCTCTTCGGCACGACCAGCAACGGTGCCAACTGGCAGCTGGCCGCTTTTTTCCCCAACGACCCGGCGACCGGTTTCGCCGCATCCTTTTTCACAAACGCGCACGATGGCCGCAGGATCCTCGCCATCCGCGGCACTGAGGAGATTTACCGCGACCTGATCCAGGCGGATCTGCAGGAGATCGGTGGCCTCGGACTGGCGCTAAGCCAGTGCGTTTCCATGGTCAACACTATTCAGCGTCTGTGCGCCGATGCCGGGGCTACGACAACGCGGCTCGAACTGCGCTTCGGCGCATTCGCGCCCGACGGGGTCGCGTCCGTGGCGACGGATTCAGGCTGCTACTGGCTCGAAGCCCACGACGATGCCCTCGGGCTCGGCCTGGTGGCCCCGGGCGAGCGCTTCAGCGTTACCGGTCATTCTCTGGGCGGTCATCTTGCCGCTCTGGCGCAGCGTCTGTTTCCGGACCGGATAGAAACAGCGGTGACCTTCAACGCGCCGGGTTATGACGCGCGCCTCGGGCTCGAAGACAAGTTCGAGCTGAGCACCGTACTGGCGTCGCTGGATGCCGGACCAAGCCTCTCCACAGCGCTGGACCTCATCGTCAACCGCGGCCAGCAGCTCACCAACGCCTGTATCAACACCCTGTTCGCGCCCTACCTGGAGAGCCCGCCGGCAGCAGACTTCGCCAGTCTCGAAGCCGCGGGACGGTTGTTCAGCCTGGTCTCAGAGAGCCAGGGCGGCGGCGATGATGCGGCCCTGGTTTCGTCTGCACTGATCACCGGCGAACCCGCCAGCACGCGCCTCGAGGTGACCACCGAAGTGAACAGTCATTCGATGAGTCAGCTGGTGGATGCACTCGGGCTCCAGCGCTTGCTTGCCCGCCTCAATCCGGACCTCGACCTGGCCGGGGCCGCCGTACTGATCCGCGCCGCCTCCCCGGACCCGGGGCGCTCACAGGAAGTGCTCGCTGATGCTCTCGGGACGCTGCTGCTGGCTGACGGCGCTTCACCACTGGAGACGGCTGTGCCACCGCTCGCGATCTATCTCCTCGACCCGCCGGAACCGTTCGCCGCCCGGGCGGCCTATCACGAGCGCCTGGTCGCGATTTCAGCGGCGCTCGACACGCGGCCCGACCTGTATCTCGAAAGCCTTGTCGATCCTGCAAGCGGCCGCATCACGCTCAGCGTGGACGAGCTGGTCGGGCGTGCCCGCGGGGAGCTGGCCTACCGCTATGCCCTGCACGCGCTGAATCCGTTCGTGCTGCGCGGCGACGATACCGTGTATACGCTGGGCAATCGCACCGCTGAACTCGCGGTGGAGCATTTCAGTGCGGAATACCTCACTGACCGGGCCCGCTTTCTCGGTTTTCGAGTAGCAGCCGCCAGTCTGGACACACCGCTGCTCATCGACCCCGACGGGTATCACGCGCGCTACGTCGATACCGACAGCCATCTGGAACTGACAACGCTCCAGGCGGTCGCGCTGGACCCGCGCCAGACGCACTACATTTTCGGCGGCGCGGCAGCAGACGAGCTGCACGGACACGACGGCGAGGATCATCTCTACGGCGATGCTGGCGATGATGATCTGCTCGCACTGGACGGGACCGATCTGCTCGAGGGCGGCGCCGGCAGCGACCGGCTGCAGGGCGGTCACGGGCGCGACCTGCTGCGTGGCGATGACGGTGACGACACGCTGTACGGCAATGGCCTCGACAATCTCGACGACCTGGCGCCTGATCGGCTTGAAGGCGGTCGCGGCGCGGACCGGTACTTCGTCGGCGATGGCGATGTGGTGTTCGACATCGATGCGCAAGGCGCTGTCTATCTCGGCGCGGATAGCCTCTGCGCGAGTGGCAGCTACTACCGGGTCGCGACCGCGGTTTACCGACACGCTGAGCAGGACATCACGATCTATCTGCAGGGCACAGATGCCATAGTGGTCGCGTTCGGTCTCCCGCAAACGCCACGGGTGCGCCTCGCAAACGTCGTCGACCCGACCGCGGGCTTCCTGCCCGGAACTCTCGGGATCACGCTGTTCGACGAGCCTCCGACAACCACCCCCGACGGCACGAACCTCAATGGCACCGCCACTGCCGATCGCCTGGCAGGGACAGCAGGCGACGATGTCATCTCGGGCCTGGACGGCAATGATGAGCTCTTCGGCGGCAGCGCCTTCGGTCCGTGGGGCGCAGATCGCCTGCTGGGCGGCGACGGTGACGACTACCTGGACAGTCGCAGTCCGCTCGATATCGGCTCTGTCGCGCAGACCACCGGCGAGCAGGGTGATTATTTCGATGGTGGCCCGGGCAACGATGTTCTGGTCGGCGACGCGGGCGCCGACCAGCAGTACGGCGATAGCGGTCAGGATTTTCTCGCCGGCCGCGGCGGAGCCGACGTCCTGCTCGGCGGCCGCGGCGACGACGTCCTGGCCGGTGGCGGTGGTGACGACCTTCTGGTCGGCGGCAGCGGCAACGACGTCCTCTTCGGGGCGCTTGACGCCTGGGCTACGGTCGCCGGCAACTGGTCGGTGGCACCGCTGGTTAACGATGACGGCGTGAGCGTGGATGTGTGGTTCACCGGCATTCTCCTCGGTACCAACCCGCCGCCGGACGACGCCGACACCCTGTACGGCGAAACCGGCGCCGATCTGCTGAACGGCGGCAACGGCAACGATCTGCTCGACGGCGGCGACGACGATGATGTGCTGCTCGGCTGGCGCGGAGACGATCGCCTGCTGGGCGGGAGCGGGGCCGATGTGCTCTACGGCGATTGCGCAGGACTCGCCACGCCCGCCGAGGGCGGTGCCGACGACCTTCACGGCGGTGACGGCGATGACCGCCTGTTCGGCGAGGCAGGCAACGATCGGCTCGCCGGCGGCGCCGGCGGCGATCAGCTGCAAGGTGGTAGTGGTTCGGACCGGCTCGATGGTGGAGCGGGCGACGATCGGCTCGATGGCGGCTCGGGCGACGACCACCTGCTCGGCGGCGCGGGCGCGGACATTCTCCATGGTGGCGCGGACACCGATTTACTCGAAGGCGGACCGGGCGACGACCTGCTGTTCGGCGACCTCGGCCACGATGTCTACCGCTATCGACCTGGCGATGGCCACGACAGCATCACGGACTCAGGTGGCTATGACATCGTCATTATCGAGGGCGTTGACGACCTCAGCAGCGTGACGCGCGTACAGGACACGGACGGTCTGTGCTTGCAGTTTGACGCGGACAACAGTCTGACCCTGCAGGCCTGGGGCAATGGCGGCGTCGATCAGATCCTCTGCGGCTCCCTGATATTGCTCGCGGCAGGCACGGTGGAGGACCACCACTTCCTGAACGCCTTCGAAGTTCCCCAGGCGCTGCTGTTCGATCCGGCGCAGGGTACGAACCTGCTGCGCGCAGATGGCAGTAATCGGCCACTGCTGGTCGACGCCGCACTCGGCGACGCCGCATTCTCGGCCCTGGTGGACAGTGAGGGCACCTGGCACGGGACAGCCGGCAGCGTCGAGCTCGTCATTCCCGACTGGCGGTCGAATCTACTGAGTGCGGTGTTCTTCAGTGATGGCGCGGTTCTGGACCGGATGGACATCGCCGCCGCCACCGCTTACGCCCCCCGCCTGCTGAACCCTCTGCCTGACCAGCGCGCAACCGCCGGCTTCGCGCTCGGCTTCCAACTGCCGGCAGGTGCTTTCTTTGACCCCGACGGCACTGTGCTCGGCTACAGCGCAAGCCTCGAGAATGGCGCGGCACTGCCGGACTGGCTCAGCTTCGATCCCTCCACGCGAGCTTT
The DNA here is from genome assembly GCA_038116745.1 of Gammaproteobacteria bacterium. Classification (GTDB taxonomy): domain Bacteria; phylum Pseudomonadota; class Gammaproteobacteria; genus JAYODW01. The sequence continues at coordinate 39,224 of JAYODW010000033.1, forward strand.
CAGCGGCATTCCGGGCAGCGCGGATGCAGGCAGCTATACGCTGCGCGTGACCGCCGAGGATCCAGAAGGGCACGCGCTCAGCGACTCGTTCACGCTGCGCGTGACGGCGCTGCGTTTCGATCACGCCAGCGCTTTCGATCCCGGCAGTCTCAACGGTAGCCAGGGCTTCTGGCTTACCCACAACCCGGACGCCGCAGGCCAGAGCTACAGCGCAGGCACGCTGCGCAGCGTGCGCGATGCCTGCGGAGTCGGCGACATCAACGGCGACGGTCGCGATGACCTGCTGGTCAGCGAAACCTGGGCTAACGGGTCCCGCCGCACCAACCGACATTTCGTCGTGTTCGGGCAGGATCGCGCATCGACCACCCTGCTCGATCCTGCCGCCCGGGTCGCGGCGGGACAGGGCTTGGAGATAGAGGCGCCCGGGGGCAACTTCGCGGTCACAGCGGCCGATCTCGATGGCGACGGCTATCAGGACCTTGTGTTTTCACCCTACGGATACAGCGCAGCCGACCATTACGTGCTCTACGGTGACGCTACGCTGGGCGGCGTCATCGATATTGCCGCCCTGCCTGCCGGGCAGGGTGCGCAGATCAACGGCCCGGGGATCAGCGCCACTGGGGACTACAACGGCGACGGCTTCACTGACCTGCTGCTGTGGCGCACCGTCCTGCTTGGTGGTCCGGAACGCCCTGAGGGCGCCATCAATACGCAGACGCTCACGCCCGCGCAGGGCTTCAGCTTCAGCGCCACAGCAGGCCTCGCGGGTCGTCCGCTCGACGCGCTCGATCCCATCGGTGATTTCAACGGCGACGGCACGCCGGATTTTCTTGCCGTTGACTACAGCGGCGCTCGCTTTCATGTGGTGCTCGGCCCGCCAGGAACCGTAAGCGCCAGCTTCGACCTCGATTACACCCACCGGATCCGGCTCGACGGCAACCTGCGGCGCCTCGGACAGACGCAGGTCGGTGATTTCAACCACGATGGCCTGAGCGACATCATCCTCATCGGCGGGAACGGCCCGGGTGCATACAACGACCTGCGCATCGTCTTCGGTAATGCCGACCCGGACGTCGTGGCAATCGATACCGACACGCTGGACGGACGGGATGGCTGTGCCCTGACAGGTTTCTGGTCAGTCGACGGGATCGGCGGCGGTGATCACGGTAATCATGTCGTCACCGTCGGTGATATCAACGGCGACGGCATTGACGACATCGGGCTCAGCGAAAGCGCCTATCTGACTGTGCCGGGGAATGGATACATTCCCTGTATCACCGGGCGCGAGGGCGATTTTCCAGCCGCCATCCGCTTGGCCGAACTCGATGCAGCCGACGGCTTTTACGCAATGGTCCCGGATCTCGCGGTGCGTAACCAGCGCACCGCCCGGGCGCTTGCCGCCGGTGACTTCGACGGCGACGGAACCAACGACCTGCTGGTGCACTACGCGGGCGACGGCTCTGCTTACCTCGCTCTCGGCACGTCCGACCTGGCGCGGACCGTGCTGGTCGGCACACCGGCCGATGACATCATCGACGCGCTTGGCCCGGGGACATTGGTGCAGGCTTTCGACGGTAACGACCGCATCACGGTCCGCTCCGCGTTCGGCAGCGTCGTGCGCACCGGCGGTGGGAATAATGACATCCACCTGCTCGGAGAAGTTCTGGTCGGTGACATCCCGCTCGGTCGCTCCACCATCGAGCACGCAAGAGAGAACCCGATCATCATCATCGGCGGCGCCGGTGCCGATCGGATCGTCGTCGAATCGCGGCCGCTGGTGCTGCACTTCTCTGATCCCAGCGGCCCGGTGGGCAACTCGCTGGCTTTCGGCGACGGCTATGACCCGGCTGCGCTGCACCTCGACACCGGATCGCTGCTGCTGCGTTTCGGCCCGGACCAGGCGGAGGTCCATCTCGAAGATTTCGATCCCCTGGATGTCCTCGGCGGGCCGCGCAGTATCGAATCGGTCGCTTTCGCCGATGGCACCAGCCTGACTTACGAGGAACTGGTCGCACAGGGTTTCGATATCGATGGCAGCGCGAATGGGGACAGCCTGTCAGGTACCAACCTGGTTGATCGGATCTCAGGTCTTGCGGGCAACGATGTGCTCACCGGCCATACGGGTAACGACCGGCTCGACGGGGGGGCGGGTGACGACGTCTACTGCTTTGCGCCGGGCGATGGTCATGACCGTCTGCGGGACAGCGCAGGTATCGACACTATCCGCTGGGACGCGGGAATAACGCTTGCCGATCTGACCGTGTCCCGCGTCGCGGACGACCTGATCGTGACGCTCAGCAGCGCAGACAGCCTCACCCTCGAGGACTGGTTTACCGAGAGCGACGGCACTATCGAATGGCTCGAGTTCGCGGATGGCAGCCGGATCGCCAGTGCAACCCTGGTCAACCGCCCCCCGGCCGCCCTGCCACTGCCCGATCAGATCCTGCTCGAAGACCAGCCGTGGGCCCTGGCAGCGGGCGCCAGTGCGTTCTCCGATCCGGACGCGAATGACTATCTGACATTTCGCGCGACCTGGCTCCACGACGCGAGCGCAGCGCCGGGCCTGCCGCTCTGGCTCACCTTTGACGCGGAAAGCGGCACCTTCAGCGGCACACCCGGCAACGAGGATGTGGGCGCCTACCGGCTGTCGGTGACCGCTACAGATCGCGCCGGCGCCAGTGCAACAAGCGCTGTCAGCCTGGAGGTCGTGAACGTGAACGATCCCCCGGTGCTTATGATTCCACCATCACCCCAGACAGCAGTCGAAGCACAGCCGTTCCTGTTCACGCTCGATCCCCTGACTTTCCATGACGAAGACCTGGGTGATGTGCTCAGTTTGACTGCCGGGCTCAGTGATGCGGCCCCGTTGCCCGCCTGGCTGCGCTTTGACCCGGCGACCGGCAGCCTGAGCGGCACGCCGCAGGCAGCCGACCTCGGTGTCAAAACGATCGTGATCACCGCGACCGACCTCACCGGCGACAGTGCCGATGCAGTCTTCACCCTGGATACCATCGCGGCTTTTCACACCTTCACTGGCACGCCCGCGGACGATGTCATCACCGGGACCATTGCCGTTGATTTCATCAACGGCGGTGCCGGTGATGATGTCATCACGGGGCTTGCCGGGGACGACCGCATCGAGGCAGGGGACGGGAACGACACCGTGGATGCCGGCAGCGGCAATAACAGGGTTTTCGGCGAGGACGGCGATGATTACCTCCTTGCCGGGGACGGCCACGATGACCTCGACGGCGGCGACGGCGACGACCTTATCGTTGGTGGCGGCGGAGATGACTGGCTGCGCGGCGGCGATGGCCGCGATCACCTTTACGGGGGTGCCGGAAACGATGTCGTCGAGGGCGGCGCGGATGACGACGCTCTGTTCGGTCTGAATGGCGATGACCGTCTCAGCGGCGACGGCGGTGACGACTGGATCGTCGCCGGTGAGGGCAATAACCGGGCAGACGGCGGCAGTGGCGACGACCGGCTGTACGGCGGCTCAGGCCACGACACGCTGTACGGAGATGCAGGCGACGACCTGCTGCTGGCGGGCTCCGGCGACGACACCCTCGACGGCGGCAGCGGTGACGATTACCTCGATGGCGGACCTGGTGAAGACCTCCTGCTCGGAGGCAGCGGCAACGACCGCTATCGCTTCCAGCGTGGAGACGGCTGCGATGTCCTGATCGAGCGCAGCGGCGGCGACGACTCTGTGACCATTGCTGACAGCACCATCGAGCATGCAGACCTGTGGTTTACGCGCCGGGGTGATGACCTCGTCATCGACCTGATCGACAGCGCAGACCGCCTGACGATCCGTGACTGGTACGCTACACCCTCGGCACGCGTCGAGTCGTTGGTACTCAGCGATGGGTACAGCATCGACGCCTTCGGTATGGAGCAGCTGGTGCAGGCTATGGCGGCGTTCACGCCGGCCAGTGGCGCTGATACGCCCCTCACTTTCGTGGCGCAGGCCGTAATGGAACCCGTGCTCGCTGCAAACTGGCAGGTGGGCTGAACGCTCTGCTGCAGGACCCGTCTGGCACCGTCCGGCTGAAGCATCCGCTCGGAGCACGCCCCGCGATCCACGGCACCAGCCTGTGGCAGACTGCCGCGCGGGCGGCGCGCGTGAGGCGCGTCCCACGAGCGGGCGACGCGACCAGTCCGACACCCCCACTCGCGTCCCGCTTCACCGCCGTGACCCATGCCCACGCAGGACAAACCCATGATCTCTCGCAGCGAAACCTTTATTGAGGCCGGCGTACACCGGGTCAGGATCTATGACCACGGCAGCGGCGAGCCGCTGGTGCTGGTCCACGGTCTGACCGGTTTCATCGAAGACTGGGCCGCCAATCTCGACGCACTGGCCAGACGTTATCGGGTCATCGCGCTCGATCTGCCCGGCTCCGGCCGCTCGTCCATGCCGCCGGACGGGGACTACTCACAGGACGGCATCACCGCCTCCCTGCTCAAGGTGCTCGACACGCTGAACATCGAACGGGCACACCTTGCGGGGTATTCGTCAGGCGGTCGCCAGGCGCTGCACCTGGCCGCACTGGCACCTGAACGGGTGCGCTCGGTGATGGCACTCGCACCCGCCGGATTCGACTACGAGACGATCATTAACTTCCGTCTGGCCAGCGTACCGCTGCTGGGCGAACTCCTGACCCGGCCAAACATGGCTGGCACCCGCATGCTCATGCGCACTGCAGTCCACAATCCGGCGGTCCTGGCGCAGGACTATCTTGACTGGAAACTGGCGCTGGCGCGGGCGCCGGGCGCGCAGGCGGTCTTTCTCAAAACGCTGCGCGGCATGGTCGGCTGGCGCGGATTTCACCCCGAGACCGTCGCCGTTGCGCGAAGCTGGCTGCCGCAGATCACCGTTCCTGTACTGGTTGTCTGGGGACGACAGGACAAGTTTGTCGCGGCATCTCATGCGGAGATCCTGCGTGCAGGCCTCGCCGATGTCGAAGTGCGCTACTACGAGGACTGCGGACATCTGCCGATGCTCGAACACTCCGCGCGCTTCAACACCGATGCGCTGACCTTTCTTGCCACGCGGGCAGCCTGAGAACCGCTCGAGGGTCACAAGTTCATCGGAGGTACTCGGAATGGGCGCCCGCGCGCCGGGCACTGACAGTCAAAGTCATCACCGGCCGGCAGGCCGGCTCGCGGCCAGATCAGGCTGAAGCGGTCTGGCGAAGCTGAGCTCGTTGCCGTCGGGATCGCGCAGATGGAAATAGCGCTCCCCCCAGCGCGCGTCGGACGGCGCCATCTCGGGCGTATAGCCCGCCTCGAGAGCGCGCTGGTACATCGCATCGACATCATTAACGTAAAAAATGACGCGGCCCCACAGGCTCTCTACGGGCTCTCCCCGCGCGACATTCAGGTATCCCGTTCCGGCTTTGAAACTGCTGAATGCCGCTGACTCACCCCCGTAGAGCAGCTCAAACCTGAGCGCGCTGTAGAAAGCGACGCTCTGCGTCATATCCGCAGTAAACAGGGTCACGGCGCTGATCATCTCGACGACGGGCTGGGTCACAACATGTCTCCTCCTGATATTTCGCAGCCAGCTTGCGGGCGCCGGAGGAACAGCGCAAATTCAGCCGGCGAGCGGTTTATTTGCCTCCCCAAACGGGCGAATATGGCACCCTCTCGGCGCGCGACGGAGCGCGCTCTTTTCTTGAGGAGATATGTCATGCCACACGTCAACCGCGCAGGGGTCAACGTCTACTACGAAAGCTTCGGCTCCGGCCTGCCGCTCGTATTTCTGCATCCCTGGACCACCAATCGTTTCATCTGGGCTTTTCAGATCATGGAGTTCGCCCGTGACCACCGGTGCATCGCCGTAGACCACCGCGGACACGGGCAGTCAGATAAACCCGACAGCGGTTATGCCCTCACCGAGATGGCCGACGATGTGGTGGCTATCCTGGACGACGCCGGCGTGGACAAAGCCATCCTGATCGGCAACTCCATCGGCGGCATGATTGCCATGCAGACCAGTCTTTCGGCGCCCGAGCGGGTGCTGGGTAACCTGATCCTGTCCAGCGGCACTAACATCGGCGCCAACGCACCACCGGAGATGGCGGAAGCCATGCAGAGCGACTGGCGCGGCATGTTCAGCGGGCTGCTGGACGCGGCCGTCTCCCAGCGTTCGAAAGCCGACCGGCCGGAGATCGGCACCTTCATGGAGGCCTGCTTCCGGGTTGAAAACAACTTCAACGAGAAGGTTTTCTTCGCCAGCGTCGCAGATCCGGGCGGCGTCTTTGCCTGGAATATCTCGGACCAGCTCAAGGACATTTCGCAGCCGACCCTGGTCATCGCAGGCGAGGAAGACGGCGCCACCAGCGTCGAGCAGAACCAGTTCATCGCAGACAACATCCCGAACGCAGAGATCAAGATCTATCCCGAAGTCGGCCATTTCTGTCAGCTCGAGCAGCCACTCAGCTTCAACAGCGACCTGCGCGGATTCATTGCCCGCGTTACCGGCTGATGCGATCACCTGCCGGCCGCCGGAGTACACGCGGCCGGCAGATTGACCGTGTGCTGAACGTGTCTGCGGGCCGCTGCGGCGGCCCTGACCATTCGACCCGGGACGACACTCCGTGAGCACCGACGACCCGACCCCATCCCGACGCCCCGCGCTGCGCGAGCGGATTAATTTTCTCTATCACGGTACCGACCAGCGGGCTGTGCTGTTCCGCTGGGGTCTGCTGCTGTTCGATCTGCTGTGTATCGTCTACTTCATTGCCGCATCGTTTCTGCATCATCTCGACGATTTTCATATCGTTGAGGAGGCGATCGGATTCATCTACCTGGCGGAATTCTGCGCGCGCCTCTACGTCCAGCGACAGCGCCTGCGGTTCGTTTTTGAACTGGCCAGCATCGCCGACCTCATCGTCATCGGTTCCCTGCTTGCCCCCAGCTTTGCCGAGAATTTTCTGTTCCTGCGCGTGATCCGCGCGCTGCGCCTGATCCGGTCCTACCACGTCATCAAGGAGCTACGCGAACTATCGCCTTTCGTGCGGCTGCACGAGGACATCCTGTTCAGCGTCGTGAATCTGGTCGTCTTCATTTTCGTCATGACCGCACTCGTCTACGTGGCGCAGAGCGGCCGCAATCCAGCGGTGGTGAACTATGTCGATGCCCTGTATTTCACCGTCACCGCGCTGACCACTACCGGCTTCGGTGACATCACGCTCGTCGGCACAAGCGGACGTATTCTCTCGGTGCTGATCATGATCTTCGGCATCTCGCTTTTTCTGCGCCTGATCCAGACGGTATTCCGCCCGGAAAAGGTCCGCTTCGAGTGCCAGACCTGCGGACTGGTACGTCACGACAACGACGCCGTGCACTGCAAACACTGTGGTGCGGTGCTGCACATACCTACAGAGGGCAACGCATGAAACTCGGTCTTTTCGGCATCAATATGGGCCCGCTGGCCACCCCCGACGCGGGTCTGCGGGTGGCTCAGGCGGCGGAGGCAGCCGGTTTTGAATCGCTGTGGGCAGGCGAGCACGTCGTCCTGCCGGTCCCGCAGCAGCCGCCCTCGCCGCTGCCCCCGGAATACCCCATGCTCGATCCGGCGATCAGCTTTGCCTGGCTGGCGGCGCACACGCGTCACGTTCGTCTCGGCACGGGCATCATCATTCTGCCGCAGCGCAATCCCCTGGTGCTGGCTAAAGAGCTGGCCTCGCTTGACGTTCTGTCTCAGGGTCGCCTCATCTTCGGCGTCGGGATCGGTTATCTCAAACCTGAATTCGACGCCCTCGGGATCCCCTTCAAACACAAGGCCGAGCGTACGCTTGAGTATCTTGAGGCGATGCGCGCGATATGGACTGATCCCGAGCCGGCCTACACCGGCCGCTTCACCTCGTTTTCGAATGTCCGCGCCGAGCCTCGCCCTGTGCAACCAGGCGGACCACCGGTGGTCTTCGGTGGCCACGTTCCCGGGGCCTTTGAACGCAGCGTGACGCATGCCCAGGGCTGGTACGGCTTCGGTCTGACCGAGGATTCAACCCGGGATTGTCTGCACGGCCTGCAGGACGCAGCGCAGCGCTGTGAACGCCCCGAGGCGTTAGGCACGCTTGAGATAAGCGTCACCCCCTTCGGCAACGTGGATCTTGATCTTGTCCGCCGCTACGCCGACCTGGGCGTGGACCGCCTCGTCGTGCTGTTTCCCAATGACAACCCGAAAACGCTCTTCTCACTCAGCGTGAAGGAGACTGCCATCACGGATTACGTCAAACGCCTCGGCGATGAGGTGATTGCGCGACTCTAACGGCAGCGCCTCGGTCGTTGGAACGTTTTAATGTGACCCGCGCCTCAGTTCTGAACACATCTGGTTGCGTCACCGGGGGGTGACGCGCATGGTGTCCAGCATGTCCATCAGACAGGAGAAACGCCCCATGCACCCACCCAGCAAAGCACTGCTCTGCCTGCTTGCCCTGCTGACGCTGAGTCTGGGTTCGCCCACGCTGCAGCCTTTCTCGTCCGCTCATGCGAAGCAGGATGGCGCCGCGAAGGGTAAAGACAAAGGTCAGGCGCAGCGCAACAAAAGCAAGGACGAACAGGGCCAATCGGGCAAACCGCACGCCGCAACCGAGAATGGTTCACGCGCAAACCGGAACTGGAACACAGACTGGGATGTCGGCGACTTCCTGGCTGCCGGCTTCACCGGCGCCGTGCTGCAACAGCTGATCGGTGGCCAGACCCAGCTGCTGAACACCGGCGCCAAACCGCTGCCACCCGGGATCCAGAAACGCCTGGCAAGCGGCAAACCCCTGCCACCGGGGATCGCGGCGCGCCCTGCAGGGGACAGCCTGCGCCAGGTGCTGCCACGCGTCGAGGGCCACAGTTGGGAGGAGGTCGGCGTTGACCTGGTGCTGGTCGAGACCGGCACCCAGATTGTCCGCCAGGTCCTCAGGGACGTGCTGCGCTGATTTCCCGACGAAAAGCCGACGCCTTCAGAAAGTTTTCCCGACCCCCGCGCACCGGCACAGGTGCGCGAGAGTCGGGCCGGTATTCAGCTACCCCTGCTCAGTAGCGGGCGTAGCTGCGGTCGATACTGCTGCCAATTGAGTATCCGAGCACGGCACCGGCGGCAGTGGCCGCCAGCTGGCCGGCACCATGGCCAATCTGCGAGCCAATCAGGCCGCCTACCGCGCCACCCACCGCCGCTGTCAGTCCGGGCCCGGTGCTGGTGGTCCCGACGTAGCTGCCCGAGCTCATCCGGTAAGGCCGGGCGTACGGGCTGCCGTAGGACGGCAGCACGTAGACCGGTCGCGGCGTGACCACGTAGGGCGCCATCCCGAAACCGAAATAGAAGCTGTTGTAGCGCGATCCATGACCATAATCCCGACGGTGGTGATGACCGTGGTGGTGACCGTTGGATGCATATCCCCGGTGGTGACGATAGCCACGGTCGCCGTGTGCATGGCGGCGTCCGTGATCCCGACGGTCATATCCGCGCTGGCGACTGACTTCATGGTGCCCGCGACCTGCGTCGTATCCGCGTCCGCGACGCTCGCTGTCTGCGGCCGCATCCGTGGCGGCAACCGCGGCGAGGAGCGCAACGCTCAGGATCAGACCTCGTGTTTGATGGATTCTCTGCATGGCATTCACCTCACTGAAAGAGCCTTGTTTGCAGGCTCCTCGGCTTCAGCCCCTGAGCCTGCGAGCACAGACTAAGCAAGCAGAGGTGAACGCAGGCTGAACGGGATTTCAGCTGCCGCTGTGCAAGCGCATGAGGTTGTCGACGTGGTAGGCCGGGATCACCACGACGCGACGCTCTGGTTCGATGAGCACGTATTGCCCGAAGCCGTCCGGGGTACGCGTGCCGAGCACAAGACGCAGCACGCTGCCGTCTGCATTTTCAATGGTGATCCGATCGGGCGCCTCGTTCAGCCCGTAAAGGCTGAGCTGGCGGTCATCGATCTCGAGAAAGCGATCAATCCGCGCCACCGCGAACATAGCCAGACGCTCGCTGATAAACGCACTGTCGCTCTCAGCAAGCGCATTACCGCCGCTCGGGTCTGCACTATCGCCATAGCGCCATCCTGCGCGGCCGCGGACGACTTCTCGGCTGCCTGCAGCGCGCGCCAGCGTTATTTTGACGACCGGCTCCAGCCCCGACCTGAGCAGCAGATCTTCTCTGGCCATCGCGTCTGACTGGGCGGGCATGGTCGGCGCTCGCGCGGCCCACCACTCCTCAATGCCAAGCGCCAGACCGGCCAGCAGGATCACGGTCCACAGCCAGGTCTCGCGTCTCATACGCGCCGCCAGTGTTGCCACAGCCCCAGCGCCAGCATCAGCAGTGGCCCCAACACGCAGGTCAGCAGGAAGATCAGGCGCAGTTCGCCGTTCGTCAGGCGCATCTCCGCAAGCTGGTAATCGCGCGGCGTGATGTCGATCAGGTTCTGATGATCGGCCAGTTCGCTGATCGCATTCAGAAAAAGCTGCCCGTTGCCGAGCGTGCTGAAAAACGAGTTCGAGGCAAAATCACCGTCGCCGGCCACGATCAGACGCAGCGGATGCTGCACGCTGCTGGCCAGCAGCATTAAAGTCCACGGCCCGGTCCCGCCCTCACCATCCGCCAGCCCTGCGGTGCGACTCGACTCCACCAGCGGCACGATGACCATGTCGTCCGGCACGCCCCCCGCGCGCGGGCTGAGCGCCGCCGCACCGGGAAAGAAGGACAGGGGTACGTGCCGAGTCACCCGATGCCTTGGATAGTCACTCACCGCCGGAGTGGCAGGGTCAGTCCAGTAATGCTGCTCCGGATCGAGGACCCGCGCTGTGGAAAGCGTGATCCCGTACCGCGACAGAATGCTCTCAATCCCCGTGAGAATCCCCGGCTCCAGCAGCAGCAGGGCCGGCATTCCGCCCTCAATCGCCGCAGTCAGATGCTGCAGCTCGCCCTGGGTGAACGGATACTGCGGGCCGGCCACCACCACGACGGTGCATCCCGCGAGCGGCGACTCCCCCTGAAACATCAGTCTCTGCTCCACACGATAGCCGAGCACCTCCAGCGCATTACGCGCCTTGCCCATCCCGTGTCGCTCGTGCAGGGTCAGCGGCCGGCCGCCGCTCGAGTGGCTATGGCCATGATCGCCCTCTTCGAAATGATCGTGGCTCTGCAGACTGAACGGATTGCTTTCAACGTGCCCGTCGGTAAAGCAGATCCGCCCCACGGCGTCGCTAGACACCCGGATCAGAGCGTTGGTGAATTCAACCTCCCCCGGTGTGTTGACCACGACTCGGCGATTGCCGCTGCTGAAAATCGCCGTCCCCGCGAAGGCCACGTCGAACTCACGTGCCAGCGCCGGTTCGAGCGTCGGATCGTGGGACGAGACCGTCAGCAGTGGGGATTGCGCGGCATACTGATCGAGCAGGTAGCGGGCATCCTCCATCGCACGGCTGCGCATATCGTAGAAGTAGGTCACCGTCACAGGATCGCTCAGCTGCTGCAGCACCCGGGCAGTCTCGGTGCTCAGTGAGTAGACGCCGCCGCTGGTCACATCCAGACGTGCCGGATGACGGATCACCCACGCGTTGACGGCAAGCAGAAAAACACCCAGCGCAAAAAGCGGGTAGATGAGTCTGAAGAAGCGCTTTGTGCGCACCGGTCAGGCCCGGGCCGCGCGCAACGCCTGGGTCGCCGTCAGCAGCCCGAAGGCGACGACGCTCAGAAAGTAGATGACCGCCCCGATCGGGATCACGCCGCGGATAAGGTCGAGATACTGGGCGGAAAACGAGAGATGCTGCAGCCACTGATTCACCTCAGCCGGCAGATTCAGCGCGATGCCGTAGTCGGCGAACCACAGGAACAGCAGCACGGCCCAGGTCAGAACAGCGGCCACGATCTGGTTCGCAGCCCAGCTAGAGACCGCGAGCCCGACGGCGCCGAAAGCAGCGGCGAGCAGGAACACGCCCACGTACCCTCCGATGATCGGACCGAAATCAGGGGCGCCGAACCAGGCGAGCGGAAACAGGGCCACAGCGCTGCCAGCAAGCATGATCGTGAGCACGATCAGCAACGCGACATACTTGGACAGGACCAGCACGCCCTCTGCAAACGGCAGGGTGAGCAGCAGCTCGAGCGTATGCAGCTGCCGCTCTTCAGCGAACGTACGCATCGACAGCAACGGCATCATGAGCAGGAAAAGCAGGCTCATGTTGTGAAACGCCGTCACCATGTCCATGGCCGAAACAAAAAGAACATTGAAACTGAAGAAAAATCCGCTGGTCGCCCAGAAGGCTGCGATCACAACGCAGGCGATCGGCGTCGCGAAATAGTGTTCAAGCTCTCGCCGCAGCAGACAGGTGAACCCATTCATTGGCGGGTCTGATCCTGGTCGCGACGCATCGCGGCTACCAGTGCGCTCTCCAGATCGGCTTCGACCGGGGCAAACCGTTCCAGCGCCGTCACCTCAGTCAGGCGTCGGGCCAGCGCTGCCGGCGCGGTCGCGCTCGAGGTAAGGTCGAACACCAGCTGACTGCGCGCGTCCGCACTCGCTTCGCGCGAAATGACAGCAATGGCGGGGTCCAGCGCGCTGACGGCCTCTAGCACGCGCGTTTCGTCCGCCGCAGCTATCAGTGCCAGGCGGTGATTCGCGGCGCCCACCCCGCGCTCAAGCTCCACCAGACGCCCCTCGCGCAGGTACACCACCCGACTGCACAGCGCCGAGATCTCCTGCACGATGTGGGTGGAAACGATTACCGCACGATGGGCACTGGCGCGGCGGATCATCTCGCGCGCCTCGAGAATCTGGAACGGATCGAGCCCACTGGTCGGCTCATCGAGCAACAGCAGATCCGGCTCGCCGAGCAGCGCCTGCGCCAGACCAACACGCTGACGGAACCCTTTGGACAGACGGCCAACCACGCGCGCGAGCACCGACTCCAGGTCGAACGCAGCAGCCGCCTCTGTTACTGCAGACCGAACCGCCGCTCCCCGCAGACCCCGAGCCCTGGCCACAAACACCAGCTGCTGTCTCACGGTCAGCGGGTCGTACAGCGGAATACGCTCGGGCAGATAGCCAATCCGCTGGCGCAGAGCGGTCGACTCAGGCGTCAGAGCCTGTTCGTTCAGGAAAACCTGGCCGCTGTCCGGCCATAGATACCCTGCAGCGAGGCGCAGGGTGGTGGTTTTGCCAGAGCCGTTCGGGCCCAGCAGCCCCACGATCTCACCGCGGGTCACGGTCAGGTTGAGGTCACTGAGAACACGATGCCGTCGGAAGCGCTTGTCGATCGCCTGGAGCTTAAGAACCGGCTCGGTATCCGTCACAGGCAGCGCACCGGCGCAGGCATCTCGAAGGCGTCAGATCGGAGGGAGCAGCCAGGGCGCGGAGCCGCACCCTGGCGAGGACCAGCCGTGCGGCTAGTCGTAGTAGCTGTCGTGTTTGTGCTCGTTGTACTGGTCAATGCCATGGGAGTACCACAACTGCCCCTGAGAGGCGTCACGCAGCATTTTCAGCCGGGTGATGGACTGCATCGACTCGTAGGTATTCCAGGTGATGCCGGGCACAACACCCGCTTCGTTATCCGGCGTGTACACCGCGTCCCCAGCGAGAAACACCGAGCCGGTGTTTTTCAGCTTCACCATCACGGACTGATGACCCTGCGTGTGCCCCTTGGTGTCGAGCACCATGAGTGAGCCATCGCCGAAGAGATCAAAGTCTCCGGTCAGCTCCATGTACTTGAAGCCGCGCGCGTCGTCGTAGTCACCGAGGACGAACGCTGCCGCCTGGAATTTCTCGGGCCACCAGGCGGTTTTCATTTCCGCTTTCTGTACCACGTGGGTCGCATTGGGAAACATCTCCATGTTGCCCGCGTGGTCGAGGTGCATGTGCGAAAGGATGACATACTTCACATCGTCAACTTTGTAACCGAACTTCTCCAGCCACTTGTCGATGACTTCTTCGCGTTTCTGGATCGGAAGAAACGCCGAGCAGAGCTTGCCCCAGTGGCTCTCGCACTGACCGTCGGACACCGCCACGTTATTGCCGGTGTCGTAGACCACCAGTCCTCGGGGATGATCGATGATGTACATTGCCACCGGCACCCGGATGATCTTGCCCACGTCGCGCATGGCGGTCAGCCAGCCCTTGTCCATCTCCAGCACGCCACTGGAAACCTGGTACATCTTGATTGCGGGTTGCTCCGCCACGACGTTCACAGCTCCAAAGAGCAGGCCGAGCGATAACAGCACGGCCAAAGCGCAGCGCCGGTTCTTGAAGGTTCTAGTCATAAAAGCTCCTCTGCTTGGATCCATCCCGCGCCCCGTGGGCGGCGCATTGTAGCGCTCCGTGATTCAGATGTTGTCGGGCACCCGGTGCCCTTTTTCGCGCTTGGCCTCGAGATAGCGCCGGTTGTGCTCGCACACGCCAGCGACCAGCGCGACGGTGCCGCTGATCGGCTGCCCGTGGTCTTCGAGCTGACGTCTTTTATCGGGGTTATTCGACAGCAGACGCACAGGCTCTCCGGCCAGCAGATAACGCAGGGCCACCGCAGCGTCGCTGAAATCCCGCGAATCCTCGGGCAGCCCGAGCGCCACGTTCGCCTGGTAGGTATTGTGTCCGGCGTCCTGCAGCAGGTAGGTCACCGCCTTGGCCCACAGCCCGATGCCTCGCCCTTCATGCCCGCTCATGTAAACCACTGCGCCCGCACCCTCCCCCTTGATCTGCTCAAAAGCCGCATCAAGCTGCGGGCCGCAGTCGCAGCGCCGCGAGCCGAACACGTCACCGGTCAGACAGCAGGAATGGATACGAACAAGGGGCTCGCGCGCTGAGCGGAACCCCGGCATTGCAAACACCGAATTAACCGACATCGAACTGCTCAGCAGGTGACGCAGGGCCTCGTTGCCCCCGCCGTCGACCTGCTGCGCCACGCTGAGCACGGTGGACAGTTCCGTCCGCCTGACGAAGGGATACCAATCGAGCATCTGCTCTCCGTCAGCAAACAGGCGCGGGATCGGGACCGGTCCGAGCACCGACATGAAGGCGGTCCCGTCATTGGTACCTACCTCACTCCCGGCGCGGTCGAGGGTGACCAGCAACCGTTGCCGCTCTAGCTCTTCACGAATGGAGCTATCAACGTAGCTGAACACATCGTTTCCTTTTCGCTTGGCGACGCCGTCTACCGGCTCAGTCGGCCAGGGCTTCCAGCGCGGCGTAGTCCGGGCCAAGCTCGCCATCGCTGCGCAGCGGCTGGATCACGACCTGGTCCGCGCCCTGTTCGAAGTACGCGTCCAGGCCCGCCTTGATTTTCGCCGCGTCGCCCCACAGCACCATTGCGTCCATGAGCCGGTCGCTGCCGCCGTTGGCGACATCTTCCGGCGTGAAGCCGAGACGGTAGAAGTTATTCACATAGTTCGGCAGCTCCAAATACATCGCCAGCGATGCCCGCGCGACCGCGCGCGCCTGGTCAGCGTCTTGGCACAGGCACACCTTCTGCTCGCAGATGATGGCGCCTTTCTCGCCCATGGCCGCGCGTGAGAGAGCGACCTGCGCGGGCGTGATGTTGTAAGGAAACGCGCCCAGGGTGCGTTCAGCCGACAGCTTGGACATCGCCGGACCAAGCGCCGCGAGGGCCACCTGCTTCGCCGGCGCCGCATCACCCTGACCGGCCCAGGTCTGGTCCATGGCGTCGAGATACGCCTTCATCGTGGCCAGCGGTTTTTTGTACTCATGTCCGCGAACATCCGCGACCAGCGGCGCGTGTGAGACGCCCAGCCCGAGCACAAAACGGCCGCCGTGAAACGCGTTAAGGCTGTTATGCCCCATCACCGCAGTCATGGGGTCTCGCGCGTAGATGTTGGCGATGCCGCTCGCGACGATCAGCTTCTCGCTGCTGGCCAGCAGGTGCGCACCGATCGCGAAGGTTTCGTAAGTGAACGCCTCCGGGTACCACAAGGTGGAATAACCGAGCGCCTCGACGCGGCGCGCCAGATCGGTCAGCTGCTGACCGCTGAGTATGTCGGTGAAGGTAAAAACGCCGTATTTTCCGAACTTCATACCATCCTCCTGAAAAGCCATGCATGCCCATAGCGGGCCTTTTTTCGGTGCGCACCATAGCAGAGACCGCGGTCATGCGACGCCCCCCTGCGGCCACTGGTTGCGAGGTGTCTCACCTGCGGCTAGCCTCCGGGCTCAGTCGTGCTGAAGAGCCGCTTTAGATGACGCTTGCCGTGGTCGGTGCGGGCCTGCCCCGCACAGGAACAGAATCGCTCAAGTTTGCGCTGGAGCAGCTCGGCTTTGCCGCCTGCTACCACATGGTCGAGGTGGTCGCGCAGCCGCATCACCTGGACCACTGGGAGCGTGCTGCCGAGGCGTCGCCTCAGGATTGGGAAAGTGTGTTCACCGGCTACCGCGCGGCGGTGGACTTCCCTGCCATGTTCCACTGGCGCCGCCTGCTCGAGCTGTATCCGGCAGCGCCTGTCGTGCTGACCACGCGCGATCCCGAGGCGTGGTTTGACAGCATCCACGCGACGGTGTTGACCGCCGTCAAACAGGTGCCAGCCAACGATCCCGAGACCCTGCGCCGACGGCGGCTGGTGCGCCGTGACCTGGTGGAAAACTTCTTCGCAGATCGGATCGACGACCGGCCGTTCATGCTGCAGCGTTTCGCACAACACCAGCAGGCGGTGATCGACGCAGTCCCTGCCGCGCGACTGCTGGTCTTCGACGTGCGGGAAGGCTGGAGCCCGCTGTGCCGATTCCTGCGGGTCGATGTCCCGGACACCCCGTTTCCGCGCGGCAACTCAACCGCACAGTTCCAGCAGCGTTTTCTGCAGCCTTGAAGCGCGCGCCCCGAACCAGGAGGACACCCCGATGATGCCACGCACCGTTTACTCCCCCGAGCACGAGATTTTTCGCGACAGCGTGCGCCGCTTCGTCGAACAGGAGATCGTGCCGCACCACGCGCAATGGGAAAAAGACGGCATCGTCAGCCGCGAGGTGTGGCGGGCCGCAGGCGAGAACGGTCTGCTGTGCTGTTACGTCCCGGAAGCCTATGGCGGACCGGGCGGCGACTTTCTGCATACCTGTATCGTCATCGAGGAGCTGGCGCGCGTCGACGCGACCGGACCCGCGTTCCATCTGCATTCAGGCATCGTAGCGCCCTACATCCTGGCCTACGGCAGCGAAGCGCAGAAGCAGCAGTGGCTGCCCGGCATGTGCCGCGGTGACATCATCGGCGCGATCGCGATGAGCGAACCAGGCGCCGGCAGCGACGTCGCGGGCATGCGGACCAGCGCGACGCAGGACGGCGACGAATTCGTCATCAACGGACAGAAAACCTTCATTTCCAACGGCCAGATTGCCGACCTTGTCATCACCGCGTGCAAGACCGACCCGGCTGCCGGCGCCAAGGGCGTGAGCCTCATGCTGGTGGATACACGGACCCCCGGCTTCAAGCGCGGGCGGCGGCTGGAGAAAATCGGCTGGCACGCGCAGGATACCTCGGAGCTGTTCTACGACGAGGTCCGCCTGCCGGCCGACGCGCTCCTGGGCCAACTTCATCGCGGCTTTCATTGCCTCATGCAGCAGCTTGCGCAGGAACGCCTGGTGATCGCGGTACGCTCCGCCTCAACCCTCGAAGCCGCACTCGACTGGACGGTGACCTACACCCGGGGACGCGAGGCCTTTGGCCGCACCATTGCTGACTTCCAGAACACCCGCTTCAAGCTGGCCGAGTGCAAGGCGGCGGCGGTCGTCACACGGGCATTCGTCGATCGCTGTCTGGAGCTGCACATGAGCGACGCGCTCGACGCCAACCTCGCGGCCATCGCCAAACTGCATGCGACTGAGACCCTCGGCAAGGTGCTCGATGAGTGCCTGCAGCTGCACGGCGGCTACGGCTTCATGGAGGAGTACCCGATCGCACGCGCCTGGGCCGGACACCGGGTCTCCCGCATCGCCGGCGGCTCGAGCGAGATCATGAAAGAGATCATCGCGCGTGCAATGTGACGGTCTTCCGCACTCCAAAGATCCCGTGCCTGCCGGCGCAGTCGCGCCTGCACTCATGCGCCGCATGCTCGCGCTGAAAGCGCTGGGGTCGCTCAATGACAGTGCCGGCGTCCCGTCGCTATCCGCTGCCTTTAAGGCCAGGCGCTTCGCTCAGGATAATTTGTGCTACGTTCGCTCAAGTCACGCCCGAGGGGGAGCCACCTATGAACTCAGTCATTACCAGCGGCTGCATCTCAGCCGATTCCCACATCGTCGAAGCACATGACACCTATACCGGCTACATCGATGCCCGCTACCGGGACCGCGCGCCGCATATTGCGCGTGACGCCAACGGCAACGACATCTATGTGCTGCCCGGGATGACCGATCAGATCCCCCTGGGCCTCGTGGCCGCCGCCGGGGTGCCGTCGGAAGAACTTGCCAAACGCCGTGCGGGCGTGAAGTTCGACGACCTGCATAGAAGCGGTCACGACTCGTCGTTTCGCATCGCCGACCAGGAACGGGACGGGATCGCCGGAGAGATCCTCTACGCCTCGGTCGGCATGGTGCTGTGCAACCACGCGGACTTCGACTACAAAGACGCCTGTTTCAAAGCCTATAACCGCTGGCTGGAGGCTTACTGCGCCGGTGCCCCCGACCGCCTGTTCGGTCTCGCGCAGACCGCCATGGTCTCCGTGGAAAGCGCGATTGAGGACGTTCGCCGGGCCAAGTCCATGGGCATGGTCGGCATGATGATGCCGGGTAATCCACAGCTCGAAGATTACGACCACCCGATGTACGACGCGCTGTGGGAATGCGCGGCCGACCTGCAGATGCCGATCTGTTTTCACATCCTCACCTCGAAAGGCTCGGATGTGAACACCGTGTTCAACAACGCGCGCGGCAACAAGATCAACGGCTTCATGAACATCATCCGCGGGGTGCAGGACATCATCGGGCTGATGGTCCTCGGCGGCGTCTTTGAGCGGCATCCGAACCTGAAGATGGTCTGCGCCGAGGGTGACGCGGGCTGGCTGCCGCATTACATGTACCGCATGGATCACGCCTACGACCGGCACGGCTACCATCTCGGCATGCGCAGCCTGTCGCGGCCGCCGAGCGACTACATCCGTGAAAACGTCTATTTCACCTTCCAGGACGACTGGGTCGCGTTCAAGAGCACTGACCAGCTGAATCCACAGCGCCTGCTGTGGGCCAACGATTTCCCCCACAGCGACGCTACCTGGCCGGACTCGCAGGAGCTGCTTGCGGAGCACACGCAATCGCTCAGCGACCAGGAGCGAAACTGGATCCTGCACGACAACGTGAAGGAGCTGTTCAACCTGCCCTGCTGAACTGCACGCGGCGCGGCTCCGAGAAAGCCCGGGGCCGCGCAGGCCGCCACCGCGTTCAGCGGCAACGTCCTTTTCCCACCGGCATCACCATGAAAAAGCTACCCACTGCGGCTGCGGTACGTAAGCGCGCGCTGGTAGCGCTGGCCCTGAACCGAACGCCGGGATTTCATTTCGCCGGTAATTTTCTCGGCGTTGAGCTGCCTGAGATCGGGCGCGAACATGCCCGTCTGACGGTTGCGCCACCGCCCTTCCTGCAGCGCGCCGACGGCCAGCCCCACTTCGGGGTCATCGCGCTGCTCGCCGATATGGCTCTGGCCTGCGTGGTGCGCGCGAACCTTACGCCGTCGCAACGTCTCGGCACCGTCAGCCTGAACCTGCAGCTGCAGCACGCCGACGGACGCGGGCCGCTGGAGGCACAAAGCCGCTTTGGCGGTTTCATCGAGGGTCCGGGCGGGCGCCAGGGGATCTCGAGCGTCGCGCTGAACGCCGGATCCCGATCGCTGCTCATGGGGCAGGGAGCCTTCATGGTGCTGCGTCCTCCGCCGGGCGTAGCCATGCACCCGATTACCAGCGCGGTGCACGCCGGCGTCGCACCTCTTCAAGAAAAGGATCTTGACCCGGCCGAGCGCGCGACGCTGGCCCGGGTCGACGCATTGCTCACGCAACTGAGCGCAACGCCCAGCAGCTTTGTCGATGCACTGTGGACTCCACAGGCCAGGATCACCAATCGCGGCGCGGAATCCGTGGTCGACAACGGGCCCGAGTTCAGCAATCGGGTCGGGCATGTCCAGGGCGGACTACAGCTCGCGCTGGCTGCCGCCACGGCGACTGCGGCGCTGCCGGCAGGCTGGATACTGTCCGGCGCATCGGCGTGGTACATCCGTGCCTGCGAGGGGCGGCGCCTGCGGATAAGCTCACAGGTCATCCATCGCGGCCGCGCCACTGCCGTGGTGCGATCGCGGATCATCGGCAAAGGGCGACGGCATATGTTCGAAGCTGTGACCACCCACGTGCCTGGGCACTGACCGCCAATCGATAACGCGCAGGGAGATTTAGCGTCCTATGCATGCAAACCCACATTCGTCAGTCACCATGTCCGCGCCCGATCTGGACCGCTCACGCACGGAAATACTGACTGAGGTCGAGAAGATCCTGCCCCTGCTGGCAGCCAACGCTGAGCGCGCCGAAGCCGACCGCGATCTTTCACCGGACTGCTTCAGCGCGCTGGTTGAATCCGGTGCGCTGCGCTTGTTCGCGCCGCGGCGCGCAGGCGGCCTCGAGGCGGGTTATCGCACCTATGTCGAGGTTACCCTCCGACTGGCCACCGCCTGCGGCTCGTCGGCCTGGCTTTCGTTCATTCTCAACCACGCGGACTGGCAGATTGGACAGATGGGTCAGGCGGTACAGGATCGCGTGTGGGCCAACGGCGCCGGCACGAAGGTTGCCGTCCCCCTGGCGCCGGCACCGGGCTGGACGGCGGAACGCGTGGCAGGCGGCACCAGGGTCAGCGGCGAGTGGCCCTACAGTTCAGGCAGCACGCACGTGCGGTGGGTGCTGGTGGCGTTTCCGCTGATCGGAGAAGACGGGATCCCTTACGACAACCGCATCGGCCTGGTGCCAGCCGATGCGCTGACGGTGCGCGACACCTGGCGGGTCAGCGGCATGGCCGCCACCGGGAGCCACACGCTGGTGCTGGATGAGGTGTTCATCCCCGACGAGCTGACCATCACCTTTTCGGAAATACTGGGGCATCGGTTTCACACACCCCATACCCATGAAGCGCTCTACCACATGGACGCGGGCACTATTTTCCACGTCGCGACTTTCGTGCCGGTGCTCGCGCTCACGAAAGCGGCCTTTGACCTGACGCTGGAGCGCATCACCCGTCAGCCGAAGCCGATGACCTACAGCTATTATCCGGACACTACCAAATCACCCTCCACGCAACAGGCCATGGCCCGTGCATCCTGGCTCATTGATACCGCGCTCGAGCAGACCCGGGCCACCGCGGACGCAATCGACGCTCGTGCGCAGACAACCGCGCCGTTTCCACCGTTGGAGCGTGCGCGCTTTGCGATGCGTGCGGCTCAGGGTGAGCGCTTATGCCGCGAAGCGATGGATCTCCTGCTTGACGTTCAGGGCGCCGGTTCCTTTGCGCTGTCAAATCCCATGCAGCGGATCTGGCGCGATATGCATATCGCCAGCCGTCATGGATTGTCCGTCCCCGGCCTTAAAGAAGAGCTTTATGGCCGCGCTCTGCTGGGTGCCGACGAGCAGCAGATGACGCCGGTGCGCTGAACTGTGAATCATTCTGGCAACACCGCAGCAGCGCCAATTGCGGGGCCAACCCGCCGCGCATCGTGCCGCCCTGAAGCGAATCCGACTGACGGCAGCGCCGACCGTGCAGCGCGCGCTCTCCTGCTGAAGTGCAGACACCGCCGAGGGGTTTCTGCCGGCGCCAAATACTGAGAGACTGCGCCCTCGGGCCCGAAA
>JAYODW010000034.1:0-23527 GCA_038116745.1 Gammaproteobacteria bacterium
AGAAACGAAAGGCTGCGTGAATGGCTCACGCGACAACTACCTTGAAAATCGCCGCAGTGCTCATCTTCATAGTCGTTCCATAACTCACGAAGCATATCAGCGGGAATTTTCAGCGTGTCTGTTGGCGCAAATTCAATTTCAATTGAAGCAGGGGGGCTAGTTTTCTCGTCACTGGATGATGCCCCAGCATCATTAGTTGCGTCGTAGCGTACGACTTTCCAGTCATTGAAGGCATAGTAAATATCAATTTTACCGGTCAATGCTTTTGCTAGCGTTTCTCGATCTGTTAAATCGTTTCTCTCATTGTATTTGGTTAAAGGTATTAGCTCATCAAGCTGCATTTTTCAGTTCATCCAGGTAATCAGCCCAACGCTGCATCATCGTCGATCTCTGTGCTGGTGGCTTTGTATGTTGTTTTGGTGTGGGTGTTCTATTATTGAAAGCTAGTTTTAGCTGATTGGATTGGTAACGGCAATCCTGATGGTGGGTTAATTGGTGGGTAAAAATTATTTTTTTCGTATTCTCCCTATTTAACTATATGATAAATATAGATATAAAATTAATAGTCTGTGTTCAGATCCAGCTTCAGCAGGCAGGTAATGGATGGCGCTTTTATTAATTCGACACGGGGAAACCGACCTCAACGCAGCGCGCGTCGTTCAGTTTCCGGAAACACCACTGGGAGAGAATGGGATGCGGCAGGCAGCGCAGCTGGCGCAGCGACTGAGCGGCCGGCCGCTTGAAATGGTCCTCACCAGCGACTACGAGCGCGCGCGGATGACCGCAGGCGCCGTCGCCAGCGCCGCCGGTATTACGCTCCGCGAAAGCCCCGCGCTGCGGGAGCGCAACTTCGGCGAACTCCGCGGACAAGCCTACGACGACCTTACGCATGTCGATATTTTCGGGCCGGAATACGCGCCGCCCGGGGGGGAAAGCTGGCCGGTGTTCCACGCGCGCGTCGACAGAGCTTGGGCCGAGATCCTCGATCTCTCTGCCGCACTGGCCGGCGACCTAGCGGTGGTGACGCACGGACTTGTGCTCAGATCCCTGCTGGAACGGGTGTTGGATGTCGGGGGGCATGAGATCTCCCCCGATCTGGTTGTCGCCAATACCTCAGTGACTGAAGTCGCGGGTGAACCGCCATGGTCAGTGCTGCGCCTGGCGGATACGAGCCACCTTTCTGAGGATGCGCACCAGGGCGGTGCTGTATGAAGTTTCCTGTACAGGAAAATTCATACAGATTAAGACTGCGGGACCGCGTAATGTCCAAGAGGGATACGCGCCTTCGCGACCGGCATGCCAGCGACCTCAGTGCGTGCCCGGAACACGCCTCCGGCGCGATCACTGGAGCTGCCGTGTGAGCCGGACACGATGTACAGGTCCTTGAGGTCGTTGCCTCCGAAGCACACGCTGGTGCACATCGGGTCATCAATCTGAATAAAATCAGTGAGTTCCCCACTCTCTGCATAAACAGCCACGCCGTGGCCGCCATCGGCGAGCGCGACCCAGATGCGTCCGTCTGTAGAGACCACCAGGCCGTCCGGGATCCCGCGCTCCGGTTCGATGAAACTGTGTCGATCGCTCAGAGAGCCGTCGTGTTCCACCGTGTAACGCAGGACCGCACCGCGCCGGGAATCTGAGTGGTACAGATATTTCCCGCTCGGTGAAAAACCTAAACCATTTGTCAGGCGAATGTCTTCTGAAACCACACGGGCGTGGCCATCCAGATCGAGCAGATAGAGATGACCGGACCGAGGCTCTAAGCCGTCTTCGAACACCGGGCTCGAGCCGAGAGACCCTGCGTAGATCCGCCCTGCTGGGTCTGTCGTCAAATCATTGAAACCGACCCGGCCATGGTCAGGGTCCTGATCGATCAGCGTCGTGGTAGCGCCGTCGGCGAAAGCCTTGAAGGCAAGGTTGCGCCCGCTGATCACCAGACCACCGCTCTCGTGCAGGCACATCCCCCCGATCCCGCGGCGATGTTCGAATACGACGCTCGTAAGGCCGTCCTGATCCAGGCAGAAGACCCCACCATGGATCACATCGCTGAATAGCAGTCCTCGCGAGGGATCCCAGACCGGGCCCTCGATTAAACCGTAACCCTGAGTCAGTCGTAATGCTTTCATGCCAATCCTCCGGAGATGTCTTGTGCGGGGTCACTGTAGCAGGGAGCGTCTCCACGGCAGCGAAGCGTTAGACTGCACCCCTTACTCTGGAGCCACGCCATGGAACATTTCGACGTCATCATCGTAGGAGCCGGGCTATCGGGCATTGGTGCCGCGCGCCAGATGCAGGACAGATGCCCGACCAAGACCTTCGCCATTCTTGAAGGTCGCGACGCCATCGGGGGTACTTGGGATCTGTTCCGCTATCCAGGGATCCGCTCCGACAGCGACATGTACACCATGGGCTACGACTCGAAGCCCTGGCGCGACCCGAAAGCGATAGCCGACGGTCCTTCTATCCTGAGCTATATCCACGAGGCAGCCCACGAGCGGGATATGGGGCGACATATCCGCTTCGGGCAGCGCGTGACGGCTGCTTCCTGGTCAGATCTGGAAGCGCGCTGGACGCTGGAGACAACGGCTGACGGCGTTGCCGAGGCGCGCTTCAGCTGCAATATGCTCTTCGTCTGCAGCGGTTACTACAGCTACGAGAGCGGCTACAAGCCTGACTTTGCTGGACTTGAGAATTTCCAGGGCACCGTGGTTCATCCCCAGGAGTGGCCGCGTGATCTCGACTACAGCGGCAAGAAAGTCGTCATTGTCGGGAGTGGCGCTACGGCGATGACCCTGGTGCCGGCGATGGCCGAAACAGCGGGTAAAGTGACCATGCTGCAGCGCTCGCCGACCTACGTCATCTCGCTGCCGGCGGAAGACCCTATCGCCAATGTCATGCGCAAACTGCTGCCGGAGAAGCTCGCTTATCGTTGGATCCGGGCCAAGAACATCTGGTTGCAGCGGTTCATCTACCGCCGCACCCGGGTGGCCCCGGAGAAGGTGAAGCAGCAGCTGCTGGGTCAGGTGCGGCGGCAGCTCGGTCCCGACTACGATATCGACAAGCACTTCACCCCCAGCTACAAGCCGTGGGATCAGCGGCTGTGTCTGGTGCCGGATGCTGATCTTTTCAAGGCGCTGCGCTCCGGACGGGCGGAGGTCGTCACCGACGAGATTGCCGAGGTGACCGGGCAGGGCATTAACCTGAAGTCGGGCCAGACGCTGGACGCGGATGTGATCGTCACCGCAACGGGGCTCAATCTGAAGCTGCTTGGTGGAATCGCATTCCAGGTCAACGGGCAGGCAGTCGATTTTCCGCAGACTTATTCGTACAAGGGGATGATGTTTTCGGGCGTGCCCAACCTGATCTACACCATCGGCTATATCAATGCGTCGTGGACGTTACGTTCAGAGCTCGTCGCCGAATTTGTCTGCCGGCTGGTGAACCATCTCGACGCCTGCGGCGTCGAACGCTGCACGCCGGAACTGCGCGCGGAGGACGCGGCCATGGGCGAGCAGCTGATGATTGCTGATTTTTCGCCGGGCTACATTCTGCGCGGTATGGATCAGTTTCCCCGACAGGGGGACCGTGACCCCTGGCGGAACACGCAAAACTACAAGCTCGACAAGGAGGCTATACGCAACGCCCCGATCGACGACGGGGTGCTGCGTTTCGCCAGCGGCTCGAGTGCGGGCGGCGGCGCAGCCGACGCGACACCCGTTGAGGCAAGAAGCGCGGCCTAGGCGCCGCGCTGACTCCAGGTCGGCGCCTCTTCGTCGATCACAGTCTTGAAGGAAGGTCTGGCAAACAGGCGTTCCATAAACGCTGCCAGGCGCGGGAAGGCAGACTTGTCGACATCGACCCCGGCGTGCCACAGGTTGACGTGTGCGCTGGCCACGGTGATGTCGGCGATGCTCAGGGCGTCGCCGACAAAAAACTCGGCGTCACCGAGCTGATTTTCAAGGTATTGCCACATCGGTCGGAGATGCTCGTCAACGACCGTCATCGCGGCTGCTCTGACCTCCTCGGACACAGGTTCTTTTGACATTTTTGGTCCGAGTACGAGCGGTCGAAACACTTCCGGCCCGGCTTTCGGCATGAACCCGCTGTCGATGTATTCCTCGAGCCAGAGTGCATGTGCGTAAGCTGCGTTGCCCCGGGGATAGAGCGCTGGCTCAGGATGACAGCGCTCCAGGTAGATGCAGATCACCGAGGAGTCGGCCAGAGAAACCTCGCCATCGGTAAACGCCGGAATCTTGCCCAGCGGGCTGACTTCGCGGAAGCCCTCCGGAGGCGAGAACGGGCTGACGGGCTGCAGCGTGTAAGGCAGTCCTTTTTCGGTCATGTACACGCGGACTTTGCGCACGAACGGCGAAACGTTGGCACCCAGGATGGTTGCAGTCATAGAAGGCTCCTTGCAGGGATACTGAGAAAACTCTGAGGCGCCTGGTGCGCCGCTTGTCCGTCGAATCAATCGCGATCGATCGACTGCATCAGGCTCGGGGGATAGCGCTCGCCGGCTACCGAAGACGCATTGAACAGCGCTTCCAGGAAATCAAGGTCAGGGCGCTCAAGCGCGAGCTCAGCGGCACCGGCATCATCCTCGACGAAGTCGAAATGCTTGGTTCCCGGAATGGGCGCGATCCCGGGACCCTGATGGAGCAGCCAGGCCAGCGCGACGCGGGCGGCGCTGGTGCCTTTTCCCTCGGCGAAGCGCACGAGCTGCTCGACCAGGCTGAAGTTGTGGCGGAAGTTCTCGCCGCGGAAGCGCGGCATGGTGGCGCGCAGGTCGTCATCGGGGAGCGCATCACCGTCGGTGAGGGCGCCGGTCAGCATTGCCCGACCGAGCGGGCTGAAGGGGACGAAGCCGACTCCGAGCTCACGGCAGGCGGGTAGTACGTGCGCCTCGGGATCCCGTGTCCACAGCGAATACTCGGACTGCACGGCCGTGATGGGATGCACCGCATGCGCGCGCCGCAGGGTTCGCGCCGAGATCTCGGACAGGCCGAGGTAGCGAACCTTGCCAGCGCGAACGAGGTCGGCCATCGCGCCCACGGTCTCCTCGATGGGAACTTCTGGGTCGAGCCGATGCAGGTAGTAGAGATCTATGACGTCGGTCTGCAGTCGGCGCAGGCTTTCATCACAGCGTTCGGCGACCTGTTCGGGTCGGCCGTTCACGCCGCGTTTGCCGTCCGGGTAGCGCACGATGCCGAATTTCGTGGCCAGTACAAACTCCTGGCGGCGTGACCGCAGCACCTCGCCAATCAGCGTTTCGTTGTGGCCCATGCCGTAAGCGTTGGCGGTATCGAGAAACGTAATGCCGAGGTCGAGCGCGCCCCCGAGAGTACGCTCAGATTCGGCGCGATCGGCCGGCCCGTATGACTGCGACATGCTCATGCAGCCGAGACCGATCGCGGAAACCTGCAGCTGTCCTAATGCGACTTGTTTCATGACATGCCTCTGTGCGTAGTCGGACGGGGCCGGCACTGCGTCCGCCGGCCGGAGCGATTGCGTAGTATAGCGACGCATCAGCTTAGTACCGGTGAGGAGACGGCGATTGAGCAGCGCGCATTTCAGTTTCACAGATGACCAGCAGCAGTATCGCGAGACGGTCAGCCGCTTCCTTGAACGCAAGGCGCCAGTCACGGAGACGCGGCGGATAATGGAGACGGAGCAGGGTTACGACTCGGCGTTGTGGGGCGGTTTGAGCGAGGAGCTCGGCCTGGTCGGGATCCAGCTCCCGGAGAGCGCCGGTGGCCAGGGTTTTGGCCACGTGGAACTCGGTATCGCGATGGAGGAGCTCGGCCGCAGTCTGTGCTGCGTGCCGTATTTCGGCTCTGCGGTGCTGGCGGCCGAAGCCCTTCGCGAAGCAACGGCGGCCGAATCGATGGCGCTGCTGCTGCCCCCGATTGCCAGCGGCGCGCGTATCGCGAGCCTCGCCCTGGCTGAACCAGGCGGCGGCTGGGCGCCGGCCGAGGTGCGCATGCAGGCCGTTCGACACGGCGATGCATATCGACTGACCGGCATCAAGCGCTACGTGCTGGACGGTCTGGCGGCGCAGGACCTGCTGGTCGTGGCGCGCGTGGCCGGCTCCGACACTGAGGATGAACTCGCACTGTTTCATCTCGCGGCGGATGCGCCGGGCGTCAGCCGTCGCGCGCTACAGACCCTGGACCCGACCCGCCGTCAGGCTGAGATCACTTTCGAGACGGCCGGCGCCTCGCGTGTGAGCACGGCAGGCGATTGTTCCAGGGCTCTCGACACGGCGCTTGACCGTGCCCGCATCGCTCTGGCCAACGAGATGGTCGGGGGCGCCCAGGCGCTGTTCGACCGGGCGGTCGAATACGCGAAACTGCGCATGCAGTTTGGTCGTCCGATCGGCTCTTTCCAGGCTATCAAGCACAAGTGCGCTGAGCTCCTGCTCGAACTGGAGCTGGCCAAGGCGGCGGCGTACTACGCAGCGGCCGCGGTCGATGCCGATGATGCGGCGCTGCCGTCCCTGGCCTCGCTGGCCAAAGCGACAGCATCGGAGGCGTATATGCATATTGCCGAAGAATGCATCCAGATCCACGGCGGGATCGGCTTTACCTGGGATTCTGACGTGCATCTGTGGTTCAAGCGGGCCAAGAGTTCGGAGGTCCTGCTCGGCACACCAGCGTTTCACCGGGAACGCTATGTTCAGACCCTGGAAGAGGCAGTGGCATGAGTATTGACCTTGAACAGCAGACCCGTGAGGAAGTGCGTGGCTGGCTGGCAGAGCACTGGGACCCGGCGTCCAGCCTGGTCGACTGGCGCAACAAGCTCGCCGATTCCGGCTGGGGTGTGCCGCACTGGCCGCGTGAATGGTTCGGGCGCGGACTGCCGGTTGCGCTGAACACCCTCATCGAAGCGGAATTTGACGCTATCGGGGCGGTCGGCGTCGCGCGGGTCGGGATCCGCATGCTGGCCGCTGCGACCTTGCTCGAGCACGGCAGCGAGGCGCACAAAGAGCGTTTTCTGCGGCGCATTCTGACGGGCGAGGACACCTGGTGTCAGTTGTTCAGCGAACCCGGCAGCGGTTCGGACCTGGCGGGCGCGACAACGCGCGCAGTGCAGGACGGTGAACGTTGGATCGTCAACGGCCAGAAAGTCTGGACGACCAGCGCGCATCACGCCGAGTGGGGTCTGCTGCTCGCCCGCACCGATTGGGACGCACCCAAGCACCAGGGCTTGTCGTACTTCGTCATAGACATGCATCAGCCCGGAGTTGAAGTGCAGCCGCTTCGCCAGATGAACGGTTATGCGTCGTTCAACCAGGTCTTTTTCACCGACGCCGTGGTGCCTGCTGAAAACCTCGTCGCGGGCGTTGGCGACGGCTGGAAGATCGCCATGACAACACTCGCGCACGAGCGCCGGGTGGCCGATGCGCTGCGGCGCTGGGGGCAGGCTTCGGACCGACCGGGCCGGATCTACGACGAGGAGCGGACTGAAATCGAGACCGTGATGGAGCCCTACAAGTGGTATCCGCAGCGCGCCGGCCGGGTCGATCTGGCCTGGCCGCAGGCGCGCGATAACACGCGGCTCGCGGAGCCCGGCTTGCGCGAGGATCTGGCGCGCCTGCTGATGCTTTCCCGCAGCGCTGAATGGCTGGCGCAACGCGCGCGTGCTGCGCAGCAGCTCGGCAGGCCTCAGGGACCCGAAGGATCGCTCGGCAAGCTCGCCGGCAGTCACGTCGCTCGGCTGGCCGCGCACGTACACACGGCGATTGCCGGTCCGGAGGCGATGCTGAGTGGCGCGGATGCGCCGTTGGGTGGGCTTATTGCGGAGATCCTGCTGTCCGTGCCGGCGACCTCCATAGCGGGCGGCACCGACGAGATCCAGCGCAATATCATCGCCGAACGCGTACTCGACCTCCCGCGTGAGCCGCGGCTTGATACGGGTCCGTTCCGCGACGTTCCACGCAATCCCGATCGGGGCAGCTGAGCACAGCGCAGGTAGAGGTGGCGACGCGCTGCGCAGGGCTGGATGCGCGGGCCGGCTGAGGGCTCAGGCGTTCGCCAGCGGGGCGCAGCGGTCCAGATTCAGGGTGGCGACCTCTTTGCCCGCGGCGTTCCGCGCGCGCACTTCCGTGAGGTCCTCTCCCGTGCCGTTGGCTTCCAGGGTCAGCGCGTCGTCCCAGAACACGGGGCGCAGGAAGCGCATGCTCAGATCGAGCGCGTCCGGTCTGCGCGCGCGATAGAGGGCCTCGAGCAGGAAGCTCATGGTCTGCGTGCCGGCGATGATCGGGGCGCGGAAGCCGAAACGCTGGGCGACCTCCGGATCCAGATGAACCGGGTTGCGCGTCCCCTCGCAGTAGCCGAGGGTCGACGCCGGCGTGCACTGTTTGCGTCCGACCTGCTGCCAGATCTGGTTGCTCTCTGCTGCGGCGCGCTGTCCCGCGTTCGCGCGACCGGCAGGATCGATCATGAGCACCTGCGGCAGCACCTCAAACACGCACTCCCCATCGGCCGCGTGATAACGCCAGCTGCTGGACATCCTTTCGCCGCGGGGATGCACGGAGATCTCTCCGACCTCACCACGCAGCTGCAGGGTCTCACCCAGGGCTATGCGACGGTGCTGCACGATCCGCTGCACCAGGTGCACCGGCCCCCAGCCGGGGCGCTGTGCGAGGATCGTATGGGCCACGACCACGATAGGCAGGCGGCTGACCAGTGCCGGATCAGCGCTCGGTCCGAAGACGGCTGGCGCGATGTCACAGTAACCGTGGAGGCGCTGCTGCTCGCCGGCACTGATGCTCACCTCCAGGGTTGGAAAGCAGAAACCCGGGTCCAGCGGAAAGTTTTCATAGGCTTTATCGTCCAGAGCGATCGCGCCGGGTGCTGTCATGGTTATGCCTTCAGTGGATGACAGGAATGCCGCCGGGCAGTTCGACCACCGAAGGCCGCGACGCAAGAGACGGTCCGCGTACTAGATCCATTCGGCAAAAAAACCGTCGAAGTTTGGTGCCGCGTACCAGCAGGCGTCCGGCGTAAACCACAGAACCTGTCCGGCGGACAGGGTCTGCGCGGCGCCAGCCTCACCACCATCGCGAACAGTGCTTTCCCGCGCACACACGAGCAGACCATAGCGTCCGGGCGCGATCAGCATGTCGTCGGCATGGAACCTGATGCGGTAAACCCGGAAGCGCGGCGTTTCGAGCTGTACCTCGTACTCCGCGCCCGCGAGTGGTTCGGGCGTCGTTGGCGGGCGTTCCCGAGCTTCCGCTCCGACCATGTGGAATCCCCCGTCGCTCGCGTTGGTCACCCGGTGGATCAGCGGTTGCTCCTTGTGCGGACGCGACAGCGAGATCCCGCACGGCACATCGCGCACCTGTGGTTCGTCCTCGGACAGCTCTTCACGCACGCGGGTCGCGGCGAGGGAGAAATAGACCGTGTCCTGCGTATGCCGATGCCACAGCGTAGAGTTGCCGGCCGGCAGACGCACACCATAGGCATACACGTAGTCATTGGCGAAAATTTGGCGGTGGTCGGGCTCGTCGTAGACCTCGACGTAGTTGGTCGCCGAGCTGCCCTTCGTGTTCTTGCCGTCAGTGTGTTCCATCGTTGTCCTGCCCGCTGTTACAGAGTGGCAAAGCGCGCCACGGTGTCTTTCCACTTGAGTACGTCTTCCGGTCCGCGGATGCCGCTGTCCAGACCGGTCACCGTCGTCACGGGTACGAGCACCCGGGAGACACCGAGACGGGCGTAGTCGTGCAGAACTTCGGGGTCGTCCGGCATGCTGGCGGTAATTTCGAGCGAGGTCGGATCGCGACCAGCCGCGCGCGCGGCCTCCTGTGCCTCCGCGATGAGGTCGGCCGGCGCGGCGCGCGCAGGGAAGTAGCCGTCTGCAATGCGTCCTGCGCGCTGCGCGGCGGCTTTGGAATGTCCGCCGATGACAATGGGGATAGTTGATTGAATCGGCTGGGGGCGGCAGTAAGCATTCTCGAATGCCGCAAAGGCGCCGCGGTACGTCGGCTTTTCCTCTGTCCACAGGCAGCGCACGGCGTGAATATAGTCCTCGGTCCGAGCGCCCCGGTCGTGAAAAGGAACGCCGAGGGCAACGAACTCCTCGCGCAGCCAGCCAACCCCGACGCCGAGAATCAGGCGTCCGCCGCTCAAGACGTCAAGCGTGGCAGCCTGTTTGGCCACGATGACAGGATTGTGCTGCGGCAGGATGAGGATCCCGGTCGCGAGGCGGATGGTCGACGAGCGACTGGCAACAAACGCCATCCAGATCAGCGGATCGGGCAGCGGAAAATCGTCCACCCCGCCGGCCATCTTGCCGTTGTCGGAGTAGGGGTAGGCCGTCGCGTATCCGGCGGGTACGACCGTGTGCTCGACGGTCCAGGCCGATTCAAAGCCGGCAGCTTCTGCGGCCTGCACAAGCTCCACTGCCTGAGCAGGCTCGACATAGGGCCCGGTGTTGCAATAGCGCAGTCCGAATTTCATGGGGTTACTCCGAGCTATCCGGGAAAACTGTTCATGACCCCCGCGGCGACCGTGGAGCCGATCACACGCGCCACGAGATAATCGGATGTGAATGCGCCGCTGCAGCGGTCATTGGAGCCGCTGCTGTCCGGTCAGGGACGTACCTCGTAGTAGGCGTTCATGGGATGGTCCAGCGCAAGGCGGCGGAATCGGCTGAACCCCGCGTCTGCAGTCATGCGTCGCGCCACCGACTCGCCGAAGCCGACCGTCCCAAGCCCTTCGCCGTCAGGCGTCGAGAGACTCGAAGACAGGCAGCACAGCACCGAAAAGCCGTACATCATGGGGATCATGGGGTTGTCCAGCGCCAGGTTTTCTTCGAGCGTCTCACCGCAGTGAATGTCGGCAATGAACCAGGTGCCATCAGGCTTGAGGGATTGCCGGATAGCCCGGATGACGACGCTGGGGTAGGCCATGTCGTGAATGCAGTCGAAGGACATCACGAGGTCAAAGCTCGCATCGTCGGGCAGACCGTCGACACTGGCGTCGTGAAAATCGAGATTGCCCAGCCCGGCCTGCGCCTTGTTGTCGCGCGCGCGGGCCAGAGCCTCGTGGGAAATGTCGTACCCGTGGAATTCGCTCTCAGGAAATGCCTTGGCAAGCTCGACTAACGCAATGCCGGCACCGCACCCGACGTCGGCGACCCGAGCTCCGGCCTCCAGACGGGTCTTCATGCCGTCCAGCGCGGGAATGGCGACGGGCACCAGCGCGTGTTTGAACCAGGGCGCGAACAGACGCTCGATACCGCGAGCTGCGTCAGGCCCCAGATCATCAAACGTGAGTCCGAGTCCGGAGCGGAATGCCTCCGGCAGACGCCGCAGCACATCGCCCATGAGTGCCGGCATGTGCGTGAGACCGCCGGCGCAGAAGATCGGGCTGTCCTCATCGGCCAGCACTGCGGCCGCGGCCGGTGTCATTTCAAAACAGCCGTCACCGCGATAAGCGAGATAGCCGGAAGCCACCTGCCCGTGCAGCCACTCCCGGACCCAGCGTTCGGACAGCCTCAGGTGATCCGCCAGGGCGGTGCTGGTTACGCGTCCGAGTTGCTGCAGGGCGCGGTACAGGCCGAGGTGATCGCCGAGCCAGATCATGGCAACGTTCATCGCGCCGCCCAGGTCGCCGAACAGCTTGCCGGCGAACTTGTCGGCGCCGAGCTGGTCGATGGATTCTTCTGCCATACTGCTTCCCATCGCGTTAGGTAGAGGCGCTCTATGATGACCGATCGCCCTCAGCGGCAGAAGTCGGGTGCTCCCGACCGGATAGCGTTGACTGTTGACTCAGGTCGCTGCTGTCGGAGAACCCGGGCGTGAGTCTGGCCGCCCTCGAACAATGTCTGGTCGCGCCAGTGGTGCCGCCGAAGATAGACAGTGAGCAGGCTTTCCATCAGTTGTGGTGCACAGAGGTGCCGCATCACCTGAGTGCGAGCGAGCAGGCCGTGCGTGGCGGCATGCTCGCCGACCGCCTTGCCTGGGTGTTTGCCGCCGGCTATCAGGCCAGCCTGCGCAGCGCCTTTCCGTTTCTGCCTCCCGGCGGTTGGGCTGCCTATGCAGCGACCGAAGACACTCACGATCCCGAGCAGCACCCCGGTGTGACGCTGACGGCGGTGCAGGATGGATTCGAGCTGAGCGGTTACAAGTCGTGGGTCGGGCACTCCCGGGTGGTCGAGCACCTTGTGGTCAGCATCAATGATCCCGACGGGGACAAGCGGCGCGCACGCGGTGTGGTGCTGGCGCGCTCAGCGCCTGGGGTGCATCTGACTCACCGCGAAAGCCCTGCCTTCCTCAGCGCGCTGAGTCAGGGCTACGCACGTTTTGATCGGGTGCCGGTCGCCCGTGGCCAGGTGTTCGGATTCGAGCCGATGCGTCAGTTCGGACGCACCGAGGCGAAATTCGTCATGCTTGCGGCGACCGCTTTCATGCTGGTGCAGACGCCGGGCGCGGCGGCGCTTAAAGACGAACTGATGGCAGTTGGCGCGACGCTCTGCCTGCTGCTGACAGAGCGCGAAACCTCGCGCGAGGCCTATGGCGCTCTGGATCGGCAATTCCAGCGCGCCGTGGCAGCGTTTGAGACCAAGTCGGATATGCAGCTGATCCCCGATTACGCGGCGGATCGGAGAATGCTGCGTATGTATACCGACCGCATCCAGCGCCGGGCGGGCTATGCGCGGCAGGCGCGGGAGTCTGGCGCCTGAAAGCAGCGCGGGTCTTGACGTCCGCCCTTTCTCGAGGAGTCAGTAAACGCCCGCGTCCTTCATGGCGCTGAGCGCGGCCGCGTCGTAACCCAGCTCCTGCAGCACGGCTTCGGTGTGCTGACCGAGCGTGGCGAATTCAAACCTGAGCTGGCCCGGCTCGTGGCGGAACTTCATCGGGATCCCGATGTGCTCCCAGCCACGATCGTCTTCGACGATCATTTCGCGGTGCCGCAGCTGCGGATCATCGGCGGCCTCGCGTAAATTCTTGACCGGCGCGAAGGCGGCGTTCACGCCTTCGAAAAAGGCCACCCACTCGGCCTGTGTGCGGGTCAGGAAGGTTTCACGCAGGAAAGCTTTGACCGGGTCCTGGTTGGGACCCGGCGGCGGCTGGCACAGCGGCAGCAGGTCTGGCCTGCCGAGTTTTTCCAGCACCGCCTCTGCGAAATGTATTTCAGATCCGCCGAGCACCACCTGACGGCCGTCGCGCGTGTCATAGATGCCGTACATGGCATAGCCGCCGAGAGAGCGCTCATGCCTGACCTCCGGCGGCTGCTTGTCGGCGAACACGCTGCCCATGTTGTTCGGCAGGGCAGCGAGCAGGCTGTCGGCCATGGCGACATCAATGTAATCACCCAGGCCGGTATCTTTGCGCCGCAGGAGCGCCATCAGCAGTGCGCTCAGGGTCATCATCGAGGACAGCATATCGGCCCCGGCGATCCCCGGAATCGCCGGCTTGCCGTCTCGTCCCAGGGTGATGCTGAGGACGCCCGCCATGGCTTCGGTCGCCAGATCGTGCGCTGGTTTCTGCACGTAGGGGCCGTCCTGTCCCCAGGCAGACATGGAGCAGTAGACGATTCCCGGATTGACTGCTCGGACAGCGTCGTAGCCCATGCCGAGGCGCGCCGCGACGCCTGGCCGGAACGCTTCAATCATGACGTCGGCGGTCGCCGCGAGCTTCAGCGCGGCCTCGCGTCCCTGCGGCGTTTTGAGGTTCAGCTGGATGCTTTTCTTGTTGCGATGCGTGTTGGCGAAGTAGACCGTCAGGCCGTCGCGCGTCTGGCCGATCTCGCGATTCGGTTCGCCACCGCCGACCGGTTCAAGCTTGATCACTTCCGCGCCGTGGTCGGCCATCATCTGGGTCAGCAGCGGGCCGGGCAGGAACAACGACAGGTCCAGAACCCGTATACCTTCGAGCTTCATGGGCGTTCTCCGAGTAGCTTTTCACAGCGCCTGAGCGCGTTGTGGTCGCCCGCGCCGGCGCTGCAAGGGCGCGCATTGTGACACGCCGGGCTTTGCCGGCGGCATCGGCTGGCAGGCGCTGTGCGGACTGCACGGGAGAGGCACAATCCGACCCCATGATCTGTTGCAACGGCGCTGGTCTTGTGGCTTGGTGCGCGATCACCGCCCACGGGCGCTGATCGACTCAAACAATGCGTTCTGGACGTCCAGCCTATCTCTTCTGGCCCGTGCTGCTGCTGGCGGGCGGTCTGGCCGCGCGTGAATCCATCGTCCCCGAGATTCTGCGCCAGCCGGCTTCTGCCCGCCTGGCGGTTTTCGTTCTGCTCCTGATGCCCACGGCGCTGGCAATGGCCTACAACCGTGCCCGCGTGAGCGCCGGACTGGTTGCCGCCGTGGCGACTTTTGTTTTTATCCAGAGAGCGCTGCAGGTCCCGCTCAGCACACCGGCTGCGTGGCTGGCCTACAACGCGATCGCGTGCAGCGTTCTGTGGACCGGCTGTTGCCTGCTTTTCATGTCCGAGCGGGGCTTGTGGACCCGCCGTGCCGTGGTTTCACTGGTTACCTCGCTGCTGCCGTCTGTGCTGCTGCTGGTGCATTTCTACGTGCGCGATCTTGACCCGCTGCTCGGCGGGCTGTTGCGGTTGACGGGACCGAAAATGCTGTCCGCCATTCAGCTGCCGCAAACGATAATCATCGCCTGGGCTGTGCTCAGCGTGTTCGGACTGTGGTTGCTCTCCCGTCGTCGCCAGCGCGACGAGGCGCTTGTGTTCACTCTCACTCTGTACCAGCTCACCTGCCTGGCGCTGCTCGACAGACCCGGGATCTCGGTGCTTGTGTTTGCGCTGCTCGGAAGCGTTTGTCTGATCGGGCTGGTCCGTCAGAGCTATGAGCTTGCCTTCAAGGATGAGCTGACCGGCCTCAGCGGGCGTCGGGCTTTTGACCGCTACCTCCGGACCCTGGGACGCCGCTACGCGATCGCCATGCTGGACATTGATCATTTCAAAGGCTTCAACGACACGCATGGGCACGATGTCGGTGACGACGTGCTGCGCATGGTAGCGCGTCACATTGGCGAGGTTGGCGGCGGTGGCCGGGCTTTTCGCTATGGCGGCGAGGAGTTCAGCGTCGTGTTCGCACGGCGCGATGCGGCCCGGGCCGAAGCAGCGCTGGAAACGCTGCGCGAGCGCATCGCGGGCTATGCGATGACGGTGCGCAACAAGGCGCACCGGGCGGAGACCTCTAGTCAGGTCCGGGAGCGCCGCGGCCGTCGCAAGAGCAGGCGCAGCGAGCAGGAGGTGACGGTTACGATCAGTATCGGACTCGCTGAGCGCAGCGCAGCGCATCCGTCCCCGGACGCTGTGGTCAAGGCCGCAGACGAGGCGCTCTATGAGGCCAAGAAAGCAGGACGCAACTGTCTGCGTACCGCGCCAACCGGCGCGCGCCGATAGGCGGCCATGACCGTGGCTTGAGGGTGGCCGGCCGGCTCCTATCCGCCTGCGGCGTGGCCTGTGTACATTAGCCGCCGGGGAGGTGGCGCAGCGTCAGTCGCTGGCCTTTGCCTGCCCTGATGTCCCAGGAACGTGAGGAATAGAGCATGAGCACCGAGAGCGAAGCGAGCTACATCATCTACGAGACGCCGGAAGCGGGGATTGCCCGTATCGTTCTCGACCGACCCGCAACTGCGAACGCGCAGGACACGCAGTTTCTGTATGAGCTCAATGCTGCTTTCGACCGCGCCGCGCATGATGACGAGATCCGGGTCATCATCCTGGCGGCGAACGGCAAGCATTTCTCATCCGGCCACGACCTCTCTGAGACAACGCCCTACGAGAACATGGCTGAGCACCGGACAGTCGGAACGATGTGCGGGTTTACCTGCGCCGGAGGTGAGCGGCAGATGGCGCGCGAAGAGGAGATCTATGTCGGGTTCAGCGAACGCTGGCGCAATATTCCCAAACCGACGATCGCTGCGGTGCAGGGCAAGTGCATTGCCGGCGGCCTGATGCTGGCCTGGCCCTGCGATCTGATCATTGCCTCAGACGATGCGAGCTTTACCGACCCGACCGTCAGCTTCGGCGTGGGCGGTGTGGAGTTCTTCCACCACCTGTGGGAAGTCGGTGCGCGTAAGGCGAAGGAGATGCTGTTTACCTCGGACGCGCTCTCGGCACAGGAGGCGCAGCAGCTCGGCATGGTCAATCAGGTCGTGCCGCGCGAAGAGCTGGCCGAGGCCGCGCTCGTGATGGCGCGGAAAATTGCCGCCAAGTCGCGATTCGCGCTGAAGCTGACCAAGAAAGCCATCAATGGCGCCCAGGATGCGCAGGGACGCAAGCTCGCCATGCAGAACGCGTTTCATCTGCATCAGCTGGCGCACACGCACTGGCTTAAACTCTACGACTTCCTGATGGACCCGACCGGACTGCCCGAAGCAACGCGTAAGGCTCTCGGCGTGCGGCTCAACGAAGACTGAAAGTAGAGTCTTATGCTGTTTGAAAACGCCCTGGAGGCGGCTGATCGCGAATTCCTGAATGAGGTTCGCGCGTTCCTGGATGCAGAGCTGGATGCGGACATGGTGGCCACCGAGGATGTCCTGCGTACCCAGGTTGCTGATCACGAGCGCAGCGCCGCGTGGATAGAAAAGCTGCGTCCCCGTTTGTGGCATGTCGGTCACTGGCCGCAGCAGTTCGGCGGTGCCGGTCTGTCCCAGATCCAGAACTACCTGCTGCTCTACGAAGCTGGACTGCGCGGCGCGCCGCTGCTGTCCCCGCTCAGCCTGACCTACGTCGGTCCGGTGGTGATGAAGTTCGGCACGCCCGAGCAATGTGCCGAGCTGCTGCCGGCCATCATCGACGGGCGGCACCAGTGGTGTCAGGGTTTTTCTGAGCCGGGTTCGGGTTCCGACCTCGGCAGCGTGGCGACTTTCGCCGAGCGCAAAGGCGATGGCTATGTCATCAACGGCGCGAAGATCTGGACCACGGACGCGCATTACGCCAACCGCATCTTCTGCCTGCTGCGCACGCGGCGCGAGGCCACCAAGGACGCCCTGAGCTTCATGCTGGTGGATATGGATACCCCGGGCATCGAGGTCAAACCGATCCGCTTGATGACCGGTGACCACGAGGTCAATCAGGTGTTTTTCGACGACGTCGAGGTTACGCCGGACTGTCTGCTCGGCGCGGAGGGCGATGGCTGGGCCGTGGCGCGCTACCTGCTTGAGATCGAGCGCGGCCAGTTTGTGTTCGGCGGACGTCTGCGG
Source organism: Gammaproteobacteria bacterium (assembly GCA_038116745.1). Classification (GTDB taxonomy): domain Bacteria; phylum Pseudomonadota; class Gammaproteobacteria; genus JAYODW01. The sequence continues at coordinate 17,183 of JAYODW010000034.1, forward strand.
CGTCGTTTCAACAATCTTCTCGAGCGGGCGAGGGGACAGGAGGGCGTGCAGGAAGCCTTCTGGCAGGAAGCCGCACGGGTGGACGTAGAGCTGCTGGCCTACGAAAGCACCGAATTCCGTCTCGGACATCTGCGCCCCGCTGCGGAGCAGACCCACGCCGAAGCGAACGTGATCAAGATCGGCTGGACGGAAAACATCCAGCTGATCGACGAGCTGGCCCTGATGCTGGTGGACCCGGTTGATTTCTACGAGGCAGAGCCAGCTACACCGACCAGCCCAGGCGGCATGCCGATGTCGACCTGGATCTCGAGCTATTTCAACAATCGTGCTGCGACGATCTATGGCGGCAGCAACGAAGTGCAGCGCGAGCTGATTTTTCGCAGCCTGCGCAGCGAATACATGTAGGACGGCGCAGACATGGGCCTGGTAATGAGTGGATCCGAGGAAAGCATGGCGCTGGTGGAAAGCGCTGAGCGCCTTGTGCGAGAGCGGTATGACTACAGTGAGCAGCGTGCAGTGCTCAGCGGTGAGGCTGGCTGGTTGCGGGAACGCTGGCTCGAGTTTGCAGAACTCGGCTGGCTGGGAGCGGGCGTCAGCGAGGAGGGCGGAGGGCTTGGGTTGCCGCCTTCAGTGACCACAGCACTGGCGACAGCAGTGGGGCCTGCGGCGATGAGTGAGCCGCTGCTGCACCAGCTGGTCTGTCTTCATCTGCTGGACGGCTGTGCGCCGCACGCCACGCGCCAGGGGCTGCTGGACGCGGGAGTGCAGGGTGAGACTGTGTTCGCGTGGCTGGACCTGCGCCAGGCCACCAGCGGCGGCCTGGCGATCAGCCGGGCAGACAAGACGATCACTCTGACAGGCGCGCAGCGTGGGGTGCTCGACGGAGGGATCGCTGATGTTCTTCTGCTGACCCTGCCCGATGAGCGATTGGTAGCGTTGCCCCTTGATGACACCGCAGGCCTTGCCCGCGCCGCGCGGCGCGGTGCCGATGGACGCCTGTTCGCGGATCTGACGGCATCCGGTGTCGCCGTGCCGGAGACAGCCGCCCTGGTGTGTGCCGACGCCGTGGTTGGCGAGGCGCGTAGCTTGTTTGCTTTGCTGCTCGCAGGCGAATCGCTCGGCATCATGCGCAGCCTGCTCAGCCTGACCTGTGCTTACCTCGCTCAGCGTCAGCAGTTCGGCCGTAAGCTCTCGGACTTCCAGGTGCTGCAGCACCGTCTGGTCGACATGCATCTGGACTGCGTGCGGGTCGAGTCGCTGGTGGAGCTGGCGCGGGTTAAATGCGACGAGGCGGGCCTTCTCGCAGCGGCGCCGTTCGTCGCCGCTGCAAAAGCGCAGGCGGGTCTGGTCGGGCGCCGCGTCGGCGAGGAAGCCGTGCAGCTGCACGGCGGCATCGGCATGACGGATGAACTGGTCGTCGGACATTACCTCAAGCGCCTGGTGATGAACGGGATGTTGGGTGGCAGTCCGGCAGAGCAGCTTGCGCGGGCCGCTGCAGGGCGCAGACTGGTGTCCGTCGGCACAGATAACTGAGAGCAGAACGGAGAAGAGCTCATGGGGACCACCCGATGCCTCACCGCTGAGCAGCTGACAGTGGGCATGACTCACGAGGTGCGGCGGCAGTTCAGCCACGCGCAGATTGCGCGCTACTGCGAGCTGGCCAACGACCACAACGCTATCCACCATGACGTCGAGGCGGCCCGACTGCGTTTCCCTGACAGTCCCGATATTGTTGTGCCTGGAGCGCTAATCCAGAGCGCAATCACCGGCGTTTTTGGCACCGAGTTTCCGGGTGACGGCAGCCTTGGACTGACCTTCGAGCCGGAGCGTATGCGCAAGCCCGTGTACCCGGACGAGGTCGTGGTGCTGCGTTTCGAGGTCATCAAGATCCGAGCGGCGATTGTCGAATTCAAGGTCACGATCGAAGATGAGACAGGTGCGCTGATCAGTCGGGCCGCGGTCCGGGTGCTGGCGCCGGATGCGGCCTATCGTGCCTGGTGGGAAGCACACCATGCGGGCTCGCGCGACTGAGCGCGGGATCATTCAGGGGAGCGGCCGGCGTTTGTGCCATCATGCCGCGCTCGTAAGTTCACATTGAGGGGGTAGGTTATGGATATCGGCGTCATCATGTTTCCCACGGACAAGGCCATCCAGCCGATGGAGCTGGCCCGGGCCTGCGAAGAGCGCGGCTTCGAGTCGCTGTGGTTCCCCGAACACAGTCATATTCCAACCAGCCGGGAGACGCCCTGGGGCGGACGTCCCGAGCTGGGCCCCCTGCCGGAAGAGTACTGGCGCACGCACGACCAGTTCGTGGCCTTCGCTGCCTGTGCGGCGGTTACCACCAAGCTGCGTCTGGGTACGGGGATCACGCTGGTCGCGCAGCGCGACCCCATCTGGCTGGCCAAAGAGGTCGCGAGTCTGGACATGCTGTCCGGCGGGCGTTTCGAACTCGGCATCGGTTACGGCTGGAACGTCGAAGAGATGCGCAACCACGGTCTGGACTTCAAACAGCGGCGCGCCATCCTGCGCGAGCACATTTTGCTGATGAAAGAACTTTGGACCAAGGAAGAAGCCAGCTTTTCCGGTGAGCACGTCAAGTTCGAGAGCAGCTGGGCCTGGCCGAAGCCGGTGCAGCGGCCGCATCCGCCGATCCTGATGGGCGGTGCTGCCGGGCCGAAGACGGCGGAGCACGTGGCAGAGTTCTGCGATGGCTGGATGCCGCTGGGCGGGCTGTATGACTTCGATGGCGGTCTGAAGCAGATCCACGATGCGTGCAATCGGATTGGACGTGACCCGGCCTCGATAAGCCTGGGCGTATTTTTTGCGGCGCCTCCCGGAGAAGACGACGTCAAAGGGCTGCCGGACCGGGGCGTGACCCGGGCCATCCTGCCGCTGCCACCGGCGCCGGCGGAGACCGTGCTGCCGTTGCTCGACAACTACGCGAAATTCATCTGAATAAACAATAAGCCTGTGGCAGAGATGCCGCCGGACAAGGACACAGGAGTCATTCATGGCTAACGCACAGCTCGAACAGATCCGGGTCATGCTCAAGGAAAACCCGGTCATTCAGGAAGGCGCTTCCCTGGAGGATATGCGCAAAGGTCTCGATGCGATGGGCGCAATGACGCCCTCGCTCGACGGCATCACCACGACCAAGGTCGATGCCGGCGGCGTCGCTGCAGAGTGGATCAGTGCGGACGACAGCGGCCCCGTGCTGCTGTACCTGCACGGTGGCGGATACGTCCTCGGCTCGGTGCAGTCGCACCGCGCCCTCATCGAACGTCTGGCCCGGGCGATGGGTGGGCGCATCCTTGCGATTGATTACCGGCTGGCGCCGGAAGCACCGTTCCCGGCTGCAGTCGATGATGCGGTGGCGGCGTATCGCTGGCTGCTGGATCAGGGTGTTGCCGCATCGCGTCTGGCGATCGCCGGCGATTCTGCCGGTGGCGGACTCACGCTCGCGACCCTCGTCGCGCTGCGCGATCAGGGCCTGGCAATGCCGGCCTGCGCGGCGCCGATTTCGCCATGGACCGACATGGAAGGTAGCGGCGAAAGCATGCAGACGCGGGCGGCGGTTGATCCCATGGTGCAGAAAGAGCCGCTGGTGCAGATGGCCGGAACTTATCTGCAGGGCGCCGAGCCGCGCAATCCGCTCGCCTCTCCGCTGTACGCCGATCTCTCCGGCCTGCCGCCGCTGCTGATCCAGGTGGGCGACGCTGAAACCCTGCTCGACGACACCACGCGCATCGAGCCGCGGTTGAAAGAGGCGGGTGTCGATGTAACGGTCGAGGTGTGGGACGAGATGATCCACGTCTGGCACCTGTTCGCGCCGATGCTCGACAAGGGACAGGAAGCGATCGACCGCATCGGTGCTTTTGTGCGCGGTCACGCCGCCTGAGCGTGAGGCCCGCTGAGCCGGCCGCAGCCCGCGGCCGGCTGTTATTTCACCTGAACAGATGAGCACCGATAGCGCGGCTGCCGCGGCGCGGCATCTCATGCTGGCCTGCTACGACGGTGTGCTGGCCACTGTCTCCCATGCGGTGGACGGCTATCCGTTCGGTTCAGTTGTGCCCTACTGTCTTGACCGGCACGGTCGGCCGGTCATTCTGATTGCATCGATCGCCCAGCACACGCGCAACATCACGCATGATGCGCGCGTGTCTCTGACAATCTTCGATCGACGGGAAGCCGAGCTGCAGGCCGCCGGCCGCGTGACGTATCTCGGCGACGCCCGGCAGATTGACGACGAGTCGGAGCGGGAAGCGGCAGCCAGTCGCTATTTCCGCTACTTTCCTGAGGCCCGTGGCTACGATCTCACCCACGATTTCGCTTTCTACGTGATAGTGCCGCGCCGGCTGCGGTTTATCGGCGGATTCGGCGATATCAACTGGTTTGAGCCGGGACAGGCGGAGACGCTGAATCCGTTCGACAGCAGCGCCGAACGCGGCATTGTCGAGCACATGAACCAGGATCATGCGGATGCCGTGCTGCGCTATTGCGAACTCAACGCGATCCCGGTGCCGGAACAGGCGGAGCCGGCGCTGGTGGGCTGCGATGGAGAAGGGATCCATATCCGGCTCGAGCGACGCATCCATCGCGTAGCTTTCCCGCACCCGGTAGCCGATTTGACGGCGGTGCGTCAGGTGCTGATCAGCATGCTGCGTGCGGAGCAAGCTGCCGGCTGACTGCTCTCCAGGCCTCAGCTGCTGAGACGCTCGCTCAGATGCAGGCCGACGACGCCCAGGGCGATGACAGCGATGGAACCGATCTTCATGACCGAGCTCGACTCGCCGAAGTACAGGATCCCGATGACCGTGATGAGCGTCATGCCGATAGCCGACCACAGGGCATAAGCAATGCTGACATCGATGGTGCGCACGGCCAGGGTGAGAAAGCCGACGCTGATCACATAGCAGGTGATGACAACGATGCTCGGCCCCAGCTGCTGCAGACCGTTCGATAGTTTCATCGCGGTGGTGCCAATGACCTCGATCACAATCGCCAGCAGCAGATAAACCCAGGCCACGGCGTCAGCCTCCGTTCAGCGATGTCGCCATCCCGCTCGACGTCCGCTCAGGGGGCGAACGGCGTTCAGAACGGTACGTCTTCGTCAGACAGTGGTGGGGTGTCATCGGGCGGTGGACCGTCGCCAAAATCGTCGTAGCGCGGTGCGGTGCCGGCGCCCTGAATGCCGCGCACGTCGAGGCTGTTGAAGTACTTGGTCTCGCCGCTGCGGCTGGTCCATTCGCGGCCGCGCAGACTGAATTCCACCTCGAGTTCCTCGCCGACCTGGAAGCGCTCTATCTCGCCGACTCGCTCACCGGTGAGCTCGAAGGCGACGTACTGCGGGTAATTCGGGTTTTCCGCGATCTCCAGAACAAACTCGCGCTTGTGGAAACGTTCTGTGATCTGCTTGGTATCAAAAATCGCGTGGAGGCGTCCGCGGGTGTGCATGGCGTCATGAACTCATCGGGGTCGGAAACAGGGCCCCGGATTGTCGGTGGATCGCGCCACCAGATCCAGCCGCTGCTGCGGCCCTGTGCGACAATCCGCCGCGGTCGCAGGTGAGCACCAGTAGAGGGGAGGGGAGATGGCGGGAATGCTGCAGGACAAGGTGGCCCTGGTCACCGGGGGAGCAAGCGGGATCGGTCGTGCGACGGCAGTAGCCATGGCGGCCGCAGGCGCACACGTCGCGGTGGCGGATCTGACCGCCGACATGGGGCTCGAAGTCGTGGCCGAGATCAACGCGCTCGGTCGCGAGGCGCTGTTTCAGCCGACCGATGTTTCGAGCGCGGAGTCCGTTGACGCCCTTATCGATGCGGTCATCGTGCGCTGGGGGCGCTTGGACTGCGCGTTCAACAACGCAGGAATCGCCGACGAGGGAAAGTTCACCATTGACGCGACTGAGGAAAACTGGGACCGGGTGAACGGTGTGAATCTCAAAGGGGTCTGGCTATGTCTGCGTCGCGAGATCCGCGAGATGCTCAAGACCGGTGGCGGCGCCATCGTCAATACGGCCTCGGTTGCCGGTCTCGTAGGCTGGCGGGGATCGGCGACTTACTCGGCGACCAAGCACGGGGTGATCGGGCTGACGCGCACGGCTGCGCTGGAATACGCCCGGCAGGGCGTACGCGTCAACGCGATCTGCCCGGGTGTCATCGATACGCCCATGGGCGCACCGGCGACGCGCACGACCGGCACAGTCCACGATGCGCTCCTGGCGCGGCATCCGCAGGGACGCTTCGGTGCACCCGAAGAGGTGGCCGGGGCGGTGATCTGGCTGTGCTCTGAGCAGTCCACGTTTACCAACGGCCATGCGCTGACCGTGGACGGGGGCTACGTCGC
>JAYODW010000034.1:23627-33947 GCA_038116745.1 Gammaproteobacteria bacterium
TCCTCCCGAATGAAGCGGGCGCCCTGCTCGGCAATCATCATCACCGGTGCATTGGTATTGCCGGAGGTGATCCGCGGCATGACCGAAGCGTCAATCACCCGCAGACCCTGGATGCCGTGCACGCGCAGCCGATCGTCGACCACCGCGAGCGCGTCATGCCCCATGCGGCAGGTGCCGACCGGATGAAAGATGGTGGTGCCGAGGTCACCTGCCGCGGCCCGCAGATCAGCCTCGCTCGCGCAATCCGTGCCGGGCTTGAGCTCCTGAGGTGCAAAACGGGCCAGCGCCGGTGACGCCATGATGCGCCGCGTGTAGCGGAGTCCCGCGATAGCCACATCCTGATCTTCTTCGGTCGACAGGTAGTTCAGCGTGATCGCCGGGGCGTCCTGTGCCCGGGCTGAGCGCAGCCGCACATGACCGCGGCTGCTTGGTTGCAGGTTGCATACCGATGGCGTAATGGCATCAAAGGCGTGCAGGGGGTCGCCGAACTTGTCCAGCGACAGCGGCTGCACGTGCCACTCGATATTGGGTGCAGCCTGCCCGGGGTCGCTGCGCGCGAACGCGCCAAGCTGAGAGGGCGGCATGGTCAGCGGTCCGGTGCGGAAGAGGAAATACTCCAGACCCATGGCCAGCTTGCCCCAGGGGGTGCGTGCGCGGCGGTTCAGGGTGACTGCGTTCTTGACGCTGTATATCGTGCGGATCTGCAGGTGATCGTGCAGGTTCTCGCCAACCCCTGGCAGTTCGTGAACCAGCGGCACAGCGGCGCTCTGCAGCACTTTGCCAGGACCGATCCCGGACAGCTGCAGGAGCTGAGGTGAGCCGATGGCGCCGGCGGCGAGAATGATTTCGCGCCGCGCGCCAAGGCGCAGCCGTCCCTGGTCTCGGTGGTGCACTTCGATTGCCGTCGCGCGACGGCCGGCGTCGTCGCCCTCGAGCACCAGGCGTTCAGCCTGGGTATCGGTCATCACCGTGAGGTTCGGGCGGCTCAGCACCGGGCGCAGAAACGCTTTGGTGGCGCTCCAGCGCGCGCCGCGGCGCTGGTTCATCTGGAAGTAGGCGCAGCCGAAGTTATCGCCGCGGTTGAATTCGTCGATTGGCGGGATGCCGCACTCGGCAGCAGCCTCGCGCCAGGCGTCGAGGATCGGCCAGCTGACCCGGCGTTCTTCGACTCGCAGCTCACCGCCGCTGCCGTGGAAGGCATCGGCGCCGTGCTGATAGTCCTCGAATGCCTTGAACACGGGCAGCACGTCATCCCAGGACCAGCCGCGATTGCCGAGCGCTGCCCAGTAGTCGTAATCCGCCGCCTGCCCGCGCATGTAGATCATGGCGTTAATCGAAGAGCAGCCGCCGAGGACCTTGCCGCGGGCATAGCCTATCCGACGGCCGTTGAGACCCGCATCGGCTTCGGTCTGGAAGCACCAGTCGGTACGCGGGTTGCCGATGGTGAACAGGTAGCCGACCGGGATGTCGATCCAGAAGTAGTTGTCCTTGCCGCCCGCTTCAATCAGAAGCACCGTGGCGTCAGGATCGGCAGACAGTCGATTGGCAAGCACGCAGCCGGCAGAGCCCGCACCGACGATGATGTAGTCATAGGTCATGCTGCGATCATGCCGGGATGTGGCGTGTGGCGCATCCAGCGCGGAGACTAGAATAGCCCGTTCAAACGACCACGGGATGAGGAGAACGACGCACCATGAGCAGGGCAGCGCGGATCGGACTGATGTTATGGCCGGCGCCCGGTCTCGATGCAGACTTCGAGCGCGGCCAGTGGGCCGAGCAGGCCGGCTACGACGACCTCTGGTTGGCCGATGCGGAGGGGCTGCCGGATCCTGTTGCGCTGGCCGCGGCGCTGGGTGTGGGAACAGAGCGGGTTCGCCTGTGTACCGGCATCGTGCCCGTTTTCAATCGCCCACCGGCCGTGCTCGCGACGGGCGTGGTGGCCGCTGCTGCGCGCGCGCCGGGCCGTTTTGTGCTGGGGCTGGGCGCGTCAACGGCGAACATGGTGCAGCGCTGGTATGGCCTCGACTATGCCCGCCCTTTGACCCGGGTACGGGAAACCGTTGGGCTGCTGCGCGCCATCCTGCGCGGGGAGAAAACCCGGTTCACAGGTACAACGCTCAGCAGCCAGGGATTCCAGCTCAAATCAATTCCGGCGCAGCCGGTCCCGATTGTGCTTGGTGCGATCGGCGCGCGTATGCTGGAGCTGGCCGGTGAGGTGGCCGACGGTGTGCTGCTGAACGACTTCACGCCGCCGGACCGGCTGCCCTGGGCGCTGGAGCGCATTGCTGCAGGGGCACAGCGAGCCGGCCGCCGTCTGGAAGATGTTGAGGTCATCAAGCGGCGCGCGGTCTACATGACCGACGATGAAGCCGACGGCCTTGCGCATGGGCGTGATCACCTCGCGTTTTACGCCTCGGCCGGACCGTACCAGAACATTCTTTGCGAGCTCGGCTACGCTGAAGCGGTAGCGGAGGCGAGAGCCGGCTACGCGAGCCGTGACCGCGCACGTATCACGGCGGCGATCAGTGAGGACATGGTGCGGCGTATTTTCGGCTTCGGCGATGAAGCCTACTGGCATACCTCGATACGAGAGGACCTGGCCGGCGGCGTGGCGTCCATCGTGATCAGTCCGCAGGCCGCCGACGCGGCCGGTTTCGCGCGTGGCGCAGAGGCCTTCAGCCGCACGCGTTTCAACCCCGGGCATCAATCGCGGGCATCGACAGGACCTGCGAAAGGAGATCCTTCATGACAACAAGCCGTGCGCCCCTGCAGGCTTCTTACTGGTCGGCGACGCAGGACATCGCGCTGGCGGAGACTACCTGCGGCGGCGTCCTGCGGGCGGCGGCGGCCGAGACGCCGGATGATGTTGCGCTGATCGATGCCGACGGCGCGCCTGGGCAGCGGCGGCGCTGGACCTATGCTGAGTTGCTCAGCGAGGCCGAGGCCGTTGCCCGCGGACTGGTTGCGCGCCTCGAGCCGGGCAGTCACGTGGCGGTGTGGTCTGCGAACTCGCCCGAGTGGGTCATTCTGCAATTCGGTCTGGGGCTGGCCGGCATGGTCCTGGTCACGGTGAATCCGGCGTACCGCAGTCAGGAGCTCGGGTATGTGCTCCGCCAGTCGCGCGCGCGCGGCATTTTTCATGCGCGTGAATACCGCGGTCTCGATATGAGGCAGGCCATCGCCGAAGCCTGCGCGGCTGAGCAGCTCACGCTCGATTTTGTTGCGCCGATGGAAGACCTCGCTGCGTTTGCGCCGACTGGCGACGAGGGCCAGGCGCTGCCGGAGGTAAAGCCGCGCGACCCGGTGATGATCCAGTACACCTCGGGCACCACCGGGCAGCCCAAGGGTGCGCTGCTCAATCATTACAGCGTGACGAACAACGCGCGCATGATGGCCATCCTGAAAGAACTCGGCCGGGATACGGTGAATCTCGCGGTCGCACCTCTGTTTCACACCGCCGGCTGCGTGGCCGGGGTACTGGGCTCGGTACAGACCCGCGGCACCCTGCTGTTGCCGTCCGCTTTTGACGCACAGTCCATGCTGGAACTGATTGAACAGGAGGGCGCGACCTATACCTTCGCGGTACCGACCATGCTGATTGCGCTGCTCAATGCCCAGGCTGAACAGCCGCGCAACCTCTCCAGTCTGCGCACCGTGTTCTCCGGCGCGGCGACTGTTCCCGTCGAAGTGGTGCACCGGGTTGAAGCGGAATTCGGCGCGCGGCTCATCATCGGCTACGGACAGACCGAGACCTCGCCGGCCATCACCCATACGCGGCTCGACGATGCGGCCATCGACAAAAGCGAGACCATCGGCCAGCCGCTGCCGCAGGTGGAGGTGAAGATTGTCGATCCCGAGAGTGGGGAAACGCTGCCCGTCGGCGTGCCGGGCGAGCTCTGCACTCGGGGTTTCCTCGTGATGATGGGGTACTTCGAAATGCCCGAGGCCACGGCGGCCACTATCGACGCCGACGGCTGGCTGCACACCGGAGATCTCTGCTCAATGGACGAACGCGGCTTCTGCAGGATCACGGGGCGGTTGAAAGACATGATTATCCGCGGCGGGGAGAACATTTATCCGCGGGAAATCGAGGAGGTCCTGCACGCGCATCCCGCGATCGCCGATGTGGCCGTGATCGGGGTGCCGGACGATTACTGGGGTGAAAGCGTGGCCGCGGTTTTCAGCGTGGTGGGGGATGTCGAGGTCAGCGGCGAGGCATTGCGCGAGTATGTCACCGCGCGGGTGGCGCGACATAAGGCGCCGGTGCATTGGATTGCGCTGCAGGCCATCCCGGCGACGGCCTCAGGCAAGCTGCAGAAGTTCCGCCTGGTGGAGATGTACCGGGCAGGGGAGCTCGACGCTTATCGGGTGTAAGAGAGACGTCGGCGGCAGCGGCGCCGACGTCTGTGTGCAGCAGTTCTTCAGCGGACCGGGGTCAGATCAGCCGGCGGGTAGTAGGCTTCACCCTCGCCGAGGGCATCGACCGCTGCCCAGAAGTCCGGGCCACCGTTTAGCTGACCGATGGATTCCGGATCCAGCATCATCGACTGACGACGATAGTTCCAGCTGTCGGGACACAGGCGCACCGCTTCATTGAAGTGCGCTTTGGCCTCCTCGAGTTTGCCCTGCGCGTACAGGTGACGCCCGAGACGGACCTGGGTCGCGGCTACGGCATCGGTTTCACTCGGCCCGCGCATACGCTTCTTCACCTCATCGGCAGGCAACACGTACGGGCTTCCCGCGCCTTGGCGTACCCAGCTGCGCAGGGCTTCGACATAGGCGCCGCGCGCCGTGGCGCCTGCGGCAATGGCGTGGTCCGGCAGTTCAAAGGTCTCCCGGTTCATATGCTGCACCATGTCGATGCAGCCGGCAGATTCAGCGGGACGGACGATGCGCCCTTCCTCATCGATCCATACGCTCTGCGGCACGTTGGTCATGCCGTAAAGGTTGGCCACGACATGTGCCTCATCGATCAGACACGTGTAGCTCGGCGGTGCCTGACGGCTCCACAGATCGTCATCCCAGCCCATGAGGCCCTGCAGTACCGTGGGGCGCTCAGCAATATCGGTGGCGCAGATCCCGGTCTGGACGGCAGCTTTACCGCCCGTGTCGAATGCTACGGCGATGATTTCAAGGCCTTCGCCACGCAGCTCTTCATAGATAACCTGCCACACGGGCAAGTCAAAGGTGCAGCCTCAGTAAGACCCCCAGGAGAACATGAACACCTTCTTGCCGCGAAAATCGGACAGCGAATGCATGCGGCCGTCCATGTCGGGCAGGGTGAAGTCCGGGGCCAGGGTGGAATCAATGGTTTCCCGGCGGGCATTGACGCTGTCGCCGTAGGCCCAGGCTTCGCCGTCAGCATCGCGCACCTGGGGCTGTCCCATGTGACGGGCGAACGCGGTCAGGTCGATGTTGCCATTGTTCAGCCAGGTGTCATCAACGCGCACGCAGGCGTCGCCGCGGCACAGGCCTTCAGTTTCGAGCTTCCAGCCGGTCGCGGCTTCGAGCTCAGCGGGTGCGAGCCAGAGGTGGTCGCCGACGACACGCGCAGTGTCGGCGGTGGTCACCCGCTCGTCGTAGAGAACGGTCACACTCATCGGTAGCTCCTGAAATCGGTGTGCGAACAGGGGCGCTACTTTAGCCTTCGCAGCAGGGTGAATAAAGCGATTGTCGCGCCGTTCCTGCCGTGTCGTGCGTCGTCAGCCAGCGGACGCCAGCAGGCACTGCGTTAACATACGCGCCCTGCCGCGGCCTGGAAGTCGCGTACGCCATGGACGGTGGCCCTACGCCGCTTTCTGACTCTGTTTCCTTCGCCTGAGGACATTTTCTTATGACGATTACCTTTGATGAGATCCGTCAGCGCTTTGAGGCTGAGCAGGCCAGCCCGATCGTGCCCAGAACTGCCGCCGATATGCCGCCGACCTACGAGTCGATCACCAATGAGTGGCTGAGCGCGGTGCTCGGAGCGGCGGTACCCGGTGCCGAGGTGCTCGCCTATACCCTGGGGCCGCGCGATGACGGCACCTCCAACCGTCGGCGCATCGAGGTCGAGTGGAATGCGGCAGGCCGCGCCGCCGGCCTGACGTCAAAACTGTTCTGTAAGGGCACGCAGAGCCTCGAGTCGCGCTACATGCTCGGCATGGCAGGTGGCGTCCAGGCCGAGGTCGATTTCTATAACGTGCTCTATCCGAAAGTCGGGGTAATCGCACCGCCGCCGCTGTTCGCGCGCTACGACCCGCACACGCTGAATTCCATCGTCATTCTTAAAGACCTGTCTGACGAGGTGTCGTTCAACACTATCGACACTGCGCTCACGTTCGAGCACTGCCAGAGCCAGATGCGCCTGCTCGCGCAGCTGCACAGCTCTTTCTACGAGAGCCCGGCGCTGGAGACTGAGCTCGGCATGTTTTCCAAGTGGGAAACTTTCTTCCGCATCATCGCGTTCGAGGCGGGGTTTGAAGACGCGTGCATCCGCGGCTTCACGCAGGCCGAGGCCGTCGTGCCGACGCGCCTGTTCGCGCGCGAGCCTGAGGTGTGGCCGGCTACCCTGGCCTGCGTTGACCTGCACAGCGAAATGCCGCGTGGCATGACGCACAACGATGTGCATCTGAAAAACTGGTACGTCCGCCCTGACGGGGAGATGGGCATCAACGACTGGCAGAACTCGGCGCAGGGCAACGGAAGCCGTGACCTGGCCTACTGCATCTCGACAGCGGTCCCGCCGGAGAAACGGCGCGACTGGGAGCGCGACCTGCTGGCCTATTACATCGAGGAGTTCGCTGCGCGCGGCGGACCGCAGCTCGATTTCGACATCACCTTCAGGCGCTACCGACAGCAGCTGTTTGCTGCGCTGGCGTGGTGGTCCGGTACGCTGGGGCAGCCGCCGGATGCGCCGAAAATGCAGCCGCCGGAGACCTCGCTTGAATTCATCCGACGTATCACGGTCGCCATCGACGATCTCGATGCGCTGGACGCCTTTGACGGCTGAAGCCGGATACCACTGAAACGACGACTGAGGACAGCCCATTGAACGCCAAGCAGAGCACTGCTCCCCGCATCGCCGTCATCGGTGCCGGCATGTCCGGCCTGCTGGCCGGTATCAAGCTGGTCGAAGCCGGCTACGATAATTTCACTATCTACGAAAAAGCCGAGCGGGTAGGGGGCACCTGGCGCGATAACACCTATCCCGGCCTGACCTGCGACGTGCCCTCGCAGCACTACTGCTACTCGTTCGCGCTGAATCCCGAGTGGAGCCATCTGTTTTCCCCGGGCCCGGAGATTCAGGGTTACTTCGAGGGCATCAGCGAGCGTTACGCCCTGGCCCCGTACCTGCGGCTCGGCAAAGAGCTGCAGCGCGCGGCCTGGCAGGGTGAGCAATGGGCGCTGACGTTCGCCGACGGGGAAGCGGTCGAGTGCGACGTGGTGATCATGGCCACCGGCGTGCTGCATCACCCTATCTGGCCCGAGATTCCCGGGGTCGGTAGCTTCGACGGTCCGCAGTTTCACACCGCGCGTTGGGATCACGACGTACCGCTTGAGGGTAAGCGGGTCGGAATCATCGGCACTGGTTCGACGGCCATCCAGATCACACCTGCGGTCATCGACCGCGTGGGTTCCTTGTCGCTGTTCCAGCGCACGCCGCAGTGGATCCTGCCGATCCCCAATCCTGCCTACAGCGACGAGGAGAAAGCGCGGTTCCGCGCCGAACCGGAGCTGCTGGCAGATTCCTATCACGCGTTTTCCGAGCGGATCCGCACCACCATCGCGCGTGCAGTGGTGGGAGACGCAGAGCAGATGCAGAAGATCGCCGACGCCTGTCGACGCAATCTCGAGGACAACGTCCACGACCCCGAGCTGCGCGCCCGTCTGACGCCGGATTACGCGGTCGCGTGCAAGCGGCTGATCATGTCGGAAAATTTCTACGCGGCGATCCAGCGTGATAACGCTGAGCTGGTGACCACGTCGATCCAGGCGATAGAGGCGCGGGGGATCCGCACCACGGATGGGCGTCTGCATGAGCTCGACGTGCTGGTCTACGCCACCGGGTTTGATGCACACCGCTTCATTCGCGGGGTGCAGATCAGCGGTGTCAACGGGGTGACCGTGGACGAGGCGTGGAAGGACGGGCTCTACGCCCATCGGAGCATGAGCCTGCCGGGCTTCCCGAACCTGTTCATGATGATTGGGCCCAACAGCCCGATCGGCAATTTCTCGCTGATCATGGTGGCCGAAGAGCAGATCCGCTACATCCTCGCGCTGGTTGAAGAAATTCGGCAGGGGCGCTGCACCCGCCTGCAGCCGCGTGAGGAAGCCTGTGCAGCATTCAATGCAGCCGTGCGCGGGGCGATGAGCAATACCGTGTGGGTCAGCGGCTGTCGCAGCTGGTATCTCGACAAGAACGGTCAGCCGATTCTGTGGCCCTGGGGGCTTGAGCGCTTCCTCGAGGACATGCGCGCGCCCGATCTGAGCGAATACGTGCTCGCAGGTTAGGCAGATCTCCGATGACGGGACTGACTGACACTGTGCCCTGGGTGGCAGCGCGCACGGCGCTGCGTGTCGCGCGCGAGCGTTTATGGCGGCGCCCTGCCGTGACGCGCGAGGATGTGCCCGGCTCGGTGGATGACATCACGCCAGCGTGGTGGCAGGCGGTGCTGGCCGCCGATGTGCCTAATGCCGTGCTCAAGTCCGTTCGCTGCGTGTCAGGTTCCAACGGCACACACTTCCGGCATTGCTTCGCACTGGACTGGAACGACGCAGGACGTGACGCCGGGCTGCCGGCCAATGTTTTCACCAAGTCTCTGCCAACCGTGGTCACCCGGATGATCGGCGGCTACAACGGTACCGCGCGGGCCGAGGGACGGTTTTATCTTGAGCTCAGACCGGCGCTCGAGATTGAGAGCCCGATTGGTTACCACAGCGCGTTCGATCGGCGCTCGCTGGCCGGGATCAACGTGATCGAGGATATCGCCACGACCCGCGGGGCGCGCTTTCTCGATTTTCGCACCCACGTCACCCGCGAGATGGCGGAGGGAATGGTGGACCTGCTGGCCGCACTGCACGGTCGTTGGTACGCGGATCCCGGCCTGGCGGCAGCGCATCGCTGGCTGGCCAACTTTGCCGACTGGTACCGGATCGGTGCGCGCAAGATGAAAACCGAGCATTACACCGGGGTCGCCATCCGGCAGCTGGCCGATGCGCTGCCGCCATCGGTTGTGCGGCGCGCGGCGCAAGTGTGGCCGGCAACGGAGCGTGCGGCGGCGGTCCATGAACAGGGACCGCAGGGTCTGCTGCATTCGGATGTACATATCGGTAACTGGTACCAGACCGGGGCAGGCCAGGTCGGGCTGTGCGACTGGCAGTGCGTGGCGCGCGGGCACGGTTCGCGCGATCTGGCTTACCTGCTGGCCACGGCACTGCTGTCCGATGAGCGCCGCGCCTGGGAACGTGAGCTGGTACAGCGCTATGCGGCGCAGCTCGAGGCTGTCACCGGTGTTGCCCAGGACGCGAACCGGGTCTGGGACGAATACCGCCGGCAGATGCTTCACGCGCTGTGGATGTGGACTATCACCCTGTGTCATTCACCGCTTCTTCCTGCGATGCAGCCGGTCGACCAGACGCGTGAGCTGGTGATCCGGGTCGCGACAGCCATGGATGATCTCGACAGCCTGGATGCCTGCCTGGGCTGACCGCGCGGATTAACGTCAGAAGCCTGAACGTTTGGGTCGAAACGTCGCCTGTCCGGCGTTCTTCGAAAAGCAAACTACTCCGACGCACGATAAAAGCTGCCATCACCCGCTGAAGACGGAGCGGTCACGGCGCTGAGCACGGCATCCTTAAGCTGATGACGCTGTTCGTACGTCTTCCTGAACTTATTCAGTGCCGAATAGAGCAAAAATACATGGACGGGTAGGATTCGATCGCGATCCGATCTGTGGAGCCCGGCTATGGCAATTGTTTCGAACCCCAGGAGCGCGCTGATTGCCCGACTGGAGGGGGTGCATCTTTTCCATTTCGAAGCGGCGCCCTGTGCGCAACGCGTCCGCTTTGCGCTGGCTGAACGTGGCCTGACGCGTGGCCGGGAAGTGAAGTTTGATTCCGAGCGCCCGCAGGATTGCGCGGGCGAGCCGGGCAAGTGGGTCAGCCGGCACGTGTCTCTGATCAGGAAAGATCACATCACGCCGCAGTACGCGGCTATCCATCCGCACATGGTGGTACCGGCGCTGGTGCACGACGGCGTCCTGCATATCGAGTCCATGGACATTGTCCGCTACGTCGACGACAACTGGCCTGGCCCAGGCTTGCTGCCGGAAGACCCGC